>NZ_JBQEPX010000001.1:1824639-2570391 GCF_052046015.1 Agrobacterium sp. 22094 | reverse complement strand
TCGTCAGGCTCATAACCTGAAGGCCGCAGGTTCAAATCCTGCCCCCGCAACCAGATATACGACGATCATCAAAACCCCGGGGCAAAAAAAGCCGCGGGGTTTTGGCGTTTCTAGAGCAGAAATGTTTGCTGTCCTGACTCCCTGGTGTCGGAAGAAGCCATCATCCGCCACACAATGCGATTCCACTCGACCGGAATGAGGATGGCGGCCTTTCGTTCCGAGGCTCGGTGAGCGCTATCATTGACGAAAGTCGTTCTCGACCCGGTCGATGACTTCTCTTGACAAAAGTAAGCCATTGAGAAAATCGCAAAATAAGATGCAATAGCTCTAGATTTCGCTGGCTTTGCTTCCAGCCACACAGTGAACGCGCGCCCACCCGACATCCAACATCAAACCCTGATCCCGTGGAATCCGTCGGAAACTGACGCCTGGAACGCGCCACCTATCGGTTAGACGCTAGACCTCAGTGTCGTTGAACATACAAGGCGTGTCGTAATCCAGAACGTTTACCTCAGCCTCACGTGGTCTGCTGTCAGCATCGAAACGCCACTTGAGGAGGTGGCGTCATTCGTGTCGATGGCCGGGCTCAACCGGCCAGGAGGAGGATCACTCTGGAGGATCCGTTGGTGAGGAACGGGTAAGTCCCAGTCTTTACCGGATCACCTATTGATCGTCCGACAGTGGAGAATGTCGCGGCTCTGACGGCTTCGGCATTGATGTTCAAACCATGGAGGAGATGGATATGAGCAGGAACCGAGGCGTTGTCTATTTACGGCCGGGTCAGGTGGAGGTTCGTGATATTGACGATCCGAAGCTGGAAGCCCCGGATGGACGCAGGATCGAGCACGGCGTGATCCTGAAAGTCATCTCGACCAATATTTGTGGATCGGACCAACACATGGTGCGGGGTCGCACCACAGCAATGCCAGGTCTTGTCCTAGGTCACGAGATCACTGGCGAAGTCATCGAAAAGGGCATCGATGTCGAGATGCTCGAGGTCGGCGATATCGTCTCAGTGCCGTTCAACGTTGCCTGCGGTCGTTGCCGTTGCTGCAAGTCGCAGGACACAGGCGTCTGCCTCACCGTCAATCCGTCCCGCGCCGGCGGCGCCTACGGATATGTCGATATGGGTGGCTGGATCGGCGGCCAGGCGAAATATGTCACCATCCCCTATGCCGACTTCAACCTTCTGAAATTCCCCGATCGCGACAAGGCGATGTCGAAGATCCGCGACCTGACCATGCTGTCCGATATCCTGCCAACCGGTTTCCACGGTGCGGTGAAAGCCGGCGTCGGCGTCGGCTCGACCGTCTATGTGGCGGGTGCGGGTCCGGTCGGTCTTGCTGCCGCAGCCTCTGCCCGTATCCTCGGTGCAGCCGTCGTGATGATCGGCGACTTTAACAAGGATCGTCTGGCGCATGCCGCCAAGGTCGGCTTCGAGCCGGTGGATTTGTCCAAGGGCGATCGCTTAGGCGACATGATTGCCGAGATCGTCGGCACCAATGAAGTCGACAGCGCGATCGATGCGGTCGGCTTTGAAGCGCGCGGCCATGCCGGCGGTGAACAGCCTGCTATCGTTCTCAACCAGATGATGGAAATCACCCGTGCGGCCGGTAACATCGGTATTCCGGGCCTCTATGTGACGGAAGATCCGGGCGCGGTGGATGAGGCGGCCAAGCAAGGCAGCCTGTCGCTGCGCTTCGGTCTTGGCTGGGCGAAGGCGCAATCCTTCCACACAGGCCAAACGCCGGTTCTCAAATATAACCGCCAGCTCATGCAGGCCATCCTGCATGACCGCCTGCCGATCGCCGATATCGTCAACGCCAAGATCATTGCGCTGGATGACGCGGTCCAAGGCTATGAAAGCTTCGATCAGGGTGCCGCGACCAAGTTCGTTCTCGATCCGCATGGCGATCTGATCAAGGCGGCATGATCGGTTCAGTGCAACGACACCACACAGGAGCGCCCGCGATTTTGTCGCGGGCGCTTTTTTATGTCATCAGGCAGGTTGTATAGGCCTGCTTTTACTGCGACGGCCCGTCATTGAAGCCGACTTCGTCGACCAGTTCGGAGGCCTCTTTCCGGTGCGCTGCAATCTCTGTCAGCGACAGTGTATCTGGCTTGATTGGCCCAAAGCCCTTGACCACATCCGAGGGCTGGGCACCGGGCAGCACCGGATACTCGAACACCTGCTTGGCGTAGATTTCCTGCGCTTCTCCTGACGCCAGGAATTCCATCAGCTTCAGGGCGTTTTCCTTGTTCGGCGCGTACTTCGTCATGGCAACGCCGGAGATGTTGACATGTGTGCCGCGATCTTCGGCATTGGGGAAAATCACCTTGACGCTGTTGGCCCAGACCTTTTCTTCCGGTTCCTGCTCATTGGCCAGCATCAAGCCGACATAATAGGTGTTGCCCAGCGCAATATCGCATTCGCCGGAATAGATGGATTTCGCCTGGCTGCGATCCGTGCCGTCCGGCTTGCGCGCCAGATTGTTTTTGAGGCCCGTCAGCCAGGTGCGGGTATAGTCGATGCCGTGATGGGCAATCATCGAGGCAAAGAGCGCGATATTGTAGGAATGCTGCCCGTCGCGAATGCAGATTTTGCCCTTCCACTTCGGATCGGCAAGTTCCTCATAGGTGATCGACTGCTGCGGCACGCGCTCCTTTGAGGCGTAAACGACGCGTCCACGGGTTGTCAGTCCAAACCACTCGCCTTCCGGGTCGCGAAGATTGGCCGGAATATCCTTCTCGATGATGGGGTCGTTGAGCACCGGCTGCGTGACGCCACCCTCCTTGGCCTCGACCAGCCGGGCGATATCGACAGTCAGCAGAATATCGGCGGGAGAATTGACGCCCTCGGCCTGAATGCGTTCGACCAGTCCCTTGTCCAGGAAGAGAACATTTGTCTCGATCCCGGTTTCCTTGGTGAAGGCGTCGAGCAGCGGCTGGATCAATTCAGGCTGGCGGTAGGAGTAGACATTAACCTCACCACCGGCAAAGGCAGATGACGTGCTGCCACAGGCGATAGATACCACCGCACCGAGCGTCAGAAAGCTGGTTTTCAATCTTGCCATGCCACAGGTCTCCCTTAGCGCGCCGTGCGTCCATTCTTGGACGCACAGAGGACGCGCGATTCCCGTTGAATCCACGCATCGTGCTTATCGAAAATCGGTTCCGATTTTCGGGCCGATGCAGTAGGATTGAATAGTGGAGTTCTTTGTTCATGAATCGGCGGGCTGGTCAACGGTCAACCACCGGAGATCGAGCGGGTAAGGAAGTTTTTTTCATGTCTGGAATTGTTCTAAACTGAAAAACAAACTATATAACTCCACATTACCGATCAGGAGATCAGCATGCGTTTGACCAAACAGACCAACTATGCAGTCCGCATGTTGATGTATTGCGCCGCCAATGACGGCAATCTGAGCCGCATCCCTGAAATCGCCAAGGCTTACGGCGTGTCGGAGCTTTTCCTCTTCAAGATTCTTCAGCCGCTGACGAAGGCCGGCCTCGTTGAAACCGTTCGTGGCCGCAATGGCGGCGTCAAGCTCGGCAAACCGGCTGACAAGATCAGCCTGTTCGACGTGGTCAAAGTCACCGAAGACAGCTTTGCCATGGCGGAATGTTTCGAGGACGGCGCTGTGGAATGTCCGCTTGTCGATAGCTGCGGCCTTAACTCCGCACTTCGCAAGGCGTTGAACGCATTCTTCGACGTCCTGACCGAATATTCGATCGACGATCTGGTCAAGGCCCGCCCGCAGATCAACTTCCTTCTCGGTCTCGATCAGCTGGCGCCGCGCGTGCATCCGACACCGGTTGCCGCGGCCTGATCATCGCATCGAGACTTTTCCAGAAGCCCGCCCGCAAGATTGCCGGCGGGCTTTTCTTTTGGAAAAGCTTGATTTCGGCGGCGATGACGGCGCAAGTGGGCGTCTCCTGTTTGCGTTTTGATTCTCACCGGTGCCATGATCTCCATATCCGAGCTTTCTCGCCTTGCCTTGACCGTCTTCATCGGCAGTCTTGGCGCGCTGTTCGGCGTGTTGGTGGGCCTTCCGGCACCCTTTCTCTGCGGCCCGGCCCTCGCCGTCACCGGCGCAAGTCTTCTCGGCCTGACGCTTTCGGTGCCGAAGAACCTTCGCAGCGCCACTTTCGTCATCGTCGGCGTATCGATGGGAACCAACATCACCCCCAACGTCTTCGAAGCGGCTAGAGCCTGGCCCTTGAGTTTCGTCGCTGTGCTGATGACGGTGGTGGTGCTTCTTTATGCCGCCTATTGGATCCTGCGCTTCATCTTCCGCTATGACCACACGACGGCAATGCTCGGTGCGTCTCCAGGCCATCTCAGCTACATCATCAGCCTGACGGCAGAGACCAAGAGCGATCTTGCAACTGTCAGCGTCATCCAGAGTGTGCGCGTTTTGGCACTGACGCTCACCGTGCCGCTGATTGTCAAATATCTCGATCTCGTCAGTGTTGAACCCTCCATCCTGCCGCCGCCCATGCCAGCGCTGGAACTCGGATTGACCCTGCTTGCCTCGCTGGCCGTCGGTCTTGTTTTCATGCGCTGGCGCTTTCCGGCGGCACTGCTTCTCGGTGGTGTCGCCGTTTCTATCGGTTCACACGTCACGGGCTTCTCCAGCGGCGGCGTGCCGGACTGGCTCGCCATCCCCACCTATATCGTCCTTGGAAGCCTGATCGGTACGCGCTTCTCGCGCTCCTCGTTGAAGGATATGAGGAAAGCGTTTTTGGCTGGTGCCGTCGTCACGGTCGCGGTCGTCGTCCTTGCCTGCTCGATTGCCGTCCTCGTTTCCAGTCTGACGGGTGTTCCGCTCAACGCCGTGATGATTGCATTTGCGCCTGGTGGGCTCGAGACGATGGCAGCCATGGCGGTGATGATGCATGCGGATACGGCCTATGTCGGCTCACATCATGTGCTGCGCCTGCTGTTTCTCTCGGTGCTCATGCCTTTCGTGATCGGTAAACAAGCGCGCGGGCGTTGAGCGTCTGACACGAAACTGCGGATTTTCCTCAGCGCGCATTTTTCGCTGCAACTTTTTTGCCGCCTGCCTCGTTACTTCGTGCTGAACCGGGGACAGTCGCTCATTCGTATTGGTCAGAAAGACGAGGCATTGTCCTGCCCGCGTAACCGTTCCGAGTGGAGATTGCCCATGAACCGTCTGATGAAGCTGGCCGGCGCTGGATTTGCGCTTGCTCTTTATGCCTCCATTGCCCAAGCGCAGGTCGTCGTCTCATCCAAGATCGACACCGAAGGCAGCGTTCTCGGCAACATCATCCAGTCGGTTTTGAACGTCAACAATATTGCCACCACTGACCGCATCCAGCTGGGCGCCACACCTGTGGTGCGCAAGGCGATTATCGCAGGCGAAATCGATATCTATCCGGAATATACCGGCAACGCCGCCTTCTTCTTCGAAAAGGCAGACGATCCTCTCTGGAAGGATGCCGCCAAGGCCTATGAAGAAGCCAAGACGATGGATTACGACGCCAACAAGATCGTCTGGTTGTCGCCTTCTCCCGCCAATAACACCTGGGGTATCGCGGTTCGCAAGGATGTGGCGGAGAAGAACAATCTCAAGACACTGAGCGATCTTGGCAAATATGTTGCCGGCGGCGGCCAGATCGTCCTTGCTGCATCTTCTGAATTCGTCAACTCGGCCGCAGCTCTGCCCGCCTTCCAGAAGACCTATGGATTCACGCTGAAGCCGGAGCAGTTAATCACGCTTTCGGGCGGCGATACGGCAGCGACGATCGCCGCGGCCGCCAACCAGACCAACAATGCCAACGCTGCCATGGTCTATGGCACCGATGGCGGCATTGCGCCGTCCGGCCTCGTCGTTCTCACGGACGACAAAAATGTGCAGCCGGTCTATCAGCCTGCACCCATCATCCGCGAAGAAGTGCTGAAGAAGCATCCTGACATCGAAAAGGTCCTGAAGCCGGTCTTCGAAAAGCTCGATCTTACGACACTGCAGGAGCTCAATGGCCGTGTGCAGGTGGGCGGGGAGCAGGCAAAGGCCGTTGCGCTCGATTTTCTCACCAAGAACGGCTTCGTGAAGTAAGAGGTGTCGTTGCAGAGCGAGAGCACCATTTCAAAGCCGCAGACTGTCACACCACATGTCGATAAGGTCGGCGTGCTGATCTGCGGCCTGCTCCTCTATGCTGCACTCGTTCCGCCCTTTGTCAGCTTCCGCGCAAACCGTATTGTGCAAGGGGAAGGGCGCTTTCTGCTGGACAGCATGCCGACCTCTGTCGGTTACGGCCTGATCGGCATCATCATTTTGGCCGCGGCGGTGGCGCTGTTCGTCGCCAACACGAAGGTCCGTTTGGCGACGGCCTTTGCGGCACTGGTCGCGCTGGCCGTCGCGGTCGGCCTTTCGGCGTCGTCTCTCATTCCGCCTGAAAACACCTATGCCCGCGTGTCGGCGGCCAGTGGTTTCTGGCTTTTGCTCGCCGGATTGGTGGTCCTGGCAACGGATGCGATCGCGAGGCTTAATCCAAAGCCTCTGACACGTCTCATCCTTCTGGCTGTGTCACTGCTTCTCCTCAGCGCCTTCCTGCTCTCTGGCCTCTGGAAGGATCTCTCGATCATGAAGGAGTATCAGAGCCGCTCCGACATCTTCTGGACGGAAGCGCAGCGCCACCTGCAGCTGGCCTTGGGCTCCGTCTTCGCGGCCATGCTGGCCGGCATTCCTCTGGGAGTGCTCTGTTTCAAGGTGGAGCGCATCCGCGCCGCCATGCTGAACAGTCTCAACATCATCCAGACGATCCCATCCATCGCGCTCTTCGGCCTCCTGATTGCGCCGCTGGGCTGGATCGGCACCCATGTCCCGGGCGCCTCGCAGATCGGTATCCGCGGTATCGGCGCCGCTCCGGCCTTCGTTGCTCTGTTTCTTTATTCCCTGCTCCCGATCGTTTCCAATACGGTCGTCGGGCTCACAGGCGTTTCACCCGCCGTGCGTGATGCGGCGCGCGGTATCGGCATGACGGGCCGGCAAAGCCTTTTCAAGGTCGAGTTTCCGCTAGCGCTTCCCATCATCTTGACCGGCATCCGCATCGTGATGGTGCAGAACATCGGGCTTGCAACGATCGCGGCGCTCATCGGCGGCGGAGGCTTCGGCGTCTTCGTCTTCCAGGGGATTGGCCAAACGGCCATGGACCTCGTTCTTCTCGGAACCATCCCGACCGTCATCCTGGGATTTGCTGCTGCAATTCTGCTGGATGCGCTGATCGACAGCAAGCTCCTGTCACGAGGAAAAGCCACATGATCGAAATCGAAGGCCTCACCAAACGATATGGCGAAGCGACGGTGGTCGATAATGTGAGCCTCGCTGTCCAACCCCAAAGCGTTACCGTCATCGTCGGCACATCCGGCTCGGGAAAGACGACGCTTCTGCGCATGATCAATCGTCTCGTCGAGCCGACCTCGGGCGTTATTCGCATCGATGGGCGCAACGTTCTCGATCTGCCGGGCTTCGAGCTTCGTCGCAGCATCGGCTATGCCATTCAGGGGCATGGGCTTTTTCCGCATCGGACAGTGGGACAGAACATTGCGACCGTGCCGGAACTGCTTGGCTGGGATCGGCAGCGGGTCTCGGCGAAAGTCCACGAACTGCTTACCCTTTTTCAACTTGACCCAAAGCTTTATGCCGACCGTTTTCCAAGCGAACTCTCGGGCGGTCAGCAGCAGCGCGTCGGCGTGGCGCGCGCGCTGGCAGCCGAACCGAACATTCTTTTGATGGACGAGCCCTTCGGTGCGCTCGACCCGATTATCCGCGCCAAGGCGCAGGAAGATCTCCTGGCAATTCAGAAGAAACTCGGTGTCACCATCGTGCTCGTCACCCACGATATGGATGAGGCCTTCTTCCTGGCGGATCGGATTGCCGTCATGGATAAGGGAACGGTCGTGCAATATGGACCACCGGCGGAGCTCGTCCTCAACCCGGCAACGCCATTTGTCAGAACGCTGATCGGCGAGCGGGAAAGGCCTTTACGGCTTCTTTCCGTAGCAACCGTCTCCGAGATCGTCGAACCCGGAGAGGCGGAAGGCGAACCGCTCACCGGCAGCCTTAGCCAACGCGACGCACTCTCCGCCATGCTCTGGGCGGGAAGAGACAGTCTCCCGGTTGTCGGCACCGACGGGCAGAAGATCGGCCGCATCCGGCGCGAAACTCTGCTGCAGCAAGCTGCGGGCCGTTCATGACGCGCGCGCACCCAAAAGCGCTGCTCGGACCTCTGCTCCTGTTGGGGCTGGCGCTGCTGCTCGTCGTCTTTTTGGCGACACCAGGCACTTTCGCGCCGATCTTCTCACCGCTTGTCCAGACCAACGCACCCGCTATCTACCAGCAGGCCAATCTTCTGTCCCTCACGCTATCCCATCTGGCAATTGTCGGGATGGCGACGGCGGCTGCCACACTGGTGGCAGCGACACTTGCCATTCTCGTGAGTCGGCCGTTCGGTCGTGAATTACTGCCGCTGTCGCGCAGCATCGTCAATATCGGCCAGACATTTCCGCCGGTTGCCGTGCTTGCACTTGCGGTGCCGATCATGGGGTTCGGTCAGAAGCCAACGCTGGTCGCACTGTTTCTCTATGCCCTACTTCCCGTCTTCGAAAACACCCTTACGGGCCTGACCACAGTTCCGGCATCAATTACTGAAGCAGCGCGCGGTGCGGGCATGACCGGCTGGCAAAGGCTGTGGAAGATCGATATCCCGCTTGCCATGCCTGCGATCCTTGCTGGCATTCGCCTATCGGCCGTCATCAGCCTCTCAACCGCGACGATCGGCTCGACCGTGGCAGCGCGCACGCTGGGCGAGGTCATCATTGCCGGTCTGCAATCCAACAATCTTGCCTTCATCCTGCAGGGCGGTTTGATCGTGGCGGCACTTGCCGTTTTGATCCACAGTGTGTTTTCGATGCTGGAAGCCATGGCCGCACATCGTGCCGGTCGGTAACGCATTTTGTCTAGACAAATTATTCCCCTTATGAATTAATGCCCCCTAAAGAAGCGGAGAAAATCGCCGCTCAAAAATAAAGCAACAGGGGATCGATCATGAGAAAGACACTGGGTTTCACCCTTCTCGCCGCCGCACTCTTTGCCACCGCGGCCCATGCTGAAACGTCCGTCACCATCGGCATGTCCGGCTGGACCGGCTTTGCGCCGCTGACACTCGCCAAGGAAACGGGTATTTTCGAAAAGAACGGCCTGAAGGTCGATATCAAGAAAATCCCGCAGGCAAGCCGCCATCTGGCGCTGGCGTCGGGTGACATCCAATGCGCGGCGACCACCGTCGAAACCTGGGTGGCATGGAATGCCAATGGCGTGAAATCCACGCAGATCTTCCAGATGGACAAGTCACATGGCGCGGATGGCATGGCGGTGCGCAATGATATCGCCAAGATTTCCGACCTGAAGGGCAAAACCATCGCCGCATCGGCCCCTGGCACCTCGCCATACTTCTTCCTCGCCTGGATCCTGAAGGAGAATGGCCTGACTCTGAAGGACGTCAAGGTGGTGAACCTTGAGCCCGGCCCGGCCGCACAAGCTTTCGTCGCTGGCCAGAACGATGCCGCCATGACTTATGAGCCCTATCTCTCGACGGTCCGTGCCGCACCCGACAAGGGCAAGATCATCGCCACCACGCTGGATTATCCGGCCGTCATGGACACCTTCGGCTGCACGCCGGAATTCCTGAAAGCCCATCCGGACGCGGCAAAGGCACTGGCGACAAGCTATTTCGAAGCGCTTGAGGCCATCAAGGCCGATCCTGAAAAGGCTTACGCTACGATGGGCGCGGATGTGAAGCAGTCGGGCGAGGCCTTCGGCAACTCCGCCAAGTTCCTCGAATGGCAAGACAAGGCAGCCAACCAGAAGTTCTTCGAAGGCGAGTTCAAGACCTTCTCGGAAAAGGCTGCCGATCTGCTTCTCGAAATCGGTGTCATCAAGTCGAAGCCCGATCTTTCGACGCTCGCCGATACCTCTTTCATCAAGTAATCGGGCATCACCTAATCACATCGGGCGCGGCCTGCCGCCGCGCCCCGCCTCATGACTGTCGGGATCGACATGCAGCCATTACAGCCTATCAGACACAGCACGCGGATTGCGCTCGGCATCCTGTTCTTCGTGCTGTTCTTCCTCGCCTGGGGCATCGCGACACTGGGTGGGTTTGTTTCGCCAACCTTCCTCGCAGACCCCATCACCATGCTGAATGACGGGATCTATCTGATCACCGCGCAAGGCTTTGCCTATGATATCGGCATGACCATCTGGCGCGTGGTGGGCGGCTTCGTCTTGGCTTCGATCATCGCCGTACCACTCGGCATCGCCATGGGCGCTTACAAACCGATCGAAGCCTTGCTCGAGCCTTTCGTCTCCTTTGCCCGTTATCTTCCCGCTTCGGCTTTCGTACCGCTGCTGATCCTGTGGGCCGGCATCGGCGAAATGCAAAAGCTGCTGGTGATTTTCATCGGCGCAGTGTTCCAGATCATCCTCATGGTCGCCGTCGCCGTTGCCGCAACGAGGCGTGATCTCGTCGAGGCTGCCTATACGCTCGGTGCCAAGGATCGCGGCGTTGTGTGCCGGGTTCTCATTCCCGCCAATGCACCGGATATTGCCGAGATTCTGCGGCTCGTTCTCGGCTGGGCATGGACCTATGTCATCGTGGCGGAACTGATCGGCGCGTCGTCCGGTATCGGCTATATGATCATCAACAGCCAGGCGCTGATGGCGACGGGCCAGATCATTTTCGGCATCATCGTCATCGGTGTCATCGGCCTCATCTCGGACTTTGCCTTCAAGTCTCTCAATCGCAAACTGTTCGCCTGGAGGCTTGCCTGATGAATGAACTCGTCATCCAGGGCGTCAGCCGCACCTTTCCGGGCGTGCGTGGCGGCACGCCGACACTTGCCCTGCAACCGACGGATCTCGAAATTCCGAAGAACGATTTCGTCACCATTCTCGGGCCCTCCGGCTGCGGAAAGTCGACGCTGCTTCGTATCATCGCCGGCCTCGATCGCCCGACCACCGGCAAGGTTCTGCTGGATGGCCAGGAGGTGAAGGGACCGGGTGCCGATCGCGGCATGGTCTTCCAGTCCTACACGCTGTTTCCCTGGCTCACGATCCGCGAAAACGTGGCCTTTGGCCTGCGCGAGCGCGGGGTAGCGGAGAAGGAGAAGTGGGAGATCGTCGATAGCTACATCGACAAGGTGGGCTTGAGAGGCTTCGAGAACCACTGGCCGAAACAACTGTCCGGCGGCATGCAGCAGAGAACGGCGATTGCCAGAGCGCTGGCCAACGGTCCGCGCATTCTGCTGCTCGATGAACCCTTCGGCGCGCTGGACAACCAGACGCGCGGCCTCATGCAGGAATTGCTGCTGGGCATCTGGGAGCGGGAGCAGAAGACGGTGATCTTCGTGACGCATGATATCGAGGAAGCGGTCTTCATGGCCAACCGTGTGGTCACGATGTCGGCGCGTCCCGGTCGCATCAAGTCGATCACCCCGGTCGATCTTCCGCATCCGCGTCATTACACCGTCAAGGCAAGCCCGGAATTCTCGGAGCTGCGTGCGCGGCTGACAGAGGAAATCCGCGGTGAGGCTATTGTGGCAGCCACCCATGGCTAAGTTTTGGCGACGGTGATATCAGGCGGGCTATTAAAACACTGTGCGTCCTGTTGGACGCACAAGGGACACTTTATCTTTTTGAATATAGGCATCGTGCTTTTCCGAAAATCGATGCCGATTTTCGAGCCGATGCCGTAAACGGAACGAAAACCATGGCTGAAGCGGCGGCACCGCAGGAAAGGTCCTTACACGAACGCATCATGAGCGACGTGGAAGGCCGGATTCTGTCGGGCGAATGGCCCCCCGGCTATCGTATTCCCTTCGAGCACGAGCTGACGAAGGAATATGACTGTTCCCGCATGACGGTGAACAAGGCGCTGACCGAACTGGTAAAAAAGGGCCTGATCGAGCGCCGCCGTCGCTCTGGCAGCTTCGTCACACGGCCGCACGCCCAATCCGCCGTTCTGGAAATCCACGATATCCAGCGAGAAGTTCAGCAGATGGGCCTGACCTATGGCTATCGTCTGGATCATCGCGAGTTGCGCAAGGCGACAGCACAGGATCGCGCCGCGCTGGAGGTGAAGGCGGGGGCCAGCATTCTCTCGCTAACCTGCCGGCACTTCACCGGCGACATCCCATTTTGTCTTGAGGATCGCATCGTCAACGTATCCGCCGTGCCTGAGGCAAAAGATGCGGATTTCTCCTCGGTCGGTCCAGGGTCATGGCTTTTGCAGATGGTCCCCTGGAGTGCTGCCGAGCACCGCATCCGCGCCATCTCCGCCGACCGCAGGATCGCCGACGCGCTGGCCATTCCTTGCGGCACTGCTTGTCTCGTCGTTGAGAGACGGACTTGGCATGGTCAAGTCTATGTCACCCACGTCACGGTGACCTATCCAGGCGAGCGTCATGAGCTCGTGGCGCAATTCCTGCCGATGCAACAGCAGTGATGGTGCGCGAACGAACATGCAGAAACATCGCTTCATCACGCATGTTTTTGTAAAAGATGAGTTTACAGCTCCGGTTTCTGCGATGTATTAGTGGTTAATCTTACTCCACTTATAGCGGAGCGGGCTTGCATGTCCGCTACCTTGGTGCGGGTGAGGGCTATGCCGATGCGTCTGGTCGTCGTGCAGTACAGAAAACCCGGGACCATCTGATGACCTCCATACTCTCGACTTCTTCGTCCAATCCTGTCATGGCATCCTGGACGCGCTGCCGGCCCGTGGCGCTCGCCGTGACCGTCTTGATCAGCGCCTCCTCCGTGCAGGCGTTTGCCCAGACGGCGGCACCCTCAGAGAACATGCCTGCGACCACTCAGGCAGAGCAGGTTCCTTCGCCGGCTATGAATTCCGCCCTATCCGCCCCCACTCAGCCCTCGCAGACGCCACAGGCGCAGCAAGCCGCACCACAGAATCAGCAACCGCCTGCAGCGGCTGCTCCGGCCACGGAAGCTCCGGCTCAGCCGTTGGACGCACAGGCACCTGCATCAGCAGAGTCGCCCTCAGCACAGCCAGCGCCATCTGGCGAGGCTCCTTCTGCGGTGGAGGTCAGTGCCGATGAACGGTCCGATATTCCGCACAACCTGTCTCCCTGGGGCATGTTCATGGCGGCCGATTGGGTCGTCAAAAGCGTCATGATCGGCCTTGCTCTGGCCTCGCTCATCACCTGGACGGTCTGGCTGGCGAAATCGATCGAGCTTGCCGCCGCGCGCGTGCGGGCGGGCTCGACGCTGAAAATCGTTCACAAGGCGAAAACGCTGGCCGAAGCCACAGAGGCGGTAGAGAGCAAGGGCGGTCCTGGCGCCTTGATGTTGCGCATGGCCTCCTATGAGATGCAGCTTTCCGACGCTGTTGTGGCTCATACCGATGGCGGCGGTATCAAGGAACGCGTCTCCTCCATCCTGTCGCGTATCGAAACCCATGCAGGACGCCGCATGTCGCGCGGCACAGGCGTGCTGGCCTCCATCGGCTCCGTGTCGCCCTTCGTCGGCCTCTTCGGCACGGTCTGGGGCATCATGAACGCCTTTATCGGCATTTCCGAATCGCAGACGACGAACCTTGCGATTGTGGCACCCGGCATCGCCGAAGCCTTGCTGGCAACGGCAATCGGCCTGGTGGCCGCCATTCCTGCGGTGGTGATCTACAACGTCTTTGCCCGTTCCATTACCGGCTATCGTCATCTGCTGGCCGATGTTGCCGCCGGCGTCGAGCGCCTGGTCAGCCGCGATCTCGATTTCCGCCGCATCCCCCCGGGCAGTGCCAGCAAGCCCCAGGTCTCCCTGGTAGGACGATAGATCATGGCAGGCGGTATTCGAGAAAGCCACGGGGACGACCTTCCCGAAAACCACGAGATCAACGTCACGCCGTTCATCGACGTGATGCTGGTGCTGCTCATCATTTTCATGGTGGCGGCGCCGCTTGCGACCGTGGATGTCAATGTCGACCTTCCGGCTTCGACAGCAAAACCGGCCGAGCGTCCGGATGAGCCTCTGTATCTGACGGTGAAGGACGACCTCTCGCTCAATATCGGCAATGATGCGGTGGCGCGTGAAGCCCTTGCTTCCAGCCTGGATGCCAAGACAGGCGGCAAGAAAGACACGCGCATCTTCCTGCGTGCCGACAAGGCCGTCGACTACGGTCATTTCATGGAAATCATGAACCTCCTGCGTGATAGCGGCTATCTGAAGATCGCGCTTGTCGGGTTGGAAGGCACTGCAGGCTCGGCGCCAGCAGGCACGCCGGTTTCCAACTCCAGCCAGTCCAGCCAGCCTTCACTTGCCCCAAATGGAGGGACGCAGTGACGGACCCCGTCTACCCTCGCTCCAGACAATCCCGCTTGGGAGAGATCGCGCTCTGGTCCGTCGCGGCACTGGTGATGATCTCGGTGCATGCTGCAGGCGCCTATTATCTGATGCAGGAAAAGCCGGAAGAGCAGGGCGATAACGCGCCTCAGGCGGCGATCATGATTGAGCTTGCCGCTCTGCCTGAGGCCGTCAATACCGAAGAAACGGTCGAAGCCAATGACGAGGTCGAGACGGAAGAGGTCAAAAGCAACGTCACCCAGCCTGTCGAAGAACCTCCGCCCGTAGAACCTCCGCCGGAGCCGGTTCCAGAGCCTGTCGTTGAAGAGCCGCCAGTGGAGCCCGAGCCTACCCCCGAAGTGCCGCCAGAGGTGGTGCAGCAGCCTGTAGAGGAGCCCGCGCCGCCAGAACCGGTGCAGGAGGTCGATCCCATCGAGCAGCAGCAGGTGGCGGAACTCGAATATGTCGAGGTTCCCCTTCCTGTGCTTCGTCCTCCGCCTCCGCCACCAGTACAGAAGAAGGTGGAGAAGGAAAAAGAGCCGGAAAAGAAACGAGTGCAAAAGCCGACGCCGGCGCCACAGCAATCGCAGCGCCGCGATATCGCCAAGGCTGAGGCGACGCAGTCGGACAGAACGGCGGCGTCTCGCAACAGCGCGGGCTCTGCATCGTCTTCCATTTCTCCGGCAGACTGGGCGTCGAAAGTTCAAAGCGCTGTTGCCCGACGTATCGTTCGCGGTGCAGGACGTTCAGGAATGACGGTGACAGTGTCCTTCGTCGTGCAAAACGACGGCTCGATTGGCAGGCTCAGCGTGGTCAAATCCACAGGCGATGAGGCCGTCGATGCCAAAATCAAATCGTCGATTGGCAGGGCCTCGGTCTCGACCCCGCCGCCGGGTGCGCAGACGTCCTTCGTCGTTCCCGTCCAGATCAGATAGCGGTCGCTTGCAAGGCGACCGTCTTTTATCTGGCGTCAATTCTCTACGGTGAATTGCACCACATCCGCCGGAAAGCGGCTGGTGCCGAACTGGATCGGCTGGCCGTCCATGTCGACATTCAAGGAATCGGAGACGAGAAGAATGGCGCCCGGCGACAATTCGAGATCGGCCAGATCGTCGGCCTCCGCATGCCGTGCAGAGACTGTTGTTGACGCCCGGACATAGTCTTCCACGCCCGATCGCTTCAGCGCCTCTGTAATTGAGCCCGTGTCTTCATAGTCAGTGGCGATGCCGCCAAAGCGCTCAGCCGGAAACCAGGATGTCGAGCGCGACACTGGCTTCTGATCGACCTTGCGCAGCAACTCCAGCCGGATCAGTGGCGTACCCGGCGCAACATTCAGCTTCTTGGCAAGAGCTGTCGTCGCTCCCTCGAGGGAATGCGCCAAAAGCAGCCCTTTCATCTCCCGTGCCTGATCGCCAAGACCAGTGGTAAAACGCGTTCGCTTCGAGATCGGGAAATTCAGGCGATCTTTTCGGGTGATGAGTGTCCCGCGGCCTTGCAGCGCCTGAACGATGCCTTCATCCGCAAGCGCTGCAATGGCGCCTCTGACGGTATGACGATTGACGCCGAAGCGTTCCGCCAACACCATTTCAGACGGTAACATGCCGGTGCCGTCATATTCGCCCGCAGCAATCGCCGTTCTGATCCGGTCGGCGATCTGGCGCCAAAGCGCCACGCCATTCTTCTTTCGCATATTGTTCGTCAGGGTCATGTCACACGCTTGTCATGCTGAAGGCTTACATCTAAGCTATCTTGTATGGTTGTCTATATCAATAGACGTTTGAGGATAAAATGAACGAACCGACCGAAATTCAAGAGGCGAGAAAGCGGGCCGCAGGGCTGCTGGCCCGTGCGACGGTTGAAGAGCTTCTCAATTGCTGGAGCGCTCTGGATACCAAGCCGCGAGTCGAAAAGGTACGTGGACCGGAAACCGGGCTCGTCATGGTGCGCGGAAAGATCGGCGGCGGCGGTTCGCCCTTCAATCTCGGAGAAGCGACCGTGACGCGCGCCACCGTCAAGCTGGCCTCCGGCACGATCGGCCATGCCCATGCGCTCGGCACCAGCCGAAAGCAGGCGTGGTACGCAGCAATCGCCGATGCGCTTTGGCAGGAAGAGACGACCCGTCCTCTCGTTGAGCGCGAGGTCCTCTCTGTGGTCGCGTCTCGGCTTGAAAAGCGCAAGACCAATGCCATCCAGCAAACCGCCGCAACCCGCGTCGATTTCTTCACGATGGTACGGGGAGACGACTGATGTCCGCCAAAGCAAACATCGTGACCGGCGGCTTTTCCGATCCGGTCTTCGATTCCCAGCACATCTTCAAGGCTGCGATGGACGGCATGGCACGGCCGGGAAAGCTCCAGTCGTTCGATCTGCCGATCCAGCCGCCAAGCCCTCTCGGCAAGGCCGCCGGCGGCATTCTTCTCACTCTTTGCGACTACGAAACGCCCGTGTGGATGAACGGCGCCTTTTCGAAGTCGATCGTTCCAAGCTGGCTGAGCTTCCACACCGGAGCGCAGATGGCGCCCACCAAGGCTGACGCCCGTTTCGCGGTTCTGGATGCCGGAAGCACGCTGTCCTCCTTCGATCTCTTCGCTCAGGGTAGCCAAGAATATCCCGACCGCTCCGCAACCGTGATCATCGAAGTACCGGATCTGACCGGTGGCCCGGCCTTGCGCCTTTCCGGCCCAGGCATTCGCGAGAGCGAGATCATCCGCCCTTCGGGCCTGCCCGACATCTTCGTGCGGCTTTGGAGCGAGAACCGCGCGGTCTTCCCCCGCGGCGTCGATGTCATCCTCACCTGCGGCAGCCAATCCATCTGCCTGCCGCGCTCCACCCGCATCAAGACGGAGGCCTGAGCTATGTATGTTGCCGTAAAGGGCGGAGAAACCGCCATTGCCAATGCACACCGCCTGCTGGCCGATCGCCGTCGTGGAGACCGCAACCTGCCGGCCATGACGATTAGCCAGATCGTCGAACAGCTTGGCCTGGCCGTCGACCGGGTGATGGCCGAAGCCTCGCTTCATGATCGCTCGCTTGCAGCTCTCGCCGTCAAGCAATCGCGTGGGGACATGATCGAGGCGATCTTCCTGCTGCGCGCCTATCGCACGACATTGCCACGTTTCGGCTATTCCAACCCGGTGGAAACGGGCGATATGCTGGTCGAGCGCCGCGTGTCGGCAACCTACAAGGATCTGCCCGGCGGACAGTTGCTGGGCCCTACCTTCGACTACACCCACCGCCTGCTCGATCCTTCGCTTCTCGAAGATGGAGAGGTGGAGGAGCCTGTCCTGCGCGACTCAGAAGCCGAACATATCATGCGCGTTTCGGAAATTCTGGCGGAAGAAGGCCTGATCGAGAGCGATGGTGATATGCCGGAAGATCATATTCCTGGCGATCTGACCCGCGAACCGATGGAATTTCCCATGGCACGCGATTTGCGGCTGCAGTCGCTTGCCCGCGGCGATGAAGGTTTTCTCCTGGCATTGGCCTATTCGACGCAGCGCGGCTACGGCCGCAACCATCCCTTCGTCGGTGAAGTCAGAATTGGCGAGGTGGAGGTCGAGCTGGATATCCCGGAACTCGGCTTTGCCGTCTCCATCGGCGATATTCAGGTGACAGAGTGCCAGATGGTGAACCAGTTCAAGGGGTCCGCAAAAGCGCCCCCGCAATTCACCCGCGGTTACGGCCTCGTCTTCGGGCAAAGCGAACGCAAGGCCATGGCGATGTCGCTGGTGGACCGGGCGCTACGCGCAGACGAGTTCGGTGAGGACAGAACCGCACCGGCTCAGGACGAAGAGTTTGTGATTTCGCATGCGGACAATGTTCAGTCGACAGGTTTCGTGGAGCATCTAAAACTCCCGCACTATGTGGATTTCCAAGCTGAACTTGGTCTTGTCAGAAAGATGCGCGCCGATTTCGAGGCTGCGCAGAGATCAGATGAAAGTTGGTTGAACGATGCTGCCGAATAAAGACTTGGTTTCAGCGCTGCTCGTTGAACCAGTATGCGCAAAATACGCTGGATGCTGCAAATACAGTGAAGAACAGCGCAATGAGAATTCCGATCTCCATGATCATTTACTCCTGACATCCGTTGTGACTTACGGAAGGACAACGCACGATGCTTGAAGAAGTTTCATTTGAAGAGACCTTCGCGGATGAAGGTCTCGCTACGTACAATTTCGCCTATCTGGACGAACAGACCAAGCGGATGATCCGCCGCGCTATTCTGAAGGCCATCGCCATACCCGGCTACCAGGTGCCCTTTGCCTCGCGCGAGATGCCCATGCCCTACGGCTGGGGAACGGGCGGCGTGCAGGTGACAGCCTCAATCCTCGGACCGCATGATGTGCTGAAGGTCATCGACCAGGGGGCGGATGATACGACCAATGCCGTCTCCATCCGCGCCTTTTTCCAGAAGGTCGCCAATGTCGCCGTCACCACGCATACCAAGGAAGCCACCGTCATCCAGACCCGTCACCGTGTTCCTGAAGAAACGCTGACGGAAGGTCAGGTGCTGGTCTACCAGGTGCCGATCCCTGAGCCTTTGCGCTTCCTCGAGCCACGCGAGACAGAGACCCGCGTCATGCACGCGCTGGAAGAATATGGCCTGATGCATGTGCGTCTCTATGAGGACATTGCCCATAATGGTCGCATTTCCAAAACCTACGCCTATCCGGTGAAGGTCGCAGGCCGATACGTCATGGACCCGTCGCCGACGCCGAAATTCGACAATCCGAAAATGCACATGTCGGAAGCCTTGCAGCTCTTCGGTGCCGGGCGTGAAAAGCGTATCTATGCCGTGCCGCCCTACACCGAAGTCGTCAGCCTCGATTTCGACGACCATCCCTTCGAGATTCAGACCTTCGACAAGCCATGTGCGCTGTGTGGTGCGGACCATGTCTATCTCGATGAAGTCATCCTGGATGATCGGGGCGGGCGCATGTTCGTCTGCTCCGATACCGACCATTGCGAAGATCGGCGCGAACATGGCCATCGCGGCCATCTGCTGGCCGATGTGAAGGAGGCCGCAGAATGAGCGATCAGCCGCTGTTGAAAGTCCGCGACGTATCCAAATATTACGGCGACCGCGCCGGTTGCCGCAACGTCTCCTTCGATCTTTGGCCGGGCGAAGTCCTGGCGATCGTCGGCGAATCCGGTTCCGGCAAGACCACGCTGCTGAACTGCATTTCCACCCGACTGATGCCGACCACCGGCAGCGTGGAATATCGCATGCGCGACGGGTCTCTCCGCGATCTTTACCACATGGGCGAGGCGGAACGCCGTTTCCTCATGCGCACCGATTGGGGCTTCGTTCACCAGAATCCGGCTGACGGTCTGCGCATGACGGTATCTGCCGGCGCCAATGTCGGCGAACGGCTCATGGCAGTCGGCAACCGGCATTATGGCAATATCCGCAACACCGCCAGCGAATGGTTGGAGCGGGTGGAGATCGGCACCGATCGCATCGATGATCAGCCGCGTGCCTTTTCCGGCGGCATGCGCCAGCGCCTGCAGATCGCCCGCAATCTCGTCACCTCGCCGCGCCTCGTCTTTATGGACGAGCCGACCGGCGGTCTGGATGTCTCGGTTCAGGCAAGGCTTCTCGATCTCGTTCGCGGTCTCGTCAACGATCTCGGCCTTTCCGTCATCGTCGTCACCCATGACCTTGCTGTCGCACGGCTCCTGTCGCACCGCATGATGGTGATGAAGGGCGGCAACGTCATCGAGCATGGCTTGACCGACCGCGTGCTGGACGACCCGCGCGAGCCCTATACCCAGCTTCTCGTTTCCTCGATCCTGCAGGTGTGACATGCCGACCCCCCTCATTGTTTCGGAAGTCTTCAAAAGCTTCACCATGCATCTGCGTGACGGGATCGAACTGCCCGTCGTGCGCAATGTGACCTTTTCCGTCCAGGCGGGCGAATGCGTCGTGCTTGGCGGGCCTTCGGGGATCGGCAAAAGCTCCATCCTCAAGATGCTCTACGGCAATTATGCCATCGATAGCGGCCAGATCCTCATCAAGCATGAGGGACAGATGGTCGATATCGGAAGTGCCGCGCCCCGCACCGTGCTCGAAGTCCGTCACCGCAGCCTTGGCTATGTCAGCCAGTTCCTGCGCACCGTCCCGCGCGTCGCCGCCGTCGATGTGGTGGCGGAGCCGCTGCTTGCTCGAAAAGTTCCGGTCGAAGACGCACGCGAACGGGCAGGAGAGTTGCTGTCGAAGCTCAACTTGCCACGGGAATTGTGGTCCCTGCCACCCGCGACCTTCTCCGGCGGCGAACAGCAGCGCGTCAACATTGCCCGCGGCTTCATTACCGACCATGCCATCCTGCTTTTGGACGAACCGACGGCGTCGCTCGACGCGGCCAACCGCAAGGTGGTGGTAGAGATGATCCGGCAAAAGAAAGCCGAAGGAACAGCCCTTCTTGGCATTTTTCACGATGAGGAAGTGCGTGAAGCCGTGGCCGATCGCATCCTCGATGTCTCGCAGTTCTCACCCAGAAAGATCGCAGCATGAGTGTCAAAGTTGGCCTGGAACCGGCCATTCACGAAAGCGCCCGCGTCGTCAATTCCAAGCTCGGCCGATACATTGAGGTCTCGGAGCGCTGCCGTATTGAAGAAGTGGATATGGATGACTACTCCTACATCATGCAGGACGGTGCCGTCTGGTGCGCGACAATTGGCAAGTTCGTCAACATCGCCGCCTCGGTGCGCATCAACGCAACCAACCATCCCATGTCGCGCGCGACGCTGCACCACTTCACCTACCGCGCCCATAATTATTGGGACGATGCGCAGGACGAGACGGAGTTCTTCGCCGCAAGACGCGCCAGACGCGTCGTCATCGGCCATGATGTCTGGATCGGACACGGCGCGACCATCCTGCCCGGCGTCACCATCGGCAATGGCGCCGTCGTCGGTGCCGGTGCCGTGGTCTCGAAGGATGTTGCACCCTACACCATCGTCGGCGGTGTCCCAGCCAAACTCATTCGACGCCGTTTTGCGGAAGAGATCGGCGAGCGCATGGACCGGCTGGCCTGGTGGGATTGGGATCACGTGAGGCTTCGCGCTGCCCTCGATGATTTCCGTTCGCTCGAAGCGGAAGCCTTTCTTGCCAAGTATGACGGGTAAACGAACACCATCTCCCGTGACGTCAGCCTTGTAATAATTTCTTCATCAAACTGACATTCGCGCTTCACGCACCCCTGATAGGCCGAATCCGAAATAACGAGACTGGATTTGGCCTATGACTTTTCACCTCAAGCAGGTAACGCGCCGCTTCGGCAAATCGACCGCCGTCGACAGCGTGACGCTCGACATCCCCCAGGGCCAGATGGTCGGCGTCATCGGACGTTCGGGTGCAGGCAAATCCACCCTGCTGCGCATGATCAACCGCCTGGTCGATCCAACATCCGGCTCCATTCACTTTGGCGATCTCGAGGTTTCCTCGCTCCGCGGTGCTGCGCTTCGCCACTGGCAGCGCGATTGCGCCATGATCTTCCAGCAATTCAATCTCGTGCCGCGTATCGACGTTCTGACCAACGTCATGCTCGGTCGCCTCGACCACCGCTCCACGGTCTTGAGCCTGCTCAGCATCTTCACCACCGAAGAGCGTCTGATGGCGATTTCAGCACTGGAGCGCCTGGGAATCGAGCATGTGGCGATGCAGCCAGCGGGAACTCTGTCGGGCGGCCAGCAGCAGCGTGTGGCGATCGCACGTGCACTGATGCAGTCGCCGCGCATGCTGCTTGCCGATGAGCCCATTGCCTCGCTTGACCCGCTCAACGCGAAAATCGTCATGGATGCGCTGCGCGACATCAATGAGCGCGAAGGCATCACCGTCATCACCAACCTGCACACGCTCGATACGGCCCGCAATTATTGTGAGCGCATCATCGGCATGGCGGCCGGTCGCGTCGTCTTCGACGGCACGCCCGCCGAACTCGATGCCCGCGCGGTCAAGGAAATCTACGGTACTGATTCTCATGGTGCCGGCATCGACGAAACCATGACGTCGACCAGCATCACCATTGAAGGTGCGGAGCTTGCCGCGCGCGCCCAACACCCATCTGCCGGTCCTGAAGCTTCTGCTCCCAAGCCGCTTTCCATGGCTGGACTGTAAGGACCGCACAGCATCGATCCGCCCGCGTCAGGGGCCAATATCACATTCCACATCGTGTCAAACTCCGGCTCGCCGGAAAAACGGAGATAAATCCATGTTGAAGAAAGCTCTTCTTTCGGCGGTTGCACTTGGCCTTCTGGCCGGTTCGGCTCTCGCTCAGGACGTCAAGGTTCTGCGCATCGGCCTCGATGGCGGCGAAAACTCCAACGACCAGCTGCGCAACGCGCAGTGCATTGCCGATGGCCTGAAGGCTGCCACCGGTGTTGAGCAGGTTCAGCTCTTCCCGTCGCCCGATTATAACGGCGTCATCCAGGGTCTGCTGGGCGGCACCATCGACATTGCTTCCATGGGCGCATCCTCCTACGCCAAGATCGCTATTCAGGACCCGAAGGCTGTCGATCCGATCCTGACATACACCGGCGCTGACGGCTCCAGCGGCTATTACACCATCATGGTTGCCCGCAAGGACTCCGGCATCAAGACGCTGGCAGACGCCAAGGGCAAGAAGCTCGGCTTTGCCGATCCGGACTCCACCTCCGGCTATCTCATCCCGAACGTCGCCCTGCCGAAGGACACCGGCAAGCCGGTCAAGGAATACTTCTCTGAAACCGGCTTCGGCGGCGGCCATGAGAACCTCGTTCTCGCCGTTCTCGACAAGAAGTTCGATGTCGGCACCACCTTCGGTTCCGGCGTTGGCAAGTGGGAAGAAGGCTACAGCTCCGGCAACCTCCACCAGATGGTCGCCAAGGGCAATCTCGACATGGACGATCTCGTCGAAGTCTGGAAGTCGCCGCTGATCCCGAACGGTCCGCTGATGGTTGCCAACAAGGTCGGCGAGCCGATGAAGGAAAAGATCGAAGCTTTCTTCCTCGACCTGCCGAAGAAGGACCTCGCTTGCTTCCAGGGCTTCACCCAGGGCAAGAACAAGGAATACATCAAGGTCGATCCGTCCTTCTACCAGACGATCGTTGATGCCCGTAAGGCCGTGATCGGCGGCTGATTGCCAGCAATGGCATGAGACGGCGGCGTCAGAAAGACGCCGCCGTTTTTTTAAAGCGCAGCCCGGGAAAGCCGTCACGCTTCCTGAGGGATGACGCTGAAACGGTGAATGAGAGCCTCGGTGAATCCATCGTCACCCGCATGGCTCCGGTAAGGACGCAAAAGACATGGCCAGCACGCCAATCACCCCAGATACGTTGGGCGAGGCCTCGAAGAAGGTCATGCAGCACTACCAGCAACAGCTGGTCACGCGACGTATCTACACCGGCATCGCCATCGTCGTCTTTCTTGCGTTGCTCTTTGCCTCGCTCGATTTTGCCAACAGCGCCAATTCCGGCAAGTTCTTCGAGCGACTGCCCTATTTCTTCGATTTTATGAAGACCTTCCTGCCGAACAGCCCCATGGAAGTTGTTCGCGCCATGTTCGATCTGCCGTCACCCTATGCCGACGGCTCGCTGAAATATGACTATGTCTCGGAGCGGGTCTATATCGGCGACGGCTTTTATATTCCGCATTTCTTCTATCAGCTGATCATCACGCTGAACATTGCGCTGGTCTCGACGCTGATCGGCACGGCCTTCGCTTTCGCGCTGTGCTTCTTCGCCTCCACCAATCTCGTCGGCGCCGGTGCCGTGCGTTTTTCCGTCCGACGCATGCTGGAAGTGATGCGCGCCTTCCCGGAAATCGTCATCGCCGGACTGCTGACCGCCATTCTTTCGCTCGGGCCCATTGCCGCCATCGTCGCCATCACCATTCATACCGTCGGCGCGCTCGGAAAACTCTTCTTCGAAGTCGTCGAAAATGCCGATATGAAGCCGGATGAGGGGTTGCGGGCATCGGGCGCCAACTGGCTGGAGCGTGTGCGCTTTGCCATCGTGCCGCAGGTTCTGCCGAATTTCGTCTCCTATGCGCTGCTGCGCGCCGAAATCAATGTGCGCGCCTCCACCATCATCGGTGCTGTCGGCGGCGGCGGTATCGGCGAGGTCTTTCGCCTGGCGATCGGCAATGATCACGCCGCCAAGACCTATGCCATCATCATCATGCTGCTGGTCACCATCATCGCTGTCGACCAGTTTTCCGGCTGGCTGCGCCGCAGGCTGATCGGCCATCAATCCTTTGAATTCGGACGGGGAGCGGCCTGATGTCCACGAGCTTTGTCATCAATGGTGCGGATCGCGAACGTCTTTTGTCCCAATACCCTCAGGTTTTCCAGCTGGGCTTCATGCGCCGCTATGGACTGTTTGTCGGTCTGGTCGTAGCCATCGCCTATCTCGTCATCTGCTTCTTCGCCTTCAATGTCGGCCCGGCCTTGACCAACGGTCGCTGGGACCGCGCTTCCAGCTATATTCAGGACTGGTATTCCTGGCGCGCCCAGCCACGGCTTCGCTTCGATGATGGCAAGGTCGTGCCGCAATGGACGAGCCGCGGGCAGTATCCAGCCAATGCCAATATCAGCTGGCTCCAGCCGTTGCCGAATGGCGGCTATAGCGTGACCTATGGCGATCAGCAGAACCGTATCGATATCACCCCGACGCAGGCCAATGTTTACATCGATGGTACGCTCTATCCGGTGACCATCGGCGCTGACCGCGTCACGGCCCCCGCCGGCGCGCCTGTTCAAATCCGCCAGGATGAGAACAAGGTCGTCGTCGAGTACGGCTTTGCCGGTCAGGCGGAAATTCGCACCTCGCAGCTTTATGTCCAGCGCCGCTTCCTCGGCTGGGCCAACTTCTTCTTCGACACGCGCTCACAGTTCTGGGGCAAGAGCTGGGGTGAGCTGGCAGCGCTGGCGCTGTGGCAGGATCGCGTCGATCCGGCACAGTCCAATATTTCAAAGATGGCCGATGATTTCCTCGGCAACGATGCCTGGCAGCATGAGGACATCCTGTCCAAGCTGTTGCAGACGCTGGTCATGGCCTTCCTCGGCACGCTTCTCGGTACGCTCTTTGCCTTTCCTCTGGCCTTCATCGCCGCCCGCAACATCACTGCCAGCAGGGCGGCAAACTGGGGCATGAAGCGGCTCTTCGACTTCCTCCGCTCGATCGACATGCTGATCTGGGCGCTATTCTTCACCAGAAGCTTCGGCCCCGGACCGATCCCCGGCATTGCCGCGATCTTCTTCACCGACACGGGTGCGCTCGGAAAGGTCTATGCCGAGGCTCTGGAAAATGTCGATGACAAGCAGCGCGAAGGCGTGAAATCGGTCGGCGCCTCGTCGGTCATCGTCAACCGCTTCGGCGTCATTCCGCAGGTGCTGCCGGTCTTCATTTCACAGTCGCTCTATTTCTGGGAAAGCAACACCCGCTCCGCCACGGTTATCGGTGCGGTGGGCGCAGGCGGCATCGGCCTCAAACTGCTGGAAGCCATGCGTACCAATCAGGATTGGGACAAGGTCGCCTATATGGTGCTGTTGATCCTTATCGTCGTCTTCCTGTTCGACAATATGTCGAACGCGATCCGCTCGCGCCTCATTGGCAAAACGCACCACTGAATGGGGAAAGGATATCCGGCAAATTTCTTGCCCGGTATCATCATTCTGTCACGGAAAAGGTCTACCTCGCACTTCTGACCTTGCGGGGTAGAGACGAGTCGTCTCAAATGACGCTTCCGCTGTTTCCATGACATTCGAAAGTGCGACATCGTGCGCTACGCTCTCTTTTTTTCGCCCTCCGCCACCGATTCGCTGACTGAGACAGCGTCACGGTGGCTGGGACGCAACGCCTTTTCCGGTGAGGGCTTTGACGACTATGCCAGCTTTGCGGACGTTACCGAAGAGCCAAGGCGCTACGGTTTCCACGCCACGCTGAAAGCGCCCTTCGAGCTTGCCGAAGGCAGACATGAGAGCGAGTTGGTGGAGGCATTCTCCGCCTTTGCAGCTTCACACGCCGCCTTCGATATTCCCGAAATCGTCATCGGCTCACTCGGGCCTTTCTTCGCACTGGTTCCGGCCACGCTCCATCAGCCGCTTCAGGATTTCACCGCCGATGTGGTGAGACATTTCGAGCCCTTCCGCGCGCCGTTGTCGGAGCGCGATATTGCCCGCCGTAAGCCGGAAACGCTCAGCGAAAGCCAGCGCGCCAATCTTCATCGCTGGGGTTACCCTTATGTGATGGATGATTTCCGCTTTCACATGACACTGACAGGGCCGGTGAGTGAGGCACGTAGGCAAGAGATGGGCGACATCCTGAGCAAGACATTTTCCGGCTTCATCCATAGCCCCCTGACCATCTCCGGCCTCGGCCTTTTTGTCGAGAAAGAGCGTGGTGAAGCCTTTACCGTTCATAGCTGGCAGCCACTGGCTGCTTCCAATACGAAAGACGTCCGAAATGGCTGAACATGTCCTATCCAATGCGCACATCGTCCTCTCCGACGATGTTATCCAAGGTTCCGTCCTGATCCGCGATGGCGTGATTGCCGATATCAGCGAAGGCGCATCGCAAACCGGCGAAGACTTCGAAGGCGACTATCTGATCCCCGGCCTCGTCGAGCTTCACACCGACCATCTTGAACAGCATTATTCCCCGCGCCCGGGCGTCACCTGGGACAAGATTGCCGCCATTCAGGCCCATGATGCGCAGGTCGCGTCCTCCGGCATCACCACCGTCTTCGATTGTCTGCGTCTCGGCTCGGATGAGGATGGCGGCTTCGAGCGCGGCGAAATGCGCGACATGGCCGACGCCATTGAAAAGGCCAAGGGTGAAGATCGGCTTCGCTCCGATCACCTGCTGCATCTGCGCTGCGAAGTAGCCTCCGCCGACGTACTGGAGCATTTCGAGGATTTCGAAAACGATCCGCATGTGCGGCTGATTTCGCTGATGGATCATTCCCCGGGCCAGCGTCAGTTTCAGACGATGGACCAGTACATCATGTTCTACCAGAAAAAGCGCGGTCTGAGCGATGAGGCCTTCAAGGCCTTTGTCGACCGGCGCGTCTCGGCCTCCGGGAAATATTCCGGCAAGCACCGCGATTACCTTTCCGCCCGTTGTGCTGAGCGCGGCATCACGGTTGCGAGCCATGACGATGCCACTGAAGCCCATGTCGAGGAGGCGATCGGTCATGGTGTGCGGCTTGCTGAATTCCCCACCAGCGTCGAAGCCGCCAAGGCATCGCACACGGCGGGCATGAGTGTTCTGATGGGCGCGCCGAACATCGTTCGCGGCAAATCCCATTCGGGCAATATTGCTGCGCGCGATCTCGCCGAACTCGGCGTTCTCGATGTGCTGTCCTCTGATTACGTGCCTTTCAGCCTGCTCTACGCGCCCTTCCTGCTCGCCGATCAGGTGGACGGGATTACCCTTCCCAAGGCACTTGCGATGGTCACGGCAACACCGGCAAAGACGGTTGGTCTGACAGATCGCGGTTCTATTGCCGAAGGACTGCGCGCCGACCTCGTACGGGTGCGTCGCGAAAGCGGTGTGCCCGTGGTGCGCAGCGTCTGGCGGCAGGGAAAACGTGTCGCATGAGCCTTGTATCGTCAGACGCATTTCCGCCGAATTTGGACACCCTCGGAACGATGATCGTCGTTGTCGGTCCGAGCGGTGCCGGCAAGGACACGCTGATCGACTACGCGGCCGAGCGGCTGCGTGATCAGGCAGACGTGCATTTCGTCCGGCGTATCATTACCCGAGACAGTGACGCGGGTGGCGAGAACCATGAGGGTTGCAGCGAAGAGACCTTCCAACGAAAAAAGGTAGCCGGCGAATTTTGTGTGTCCTGGAGTGCCCACGGTCTGCATTATGGAATACCCGCTTCGGTCAAGCAGCATCTGAAGAAGGGCGGCGTGGCGGTGGCGAATGGCTCACGCTCCGCACTTCCCCACTTCAGAGCAGCCTTCCCCAACTTGAAAGTGGTGGTGGTCACAGCACGGCCGGAAATCCTCTCCGCCAGGCTGGCGAACCGGGGCCGCGAGAGCATGTCGGAAATCATGGGCCGGCTCGACCGCAAGGTGGATGCAATCTGCGATAGTTTCGACGTGACGACCATCGACAATAGCGGCGAGATCGAGGAGGCGGGATCGGTCCTGCTCGCTCTCCTGCAGAGCAGCCTATCGACCCGATAGGCTATTCGCTCACAAGAAGCTGCGACGCTCCTTCGCGACGATATCCTGCAGGAACTGCACCACCGTTCTTACCCGCGCAAGCTGACGGGCATTTTCGTGATAGGCGGTCCAGTAGGATCGGCGAATCGATATCTCGGGAAGTAGGCGTACAAGGCTTGGATCGTTGCGGGCAATGTAATCATGCAGGATGCAGATCCCGGCACCGGAGCGTACTGCTTCGGTCTGGCCTATGGCGCTGGAAATCGCGAAGGTCGCATCCCAGTCGCGGAGAACCTCCGAGGTAAAATTGAGTGACGGCGAAAAGATGAGATCCTCGACATAACCGATCCGCCGATGCTGCCTTAAATCCTCGACCGTTTCAGGCGTCGGGTTTGCTTCAAGATAGCTCTTCGAAGCGTAGAGACCGAGCGAGTAATCCGTCAGCTTCGAATAGATCAGCCGCCCCTGCTCGGGCCGCTCGATGGTGATCGCAATATCTGCCTCGCGCTGCGAAAGCGAAAAGGATCGCGGCACCGGCACGAGCTCGATTCTCAGTTCCGGGTGAGCCGCCGTCAACTCTCCCAGGCGTGGCGCGAGAAACGAAACGCCAAAACCGTCCGGCGCGCCGATGCGCACGGTGCCGCTGATGCCCGCCACACCTTGGCCAAGCGTTGCCTGCACCGAGAGCATTTCCGCTTCCATCCGCTCCGCCGCCGCCAGAAACTGGTTCCCGTCCTCCGTCAAAATGCAGCCGGTCGTTGTTCGGATGAACAGCTGGGTGCCGAGCGCCTTTTCCAGTGCTGTCATGCGACGGCTGAGCGTCGCGTGATTGACGCCCAGTATCTTGGCGGCTGCCAGAAACTGACCACTGCGCGCTACGCTGAGAAAAATTCGCACATCGTCCCAGTCCATTGCTGCATCCTTATTTCGTTTTATGCACAACGGATGCGTATTCCTGACCATTGCTTTGTGCAACTGAAAACAGGATGGTGGGTCATCAAGAATCCCTGGAGGACATCATGAACGAGATCGGCCATTTCATCGACGGCAAGCGTGTAGCAGGTACAAGCGGCCGCACGTCGAATGTCTTCAATCCGGCAACTGGCGAAGTGCAGGCGACCGTGGCGCTGGCAAGCGACGCGGAAATCCTTGCAGCCGTTCAGAGCGCCAAGTCCGCGCAGCCCAAATGGGCAGCGACCAACCCCCAGCGCCGCGCTCGCGTCTTCTTCAAGTTCGTCGAACTTCTCAACAAGAACATGGATGAGCTGGCGGTTCTTCTCTCCAGCGAACACGGCAAGACGGTGGAAGATTCCAAGGGCGATATCATTCGCGGCCTGGAAGTTTGCGAATTCGTCTGCGGCATTCCACATCTCGCCAAGGGTGAGTTTACCGAGGGTGCGGGTCCGGCCATCGACATGTACTCCATCCGCCAGCCCGTCGGCATTGGTGCGGGTATCACGCCGTTCAACTTCCCGGCCATGATCCCGATGTGGATGTTTGCCCCGGCAATCGCCTGCGGCAACGCCTTCATCCTCAAGCCTTCCGAGCGCGATCCGTCTCTGCCGATCCGTCTTGCCGAACTGATGATCGAAGCGGGCCTGCCTGCCGGTATCCTCAACGTCATCAATGGTGATAAGAGCGCGGTGGATGGCCTGCTGACCAACCCGGATATCGGCGCGGTTTCCTTCGTCGGCTCCACGCCGATTGCCCGTTACGTCTATGGAACTGCCGCAATGAACGGCAAGCGCGCCCAGTGCTTCGGTGGCGCCAAGAATCACATGATCATCATGCCGGATGCCGATCTCGATCAGGCGGTCAACGCGCTGATGGGTGCCGGTTACGGTTCGGCTGGCGAACGCTGCATGGCCGTTTCGGTTGCCGTGCCGGTGGGTGAAGAGACCGCCAACCGTCTGGTTGAAAAGTTGATCCCACAGATCGAGGCACTGAAGATTGGCCCTTACACCGATGACAAGGCGGATATGGGTCCGCTCGTCACAAAGGAAGCTCAGGCGCGTGTGAAGGGCCTGATCGACAGCGGTGTGGAGCAGGGCGCAAAGCTTCTGGTCGATGGCCGCGATTTCAAGCTGCAGGGCTATGAGAACGGCTATTTCGTCGGCGGCTGCCTGTTCGACCACGTTACGCCGGATATGGACATCTACAAGCAGGAGATCTTCGGACCGGTTCTCTCCGTCGTCCGCGCCCAGAATTACGAGGAAGCGCTCGACCTGCCGATGAAGCACGAATATGGCAACGGCGTCGCCATCTTCACCCGCGACGGCGATGCCGCCCGCGACTTCGCCTCGCGTATCAATATCGGCATGATCGGCATCAACGTTCCGATCCCGGTTCCGCTCGCCTATCACTCCTTCGGCGGCTGGAAGGCCTCGAGCTTTGGCGACCTCAACCAGCACGGCACGGATTCGATCAAGTTCTGGACCAAGACCAAGACGATCACCGCCCGCTGGCCATCCGGCATCAAGTCGGGTGCTGAATTCGTCATGCCGACGATGAAGTGATGCGGTTTACAGTGTGAAAGATGAAGGCCCCGTTTGCGCGGGGCCTTTCTTTTGGTCGCCCCCAAACTCTCCCTCGGGTTATCCTCGTGCTTGACCCGAGGATCCATTTTTCCCAACGGCGTTAATGGCTTATCGATCCTCGGCTCAAGGCCGGAGGGTGACGGCTAAGAGGGAAGTTGGCCGTCATCTTCAAGCAGAGCGTCGCTTGAGCTCCTCTCTTAGTCGAGCGCTAAGCAGCCCCTTGAAGTCGTATTTCATAGCAGACGATATTCTCAGCCGTAACGGTGGCATCCTCTCCAACGAGCACGCAATCCAACGCCTCAAGTTCCACCGTCTCGCCTGCACTGGCGACCGTAACGGGGCCCGTCGCTAGAAGATACACCGTCTCCCCACTTTCACAGCCACGCACTGAGAACGAACTGGCGCGTCGCTCAACGCTATGCGCAAACCGCCCACGACGCGTCATGACGTTGAGATCGGTGATCGCGTCATCCACAAGCATTGCGTCGACAGGAACATCGGCGGCAAAACGGAGCGGATCGCTTTCCATCGTCAAAAGAACCGGTGCCGCGCCATCGATGGTGAGCGACATGCCGTGCCCGGACAGAATGGATAGCGTTCGATCAATCTCCGGAAACAGAGAAAAGGCGCCGTCATTGGCAACGCTTGCCATGCTGATCCGCCACTCGAACGCGTCCATGGACGCGCCAGGCGGAAAGACGGCGATTTCCACCGTCTCTCCCTTGCCGTTCTTCCACGGCATACGCTTGTACTCAGACGCGCGAAGCCGTCTCATCGCTCAGTTACCCAGAATGCCGGGCAGGCGAAGGCCCTTCTCCTTGGCGCAATCGAGCGCGATGTCGTAACCGGCATCCGCGTGGCGCATCACGCCCGTCGCCGGGTCGTTCCACAGCACGCGCTCCAGACGGCGTGCGGCATCATCCGTGCCGTCGGCGCAGATGACGACACCCGAATGCTGGGAAAAGCCCATGCCGACGCCGCCGCCATGGTGCAGCGACACCCAGGTGGCGCCCGATGCAGTGTTGAGGAGCGCGTTCAACAGCGGCCAGTCGGAAACGGCATCCGAGCCGTCCTTCATCGCTTCGGTCTCGCGATTGGGTGAGGCGACCGAGCCGGAATCGAGGTGATCGCGGCCGATCACGACCGGGGCCTTCAGCTCGCCACTCTTGACCATGTCGTTGAAGGCAAGCGCCAGGCGATGACGATCGCCAAGACCAACCCAGCAGATACGCGCCGGCAGACCCTGGAAGGCGATGCGCTCACGCGCCATGTCCAGCCAGTTGTGCAGGTGCTTGTTGTCCGGCAGCAGTTCCTTCACCTTGGCGTCGGTCTTGTAGATGTCTTCCGGATCACCCGAAAGGGCAGCCCAACGGAACGGCCCGATGCCGCGGCAAAAGAGCGGGCGGATATAGGCAGGCACGAAGCCGGGGAAGGCGAAGGCGTTTTCGAAACCTTCTTCCTTGGCCACCTGGCGGATATTGTTGCCGTAGTCGAGCGTTGGAACACCGGCGTTCCAGAAATCAACCATGGCCTGCACCTGCGTCTTCATCGAAGCGCGGGCAGCCGCCTCCACCGCCTTCGGATCGCTCTCCTGCTTGGCGCGCCATTCTGCGACGCTCCAGCCGGAAGGCAGATAGCCATGGATCGGGTCATGCGCAGACGTCTGGTCGGTGACGATATCAGGGCGTGCACCACCCGCCTTCATCCGCTTGACCAGTTCCGGGAAGATATCGGCGGCGTTGCCAATGAGGCCGACGGATTTCGCTTCGCCGGCCTTGGTCCACTGGTCGATCAGCGCAAGCGCCTCATCCAGCGTGTGCGCCTTGGCATCAAGGTAGCGGGTGCGCAGGCGGAAATCGACGCGGGTCTCGTCGCATTCGACAGCCAGGCAGCAGGCGCCTGCCATCACCGCTGCGAGCGGCTGTGCGCCACCCATGCCACCGAGGCCACCGGTCAGGATCCACTTGCCCGTGAGATTGCCGCCGAAATGCTGGCGCCCGGCTTCCACGAAGGTCTCGTAGGTGCCCTGAACGATGCCCTGCGTGCCGATATAGATCCACGAACCGGCCGTCATCTGGCCGTACATGGCAAGACCCTTGCGGTCCAGTTCGTTGAAATGCTCCCACGTCGCCCAATGCGGAACGAGGTTGGAGTTGGCGATCAGCACGCGTGGCGCGTCCTTGTGGGTGCGAAACACACCGACAGGCTTGCCGGATTGTACCAGCAGCGTCTCATCTTCGTTGAGGTCCTTCAGCGTGGCGACGATCCGGTCGAAATCCTCCCAGGTGCGCGCGGCGCGGCCGATACCGCCATAGACCACCAGTTCATGCGGGCGCTCCGCGACATCCGGGTCCAGGTTGTTCATCAGCATGCGCAACGGCGCTTCGGTCATCCAGCTCTTGGCGTTCAGTTCCGGACCCTGCGGTGCGCGGACTTCTCGTTCGTTATGACGCGGGTTTGTCATGATCTTTCCCCTTTATGGTCTGAGAGCGAGCGCAAAATCTTCCATGCGCGTCAGAATGGTTTTGAGATGGGTGCGGAGCGTCGCGGCCTTGTCGTCATCATAGGCAAAGGGCGGCGTCTCGGTTTTGAGATGCGTGCATTGTGCAAGCTCCATCTGGATCGCGTGCACACCCTTGTCCGGCTGGCCGTAGTGGCGCGTCGTCCAGCCGCCTTTGAAGCGGCCATTGAGAATGGACGTATAGCCTTCAGCCGCAGAGGTCACATCGACGGCAATGGCTTCCACCGCCGGATCGCAAGTCTTGCCCATATCCGTGCCGATGTTGAAATCCGGCAGCTTTCCTTCGAAGAGGAAGGGAATATGCGAGCGGATGGAATGGCAATCATAGAGGATCGCCACGCCATGGATCGCCTTCACACGGTCGATCTCGGCTGCAAGCGCTGCATGATAAGGCGCATGGAAATGCTGCAGCCGGTAAGCGATATCCTCTTCCGTCGGCGCCTCACCCTCTTTCCAGATCGCCTCGCCATCGAAATCCGTTTCGGGCACGAGGCCGGTCGTGTTCTGGCCTGGATAAAGGCTGGTGCCGGAAGGATCGCGATTGGCGTCGATCACGTAGCGATGGAAGGTGGCGCGCACCGTCGTCGCGTCGGAGAGCAGACCGGCATAGAGCTCGTGAATGTGCCAGTCGGTGTCTGCCAGCAGCTGGCCATTGTCGTTCAGCCGCTCCCAGATGTCTGGTGGAACGTCCGTGCCAGTGTGCGGCAGGCCGAGAATGATGGGCGATCCACCCCGGTGGATATCGACGACTGACATCTTACGCCTCCAGCTTCGGCAGAATGCCACCCGAAATCGCATCCACCAGAGCACCGGTAGCGATCAGGTCGGATGCGGCCTTGAGATCGGGCGCCATGTAGCGGTCTTCCTCAAGCGAGGGAATTTCTGCGCGCAGAACAGACATGGCCTTCTGCAACTCAGGGCTCGTCTTCAAGGGACCGCGCAGTTCAACGCCCTGCACGGCAGACAGCGCCTCGATGCCGAGGATGGCGAAAAGATTGTCCGTCATGGGCAGCAGGCGGCGCGCGCCGTGGCAGGCCATGGACACATGGTCTTCCTGGTTGGCGGAAGTCGGCGTGGAATCGACGGATGCCGGGTGCGACATTTGCTTGTTTTCGCTCATCAGCGCAGCCGACGTTACTTCGGCGATCATCAGCCCGGAGTTCAGGCCAGGCTTCTTGGAGAGAAAAGCCGGCAGGCCATAGGAGAGGGCCGGATCGACCAGAAGCGCGATACGACGCTGGGCAATCGCCCCGATTTCGCAGATCACAAGGGCGGTCTGGTCCGCGGCAAAGGCCACGGGCTCTGCGTGGAAATTGCCACCGGAGACGACCGAGTTATCGGAAAGAACCAGCGGATTGTCCGTCACCGCATTGGCTTCGATTTCCAGCGTCTTCGCGACCTGTCGCAGAAGATCGAGGCATGCGCCGTCCACCTGCGGCTGGCAGCGGATGCAATAGGGGTCCTGAACCCGCTCGTCGCCTTCAATATGGCTGACGCGGATTTCCGATCCTTCCAGCAACTGCCGAAGGGCCGCACCGGCGTCAATCTGGCCCTTGTGACCGCGCAGCGTATGAATATCCGGATGGAAAGGTGCCGAAGATCCCATCGCCGCATCGGTGGAAAGCGCGCCGGTGATGAGGGCTGCCTGTGCCGCGCGATGGGCGCGGAAAAGACCAGCAAGGGCCAGAGCGGTCGATGTCTGCGTGCCGTTGATCAGCGCCAGACCTTCCTTGGCCGCTAGAACCACGGGCATCAGCCCGGCCTTTGCCAGCGCGTCGCGGGCAGCCATCTGCTCGCCGCCAAAGAAGGCTTCGCCTTCGCCCATCATCACTGCGGCCATATGCGCGAGCGGCGCAAGATCGCCCGAAGCACCGACCGAGCCCTTCTCCGGAATCAGCGGGATGACGCCCTTGTCCAGCATCGCCTCGATCAGCCGTACCAGCTCCAGCCGCACGCCGGACGCGCCGCGCCCAAGGGAAATGAGCTTCAGCGCCATGATCAGCCGCACGACATTTTCCGGCAGGGGTGCGCCGACACCGCAGCAATGGGAAAGGATCAGGTTGCGCTGAAGCGTCGCGACATCGGCGGCATCGATCTTGATCGAGGCCAGTTTGCCGAAGCCGGTATTGATGCCATAGACCGGCGCGTTGCCAGCGGCGATATCGGCGATACGCTTCGCAGCCTTCTCGATACCGGTATCGAAGGAGGGATGCAGCTTGGCGGCACCATTCTCCCAGTAGATTGTCGCGAGATCGGCAAGTGGCACTGCGCCAGGATGAAGAGTGATGGTCATGGTTCAGATCGTCCGTCCCTTGAAGATGCGTGCGTGAAGCGGATTGAAGCCGATGCGATAGACGAGCTCCGCCGGACGCTCGATGTTCCAGATGGCGAGATCAGCAGATTTGCCAACTTCCAGCGTGCCGGCCTCGGCGAGAATACCGAGAGCCTTGGCGGCGTTGCGGGTCGTGGCGGTGAGGCACTCATCCACCGTCATGCGAAAGAGTGTCGCTCCCATGTTCATGGTGAGCAACAGAGATGTCAGCGGCGAGGTGCCTGGATTGCAATCTGTCGCAAGCGCGATGTCTGCGCCCGCATCGCGCAAAGCCTGCATCGGCGGAAGCTTCGTTTCGCGCAGCGCATAGAAAGCGCCTGGGAGAAGAACGGCAACCGTGCCGGATGTGGCGAGGGCGTTTGCACCAGCCTCATCCAGATATTCCAGATGGTCGGCTGAAAGTGCGCCATAGGAGGCGGCCAGTTCTGCGCCGTGAAGATGGGATAGCTGTTCTGCGTGAAGCTTGATTGACAGGCCGAGTGCTTTGGCTTTGTCGAAGACAATGCGCATCTCATCGACGGAAAAAGCGATGCCCTCGCAAAAGCCGTCCACGGCATCAACCAGCTTTTCGTGATGCGCACGTTCCATACCAGGCAATACAACGTCGGCTATGTAATCCGCATTCCGCCCCTTGTATTCGGCGGGCGTCGCATGGGCGGCGAGGTAGCTGGTCAGAACACGAACCGGACGCAAAGTTTCGAGCCTGCGCGCGACGTGCAGCATCTTCAATTCGGTGTCGATATCTAGCCCGTAGCCGGATTTGACTTCAATTGTGGAAACACCTTCGGCAAGCAGGGTGTCGAGGCGGGGAAGGGCTTCCGCGATCAGTTCGTCTTCGCTCCTCCTGCGGGTATCGCGCACGGAAGAGACGATACCGCCGCCAGCCTTGGCGATCTCTTCATAGCTTGCGCCGTTCAGACGCATCTCGAATTCCATGGCGCGGTTGCCGCCAAAGACCAGATGCGTGTGGCAATCGATCAATCCGGGCGTGATCCAGCGGCCTTCGCAATCGATTGTCTCTGCCTCGGTGATCAGGTTTGAAGGGAGCTCGGACTCGGGACCGACAAACACGATCCGCCCATCTTTGACGGCAATCGCGCCGCCCTCGATAATGCCAAGGCCGTCCAGGGAAGGATCGAGCGTCGCAAGGCGGGCGTTTCGCCAGAGCGAAATGCCGTCGTCGGCCGAGGTGGAATTCCGGTTTGTCATCAGTTTTTCCTTCCCTTCTGATCAATATGTATATACATAATAGAGGTAGAGGCAAGAGCCTGTTCGAGGAAATTGAGGAGCCGACATGTTCATCCATGCTGAAACCGCTTTGTTGCCGACAGGTTGGGCGACCAATGTTCGCCTCGAGATCGCAGATGGTAAGATCTTGTCGGTCACGCAGGGCGTGGAAGCCGTCGCCGGTGACGAGCGTCACGCGGTGCTCGTGCCTGCCATGCCGAACCTTCACAGCCACGCCTTTCAACGCGCCATGGCCGGCATGGTGGAACGGCGCGGTGCCACCGAGGACAGTTTCTGGAGCTGGCGCACGCTGATGTACCGCTTCGCGCTGTCGATGACGCCGGAGCAGGTGGAGGCAGTGGCGGCCCAGCTTTACATGGAAATGCTGGAGGCCGGTTTCGGACGTGTGGGTGAGTTCCATTATCTCCATCACGACAAGGATGGCGCTCATTATGCCAACATTGCGGAGCTGGCTGAACGCATCGCTGCCGCAGCATCACAAACCGGCATTTCTCTGACATTGCTGCCCGTGCTCTACGCCCATTCCGGTTTCGGCGGTCAGCAGCCTGTGGAGGGCCAGCGCCGCTTTATCAACTCGACTGACAGTTTCGCCCGTCTGCTGGAGGGTTGCCGCAGAGCTGTCTCAGCTTTGCCCTCAAGCGTCGTCGGCGTTGCTCCCCATAGCCTGCGCGCTGTAACGCCGGAAGAGCTGAGCTTTGCCGCGCAACTGGCGCCCGATGCGCCGCTTCACATTCACATTGCCGAACAGGTGAAAGAGGTTGAAGACTGCATCGCCTGGTCCGGCAGGCGTCCGGTGGAATGGCTGCTGGAGAATGCGGAGGTTACGGATCGCTGGTGCCTCATCCACGCAACGCATATGACAGAAGCCGAAACGCAGGGCGTGGCCAAAAAGGGTGCAATTGCCGGTCTCTGCCCGATTACGGAAGCCAATCTCGGGGATGGCACCTTTTCCGCAGTCGATTTCCTCAAACATGGCGGCACCTTCGGCATCGGCTCGGACAGCAATGTGCTGATCGGTGTCGGTGAAGAGATGCGTCAGCTCGAATATTCTCAACGCCTTTCGCACCGCGCGCGCAACGTTATTGCCCCGGCCAATGGCTCGACGGGCCGCACCCTGTTCGATGGCGCTTTGACGGGCGGCGCGAAGGCTTTGGGTGCCAAGGCCGGGATCGCCGCAGGCAATGCCGCGGATTTCTCATCCTTGAATGTGGAGGCCGCTCCCTATCTGCAAGGCGACGATATTCTCGACGGCTGGATTTTCGGCAATCTCGTCAAGCCGCGTGACGTGTGGATCGGCGGCAAGCCTGTGGTGCGCGACGGCGCACATATCCGCCGCGATGAAATTGCAGGTCGCTTCCAGCATACGATGCGGCAGCTTTTGTCAGTCTGACGCGAATAGATGAAGCTAATATAGGCGCCGGACGACCTTGACTCGGAGAACAAGCTCGCTGAGTCATTGCGGTCAGGGAGTTCAGACACATGCCACATTTTCTTCGCCAGCTTTCGCCGACGGGTCTCGGCGTCGCGGTCATGCTTTTCGGCATGCTGCTCTTCGCGCTCAACGATGCGATGGGCAAGTTCCTCGTCTCCACCTACAGCCTCGGTCAGGTTATCGCCGTGCGTAGCATCGCGGCCGTCATTATCCTGTTGCCGATCGTCTGGAAGGCAGGACTGCCGAAGCTGGTGAATGTCGAGCGCCCCGGTCTGCAGGTCGCGCGTGTCTTTTTTTCCACCGCGGAACTCTTCTGCTTTTACTTCGCCGTAGCAGCGCTTCCGCTGGCTGACGTCATGACCTATTGGCTGGCTGCCCCTATCTATGTGGCCGCATTGTCACCCTTCCTTCTGGGTGAGAAAGTCGGCTGGAGACGGTGGACAGCGATTGGCATCGGGTTCGTCGGTGTCCTGATCGCGTTGAAACCAAGCTCGGCCTCTTTGACCAGCGCCGCCTTCTTTTCCATCCTCGGCAGTGCCGCCTTCGCCTTCATGATGCTGTCCGGCCGGCAGCTGCGCAACACGCCCGATACCGTGCTGGCCTTCTGGCAGATCATCGGGGCAGGGCTTGCGGGTGTTGTTGCCATTCTCGTTACACCGTCCGGCTGGATTCCGATACAATCGGGCTTCGATCTGTCGCTGCTTGCCCTTCTCGGCATCGTCGCGATGACCGCACATGTGCTGGTCAATCGCGCGCTCAAACTTGCCGACGCGGCGACAGTCGCACCGTTGCAATATACGTTGCTGTTGTGGGCCGTCATCTTCGGCTGGCTCATCTTCGGCGACGTGCCGCAGCTCAGCATCGTCATTGGCGCCGGGTTGATCGTTCTCTCGGGACTCTACATCTTCTTTCGCGAGAATGCCGTGAAGCGCAAACAGGCAAAGACGACAGTTCAGCCCATCGAAGATCTGGTGTGATCCCTTAGCGCGCACGGCAACGATGGCCTTGTGTCCTGATACAACCTGCGGGAGGTAAAGCAGGGATAATCGAGCCGTGGCGAGGCCCGCGTGCGGCCAAAAAACAACTTTGACCTTGACGAAATCACGAAGTTGGGAGACTAGAGTGACATGCTGCCCCTGACATCGGGCAGGATGAAACCTTGGTGCCGGGCCCCTCTGGCGAGAGTTTTACGGCGCTCTCGCGATGTCGGTACCGCCTGCTTATGACGCCGGCGGATGAACACCCATGAACAACTCAACCATGCATTCGGTGCTGGCGCGCGACGCCATGCACATCTCCCGCTCTCCAAATTTTGCGGGAGCTTTGTCATGACCCCCACCACGCAATCCACGCTCTCCTATTTCAAATGGGCCTTTATCGTTACGGTCGTCGGCCTGCTTCTCGGCGGCTATCTCGGCTGGGAAATGACCGGCACCGTGAGTGGCACAGCCACGATCTTCTTCATCTGCGCGGTGCTGGCCGTGCTGGAAATCTCGCTCTCCTTCGACAACGCTATCGTCAATGCCAACAAGCTGAAGGACATGACGCCGGAATGGCAGCATCGCTTCCTCACCTGGGGCATTCTGATCGCCGTCTTCGGCATGCGTATCGTCTTCCCGCTTCTGATCGTCGTCATCGCCGCCAATGTCGGCCCCTGGACGGCCATGGTGATGGCCGCGACCGAGCCGGATCGTTACGCCCAGATCATGCATGACGCCCATCTGCCGATCGCGGCTTTCGGCGGCACCTTCCTGATGATGGTCGGCCTCAGCTTCTTCTTCGACCATGAGAAGGACGTTCACTGGGTTCGCTGGTTCGAGGAAAAGATTGCGACCTATTCCTCGATCAAGGGCATCGAGATCGCCTTCGTCCTGATCATCATGCTGATCTTCACGCGCATCATCAGCAACAGCACCAACCCTGATCTCGGACCGGAAGCAGCCAATGTCTTCTTCACCTCCGCGATCTGGGGCCTCTTGACCTTCCTTCTGGTGGAAGTGCTTGGCGGCGTCCTCGATCGCAGCCAGCAGATGCTGGAAGGCGCGGCGAAGGGCGGCTTCGGTGCGTTCCTGTACCTCGAAGTTCTGGATGCCAGCTTCTCCTTCGATGGTGTCATCGGTGCCTTCGCTCTGACGTCGAACCTCTTCATCATCGCCATCGGCCTTGGCATCGGCGCCATGTATGTGCGCTCCATGACGATCATGCTGGTGGAAAAGGGGACGCTCGCGGAATACCGCTATCTGGAGCACGGCGCGTTCTACGCGATCCTGATCCTCGCGGTGATCATGTACACGCAAAGCCTCGTCCACATTCCGGAAGTCATCACCGGTCTTGGCGGCGCGACCCTCATCGGCATCGCGCTCTGGTCTTCGATCCGCTATAACAGGCAGGAAAAGGCCCGCGAAGCCGGTGCCGCGCATGGTGCCAAAGTCTGACGAAGCGCAAGACCCTCTGCCTTGAAGGGTAGAGGGTCGCTGCACCTTAATTTTGCGCGGCGCTTAAAAAATCGCCCGTGACCCCTCGCGATCGATGCGAATCGAGGGTGCGGAGACGCCAAATTGTCGAAATGGCAGGTTGGCACGCTTCCTGCATCTCAATTTCCCAAGTCCAGAGGGGACGTGAAAGCTCAGAAAGAGCAGAGACAGACCGCCGCCATTTCGAAGAGAAAACTTCGATGGCGGCGGTTTTGTTTTTATTCACCGCTTGGCGCGATGATGTGCGCGATTGTTCAAAGGACGGAGAGATCGAACGTGCCAGTGGAATTGTCGCCAAGCCAGGCGCTCGGCTTGTGGCACCGTGTCGCGCTGGCGCAGGTGGAAGACAATGCGCCTGACCTGACACTGAGACAGACGGCGATCCTTCTCCAGATCTATCTGGTGCCACCGCCGCACACCGTTCGCGGCTTGGCGAGTGTACTTGGCGTCACCAAGCCTGTGATCACGCGGGCACTCGACAGCATGGGCGCGATGGGTCTTGTCGATCGTGAGCGCGATGCGAAGGACCGCCGCAATGTGGTGATCAAACGCACGGTCGCTGGCGCGCTTTATCTGGAAAAATTCGGCGATCTGATTATTGATGGAGCAAGAAAAGCTTAATGCTCGAAAGTTGCCGCATTGCCGTTCGATAACGCAGCACAGACCTTTTGAAATAGGACCGGACGACCATGACATCCGCCGAAACGCTTGACCGTCGACTGAACGTCTTCCGCGCCGATATCGCAGATGTGAAACTTGAAGGCAGGGTCGAGGCACAGCGTTTCATCACTGGCGAACCCGCGCAAATCGCCCTTCCCGTCATCGGACTTCGCCCGAAGCCCGATATGGCTTCTGGCATCGATACCGAACTGCTGCTTGGCGAGGCCATCCGTGTTTTCGATAGCGCCGATGGCTGGGCTTTCGTGCAGGCCGAAGGCGATGGTTATGTCGGTTACGTTCCAGATACTGCGGTGGGCGCTGTGGAGGCGACAACCCATATCGTCATCGCTCCCCGCACTTTTCTCTATCCCGCCGCTGAACTGAGAAAGCCACCCGTTGCAGCCCTTTCCATGGGCAGCCGCCTGAAATTTATTGGGGAGGAGGAGACGCGCGGAACGCGATACCTGATGACGGCAAAAGGCGAGGGCGTAATTGCCGCCCATTGTCTGCCCGTCGACCAGCAGGTTTCAAACGACTACGTCGCAGTCGCGCTGCGCTTTCTGGAAACACCCTATCTCTGGGGCGGCCGCTCCGGCTTCGGCATCGATTGCTCCGGCCTCGTTCAGTTGTCGATGGCCATGACCGGCAAGTTTTCGCTGCGCGATACGGATATGCAGGTGAAGTCTCTCGGAACCGAAATCGAGCGCGACGCCTTGCGCCGCGGCGACCTCGTCTTCTGGAAAGGCCATGTGGGCATCTTGGAGGACGATAAGACGCTGCTGCACGCCAACGGCCATACGATGAATGTCGCACGCGAAAATCTGAACGAGGCCATTGAGCGGATTGGCTGGCTCTATGACAGGCCGACAGCCTATCGCCGTCCGTGAATGCTCACGAAAACGTTTTGAAAGGCATCCTGCGGATCACGCAGGCTCTGCTTATATGAACGTCATCTTGCATTGGGGTGCGATATGATGAGAAGCCTGAGACGTGTTCTTGCCGGTCTGACTGTGTGCCTTGTCGCCTGGGCAGTGCCTCAGGCAGGCATGGCCCAGATCGTTTACAAGGACGGTTATCTGCCTGCCCCCGACGCCTATGCCAATCTGCCTGGAGTGAAGGACCCGAAGACGCTGCAGCCGCAGGAGCGCTATCGCTGCCATTCGACGGTGGTTGAATCCAGCAACCCGAACGGCCCGTATCGCGATCTCTTTGGTAGCGATGGCCTGCCCGTTCAAGGCTATCGCTGTTCCGGCTCGTCAGGCACGTCCTTCTTCGGCACCAGAGTGCCGACATCGAAAGACTGGTATCCAGGCATCAATCCGCCCGCCACCGACTTCTAAAATTGCTTCGGCTTTCGCGCGTACCGTACCTGCATCAACCGGTCTGGACTTGCCATGCGCTTTTCAGATAAGTCTTTGACCCACAAGGTTCATGACCTTTAAAAATGCGCGGCGATGCCGGACATGCCTCATGCAAGGGTCTGGCGCGGGGGATAGCAGCAGCAATGACGAAGACAGACATAGCGACCCGTGTTCACAACCACACCTGGAAGCTCGATCCCATCATCCGCAGCCTGATCGACACGGATTTCTACAAGCTGTTGATGTTGCAGATGATCTGGAAGCTCTATCCGGACGTCAACGCGACTTTTTCACTGATCAATCGAACCAAGACGGTTCGGCTCGCAGAGGAAATCGACGAGGTCGAACTGCGCGAGCAGCTCGATCATGCGCGCAGTCTTCGACTGACGAAGAAGGAAAGCATCTGGCTTGCCGGTAACACCTTCTACGGGCGCTCGCAGATTTTCGAGCCCGAGTTTCTTTCCTGGCTCTCCAGTTATCAATTGCCCGAATATGAGCTCTTCAAGCGCGACGGCCAGTACGAGCTGAATTTCCATGGCCGCTGGATGGATACCACGCTATGGGAAATCCCGGCGCTCGCCATCGTCAATGAATTGCGTTCGAGAAGCGCCATGCGTTCGCTCGGCTATTTCACCCTCGACGTGCTTTATGCACGTGCAAAGGCCAAGATGTGGGCAAAGGTAGAGCGGTTGCGCGAACTTCCTGGCCTGCGCATCTCCGATTTCGGCACGCGCCGCCGCCACAGCTTTCTGTGGCAGCGCTGGTGCGTCGAAGCGCTGAAGGAAGGCATTGGCCCGGCCTTCACTGGAACGAGTAATGTATTGCTGGCGATGGATTCCGATCTCGAAGCCGTCGGCACCAATGCGCATGAACTGCCGATGGTGGTCGCCGCTCTGGCACAGAACGACGAGGACCTGGCGGCAGCACCCTATCAGGTGATGAAGGACTGGAACCGGCTCTATGGCGGCAATCTTTTGATCGTCCTGCCAGATGCCTTCGGCACCGCGGCCTTCCTGCGCAATGCGCCGGAATGGGTGGCCGATTGGACAGGTTTCAGACCGGATAGCGCGCCGCCGATCGAAGGCGGCGAAAAGATCATCGAGTGGTGGAAGAAGATGGGTCGCGACCCGAAGAAGAAGCTTCTCATCTTCTCCGACGGGCTGGATGTCGATGCCATTATCGACACCTATAAGCATTTCGAAGGCCGTGCGCGCATGAGCTTCGGCTGGGGCACCAACCTCACCAACGACTTTGCCGGCTGCGCGCCGAAAACCATCGAAGGCTTGAAGCCGATCTCGGTCGTCTGCAAGGTGAGCGATGCCAATGGCCGCCCCGCGGTCAAGCTTTCCGACAATCCGCAAAAGGCGACCGGCGAGGCAGACGAGGTGCAACGCTATCTGAAGTTCTTCGGCCAGGAAGACCGTAAGGACCAGAAGGTTCTGGTGTAAGCGCCTTCAAGAACGCAATCCCACCCGGCCCGGTCAGCCTCGCCTTGAGCGGCGAGGATGAAAATGCGTCCGCTTATTTATTCGCAAAGCTGCGGGAGATGTAGTGGAACAGAGCGCGGATCGCCTGTGCCTCGCCACCCACCGAAGTGTGCGGACGCTCGCTGAGCGACCATCCGTAGATATCGAAATGTACCCATTTCTTCGTGGCCGTGACGAAGCGCTTGAGGAAGAGTGCTGCGGTGATCGATCCGGCCATGCCGCCGGACGGCGCATTTGTAAGGTCGGCGGCGCGGGAGCGAATGTCCTTATCGTAACCCATATGAAGCGGTAGCCGCCACAGCGGATCGTCAGTATCGATGCTGGCCTCTGCGATGCTGTGCGCAAGGTCTTCATCATCCGTGTAGAAGGGCGGGACGTCAGGTCCGAGGGCGACGCGCGCAGCCCCCGTCAGTGTCGCCATGTCGATCATCAGGTCGGGCGCGTCCTCGTCGGCATAGGCCAGCGCATCGGCAAGAATCAGCCGACCCTCGGCATCGGTATTGTCGATCTGGACGGTCAGACCCTTGCGGCTCTTGTAGATATCACCAGGGCGGAAAGCATTGGCGGAGATGGAGTTTTCAACCGCCGGAACGAGGACGCGCAGATCGATGGGCAGCCGGGCATCCATGATCATTAGCGCGAGACCAAGCACATTAGCCGCGCCGCCCATATCCTTCTTCATCAGCGCCATGGAGGAGGAGGGTTTGATATCGAGCCCACCTGTGTCGAAGCAAACACCCTTGCCGACGAGCGTCAGGCGCGGATGACCTTTCTTGCCCCATGACATTTCCAGCAGGCGCGGCGCGCTGGCACTGGCGCGGCCAACCGCATGCACAAGCGGAAAGTTCTCCTTCAAGAGATCGTCGCCGGTGATGACGGAAACTTGCGCCTTGTAGTGGGCGGCCAGACTGCGAAAAGCGATCTCGAGTTCGTCCGGCCCCATGTCATTGGTAGGAACGTTGATCAGATCGCGCGCCAGGAAGACACCGGCCAGCACGCGCTTGATCTCCGCATCTTCGGCATCGCGGGGAATGAGAAGTTTCGGGCCTGTGCTTTTGGCGGCACGATATTTGTCGAAGCGATAGGCACCGAGACCGAAGCCGAGCGCCAGTCGATTGACAGTGAGCGGTGCCGTCTCGATATGCCAGTCGCCTTCGGGAAGCTCGCGTGCCAGTTTTCCGGCGATGAAAGGAAGCTCCGAAGGGTTGGTCCCGAGCCCAAGCAACGCGCCGCCCAGAGCGCCTTCCGCAGAAGGAATCAACAGGATGGCACCCGCTTCTGCTTTAAAGCCTGCCTTCTTCGCCCAGTCGAGAGCGATGGGATCGATGGCCCCTTGATCGATATGGGCGGGCGTAACCGCAAAAACGGGAAGTGTTTCCCCTGGCTTCGAACTGAAGGGAGTGGCGCGCTCGATGAATTGATAAGGGACCATTGTCTGCTTTCGTAAACGGCTGAGGCGGGCAAATTAACACTCTGTTAGGGTTAACAGATTATTGCTGGAGCGAAAGTTGCGTGGTGCACGCTGCTTCGATGAAATATCCGATCACAGGGCCGGGGCGATATCATGATTGCGATTTCCTCACATCATGCCAACAAGCGCATCCTCCTTCGGGGTGCCTGTGCCGCTGTTCTGGCGCTGAGCCTTGCAGCCTGCTCCACGAACCGTCCGGACCGCATGTCGACGGGATCGATTTCTCCTGCCGTCTCGCACTCCTATGATCAGATGAACATGGATCAGCTGCGTCAGGCGGAAGCCTCGGTTGGCGCATCCTACGCCCGCAATCCCAAGGATCGCAACACCGGGCTCAACTACGCCAACATCTTGATGATGACGGGCAAGAACGCACAGGCGCTTGCCGTCATGCAGCAAGTGGCGATCGCGTATCCAGCAGACCGTGAGGTTCTGGCGGCCTATGGCAAGTCACAGGCTGCCGCTGGCCAGCTCGAACAGGCGCTCAACACCATCCAGCGCGCGCAAACCCCCGATAGACCGGATTGGCGCCTCTATTCCGCGGAAGGTGCGGTTCTGGATCAGTTGGGCCGTTCGAACGAAGCCCGGACGAAGTATCGTCAGGCGCTTGACTTGAAACCCAACGATCCGAGCATCCTCTCAAATCTTGGAATGTCCTACGTTCTGCAAAACGATCCGCGCACCGCAGAGACCTATCTGCGCAATGCCGCCGGGCAGCCCGGTGCCGATAGCCGTATCCGCCAGAATCTGGCGTTGGTCGTAGGCCTTCAGGGACGTTTTGAGGAAGCGCAGAAGATCGCCACGCAGGAGCTCTCTCCTCAGCAGGCGCAGGCCAACCTCACCTATCTGCGCGGCATGCTGTCTCAGCAAAATGCATGGTCGCAGCTTTCCGACAAGAACAAGAAGACGGAAGTCCGTTAAGCACTTCTTCTTGTGGATTCCCTCAGCGACGGCGGAGCCGTGTGCCGCAGCATTGCGACCCATGATCATCGGTCTGGAACGGCACGGCTGGCGCTGTCGGCACCGTCATCAGAACGAGTCGGCAACGCGAATACCGGCGGGACCGAGAATCACTGCAACCAGCACCGGCAGGAAAAACAGGATCATCGGCACGGTGAGCTTGGGCGGCAAGGCCGCTGCCTTCTTCTCGGCCTCGTTCATGCGCTCGTCACGACCCTCTTGCGCCAGAACACGCAAAGCCTGGGAGAGCGGCGTACCGTAGCGTTCCGCCTGGATGAGCGCCTGAACGACGTTCTTCACGCCGTCCAACTGGGTGCGCAATCCAAGATTCTCCAGCGCGACGCGGCGATCCTGTAGAAAGGACAGCTCTGCCACCGTCAGCACCATTTCTTCCGCAAGTTCCGGAGACTGCTCCGTCATTTCATCTGCCACGCGGCGCATGGCGATTTCCATGGTGGTCCCGGATTCGACGCAGATGAGCATCAGATCCAGCGCATCCGGCCAACTCCGCTTGATCGACTTTTGTCGCTTGGTGATGCGGTTCGAGATATAGATATTCGGCGCGTAAAATCCGAGATAGCCGAACAACAGGACAGCCATGAGACGGACAAAAAAGCTGTAATTGGCAAGGTTGTTCAGGCCGTAGACCCAGAACGCTGCGAGAGTCAGAAAGATGAAGGGCAGAATGAAACGTGCCGCCAGAAACGTATTCAGCGCGTTTTGAGAGCGGAAACCTGCCGCCTTCAGCTTGTTCATCGTATTGGCATCCACCAGCGCCTCACGCAGGTTGAAGCGCTCCACGATCTTCGTGGCGGATTTACTCTGCGTGGCTCGAAGGCTTGCTTTGCCGGCCTTGGTCCCACCATCCGTCCGCTCACGTTCGCGCACGCGAATGCGCTCGCGTTCCGTCGATACCGCTTTCGTCCGCCGGTTGAGGTCCGCGCGGTTCAGATAGGGCATAGCCAATGTATAGACGGTGGAGAAAGCTGCAAAGGCAACAAGAGCACCGATGATCAAATGCAGGTTGAGAAGGCTGGACATGATATGATCAAACATGGAACGGCCTCAAATCTCGAAGTTGATCATGTTGCGCATGATGATGATGCCGATCGACATCCACACCGCAGAGCAGCCAAGAATGAGGTGCCCTCGCTGGTCGGTGAACAGCACCATCAGATAGTCTGGGGAGGTAAGATAGACCAGGAACGCTACGATGAAGGGCAGGGCTCCGATGATGACGGCAGAGGCCTTCGCCTCCATCGACAACGCGCTGACCTTGGCCTTCATCTTGCGCCGATCGCGCAGCACCTTTGAAAGGTTGCCGAGCGTTTCGGACAGATTGCCGCCGGCCTGTGCCTGCATTGCAATGACGATTCCGAAGAAACTCACCTCAGGCAGAGGCATTGTCAGAGTCATGCGCTCGATGGCTTCGGGTAGCGACATGCCGACCTGCTGGGAATCGACGACGCGTCTGAACTCCGTCTTCACCGGTTCCTGACCGTCGGAGGCGATGAGCCGTACCGCTTCGTTGAGTGGAAGGCCGGATCGGATCGAGCGGCACATCACGTCGAGCGCATTCGGAAACTCCTCGAGAAATTTGGCCTGACGACGTTTCACAAGAAACCGTAAAACCCAGCGGGGAGCACCGAGAACGCCAATAAAGCCGATGCCGAGCGCCACGAGAAGCGGCATGTCGTAAAGAAGAGCAACCAGTGCCGCGAACACAGAAAGACCGGCGCTGATGAGATAGAGTCTGGAAGGTGAGATCGACAGATTGGCCTGAAGAATGAGGCTCTTCACGCTTGCATTGTTGCGCTTTTTGGCCTTCTCGTTTTGTTTTTTCTCCAACTCTTTCAGCATGTCCTGCGTCGACTTGCGACGCTTGGTGGTTTCCTGAAGGCGGTCGCGCGCGGCTTTCATGTTGATGCGGTCTGTTTCGGCCGCCTTCACACGGTTGACGCGGGTCGCAGTTTTCTTCTCCGTTTCGATTTGCGGAAAAAGGAAAACATAGGCGAGCGATCCAGCCGAAATGGCGACGAGAACGATGAGAAGCAGCATTGTCATGGTCATTGGCTATTGCGCTCCATCGCCTCCAAGGCCGCAGCAAGACGCTGTTCCTCGTTGTAATAGCGAACCCGATCGTGGAAGTGCGGCTTGGTGATTCCGCTGGAAACGTGCCGTCCGATCAAGCGTCCGTTGGAGTCCTCCCCCTCGATCTCATATTTGAAGAGGTCCTGGGTGATGATTACATCACCTTCCATGCCGACGACTTCCGTCACCTGGGTAATGCGTCTGGAGCCGTCGCGAAGACGCGCGGCCTGGATGATGACATCAACGGATGAAGCGATGATTTCACGAACGGTTTTTGCCGGTAGCGTATAGCCGCCCATGGCAATCATCGATTCCATACGACTCAGGCACTCGCGGGGCGTATTGGCGTGGATGGTACCCATCGAGCCGTCGTGACCGGTATTCATGGCCTGCAGAAGGTCGAAGACCTCCGGTCCACGGACTTCGCCGACGATGATACGTTCAGGCCGCATACGCAGGCAGTTCTTGATGAGATCACGCATGGTGATCTCGCCTTCGCCTTCGATATTCGGCGGGCGGGTTTCAAGGCGTACGACGTGCGGCTGCTGAAGCTGAAGCTCGGCGGTGTCCTCGCAGGTGATCACGCGTTCATCGCGGTCGATATAACTCGTCAGGCAGTTGAGAAGGGTCGTCTTACCTGAGCCTGTGCCACCGGAGATGACGACATTGCAGCGGACGCGACCGATGATCTGCAGAAGGACAGCGCCCTCCGGCGTGATCGCGCCGAAACGCACCAACTGGTCAAGCGTCAGCTTGTCCTTCTTGAACTTACGGATCGTCAGCGCCGGCCCATCGATAGAGAGTGGCGGCGCGATCACGTTGACGCGCGAGCCATCCGGGAGGCGCGCATCGCATATTGGGCTTGATTCATCGACGCGGCGGCCCACCTGACTGACGATGCGTTGGCAGATCGAAAGCAGCTGGGCATTGTCGCGGAAGCGGATATCGGATTCGATCGTCTTGCCGTTGACTTCGATGAAGGTCTGCCCGGCACCATTGACCATTATGTCGGCAATGTCGTCACGCGCCAGAAGCGGCTCCAGCGGACCATAACCCAGGACGTCGTTGCAGATATCTTCCAGCAGTTCTTCCTGCTCGGAGATAGACATCGCGAAGTTTTTGATGGTGATGATATCGTTGACGATATCGCGGATTTCTTCGCGCGCGCTCTCCCCGTCGAGCTTTGAAAGCTGGGACAGATCGATGGTGTCGATCAAGGCGGAGAAGACCTGAGCCTTCGTCTGGTAATAGTCCTCGGTGCGCACACGCTTGCGGGCCTGGCTGCCTGTGTCCTTTTGAACCGCAGAAGGCTTAGGCGCCGGTGGCTGCATCACGATAGTCTGTGATGGACGGGGTTCCTCCATCACAGGAGGGGCGGTCATGACAGCCGCATGAGCAGGCGGCGATACCGACTGTCCAATGTTCCCGCTTCGCCCGAAGCCTTCGCCGCCACGTTTTCCAAACATCTCTTGTCTTCCGGTCTGTCGTCTCGTGGACCAATCCACGTTTTATTTGCGTTTCAGGATTTCCATGAACTTGCCGAGCCCCGGTCGTTTCGCTTTGCGGGCCGACGATCGGCCCGTAAGCACGTGCGAAAGCTGGGAGAAGGTTTCCGCAACCGGCGATTTGGCGTCTATCTCACTGATCATGCGCCCGCTGTTAGAGGCAGCACCGAAGAGCTGAACATCGAAGGGGATGATGGCAAGCGGCTCTATTTCCAGCGGCTCGAAGAAGTCGGTAGGATCGATCTCAGGACGCTTCGCCATACCCACCTGGTTCAGAACCAAATGCGGCGCCTTGTCGTTCGGTCGCAGCTTCTTCAATGCATCGAGAAGGTTCTTGGTGTTTCTTAGATTTGCCAGGTCCGGAACTGCGGTGATGACCACCTCATCGACCTCTGCCAAAACGGCCTGCGTCCAGTCCGACCAGATATGTGGTACGTCCAGCACCGCAACCGGTGCGCTGCGTTGCAGGAGTTCCAAAAGCGGCTGGAAGGCCGCTCTGTCGAAATCATATGCACGGTCGAGAAGCGATGGCGCGGCCAGAATGGACAGGTTTTCGGAACATTTGGTCAGCAGGCGATCAAGAAAAACCTCGTCAAGCCGATCCGGCGCGAAGACTGCCTCGGCTATTCCCTGTGCAGGGTCCTGATCGAAGTCGATATTGACCGTGCCGAAGGGCAGATCCAGGTCTGCAAGAATTGTTTCTGTCGAAAACAGGCTCGATATTCCGAAGGCACAATTATGCGCGATAGTGGAAGAGCCGACACCGCCCTTGGCACCGATGAAGGCGATGCTCCGCCCAAGCGGCTCAGCCTCAGGATCGACGAAGATTGCAGAGATTGACGCCATCAGGTCCGACGCTTTGATCGGTGCAACGAGGTACTCGGAAATGCCGTTGCGCATCAGGTCGCGGTAGAGCGCGATATCGTTGTGACGCCCGATGATGATGACGCGCGTCGATGGATCGCACACCTCCGCCAGTGGTGCGAGATCGGTCAGAAGCGTCGATGGATCGCGATGGGTTTCGAGGATGACGAGATTGGGTGTAGCCGTGGACGAAAACGTTCTCGCAGCCGCTTCGATCTCGCCATTGGTCACTCGCATGCTGACCTTGTTCATCCGCCGGTCGGCTGCCAGCCGCTCCATTGTCCGCTGCATAGCCTCGCTTTCACAGAAGGCGTGGATCGAGATGCGTGGCAAAGGACGCACACTCTCCAGCTCGCCCGGGCGGAGCGTCTCTTCGGCGACTGGCACATCTGCGTTATTGTGCCGAATATCGTAGTTCACCGGGTTCATATCAGATCCTGTCGCTCAAGCTGGGAGGCGCGTCTTAGTCGTTCGTGGTGGCTGTGTTCTTACCGGCGCGATACTTGCCGAGTACGACCGATCGCCGTTCAGCGTCGATCGGGCTCATGCCGCGGGGGCCGACGAGATCCATGGGGTTGGCGATCTGTGCCGCCAGATTGTTCTGGGAAGCGCAGCCGAAATTGTACCAATTCTTGTTGGACGAGGTGTTGCTGTTCAAGTCTTCGGGCCACTGGCCGCACTGACCCGTCATGGCGGTGACGGCGACATAGGAAAGCCGTATGGGCGCCGCATCGCCGTAGGGCGAAGCACCATAAGGAACCTCCGCAATCTTGCCTGCTGGAATGCCGGAAGATGTCAGGATCGATCGGATTTGACGCTTGATGATGGACGCGGACGCTGCATTGGCCGAGCCCGTGGGCACCTGCATTTGAACGATGCTCGTGGAACTCGCCACATAGTTCTGGACGAAGCCCTTCACATTTTCGGCCATAGCCCCGGGCAGCCTGTTGTCTGCCGGAGAGACTGGAATATCCAGAGAGTGCTGCGCTTCGGACAGGGTGATCGGGTGGCGCGTGCGATAGTCGTCTGGAATGGCGCCCGTCGTCTGTGGGTCGCGGGCACATCCCTGCAGGGCAGCGACCGCAGCGAGCACGCAGACGAGGTTAGAGAGGCGCAGATAAGAAACAGAATTCGTTATAGGGTGCGTTTTCGTCATTTGTAGATAAATCCTACCGAGCCCTGATATGGCTGTGCCTGAACCTGCTGCCTGTTGTTGCCGTAGACCTTGTTCACCCGGTTCATGAAAAACGTCGCTGAGTCGTTTTCCGGGCTGAAGTTGTCATCCGGTCGTGCGATCTGATTACGTGCCACGGGCCGAACGAGATAGGGCGTGGCGATGATGACGAGTTCGGTCTCGTTGCGAATGAAATCCTTGCTGCGGAACAGCGTGCCGAGAATTGGGACCTTGGACGCACCTGGGAGGCCTGACATAGCCTGGCGGACATTGTCCTGCACCAGACCGGCAATCACGATCGAGCCACCCGAGGGCAACTCAACACTTGTTGATGCTTCGCGTTTGCGGATCGACAGATAGGTGCTGCCAGGAACGCGGCTCGTGTTGCCGTTGCCTGAGACGACGTTGCCTTCATAGGTCGGCTCGGACACGTTTGTCTCGATTTTCAGGCTGATGCGGCCAGGAGACAGCACGACTGGCCGGAAATTCAACTCGATGCCATATTCCACCGTATCGGTCTGGCGCGTTACCGTCGGCACATTATTGTCGTCGAAAGTGACGTTCTGGACGCCTGCAAGACGGAAGTCGCCGCCGACATAGAACTTTGCCTGTTCGCCGGAAATCGCAGTCAGGCTCGGTTCGGCGAGCGTGCGCATGACGCCTGCCTGCTCCATGGCGTTGAAATAGCTGGACAGAGCGACCTTGCCGATGGCGCCTCCGATATTGCCGGAGCCCCCGATCGCCAGCGCGTTACCAAGGTTGGCTGGATTGGAGAACGAGACCGCTCCACCGAAGTCCGAGCCCGAGCCGCTGATGGAACCGTTGAAGCCAAGCTGCTTGAGAACCTGGCGACTGACTTCGGCGACTGTCACCTTCAAGGTCACCTGATCTTCGCCTTCGATCGTCAGCATATTGACGATAGACGACTTCTGGCGGTTTTCCGCAAAGATCGCCACGGCACCATCCCCGTTGCTTTCGCTGGTCGCCGTGATGTTGCGGGTCGTTGCTTCACCCCCCTGGAGGAAGGCTGTGGCAAGTTGCACTGCGCGTGCGGAATCCTGAGGGGTGCGGACGCTGCCCGAAAGAACAATGTTGTCCGATACGATCTCAACCCGGATATCCGAATCCGGAATGAAGCGGCGCAGATTGGCCTCAAGACCGGTGATATCGCGCTCGACCTCAAGATCAAGGCTGACGATCTCTTCGCCATGGGCACCGAAGATAAAGATGTTGGTCTGCCCGACCGACTTGCCGAAGAGATAGATACGCCGCGACGTGCGGGTTACCGCATCTGCCATGCTCGGATCGGCAACAAGAATATCATGGGCATCCTGCGGCAGATCCACGACGAGGGCCTTGTTCAGACCAAGCTTCACGCGCTTGCGCACGCCCGTGCCACTTTCAGAGATCCGAAGAATGCTGGCGCCCTGAGCCAGCGCTTCCATGGTGCCGATCCCAAAGTGGGATGCACCAGGAACGCCTGCAAAGCCTATGCTGAAGGCGATGCCCCCAATGAGCGTCGCCTTCAGGCCATGTAGGATCGAGTTTGTCTTGCTCATTGTGCGGCTCCCTCATTTTCTCGCACGATCGAGCCCGACTTGATGATTTGGATCGCCGGTCTGCCGGATGCGCCGCTGAGTAGATAATCTGCAGATGCTGTGTCGCTATCCTGCACATCCGCAACGGAGCGGAGCGACAAGGTCAGACGGTCTGCCATCTGGTGTGCGACGGTGATGATCTTTGCCTGCTCAGGCGTCAGCTCCAGGGTTGCGGTGGCACCAATGACGGACGGCGTACCGTCAGGCCCTTCCTTGATCTGCTGGTCGATCGCCAGAACGCGGACATTGTTGAGGACGTTTTCGGTCAAGAAGCCGCCGCCCTCATTTTTGCGCACCATGATGACGTCGACGCGGTCATTGGGAAGAACGAAGCCGCCGGCACCGGTGGCAACCGATATTTCGGTGGAAACAGCCCGCTTTCCGGCGGGCAAAAGCGACGACATGATGCGGGTGCTGGAATCGACGACCTTTTCGGAACGAAGCGGCTCGCCTTCGAAAAGCGGGAGGCGAACGATCGCTCCGGTCAGTTCGGCGATCGCATCAGGCCGTTTTTCCTCGGTGACATAACTGTCATTGACGCTGCCTTGCGGCCATCGCGCCCAGCGCACGGAACTTGCGTCGAGCCTGCTACCCACGGGCAAATTAACGGCCGAGACCAGAACGCTGACGGTCGGCTCTTTCTGGATAATGGCTTCTGCCTTCTCCACAACCGCTTGTGGCGCAGAAATCTGCATGGCCAGCAGGCCCGCAAGACCAGCAGCCACAACGGCAACGGAGAGGATAACGACACGTGAGGACTTCATGCTGGGCCTTTGGAGTAGAATCTCTACCCAGAAGATGGCCTGCCATTCGTGTAATTATGGTTAATAAGAAGTGATTGTTTTGGGTTAATCAGAAATTAATGTGCTGTATTAGCAAGTTTAAATGGGATTTTCAGCGGGTTATCAGAGAACGGCGCGCATGGCGGCCTGTACGATCGGTGCTTCGGGATAGGTTAATAAACCCGCGATGGCAATTGCGATACCATAGGGCACCTTTTGGGCGACCAACAGGGAATCCGGAATTGGGATGCCGGTCGCAACGATGTCCTCAGATCTTGATCGCAAGAACAGAATAGCGAGGGTCAGTACTCCCCCAACAAGCGTCACTGAAATCAAGAATAAAGTTAGCGATGAATTGAGGCCGAACCAGAGGGCCGAGGCTGTGAGCAGCTTCGCGTCACCGCCTCCCATGACGTTTAGTGCGAACAATGCGAAGCATCCGCTGAAGACTGCTATTGCTGCCAGCAACCCCAAGCCAACAGCTCCAACGGTCATTCCAGAGAGAGGCGCTACGATGAGAAATGAGCAAGACAAAATGATTGAGATGCGGTTTGGGATCTTCATCGTGAAAAGATCGGTGAACGCAGCAAAGGCGAGGCAAAATGGCAGCAACAGAAAAACAACGGATACTACCATTTGCTCTCGCCAGTAATATTAAGGTCTCCGCTGCTCTAGTAGCAGAAACGTCTTCGATTAGTGTGTCTTCCAGGTAGGATTAAGACTTCGCGGCCTGGTTAAGATACGAAGAGATATTGGTGAACTGAGTACTCAGCTTGGACCCCAGCGTCGTCGCTCCAGTGATAATCGCGACAGAGATCAGAGCCGCGATCAGGCCATACTCAATGGCAGTGGCGCCGGACTCGTCCTTGAGGAACCGAGCGAAAATATTGGTCATGCGGATTCTCCTAATTCGTTGTTGGTCAGCACGCCGACAACTGTTTCTCGTTGTTCGGTTGAGGCAAACCTACAAAATCTCGATTGCCAAGCGTTTAAAAAACGGGCTTAACGTAACGTTAAATGAGTAATGTCGAACGTGTGGTAAACAAAGCCAAAGATTAAAAGATAAAATACGATCGATGGAGAGAACGCCTGGAGAGTATAGGATAGAGCGAGCCTATCTTGCCTGAAATTCATCGCAACATGGCTGGTATTGTGCGGTTATGCGACAGGCTGCAGCCATGTTGGATTGTATTTGATCAAGCGGCACTTTCTCATTTTGGAGCGCTGTTTAAGTCTTCATTCACCATTCCCGTTCATGGTGGTGAGGATGAAATGCGCCAAGCATAACCAAAGGTCTGTTCCGCTCATGCTGTCTTCCACCATCAAAAGATTTGCAATTGCTGCAGTGATCCTAGGTTTTGCGCCTGCTTTTGCGCTCTCTGCGGATGATGAGATGCTCCGCGTCTCGATGAACCAGGCCCGTGTGTTGAAACTTGACCGCGCCGTGAGCAAAGTCATTGTCGGTAATTCGAAGGTCGCAGATGCGACCGTTGCCGATGCGACGACGATCGTGCTGACCGGACGCAGTTTCGGCACCACCAATCTTGTGCTTCTGGATGCCGAGGGAAACGCAATCGTCGATGAACGTGTTCTGGTGTCGATCGATGAGGGTAACACGGTCAGGGTCTATCGCCAGACCTCACGAAGCGTTCTGTCCTGCTCTCCCTCATGTGAAGAGCACGCGCAGAACTAAAATCGCGTATGCCAGCATGGCTCGCTTCAGGGTGTTCTTCGTTCAGCCCGCGTTTGCTGAACACATCTGCTGACTTTGGCGTTTGGACGCCGCACGCACTCCACTCAAAAAACGGCGTCCCCTTTTGTTGAAACAGAAGTTTCGCAGGAAAAACCGAGTCATTAATCAATGTGTAGAAGCTTGCCTGGCTGGGAATAGCCGCTGCCTTACACGGCGCTCATCGACACCCAATTCGTGAGTGGGATCGACAATCCTAAAGCTAAAAGTATCGCCCCCTAAGGGGAGATCACAATATCGATTTTTTAGCTAAGTGATTGATCTGGCTAGGATCAAATAAGGAATGGTGCCCAGAAGAGGACTCGAACCTCCACACCCTTGCGAGTACCAGCACCTGAAGCTGGCGCGTCTACCAATTCCGCCATCTGGGCGACGAGGAGCCATGTACGGGGGCAGGCGGCTGGTGTCAACAGGGATTTTGAAGTTTTGTGACGATCCTTGTTTTTTCATCAGAAAACATCGTTGCTGGGCCTGAGTTGGATACTGGAATGTCAGTCGATCAATCAAATATTGGGCCGTCGACGATGCACCGTCCATGCGCTGATTCCTGATAGCGGCCAGCCGGCTTGCTTGTAGTATTACGTATCCAGCCCCTCATTCTTCTGCCGGTCGAGATGGCCGAGATCCCGGTCCGGGTCGATCATGTCGCGCAGGCGCTGTTTCAACTCCTTGGGGCCCGGAAAACCGCCATCGCGTTTGCGCTCCCACAACAGTGCCCCATCCACGGTGATTTCAAAGCGGCCACCTGTGGCCGGAACGAGTGCGACCTCTGCGAGACTGTCCGAGAAGGTGTTGAGCAGCTCTTGCGCCATCCAAGCAGAACGTAGCAGCCAGTTGCACTGTGTGCAGTAGGTGATCGAAACGCGGGGTTTTACAGTGCCTTCCATCTCAGCCGTCCTCATATAAACTCACGGAAATATTACTTAGTTTGTCATGTTTTGAACGAGCGCAACTTGCGCGAACGGCAGCTTGTTGCAGATGGTCAGGAATTGCAATCAACGGAGTATTCTTGTGCCACATAATGAGCTTTCTCGTGAACGATTGATCGTCCCGGCTGTCGCGCCGGTCTATAACGGCACCTATGAACTTGTGGAAACGGTTCTGCGTGTCGTTGCCGGCGTGCTTCTCGTCACGCATGGCTTCGGCAAGATCACCAATCCCTTCGGCGCCGTCGGCATGGTGGAAAGCCTGGGTTTCTATCCCGGCGTCTTCTGGTCGCCGCTACTGGCGGCAACGGAATTTTTTGGCGGCATTCTTGTCGCAGTCGGGCTCCTCACGCGTCCTGCGGCTTTCGCCGCCTTCATCGTCTTGATGGTGACGGTCTATTTCCATTGGATCGTCAAGTCGGAAGGGCTCGGCGGGGCAGAGAAGTCCATCCTGTGGTCGGCGATTTTTCTGTTCTTTGCGGTCAGAGGCGGCAACAGGCACTCCATCGATGCCAAGCTGCGCAGAGTCTTTTGAGAGAAAGACAATGTGGAGGCGACACTGCGTATTAGCAGCGCGCCTCCACGCAAAATTCCGTCGTCCAACGAGCACATGACGAGGCGGTGAAAATAATCTTCAGCCGGGAACTTTCCTGCCGCAAGCGGATTACGCATGGGGTGAAGTGCGGAAAAATTCATGGTCGATTATTTGCTGCCTCTGGAAGCGCGTAGAGCCGGTGAGCGTTTGCTTGCCGATCATGCATCGGAAGACCCTTTTGCGGCAGCGTTCAAGGCAACCCGCATGCCGATGATCATCACCAATCCGAAGCAGGACGACAATCCGATCATCTTCTGCAACAAGGCCTTCAATGACCTCACAGGCTATAGCAGCGATGAGTTGATCGGCCGAAACTGTCGTCTTCTCCAGGGCGAGAGGACCGATCCACAGGCGGTCGCCAAAATCCGCGACGCCATCAGTGCGCAAACCTCGGTCTCCGTCGACATATTGAACTATCGAAAAGACGGAACGCAGTTCTGGAATGCTCTCTTCGTTAGCCCTGTCTGGGATGATAAGGGAGAGGTGATCTACTATTTCGCCTCGCAGCTCGATTTCACCCGGATCAAGGACAAGGAAGCAGAGCTCGCCGAAGCCCGTAACCTTGCCGAAGAAGAAGTCAGCCGCCGCACCAAGGATCTTCGCGATGCGCTCGACGCAAAGACCATGCTGGTCCACGAGGTCGATCACCGCGTCAAGAACAACCTGATGACCATGGCGTCTATCGTGAAGCTTCAGGAGCGGATGACGGAGAACGAGACGGCGAGCGCGACGCTGAAATCGGTGCTGAACCGCATCGAGGCCCTCAGCACCGTTCATCGCAAGCTGTTCACGTTCGACAATATCGCTCGCTTCGATGTTGCCGATTTCGCCGAAGATCTCGTCGTCAATCTGACAAGCCAGCTGAAGCGCACCGATATCAATGTCATGCTGGATCTATCCCCGGTCTATGTGCCCGCAGACAAAGCATCGCCTCTGTCGCTCATCGTCAACGAGTTGGTGGGCGATGCAGTCAGGCGCGGGCTGGGTGATAGTGGCGGCGACATCAAGGTGACGGTGAAGAGGCTGAACGGGCATTTCCTCATTCAGGTGGCCGATACGACCGATCCGGTCGAGGTCGATGAGGAAGAACAGCGTTTCAGTCAGATGTTGCTGGAAACATGCGCACGCCAAGTCAGTGCGGAAATCAAACGAGAACAAAATGGTCGGCAGACGATCGTCAGCGTGACGCTGCTGGTGGGACATGAAAAGGAATCATGAATTTGCGCATTATCATCGTGGAGGATGAGGCACTCCTGGCGCTTGAACTGGAAAGCGAAGTCGAGGCCGCCGGACATACCGTCATCGGTGTCGCAGCCGATAGCGCGTCGGCCATGACCTTGATCGAGAAGGAAAGTGCGGACTTCGCCTTTGTTGATATTCATCTTCTTGACGGTCCGACCGGCGTGGATGTCGGGCGGTTTCTTGCCAGCAAAGACATCCCTTACGTGTTTGTCAGCGGCAATGTGAAACGCATCCCGCCGGATTTTGCCGGCGCTGTCGGCGCCATTGAAAAACCCTATACGGTCAATGGCTTACAGAACGCGCTCGAATATCTGGATGCCATGATCAGCGGCAAAGACGCTCTGATTGTGCCACCGAACCTGATCATGCCCGCAACAACGACTCCGTAATGGCTATGACTGTGACTAGCGATACCGGCAATATCGGTCCGATTCTGACCCAGCTTTTCGAGCAGGCGCCGACCTTCATTGCGCTTTTGCGCGGACCAGACCACCGCTTCGAGCTTGCCAATCCAAGCTATCTGAACCTTGTTGGACGGCACGATATTCTAGGGCGAACGGTGGCCGAAGCGCTTCCTGACGCGGCTGCGCAAGGCTTTGTCAACATTCTCGATGATGTTTACCGGACCGGCACACCCTATAAGGCTCTCGGCGCGCTTTTCGTCATTCAGACGGAAGAGGGTGGACCCGGCAGAGAATGCTATCTCGACTTCCTTTATCAGCCGATCCGAGATGAGAACGGAGACGTCTGCGCCATTTTCGTCGAAGGCTCGGACGTCACGGAACGCACGCTCTCCGAACGGGCGAGGCGCGAAAGCGAAGACCTCTACAAAGGCCTCTTCGATGCCATTGATGAGGGCTTCTGTATCATCGAGTTTATGGATGGGCCGCATGGGCCGGACAGCGACTATGTGCACATCCAGGCAAACGATGCCTATGCCCGTCACGCAGGGATCCCGAATGTGGTTGGCCAGAAGCTGCGCGAGATGGTGCCGGACGAGGCCGATGCCTGGATCGCGCGCTATGGTGCGGTTCTCAAAACAGGGGAGCCCATTCGTTTTCAGCAGGAACTGGTGGCCACAGGCCGCTATCTCGAGCTTGCGGCCGTTCGCATCGAGCCGCAGGAGCGGCGCCAGGTCGCCGTTCTTTTTCAGGATATTACCGCGCGCAGACGGGCGGAGCTCGCGCTGGAGAAGCTGAACGTCACTTTGGAGCAGCAGGTCGAAGAGCGCACCGCCGAGCTGATGGTGGCGGAAGAAGCTCTGCGCCAAGCCCAGAAGATGGAAGCCGTCGGCCAGCTGACCGGCGGATTGGCCCATGATTTCAATAACATCCTGGCCGGCATCAGTGGCAGCCTGGAGATGATGAACACCCGGCTTGCGCAGGGTCGGGTTGGGGACCTGTCACGCTATATCAATGGTGCCATGGGCGCCACCAAGCGGGCCTCCGCACTGACCCAACGATTGCTCGCCTTCTCGCGCCGCCAGACGCTTGATCCGAAACCGCTCAACATCAACACGCTGGTCGATAGCATGCTGGATTTGTTGATCCGCAGCGTCGGGCCGGAAATCAAGGTAGAGACGGTGGGGGCGGCAGGTCTCTGGCCGACATTCGTCGATACCAGCCAGCTCGAAAATGCACTTCTCAATCTCTGCATCAATGCGCGCGATGCCATGCCGAATGGCGGCAAGCTGACGATCGAAACCGGAAATCGCTGGATGGACGAGCGCGCGGCCCGGATGCGCGGGCTGGAGCCGGGACAGTACGTGTCTCTTTGCGTTTCCGATACGGGAACGGGCATGTCGCAGGACATTATCGAACGCGCCTTCGATCCGTTCTTCACCACCAAACCGATCGGTCAGGGCACGGGGCTCGGCCTCTCCATGGTCTATGGTTTTGCCGGTCAATCGGGCGGTGCAGCGCGCATCTATTCCGAACTCGGCAAAGGCACGATGATTTGCATCTATCTGCCGCGCTATTCCGGCTCCATCGATACGGCCGATCCGGAAGCGGAGGCCAGCATCGATGCGCCGCGGGCGGATGGTGACGAGACGATCCTGGTGGTGGATGACGAGCCTCTCGTCAGAATGCTTGCTGTCGAGGAGCTTCAGGATTTGGGCTACTCCGTCATCGAAGCGGAAGACGCGCCGTCTGCTCTGCGTCTGCTCAATTCCAATAGACAAATCAGCCTGTTGATCACTGATGTCGGCTTGCCCGGAGGCATGAATGGCCGACAGCTGGCGGATGCCGCGCGCACCAACCGGCCGGATCTGGAAGTGCTGTTCATCACCGGCTATGCGGAGAATGCGGTGTTGAACCACGGCCATCTGGAGCATGGCATGCACGTGATGACCAAGCCCTTCCAGCTCGATGTTTTCGCCCAAAGGGTCAAGAGCCTGATCAAGCCGCAAGGTTAAGGGCTGTCCGACTGCTATAGCACGATCCCTTGTGTGGATCGTACGCCTGTCACACCAGCTTTAGAAGCTTGATGAAGAAGTTCAGCAAATCTTTCTTTTTGCTGCCTTCGCTGACGCCATTCGCCTTGCAGCAAGAAAATTCGCTCCTTATATACGCCGCATACCAGCAGAAATGCTGACAAAAAGGCAAGACCATCCAAGTCAAGGAGTCGTCAGTGGAATGCCTCCCGGGGTTCCGATGACTCGCTTCAAGGAGAGAAGAAAATGGCAAAAGTAATCGGCATTGACCTTGGCACGACCAATTCCTGCGTCGCAGTGATGGACGGCAAGGACATCAAAGTAATCGAAAACGCGGAAGGCGCGCGCACCACCCCTTCCATGGTCGCGTTCAGCGATGATGGCGAACGTCTGGTCGGTCAGCCTGCAAAGCGCCAGGCCGTCACCAACCCGACCAATACCCTGTTTGCGGTAAAGCGCCTCATCGGCCGTCGTTACGACGATCCGACCGTTGAGAAGGACAAGGGCCTGGTCCCCTTCGACATCGTCAAGGGTGACAATGGCGACGCTTGGGTACAAGCGCAGGGCAAGGGTTATTCCCCATCGCAGATCTCCGCGATGATCCTTCAGAAGATGAAGGAAACCGCTGAATCCTATCTCGGTGAAAAGGTCGAAAAGGCTGTTATCACCGTTCCGGCATACTTCAACGATGCCCAGCGTCAGGCCACCAAGGATGCAGGCCGCATCGCTGGTCTTGATGTGCTGCGCATCATCAACGAGCCGACAGCTGCCGCGCTTGCCTATGGTCTCGACAAGAAGGAAGGCAAGACGATTGCCGTGTACGACCTTGGTGGTGGTACCTTCGATATCTCCATCCTGGAAATCGGCGATGGCGTCTTCGAAGTGAAGTCCACCAATGGTGATACCTTCCTCGGCGGTGAAGACTTCGACATGCGTCTGGTCGAGTACCTCGCAGCCGAATTCAAGAAGGACAACGGCATCGACCTGAAGTCCGACAAGCTGGCTCTGCAGCGCCTCAAGGAAGCTGCCGAAAAGGCAAAGATCGAGCTGTCGTCTTCGCAGCAGACCGAAATCAACCTGCCCTTTATCACGGCAGATGCTTCCGGTCCGAAGCACCTGACGCTAAAGCTGACGCGCGCCAAGTTCGAAAGCCTGGTTGATGACCTGGTTCAGCGCACTGTAGCGCCGTGCAAGGCAGCGCTGAAGGATGCAGGCGTGTCCGCTTCCGAGATCGACGAAGTCGTTCTGGTCGGTGGTATGAGCCGCATGCCGAAGGTGCAGGAAGTCGTCAAGCAGCTGTTCGGCAAGGAACCCCATAAGGGCGTCAACCCGGACGAAGTGGTTGCCATGGGCGCTGCCATCCAGGCAGGCGTTCTGCAGGGCGACGTCAAGGACGTTCTGCTTCTCGACGTAACCCCGCTGTCTCTCGGCATCGAAACGCTGGGCGGCGTCTTCACCCGTCTGATCGACCGTAACACGACGATCCCGACGAAGAAGAGCCAGACCTTCTCGACCGCCGAAGACAACCAGTCTGCCGTGACCATCCGCGTCTCGCAGGGTGAGCGCGAAATGGCAGCCGACAACAAGCTGCTCGGCCAGTTCGACCTCGTTGGCCTGCCGCCATCTCCCCGTGGCGTTCCGCAGATCGAAGTGACCTTCGATATTGACGCGAACGGCATTGTCCAGGTTTCGGCCAAGGACAAGGGCACCGGCAAGGAGCAGCAGATTCGTATCCAGGCATCTGGTGGTCTCTCCGACGCCGACATCGAGAAGATGGTCAAGGATGCGGAAGCCAATGCTGAAGCCGACAAGAAGCGTCGTGCGGGCGTAGAAGCCAAGAACCAGGCGGAAAGCCTGATTCACTCCACCGAGAAGTCGGTTCAGGAGTATGGTGACAAGGTTTCCGAAACTGACCGCAAGGCGATTGAAGATGCCATCGCTGCCCTCAAGACGGCTGTCGAAGCATCCGAGCCGGATGCAGATGACATCCAGGCGAAGACCCAGACCCTCATGGAAGTGTCCATGAAGCTCGGTCAGGCCATCTACGAAGCCCAGCAGGCGGAAGCCGGTGAAGGCGGCGCAGGCGTCAAGGACGATGGTGTGGTCGACGCCGACTATGAGGAAATCAAGGACGACAAGAAGTCCGCTTAAGTGTGGTTCTTGCTCTTGAACTTGGGTAAATGAGACTGACTCCGGCTGCCTCGTGCAGCCGGAAATCCATTTCGGGGTGTGTTATCTTCATGGCGAAAGCAGACTTTTACGAGACATTGGGCGTGAGCAGATCCGCCGATGAAAAGGAGCTGAAGAGCGCCTTCCGCAAACTTGCGATGAAGTATCATCCGGACAAGAATCCCGATGACGCTGAATCCGAGAAGAAGTTCAAGGAAATCAACGAAGCCTACGAAACACTGAAGGACCCACAAAAGCGGGCGGCTTACGATCGCTTTGGCCACGCAGCTTTCGAGCATGGTGGCATGGGTGGCGGTGGCGCCGGCGGTGGTTTTGCCAGCGGCGGCTTCTCCGACATCTTCGAAGACATATTCGGCGAGATGATGGGTGGCGGTCGTGCGCGCCGGTCGTCGGGCGGTCGCGAACGCGGTGCCGATCTCCGCTACAATATGGAAATCTCGCTTGAAGAAGCCTTCACCGGCAAGACGGCGCAGATCCGCGTGCCGACATCCATAACCTGCGATGTCTGTTCCGGTTCCGGCGCGAAACCGGGTACGAGCCCCAAGACCTGTGGCACCTGCCAGGGTTCGGGACGCGTGCGTGCCGCGCAAGGGTTCTTCTCGGTCGAGCGCACCTGCCCGACCTGCCATGGCCGCGGCCAGACGATTACCGATCCCTGCACCAAGTGCCACGGCCAGGGCCGTGTAACGGAAGAGCGGTCGCTGTCGGTCAATATCCCGGCCGGTATCGAGGACGGAACGCGTATTCGTCTGCAGGGCGAGGGTGAAGCGGGCATGCGGGGCGGTCCTTCGGGAGATCTCTACATCTTCTTGTCGGTGCGTCCGCACGAATTCTTCCAGCGCGATGGCGCCGACCTCTATTGCGCGGTGCCGATCTCGATGACGACGGCGGCGCTCGGTGGCACCTTCGATGTCACGACGCTGGACGGAACGAAGTCGCGCGTCACCGTGCCGGAAGGCACGCAGCCAGGCAAGCAGTTCCGATTGAAGGGCAAGGGCATGCCGGTTCTGCGCTCGGCGCAGACGGGTGATCTCTATATCCAGATCCAGATCGAGACGCCGCAGAAGCTGACCAAGCGTCAGCGCGAACTCTTGCAGGAGTTCGAGGAAATCTCATCGAAGGACAACAATCCGGAATCGACGGGCTTCTTTGCTCGGATGAAGGAATTTTTCGACGGCTGACGCCGCCTTCAGCCCACAAGTCTTCTAACGCCGCCATCCATCTGGATTGGCGGCGTTTTTGTTGATCAGCCTGCAAACCCGCCTTCGGCAAGGAAGGCGCGCTCTTCAGCCGTCGTCTCGCGAAGCAGGATGTCGTTGCGGTGCGGGAAGCGGCCAAAGCGCGCGACGATATCGCGGTGTTCGATCGCGAAAGGCAGGTAGCGTTCGCCAAGAGGCTCGCAAAGCTCGCAGCAAAGCTCCTGGTCAGCCAGCTCTTCGGAATGCATGAAGGGCAGGTAGAAGAAAATCCGCAGTTCGGGATTGATCGTCTCATCATGGCCGCGCGAAATCGCGTCGCGGGCATAATGGAGCGCCAGCGGATCGGTCGCATACATATGCGCCGTGCCTCGGAAACAGTTGCGGGGAAACTGGTCGAGGAGAAGGAGGAGGGCAAGGCTGCTTTCTGGCGCATTCAGCCAGTCGGTTAACTCCTGACGTGCCGCCGCGAAGTGCAGATCGTGAAAGCGGGCATGGAAGGAACTGTCGAAATGGGCGTTCTTCTCAAACCATTTTTCCGGGCCTGCCTCGTTCCAGAAGGACAGGACCTCGGCGGCTGGCGTCGGTATCGCGATTTCTGTCATCTCAGCTCCTCAATATCTTGGTCTGCGCTGGCGCGCACCGAGGCTATCAGTAATGCGGCGGCTTGGTTATGGCTGGCGCGTCGAGCGACTGCTCCTCAAGGCTCAAGAACCGCTCGGTGAGACGATCGAGCTTCGCACGGGTCTGCTCGACGACCTTCCACTGCTGTGCCAACTGATCGGACAGCTCCTCGATCGTCTTGGCCTGATATGCCACCGTCTCTTCCAAAGCGACGATCCGCGCTTCGTTGTGATCTGCCATGAAGACCTCCGTTATCACTCACGCTGCTTTCGCAGTTTTATAAAGCATAAACAAGACAAAGGCCGGACACATGGTGCCCGGCCTTTGATGGTGTGATGAAAATCGTGAGCCTGTGTCAGCCTTCGTCCTGGAAAACCTCTTCGCGTTTCTTCTTGACGCTCGGTAGGAAAACGACAACGAGAACCAGCACGGCGATCAGAAGCAGCGTGGCGCTGATCGGCCGGGTGACGAAGGTGCTCGGATCGCCACGCGACAGGATCATGGCGCGGCGCAGGTTCTCTTCCAGGAGCGGCCCAAGCACGAAGCCGAGCAGCAGCGGTGCCGGTTCGCAGCGCAGTTTCACCAAGGCGTAACCGATAAAGCCGAAGAAAGCGACGGCATAGAGATCGAAGACGTTGGAGTTAACGCTGTAAACCCCGATGGCGCAGAAGGCCATGATGATCGGGAAGAGCACGTAGTAAGGGATCGTCAGAAGCTTGACCCAGAGCCCGATGAGCGGCAGGTTCAACACCACCAGCATCAGGTTGCCGATCCACATGGAGGCGATGATACCCCAGAAGAGCGCTGGCTGTTCAGTCGCAACATTCGGGCCTGGAACGATACCCTGGATGATCATTGCACCCACCATCAGCGCCATGACCGGATTGGCTGGAATTCCAAGGGTCAGAAGCGGGATGAAGGAGGTCTGAGCACCGGCATTGTTGGCCGATTCCGGACCGGCCACGCCGGCGATTGCGCCATGGCCGAATTCTTCCGGGTTCTTCGAGACGCGCTTTTCCACCGTATAGGAGGCAAAGGCCGCGAGGATGGCCCCGCCACCCGGCAGGATGCCGAGTGCGGACCCGATGGCCGTACCGCGCAGGACCGGCCCCACCATCTTCTTGAAGTCGTCCTTGGTTGGCAGAAGGCCGGAAACCTTGGCCATCAGCACGGTACGGGTGCGCTCGTCTTCCAGATTGCGCAGGATTTCGGCGATACCGAAAACACCAACGGCAACAGCGACGAAGTTCAGGCCATCGGCATATTCGCGAATGCCGAGCGTGAAGCGCGGCGTGCCGCTATAGATGTCGGTACCGACGAGGCCGAGCAGCAGGCCGAGCACGACCATGGCGAGCGCCTTGACGATGGAGCCATGTGCCAGTGCGATGGACGAGACGAGACCAACGACCATCAGCGAGAAATATTCCGCTGCGCCGAACTCGAGAGCAATCGATGTCAGTGGAGGAGCGAAGACCGCTACGAGGAAGGTCGCAACAGTGCCGGCAAAAAATGAGCCAATGGCAGCGATTGCAAGAGCTGCACCAGCCTTGCCCTTGCGCGCCATCTGGTAACCGTCGATGGCCGTCACGGCGGATGAGGACTCGCCCGGCATGTTGATCAGGATCGCCGTGGTCGAGCCGCCATATTGCGCGCCGTAATAAATGCCGGCCAGCATGATCAGCGAGGAGACGGGCTCCAACTGGAAGGTGATCGGCAACAGCATGGCAATGGTTGCCGTGGCGCCGATACCCGGCAGAACGCCGATCAGCGTTCCGAGAAGCACGCCGATCAGGCAGAAGAACAGGTTATGAAGCGTGGAGGCCGTGTAAAAGCCAAGCGCCAGATTATCGAAGAGTTCCATGACGCGACCTCAGAAGTTGAGCCAGGGGCCAAAGCGCTGGAAAGGCAGGCCGAGACCGTAATTGAAGACGAGAACCGAAAACACCGTGATGGCAGCCGAGAGAAGCACGGCCATCATCGGTTTCATCTTGTGCGATGCAAAGGACGCAATCAGCGCACTGAGAAACAGCGATGGCACGAACCCCAGCCCACGCACCGTCAGGCCGAAGAAGATCGGTGCGGGAAGGATGAAGAAGATGCCCCGCCAAGCGATGGAGGTCATCGGCTCGTTTGCAACCTTGCCGGCGCGAAGAAAAATGACGCCGCCGAGCAATATGAGGATCAAGGACAGGACGAGCGGAAAATAGCCTGGCCCCATGCGAAATGTCGTTCCCAGATCCAGATCATAGGCTTGCCAGGCAAAGAAAATGCCGAGGCAGATGAAAATTGCGCCGCAGATGGCTTCTGTGGCATCGAAACTAACTGATTTCATGGTCGTCCCCGCCTGTGCATCGGTGCCGCCTTTGGCCCGATGTCTGTAGAGTTCGATGTAAGGTCTTCAAGGATAACTGTCGTCTGCAAGGCGAAACCGGGGACGACATACGTCATCCCCGGCCTTGAAGCAGGATTAGTCGGCGTATTGGCCGGCAGATTCGATCACAGGCTTCCAGCGAGCAATTTCGCTTTCAAGCTTGGCCTTGAGCGCGGCTGGCGTCGCATCTGCTTCCGGCGAAGGCGTGGTACCGAGTTCGGCAAAACGTGCGGCAACGTTCTGATCCTTCAGGGCCACCTGAAGCGCCTTGGACAAACGCTCATTCACAGCCGCAGGCGTGCCCTTCGGTGTGTAGATGCCGTGCCAAATACCAACTTCGAAGTTGGGCAGGCCGGCTTCCGTTGCGGTCGGCACGTTCGGCAGGACGCTCAGACGCTGAGGCGTGGTGACCGCGTAAGCCTTCACGGTGCCGCCCTGGATCTGCTTGGTGGTGTTGGTGGTCTGGTCGCACATGATGTCGACCTGGCCGCCGAGAAGGTCGGTCATGGCAGGACCCGTTCCCTTGTACGGAACGGTGACGAGCGGCGTTTCGATGGCGCTCATGAACAGCATGCCGCACAGGTGAGAGGCAGCGCCGATGCCGGCATTGGCAACCGTCACCTTGTCCTTGTTCGCCTTGGCATAGTCGATCAGGCCCTTGAGGTCGTTGGTTTCTAGGTTCTTGCGCGACAGGATCGTCATCGGAACTTCGGTCACGAGGCCGACATAGTCGAAGGCGTCGAGCGTCTTGTAGGCCAGCTTGCGGTAGAGAGTATCGCTGGTGGCCATGCCGATGTGATGCAGAAGGATGGTGTAACCATCCGGATCGGCAGATGCCACGCGACCTGCGCCGAGCGTGCCGCCAGCGCCGCCGACATTTTCGACGATGATCTGCTGGCCGAGATCCTTGGACATCGATTCAGCAACGAGACGTGCCACGGTGTCCGTCGGACCGCCTGCAGAGAACGGCACGACCATGGTGATGTTGCGGCCAGGATAATCCTGTGCGGCTGCGGAAAGCGCAAAGAGCGATACGGCGGCGGCAGCGACTGCACCCGTGACGGATTTCAGAAGTTTCATCTTTTCCTCCCGATGAATATGGCCTCAGCGACGAGACGCACTCCTCTGCGCTCGCCGGGGTGAGATCATTTGCAGTCGAGATCGCGCTTCACGCAATCGAGGGAAGAAAACAAATCGTTAAAAGAGTGTCGGCTAAAGGCCCGGATGGGTGGAATCCGAAACATTGCCGTCGCGGCGTGGGTGGATTCCTACCCATGATAATAATAGAGAACAGAACTCAGGAGCTTGTCATGTCTTCATCGGTGGGGGCATGCTTTGTTAGTGCGTATTTTTGCATCTTTTCATAGAGCGTCTTGCGCGATATTCCGAGCGTCTCGTAGACGGCTTTCAGATTGCCTTTATGGGTCGCGATTGTTCTTGCGATGATGCCTTTCTCAAACTCCGCCACCTTGGCGGAGAGCCCATGACCAGCAAGCGGATCGCTTTGCTGCCCTTCGCCGGAGCGACCGTCCAGTCCAAGAACGAACCGGTCCGCTTCGTTTCTCAGCTCACGCACATTGCCTGGCCACTCGCGCATCGCCAGCGATGAAATGATGCTGGAGGGCACCTCCATGTCGTCGCGGCCATAGCGCGCTGCGGCTTCTCTTACGAGATGCAGGAAAAGCAGGGGAATATCGCTTTGCCGTTGTGCAAGCGACGGGACATGGATCGTGGCGACGTTCAGACGATAGAGAAGATCCTGGCGGAAGCGCCCGGCAAGGGCCTCATGCGCCAGGTCCGTCTTGCTGGTGGCAATGAAGCGAACATCGAGTTCCACGGTCTCGTTGGAGCCAAGCCGCGTGATGGTGCGCTCCTGAAGCACGCGCAGCAGCTTGCCCTGCATATCGGGCGGCATGGAGCCGATCTCGTCGAGCAGGATGGTGCCACCGCGCGCATGCTCGAACTTGCCGTAGCGTGCCCTCAGCGCCCCTGGAAAGGCACCTGCCTCGTGGCCGAAGAGTTCGCTCTCGATCAGATGCTGGGGAAGGGCGGCGCAATTGATGGCGACGAAGGGACGGTCGGCACGCGCGCTGACATCATGCAGCGCCCGCGCCACCACTTCCTTGCCGGCCCCCGTGTCGCCGATGATCAGCGTATCGGCATCCGCGGCTCCTATGGCACGGATACGGTAGCGCAGATCGACCATCACCTGTGTGCGACCTGGCAGGCGCGTTTCCAGATCGTCGCGCTTTCCGGCAACCGCGCGCAGGCGCCGATTTTCCAGCACCAGAGAACGCCGATCCATGGCGCGTTTGATGATGCCGGCGAGGTACTGGATGCTGAAGGGTTTTTCGATAAAGTCGTAAGCACCGTTGCGCATGGCGCTGACCGCAAGCTGCACATCGCCATGGCCGGTCACGAGGATCACTGGAATTTCGGCATCCAGCTCCCGCACCTTCTGCAGCAGACTCATGCCGTCGATGCCGGGCATGCGGATATCGCTGACGATCACGCCGTCGAAACTGTAGCCAATCAGTTCGAAGACATGGTCGGCATTGTCGATGGTCACGACATCGAGGCCTGCAAGCTCAAGCGCCTGGGCTGTGGAAAGGCGCAAATCCTCTTCGTCATCGATCAGCAATACGCGGGACACGCTCATTCCGCGGCCATCTCCATCGGTGTTTCTGCGTCGAGTTCAATATCGAATCGCGCGCCGCCGTCCTCCAGATTGGTGACGACAAGTCGCCCGCCAAAATCCTTGACGATATTATAGGAAATCGACAAGCCAAGACCCAGACCCTTGCCGACGCCTTTCGTCGAAAAGAACGGGTCGAAGATGCGCTCCATGATCGCGGGCGGCACGCCGGGGCCACGATCGCGCACCGAAACGATCACCTTGTTGTCGCTCTTTTGCGCGGTGAGATCGATACGCCGGTCGTCCAGCCCCTCCACCGCATCGGCGGCATTGGAGATGATGTTGACGAGTACCTGCTGCAGACGCACCGGCCCGGCCTTGACGAAAAGCGTCTCCGGTCCAAGCGCCACATGCAATTGCGCATCCGCCGCCTTCAACCGGGCGCTGACGATTTCGAGCGTATCGGCCACCACCGTGTCGAGCGGAACAGGGCCGACATGCTCATTGGGCTTGCGGGCGAAGTTGCGAAGATGCCTGCTGATCGAAGCCATTCTGTCGATCAGGGCGGAGATGCGGAAGAGATTGGAGCTTGCCTCCTCCACGCGCCCGCGCTCGATCAGCAGTGACGCACTTTCGGCATAGGTCTTGGCAGCGGCAAGTGGCTGGTTGAACTCGTGGGAAAGGGCGGCCGACATCTGGCCAAGGGCTGCAAGCTTGCCGGCCTGGATCAGATCCTTCTGCGTTTTTCGCAGCTGCTTTTCCGTCTGGCGGCGTTCGGCAATCTCCCGCTTGATGTCGCGGTTCACCCGCGCCAGGTCTGCGGTGCGTTCCTCCACCCGCCGCTCCAGCTCTGCCTGGGCTTCGGCCTGATGCACCAGTCGGTCCTGCAGACGCCTGCGTCTTTGCAGCATGGCCGCAAGCAGCGCGCCTGCCAGGCCAAAGCAGAGCAGGGCCGCCAGCATCGTCGTCTGCACCTGCGTGCGCACCGAGCCGGTATCCATCAGCACATTCACCGTCCAGCCCGCTTCCGGCATGGGTTGAGAAAGGACGAGATATTCCCTGTCCTGTTGCCCTTCACGGATCGTCATCAACCGATGACTGCCAAAGATGCCTTCGGTCACCGGCAACTGGCTGAGCTTGGCATCCGCATAGCGGCGCGAGGCTTCGGTTCTGGCAATTCTATCGGGCGTCAGCGGCAGGATCGCCGAATAGAGCCATTGCGGCACGCCGGTCATGAAGATGATGCCTTCCGGATCGGTGACGACGATGCGATTTTCGCCGGTACCGAAGGAGGCCTCGATGCCTTCGATATCCACCTTGAACACGATGACGCCTTTGATGACGTCGTTGAACAGGATGGGAGAGGCGAAATAATAGCCGCGCTTGTGTGAGGTAGTCCCAAGCGCGAAGAAGCGCGACTGAAGGCCCTTGGCCGCATCCTGGAAATACGGGCGATAGCTGAAATTCTGCCCGATGAAACTTGCCGGGCCATCATAATTGCTGGCGGCAATCGTCTCGCCGTCCAGCGTCATGATGTAGATGTCCGAGGACTTCAAAAGGTCGTTGATCGACTTCAGATAAATGTTGGCGCGCTGCCTGAGGCGCTGATCCTCTGGATGGGCAACCAACTCCTCGATATCGTCGTGGTCGGCCATCAGTGCGGGAAGTGGCTCGTAGCGGCTCAGATGCCCGCCAAGGGCAGAGACCGCGAGCCGTAACGTCGTTCCACCCTGTTCGGCAGCCTCGTTGAGATAACTCTCGGCAAGCAGTTCCCGACCCTTGGTGAAGGCAAAGCCGCACAGACCAAGGCAAAGCAAAAGGATGCCGACCCATCGATATCTCACTCAAACCCCTCCACCTGACGGTTTTCTCTGTCGCATGTCGCTGCCGCAAAACCGGCGACCACCTTTGCGCGACATGCTGTAAAAAACCGTCCTCCTACTGAGGATAGTAAGTGCGGGTTCGTTTTTTTCCAAGCGGCATTGCGACGGCAGCAGAAGGCAACAAAAAAGCCGACCCAAAGGCCGGCTCGTTCGTCATGCAATCGCATCAAGAAGCGCTGATTATGCGCTTTCCTTCGGCGTCAGAACCTGACGTCCGCGATACATGCCTGTCTTCAGGTCGATGTGGTGCGGGCGACGCAGTTCGCCGGAGTTCTTGTCTTCGACGTAGGTTGCTGCCTTGAGGGCGTCTGCCGAACGGCGCATACCGCGCTTGGACGGGCTCGTTTTTCTTTTAGGAACTGCCATTTGTGTTACTCCACTGAAGCGGCGAAACACGGGAACCGGCCAGAACCATAGGCCGAATGTCGCATGTCTCGATATCGGAAATTTGGCGCGCTTATACATGCCCTGCGGGGCTTTGACCAGCCCCGACGCACATTTTTTCGCGAGATACCGACGCAATCGAAAATCGGCATCCGTCCGACCCATCCATATCAGATGGGATCGAAGACAAGCAACTCCTCAAAGTGGTTCATGTCGGCAAATGCACAGAAGGCTGGCGGGCGCATTTCGATGACCGGCGCTGACGCACGCAATTCTTGAAGGCAGTCATCCAGCATCGCCTGCCAGCGTGGCAGGCACTCCGGCTCGAACCAACGGCGGGCATAGGCAAATGTAATGTGGAATTCGTAAGTCTCGTGATCGGGATGACGATAACCGAAGGCCTCGGCAAAGGCGTCGCGCCATGCGGCGATGATCCTGTCATCCACCTCGGTTACCCCTTTCAGGATCAGGCCAAGCGGCGTGACCGATGTTGCCTGCATGTTGAAGGCTGGCAGCTTCGGAAATTCGGCGAGGCGCTCACGGTAGTAGGCCGTCATCGCGTCGATCGTGCTGTCTTCCGGCATCTCCTTCGGCCAGTACGGCCAGGTGCGGCGATGCTCGATGATGCCCTGAAACACCGTCATGTGCAGACTGGAGACGGGTGTGAAGGCGAGGTGGGTCGAAGCCTCGGGCATATCGAGAAGCCGCTGACGGGCGGCAATGACCGCCTGTTGAGACGGCGAACCTTCGACCAGATGGCAGACGACCGTATTGCCCGGCTCAGGCAGAAATTCTCCCTCGGGAGAATAGCGCGTTCCCAGATGCCGGGGCGGTGCGGTATGATGGGTGGTCGAGAAGGCGGAAAGTTGTGGCGAAACGAACGGGGCGTGCATGGGAGGGCTCCTTGATAGAAGCCTTCCCCTACGCCTTATGGGCGACAGGCACATGACATTCGAAAGGTTACAGCATCGGCCCGAAAATCGGACCCGATTTTCGGTTCAAAAAGTTAGAGCGGCCTTCCTGTGTCCAATAGGACGCACGGCGCTTTAGTGCGCCTCGTCCCAGTTGCTGGCGGCCCGGGCATCCACCTGGAGCGGCACCCTCATGTCGATGGCCGGCATGGCGGCGTTTTCCATGATGGAGACGACCACAGGCAGCGTCTTTTCGATTTCGCTGTCTTCGACCTCGAAGATCAGTTCGTCATGCACCTGAAGCAGCATGCGGGCGGAGAGTTTCGCCTGCTCTAGTGCCGGTTCCATGCGGATCATCGCCCGGCGGATAATATCGGCCGCAGACCCCTGGATCGGCGCATTGATCGCTGCGCGCTCGTTGAATGCCCTTACCGACGGGTTGGACGACTTGATTTCCGGGTAGTGAATGCGGCGGCCGAAGATGGTCTCGACATAGCCATGCTCGCGGGCATAGGCCTTCGTGTTTTCCATATAGTCGCGAATGCCGGGGAAGCGCTCGAAGTATTTCTTGATATACTCACCCGCTTCAGAGCGGCCGATGCTGAGCTGATTGGCAAGACCGAAAGACGAAATGCCGTAGATGATGCCGAAATTGATCGCCTTGGCGCGGCGACGCACTTCCGATGGCATGCCTTCCACCGGCACACCGAACATCTCCGATGCTGTCATCGCATGAATATCGATGCCGTTCTCGAAGGCATTTCTCAACTGCGGGATATCGGCGACATGCGCCAGCACGCGCAGTTCGATCTGGCTGTAGTCGGCCGAAAGAAGCTTGTTGCCGGGCGTGGAAACGAAGGCCGTTCTGATCTTGCGCCCTTCCGCCGTGCGCACCGGGATATTCTGAAGGTTCGGTTCCGACGAGGAAAGGCGACCCGTCGTGGTCGATGCCAGCGAGTAGGAGGTGTGGACGCGCTTGGTGTCGGCATGGATATAGCCGGGCAGCGCATCCGTATAGGTCGATTTCAGCTTGGTCAGCTGGCGCCAGTCAACGATCTTGCGCGGTAGCTCCATGCCTTCAGCGGCAAGATCTTCCAGCACGGAGGCGGAGGTTGACCACTGTCCGGTCTTCGTCTTGGAACCGCCGGGCAGCCCCATCTTGCCAAACAGAATATCGCCCAGCTGCTTGGGCGAACCGATATTGAATTTTTCGCCCGCCAGTTCGTAGATCTCGTCCTCGAAGGCGGCAGCCTTCTGCGCCAGCTCGCCGGAAAGCCGCGACAGGATTTGCCGGTCGACGGATATGCCGCGCTCCTCCATATGGGCGAGCACTGGCACCAGTGGTCGTTCCAGTCGCTCATAGACGGTGGTCAGACGGTCGGCGACGAGGCGGGGTTTCAGCACCATCCACAGGCGCAGCGTCACATCGGCATCTTCGGCAGCGTAGGCCGTTGCCTTGTCGATATCGACGAAGTCGAAGGTGACGCCGGATTTTCCGGAGCCTGCAACATCCTTGTAGGCGATCGGCTTGTGACCAAGCCAGCGCTCGGAAAGCGCATCCATGCCATGCGCGCCTTTGCCGGCTTCCAGCACGTAGGAGAGCAGCATCGTGTCGTCATAGCTCTGCATGACGATGCCGAGCCGCTTGACCAGCAGGTAGTCATATTTGAGGTTCTGCGCCACTTTCAAAACGGCCGGATCTTCCAGCAGGTCTTTCAGCCGCGAAAGCGCAAGATCGAAGGGGATCTGGTCCGGCGCCAGCTTGATGCCGTCGCTGAAGAGATCGCCGCCAGAGCCGGTCTTGTGGGTGAGCGGTACATAGGCTGCGATAATGTCCGAGCCGCTGGCATTCTTGCTGTTATCGGCAATCGCAAGCGAAAAGCCGACAAGCTCCGCCGTCATCGGGTCGAGCGAGGTCGTTTCGGTATCGAAGGCAACGACGCCGGTCTCGCGCGCCATGGCGACCCAGCGATCCAGTTCCTCGATCGAGCGGATTGTCTGGTAGGCGGTCGTATCGATCTTGGCGGCGGCAAAGATCGTCTCGCGTGCCGAGGCAAGCTCCTGTGGCGTATCGCCTTCGGTCTTGGAGAGAACCGCGCCGACATCCGCCACCGACGCTTCGCCAAGCGCAGCTGATGGAGCATCGCCGACCGTATCGGTGCCAGCATCGAGATCGGGCCCGTGGGCCTCTACGCCACGCTCGACCGGAACATGGGCGGGTTCGATGGCCGATGCGTCTGCACCTGTCGCTTCCGCGACGCGGCGTGTGAGCGTGGTAAATTCCATCGCTTTCAGGAAGGCAATCAGCTTCGGGCCGTCCTGGACTTCAAGTGTCAGCGCATCCAGCGCAAGTTCCAGCGGCACATCGGTGCGGAGCGAAACGAGCTGGCGGGAGAGGCGCGCCAGTTCCGCATTGGCAATGATGTTTTCCCGGCGTTTCTGCTGCTTGATTTCGCCTGCGCGCTCCAACAGCGTATCGAGGTTGCCATATTCTTCCAGCAGCTGCGCTGCCGTCTTCGGCCCGATACCGGGAATGCCCGGGATATTGTCGGTGGAATCGCCGGTCATCGCCTGCAGGTCGATCATCTTTTCCGGCGGTACACCCCATTTTTCGATGACGTCCGGCACGCCGATCTGCTTGTCCTTCATCGCGTCGTACATATGCACATTGGGCGTGACGAGCTGCATCAGATCCTTATCGGAGGAGATGATGGTGACATCCGCACCGATTGCTTCCGCCTGGCGGGCATAGGTGGCGATGATATCGTCGGCCTCGAAGCCTTCGGTCTCGATGCAGGGCAGGTTGAAGGCGCGGGTGGCGTGGCGGATCAGACCGAATTGCGGAACGAGATCTTCCGGCGGTGCCGAGCGATTGGCCTTGTAGAGGTCGTAGAGCTCGTTGCGGAAGGTCTTGGACGAATAGTCGAAGATCACCGCGAAATGCGTTGGCGTCACCCCCACATCTGTATTGCGCGCATCCCTCAACAGCTTCCACAGCATGTTGCAGAAGCCGGACACGGCATTGACCGGCAATCCATCGGATTTGCGGTTGAGCGGAGGGATGGCATGGAAGGCGCGGAAAATGAAACCGGAGCCGTCCACGAGGAAGAGATGATCGCCTTTTTTCATGGGAAGCATGGATAGCGCGACACGGCAAAAAGGTCTATCGTTGCCCTCAAGTACCCAGCAAGTTTCTTCAATGGTCTCGCGAGGTTCTTCATGCGCACGACGTCAACAGCAACAGCGTGGCTCGTTTCGACCACCCTGATGGCAGGCGTGGCTGCAACGTCCCGGTACCTCGGTGATCAAGCTGCGGTGACCGTGGCAAAGATAGCCATCGTTCCCCTCTACCTTCTTGCGACAAAAGGGCTTCGGGCGCACTTCCAGGATAGCTCCCTGGAGGATGCGGATCTCAAGGCGGTTGCGAGATTTCAGTTCTCAGATGCAGCACTGCTCGCCGCCTTTGTCGTCATCGTCGCGGCGCATGCAAACAGCGCTGCGAGCCGCATGGCGATGGATTTTGTTTGGATCGCGGCGCTGACAGGCGGAACGCTGACAGCCGCAGCTTGGCTCCGACAGAAGCGTCAAAATAACGCCAAATAATCTCACCGGAACGTTACCGATTTGTAATTCGATGTTCCCTTGAAAAGCCGCATTTGCGGCCTCATTTCTTAGAGGACGGCGACTGATCACGCCGTAGTCTGATAGCTGGCTCGTCCCCCGCCGCGTCAGACCGGACAAAGGCCTTTCCCCCTCTCCGGGCCTTTGTCCCTCAATATGCCGCCATGACCGTCCCCTCCCGGTCATGGCGGTTTTCTTTTGCGCAAATGGTTCTACCCGCATGCCTCGCGAAAGCATGACCGTCTACATCGCACGATATGTAAATGATCCGGACGATGGGCCCGATGGGATTTTCTCGACAGGACTCTGCAGCCTATCTCGCGGCGCAACTGGCCAAGGGTTTTTCCCAGGCTCTGCTGAAGCGTGCCGGTGCCCTCGGCTTCTCGCCCGGCCAATTTCCTGTCCTGCTGGAACTCTGGCAGGAAGACGGGCTGACGCAGCGTCAATTGCTCGACCGGGTCGATATCGAACAGGCGACACTTGCCAACACGCTGGCGCGCATGGCGCGTGACGGGCTGATCGAGCGCCAACCTCACCCGACAGATCGCCGTTCGCAGATCATCACATTGACGGAAAAAGGTGCCGCGCTTGAAGAGGCCGCCATTGCTGCATCGAAAGAAACGGAAGAGGCGCTTCTCAAGGATCTGTTGAAGTTCGAGCGGCAATTGCTGCTGGAATATATGAGCCGCGCCATCAGCGTGGCTAAATCGGAAAAGTAAGTTTTCCGGCTCGAAACCGTTTCATATTTGCTCTATCGTCCTGCCATCTGGCGCATTGGCGCGATGACCATAGCGGTCGTCGTCACGCCTTTGCGGAGATTTAAAGAGGTGGAACCCGCCTTGCTCAGTGAAATGATGACTGGCGCTCCACACATGACAGGCCAGACATGACAGGATCATGCAATGACAGATATTTCCCCGGTTCTCTCGGCGGTTGACGACAATCTTCCCTCCAGCCTTGAGAGACTTTTTGAACTCGTCCGCATCAAGTCGATTTCCACCGATCCAGCCTACAAGGCGGAGTGCCGCAAGGCCGCCGAGTGGCTGGTGCGCGATCTGACGAGCATCGGTTTCGACGCGTCGATCCGCGATACCGCCGGTCACCCCATGGTGGTCGCGCATCATGATGGCGCAACCGCCGACGCGCCGCACGTGCTGTTTTACGGCCACTACGACGTCCAGCCTGTCGATCCAATTGATCTTTGGCAGGACGATCCCTTCGATGCCAAGCTGAAAGATATCGGCGAGGGTCGACAGGTGATTTCGGGCCGTGGAACGTCGGATGACAAGGGCCAGTTGATGACCTTCGTCGAGGCGTGCCGGGCCTATAAGCAGGTTAGCGGATCGCTACCGATTCGCGTCACCATTCTCTTCGAAGGCGAAGAGGAATCCGGTTCGCCGTCGCTCAAGCCCTTCCTGGACGCCAACTCGAGTGAGCTGAAAGCCGATTACGCTCTGGTCTGCGACACAAGCATGTGGGATCACGAGACGCCGGCGATTGCCGCAGCGCTGCGCGGACTGGTCGGTGAGGAAATCGTCATCACCGCTGCCGATCGCGATCTGCATTCCGGCCTCTTCGGTGGTGCTGCCGCCAACCCGATCCATATTCTGACCGATATTCTCGCCGGTCTGCATGATGAGACGGGACGCGTGACCCTGCCCGGCTTCTATGATGGCGTTGAGGAAACACCGGCCAACATCAAGGCATCCTGGGACAACCTCGGCCGAACAGCCGAATCCTTCCTCGGCGAAGTCGGGCTGTCCATTCCAGCAGGTGAGAAGGGACGCTCCGTCCTCGAACTGACCTGGGCGCGCCCAACGGCGGAAGTCAACGGCATCACCGGCGGTTACACTGGCGAGGGCTTCAAGACCGTTATCGCCGCCAAAGCCTCTGCAAAGGTTTCCTTCCGCCTCGTCGGCCGCCAGGACCCGGCTGCGATCCGCGAAAGCTTCCGCGCCTATGTGCGCTCGAAGATCCCGGCCGATTGCTCGGTCGAGTTCCACGAGCATGGCGGCTCACCGGCCATCCATCTGTCCTATGATTCGCCGGCCTTGACCAAGGCAAAGTCGGCGCTTTCGGATGAATGGGCAAAGCCCGCCGTGGTCATCGGCATGGGCGGGTCGATCCCGATTGTCGGCGACTTCCAGAAGATGCTTGGCATGGATTCGCTAATGATTGGCTTCGGCCTCACCGACGACCGTATTCACTCGCCCAACGAGAAATACGAGCTCAAGTCGTTCCACAAGGGTACGCGCTCTTGGGTGCGGGTTCTGTCGGCCTTGAGTGCTAGGTAATCGAGTTTGGGAAAAGGCAGTGCCGCGCGTCAGCGGCACCGCTCCACGGGAGCCGAAGCCCCAAAAAACAAAAAGGCCGGGCAAGCCCGACCTTTCATTCCCGTTTGTGCGATCAGTGCCAGTACATCCGTGGTCAAAGTGCAAAACGGTATGTGTCTCAGCACGGCGCCAGCTTTTTGGCTGTCGCTCATGTCTTCCCTTTCATCATTGCGCGCCTAGGTTAATTTTTCATTAACGAGGGTACAACGCGGCGGCTCATCAAAGCCTCATCGGGAACTGCTGTAACACTGATGAACCCTATATCGGTGCGCATCATGTCTTTTACAAGGCCAGCCCGAGATTAATTGCAGCGGGCGTCAAAAACAAAAAGCCGGAACACGAGGTCCCGGCTTTTCAACTGACAGGCTGGACGAACCAGCCAAATCGTAATTAGGCAGCAACGATGCTGTCGGCAGACATCTTGCCAGAACGACGGTCCTGAACGAGTTCGTAGGAGATCTTCTGACCGTCCTTGAGACCGCTCATGCCAGCGCGCTCGACTGCAGAGATGTGTACGAACACGTCCTGTGCGCCGTCATCAGGCTGAATGAAGCCGTAGCCCTTGGTTGCGTTGAACCACTTAACTGTACCAGTAGCCATAACGAGTTCCTTCCGTTGGCATATTACTTTTGCGCTGAGAATCAGCGCGGTGTTGGTCGAATTTGAAGGAAAGAAAGATCGTCTGTGCGTTTTTGGAACGCCGAAGCTCTGGTCGTCAAACAAATATCGATGCGAGAGAAGTAGGGCGAGGAAGCAAATAAGTCAAGTTTCCCTCCAGCATGGTTTTGCGACAAATCTCACGGACGATTTTCAGTAGAGCCGTTCGCAGCACTCTGAATGCGCAAGGACAAAATCGCGCTCTTCCTGCGAAAATCGCGCTCTTCAAGACGAAATTCCGGCGGCTCGAATGATGGTCTGCGCAAAGGAGGTTGCCATTCAGGCAATAAAAAACCCGGCGCGGGAGGAGGTGCGCCGGGTTTTTAAAACTGACTGACAACTGGGAGGAGGAGTGCTGTCAGTCCAATCGGGCGACGCTGGGAGGAGGAGTGCGTCGCTTCGATGCTTGTAAGATACAGGAGTTCCCGTTCGAAAACAGACATATCATTGCAGCGCAGCATTGCGTAAAATGCATAGCTAGGGCTAGTCCCATTGCTTTCAGCGCCAGGTGCGCCTAAAGATTGCGCATGAGCCTTCGTTCCGTCCAAGATTTTTTTGCAACCCATGCCCCAGAGATCAAGGTACTGGAGACCGAGACCAGTTCCGCGACAGTGGCGCTGGCAGCCGAAGCGCATGGCGTTGATCCCGATCAGATTGCCAAGACCATTTGCCTCAAGGCGGGTGATACCATTCTGCTGGTGGTGACGGCTGGCATGAAGCGGCTCGACAATCGTAAATTCCGGGATCGATTTGCTGCAAAGCCGCGCATGCTAGGTGCCGAAGAGGTAGTTGAAGTGACGAGCCATCCCGTTGGTGGCGTCTGCCCTTTCGGCTTGCCATCCGATTTACCGGTCTATTGCGATGTGTCGCTCAAGAATTACGCCGAGGTCGTTCCTGCGGCGGGTGCCATCAATGCCGCCGTGCGCATCTCGCCCGAGCGCCTGGTGCAATTGACGAAGGCCGAATGGGTCGACGTCTGCCAGTAAGCGGGCGCGGTGACGCCAATGTGAGGGGCTTTGCGCCTTAACGCCACCTTAAATCGCCGCATTTAAGCTTCAACGGGACATGTGTTGAATGACAGCGTGTCCGTCGCGGCATCATGATCACGGAGCAGTTTCTGATAGATGGCAGGTAGTGGAAAATCACGCCAGAGAGTTGAACCTTCTTTTGGGGATTTTCACGATTCCGGCGACGACCTGCGTCTTGATGCCAGTGATCGCGTTGCCGGCACCAATGGTGGTGGCCGGAAGTCTGGTCCCTCCGATGCACCGCCGCCGAAAAAGCGCGGAAGCAAGCCTTCGAAATCGAAATCAAGACGTGAGACGCGCGAGCGCGGCGGCATTACCGGCTTTTTCCGCAGGATTTTCTACTGGTGCATCGTGCTTGGCATCTGGGGCGGCATCGCGGTGGCTGGCGTCGTCATCTATTATGGCGCGCGCATGCCGAGCGCCAGCACATGGGCCATTCCCGAACGCCCGCCGAACCTGAAGATCGTCGCCGTCGATGGAACGGTTCTGGCCAATAGAGGCACGACGGGCGGTGAGGCTTTGTCGCTTGAGGACATGTCTCCCTATATCCCGCAGGCGGTGATCGCCATCGAAGATCGGCGTTTCTACTCCCATTTCGGCGTCGATCCGCTGGGCCTCGGGCGCGCTGTGGTCACCAATCTTCTGCATGGCCGAACGGTTCAGGGCGGCTCGACCCTGACGCAGCAATTGGCCAAGAACCTGTTCCTGTCCCCGGAGCAGACGCTGGAGCGCAAGATCCAGGAAGCGCTGCTCGCCATCTGGCTGGAGCAGAAATACACCAAGGACCAGATCCTCGCGATGTATCTGAACCGCGTCTATTTCGGTTCGAACGCCTATGGCGTCGAGGCCGCCTCGCGCCGATACTTCAACAAGTCGGCACGTGATGTGAACCTCGGCGAAGCCGCAATGCTGGCGGGGCTCCTGAAGGCGCCATCGCGCCTGTCTCCTGCGCGCGACCCACAAGCGGCGGAAGAGCGTGCGCAGGTCGTGCTGCAGTCCATGCGCGATGTCGGCTTCATCTCCGAAGACGAGATCAAGACTGCCATGTCCCAGCCGCCCACCAAGGCGAAGCGCTTCTGGTCGGGTGCCGAGCACTACGCGGCCGATATGGTCATGGATGAGGTTAAAAGTCTCATCGGCGACGTGAAGCAGGATCTGACGATCGACACCACCATCGACCTCAATCTTGAGAAGGATGCCGAAAAGGCGCTCAACGACGTGCTGAAGAGCGAAGGCAAGAAGCTCGGAGCGTCGCAAGCCGCGCTGGTGTCGATGGATGGCTCGGGTGCGGTCCGTGCCGTCGTCGGCGGCGCCGACTATGCGGAAAGCCAGTTCAACCGCGCCACCAAGGCCAAACGCCAGCCGGGCTCCGCCTTCAAGCCCTTCGTTTATATCGCCGCTCTCGAATCCGGCCTGACACCCAACTCGGTGCGCAACGATGCGCCGGTCCGGATCGGCAACTGGACGCCGGAAAATTACGATCAGAAATATCGCGGTGAAGTGACGCTTGCCACCGCAATCGCCAATTCGCTAAACACGATTGCGGCCCAACTCGTCATGGAAGTCGGTCCCAACAAGGTTACGCAGGTAGCGCACCGGATGGGCATCGAATCCGACCTTCAGGCCAACGCCTCGATTGCGCTCGGCACGTCCGAAGTGTCGTTGCTGGAGCTGACCTCGGCCTATGCGCCGATGATGAATGGTGGCTTCAAGGCAACGCCGCATATCGTCAAGCGCATCACCGATGCCGACGGCAAGGTTCTATATGAGAATAAATACGACAACCCGCCCCGCGTTCTCGATGAAGGCATCGCCGCGACGATGAACGGCATGCTGACGGGCGTCATCAATGAGGGCACCGGCAAGGCTGCGCGTCTGAAAGGTTGGCAGGCGGCGGGCAAATCCGGCACGACGCAGTCTTTCCGTGACGCGCTTTTCGTCGGCTACACCAGCCAACTGACCACCGGCGTCTGGTTCGGCAATGATGACGGCACGTCGATGAAGAAGGTGACGGGCGGCGGCTTGCCGGCCAAGGCCTGGAAGGAATTCATGACAGCAGCCCATAGTGGCCTGTCGCCATCACCGCTTTTTGGGCTTGGGGCCTATGGCGGGCAGGAAATCGGCCAACCCATGGCGCAAAGCCCGCAGGCTCCAGCGACGATCGGCGATATCATCTCCAATGCGCTCGGCGGCGGCTCTGCCCCAACACCGACGGATTATCCGCCCGCCCCCGTGGGTGCGGAGCAAACCGCAGGCACGGTGCCAGCACCACCGCCTGAGTATCCGCAGCAAGCCTATCCGCCTCAGCAGGCAGGTGGACCCGTACCGCCTGCGGATATCGGCGGAGGCGCACCACCGCGACAGAACGGGCCAAAGCAGACGACGCTTCTCGATATTCTGATGGGCAACTGACCCAGCCGAACCGGCTATTCATCTTTTGAACCTACCGGCTCCTCACGCAAAGTTTAGACCTGCCCCTTTTACCCGCATAAGCCTCGTCCTGTCGTAAAGATTGGATTCAGTCTTTTTTGATAATTTCCCGTTAGTCATACCTTTTGGTTATCAGGACCGGCGGCAGTTGCGCATGTCCCGATTTTGTTTTGCGTACGGGTTCTCATGCGTCGATCGACAGTGCCAGCTTTTGTTCTCGCCTGCCTATCTCTTACGGGCTGTACCTCCAATTCCGGGCCGGACGCCCTGATGGCGGGTCTGCCTTCGAAGGAAGTGACGAATTCCGTTACGCCTTCCGCACCCGTTCCGCAGGCCAGCGTGGGACAGACGGATCAGAGAGTGGCTCTCAACACCAAGCAGCATCAGGAAGTCCTGGCATGGGGCGGACCGATGCCGGCGGGCTCGCCCGCTTTCGCGGCCGTTGACAAGCAGATGTCGACGCAGCAGCGGCCAGAACCGGTCATAGCACCTCCCGTCGTTCCCCAAGCCCGCGTCAATCTTCCTCAGGACAGGCCCGTCCAACTCGCGATGGCTGGCAGCGTTGCCATGAGTGCGGGATCGTCCGCGCGCTCGCGCGTGTTTCGTCCGGCGTTTTCCGACGCCAAGCCGATTAATTTTGGCAGGGTTCAGCCGAAACATTTTGAAGTTCACGGCGTCGATGTCTCGCGCTGGCAGGCCAATATCGACTGGGAGCGCTTGAGAACGCGCGGCGCCAACTTCGCCTTCATCAAGGCAACCGATGGCGGTGACCATCTGGACCCGATGTTCCGGACGAACTGGGAGCGCGCAAAGGCGGCGGGTGTTCGCCGCGGCGCCTATCACTTCTTCTACTGGTGCCGTCCGGCAAGCCATCAGGCGGACTGGTTCATTCGCAACGTGCCGAGAGATCCCGACGCGCTGCCGCCGGTGATCGACGTCGAATATAACGGCGAATCCTCCTGCAAGATGCGGCTTTCCCGCGCCCAAGTGCTGGAAAAGATGCAGGTCTTCATGGACAGGCTCGAGCGCCATTACGGCAAGCGCCCGATCATCTATACCGCACCGGATTTCTACAAGGATCACCTGTCCGGCGAGCTGCGCGACTACCCCTTCTGGCTGCGAGCAGTGGCCCAGCATCCATCGCGCGTCTACCCGGACCGCAAGTGGCTGTTCTGGCAATATTCCGGTTCCGGACTTTCGCATGGCGTTGAAGGCAAGATCGATCTCAATGTCTTCAACGGCAGAGAAGAGGACTGGCACCGCTGGATTGGTCGCGGCGGTAACGGTTGATCCTCCTGTCTATTTCGCAAACTTCCGCGCGCCCGCGACGCAGGCGACCACGCCGAGCGTGACTGCCAGCATGGCGAGGCTGACGGGCTCGCCGAGCAATGTGGCAGCCAGCAACAGACCGAAAAAGGGTTGCAGCAGTTGGAGTTGACCGACGGCTGCAATGCCACCGAGCGCCAATCCGCGATACCAGAAGATGAAACCGATCAGCATGCTGAAAAGCGAGACGTAAGCCAATCCGCCCCAGGCCGGTGCGTCAATGCCGCTCCATGTGGAGGGCATGGAAAAAAGCGCCAGCGGCAACATGACCGGCAATGAAATGACCAGCGCCCAGGAAATTACCTGCCAGCCACCAAGCCGGCGCGAAAGCGCGGCACCTTCCGCATAACCCAAGCCACAAACAAGAACCGCTGCGACCATCAGCAGGTCGCCGGTCAGATTTCCCTCGCCATTGAGGCTGAGAGCAAAGCCCGCAACCAGCAGGCTGCCAAGGCAGGAGAACAGCCAGAAGGTCAGGCGGGGCCGCTCACCGCCACGCAGCACCGCAAAGACCGCGGTGGCGAGGGGAAGAAGCCCGATAAATACAATCGAGTGAGCGGACGTGACGTGCTTCAGCGCAAGCGCGGTCAAAAGCGGAAAGCCGACGACAACGCCGAGTGAAACGATCGTGAGCGATACCAGGTCGTTTCGCGCCGGCTTTGCCTGGCGAAAAGCAAGAAGAAGTGCCGCCCCCAGCAGCCCGGCGATACTGGCGCGAGCGAGTGTCAGGAAGAGGGGATCGAAACCCGTCACCGCAAGGCGTGTGGCCGGCAGCGATCCGCTGAAAATCAATACTCCGATGAAGCCGCTCAACCAGCCGCTCGACACCTTGTTCATGTCGTCACTCCTTTTTTGAGTTCTATGTCGCGAAATCCCTGGCGCTGCCAGAAACAGTCACGTACAGTTTGGCAAAACTGTTATGGTTTGATGAGCAGGACAGATGGATCTGATGCCAAGGCGAGTGGAGAGTGCATCGCCCCGTATCGATGCGGTGATGGGGGAAATCCGTCGTCGCATCGCCGCGCGCATATTGACGCCGGGTGCGAAACTTCCCTCCGTCAGAGCGCTGGCAAAAGCGCTGACGGTCTCCACTTCCACCGTGGTGGAAGCCTATGAGAGGCTGGTCGCCGAGGGGGCAATCCGCTCGCGTCCGGGATCCGGCTTTTATGTGGCCAGTCAGCTGGCGCCGCTTTCGCTTGCGGAGATCGGGCCGAAGCTCGACAGACAAGTCGATCCCTTCTGGGTATCCCGACTGGCACTGGAAGGCGGACAGGGTTTTGCCATGCCCGGCTGCGGATGGCTGCCGCCCTCGTGGATGCCGGAAGAAGCGTTGCGCAAGGCGCTCCGCACGCTCTCGCGCGCCAATACCGACGTTCTGACGGATTACGGGACGCCGCTCGGGCTGCTTCCGCTGCGCCAGCTTCTGGCGCGGCGAATGGCCGAATCCGGTCTGGTCGTCGGGGCCGATCAAATCCTGCTGGTGGATTCCGGAACACAGGCGATCGACATGATCTGCCGCTTCCTGTTGGAGCCCGGCCAAACCGTGTTGGTCGACGACCCATGCTACTTCAATTTCCATGCCCTGCTGCGCGCCCACCGGGTCAAAGTGATCGGGGTGCCCTACACGGCAGATGGGCCAGATGTCGCGCTCTTCGAACAGGCATTGGAAGAGCATCGTCCAAGGCTTTACATCACCAATTCGGCGATCCACAACCCGACCGGTGCCATTCTCTCACCCGTCAACGCCCATCGTCTGCTGATGCTGTCGGAGCGTGCGGACCTGACGATTATCGAAGACGATATTTTTGCCGACTTCGAGATCACCAAAGCGCCAAGGCTTGCCGCCTTCGATGCGCTCAACCGCGTCATCCAGATCGGAAGCTTCTCGAAAGCTCTCTCGGCCTCGGCCCGATGCGGCTACATCGTCACGCGCAGGGAATGGCTGGACCCGCTGGTCGATATGAAGATTGCCTCCAATTTCGCCGGCAGCCAGATGTCCGAGGCTCTGGTGCTGGAAGTCCTGAAAGACGGAAGCTACCGGCGGCATATGGAAGCGTTGAAGGCTAGGCTTTCAAGAGCAAGAGCGAGCCTGATACCGACGTTGCGGCAGCTAGGCATCGAGCCATGGATAGAGCCGCAGGCGGGCATATTCCTCTGGTGCCGGCTTCCTTCAGGGGTCGATGCTGCCGACGTGGCGCGCCACGCGCTTGCCGACACCATGGTTCTTGCACCCGGCAATGTGTTCAGCCAGTCGGACACGGCCTCAAGCTTCATGCGCTTTAACGTGTCGCAGTGCGATCACCCGCAATTCGCTGATATTCTCGAGAGAGCTATCGAGCTGGCGAGGCGCTGACTGTTACGTTTTTTGGCATTTTAGGAACCATTCACGCAGACGTGCATTTTCTTCGCATTGGAAGAGGAGAAAACACCATGACTTTTGATCCAAATCTGCCCCGCGACCCTAACCTTCGTCCGGACCGCCCTGAACTGCGCACAACGCCCGAGACCCACCGCAAGTCCGCTGGCTGGGCACCGTGGGCAGCCATCATCGTCGTTCTGCTCGTCGGCGGTTTCATCTGGATGCAGATGAGCAGCCCGTCCACCACAGACCCGACCACGACGTCGTCCACGACGCCGCCGGCTGTCAGCGATCAGGCTCCGGCCCCGGCACCGATGACGCCAACGGCTCCAGCAACGCCGCCAGCGAATGGCGCTGCTCCGGCTTCGCCGAACACCAACGGCACATCGACACAGCCGTAATCGTCACTGACGTAACTTGAGAGAGCCGCTTGCCGAAAGGCAGGCGGCTTGTCTTTGTTAAAAGCCCTCCATCGCCGACGGCTTGTGACCCGACTGAGCCCATCGGTTGAAGGATTCGCGGGCGAGATCGGCAAGCGTGATCTTACCAAAGCGGTCGAGCAGGAGCGCTTGCGCTTCTGTCATGGCATCCGCCAGTGCGACGTTGACCGACTGTTCGATCACGCAAGCCGGGTTGTCCCCCGAAAGGCCGATCGAAAACATATCGGGATTTCCGAGCGCCTTGTGGATATCGAGAAGCGTGATCTCCGCGAGCGGTCGCGCCAGAACCCAGCCGCCGCCATGGCCTTTTTCCGACGTGACATAGCCAGCGTCGCGCAAGCCCGCCATCGTGCGCCGGACGACCACCGGATTGGTCTGCAACATGGCAGCGATTGCGTCGGATGTCGCTGGTTTCTCATGCTTTTCCATATGGATCAGCACATGCAGCACTCGTGATAGGCGGGTATCTTGTCTCATCGGATCTCCATCCCAAACCATACCACGATGATCCATATGTAACAATCAGAGTTACATGATATTGACTTCCTATTTCACGTAACAATATAAGTTACGAAATTGGTTTTGAGAGGGAGTCCATGCCATGACCTATGATGTCATCATTATCGGAGGAAGTTATGCGGGCCTTTCCGCAGCGCTCCAGCTTGGGCGCGCCCGCCGCCGCGTTCTCGTCATCGATGCGGGCAACCGCCGCAACCGCTTTGCCAGCCACTCGCATGGCTTTCTCGGACAGGATGGAAAAGCGCCAGGCGAGATCATTGCCAAGGCTCGCCACCAGATTGAGGCCTATGAGACGATCGACTGGATCGATGGTCTCGCAACACATGTCAGCGGCGCCTTCGATGCCTTCGAGGTAGAAATTGACGGAGGAGAGCGAAAGATTGGCCGAAGGCTCATCATCGCCGCAGGTGTGACGGACGATTTGCCACCGATACCGGGTTTGCATGAACGCTGGGGGCAGAGCGTATTTCATTGCCCCTATTGCCATGGTTACGAGCTGAACCAGGGTCGGATCGGCGTGATTGCCGCGTCCGTGCTCGCCATTCATCATGGATTGATGCTGCCCGATTGGGGGACGACGACCCTCTTCACCAATGGCACCTTCGTGCCGGATCAGGAGCAGCGCGCCCAATTGGCCGCGCGCGGCACAAGGGTGGAAGAGGGTTCGATCCAGGAGATCGGCGGTAAGGCGGATGTTGTTCTCACCGACGGACGAAGGCTTGCAATGGACGGGCTTTTCACTCAACCGACGCTCCGGATATCCGCATCCTGGATTGAGCCATTGGGTTGCTCTTTGGAGGAAACGCCGATGGGCATGACCATTCGCACGGATGCGATGAAGCAGACAACGAAGCGCGGTGTCTTTGCCTGCGGCGACATCGCTCGTCCAACCGGTTCGGTCGCACTTGCCGTGGGAGACGGCGCAATGGCTGGCACTGCGGCACACCGTTCGCTGATGTTTCCCGATCTATAGCGATCCATGAAACAAAAAATCCCGACCATGAGCCGGGATTTTTGAAACACAAACGAGGAGGGCTTATTCGTCGTTCATCTTCAGCGCGGCAATGAAGGCTTCCTGAGGGATCTCCACCTTGCCGAACTGGCGCATGCGCTTCTTGCCTTCCTTCTGCTTGTCCAGCAGCTTGCGCTTGCGGGTGGCGTCGCCGCCATAGCACTTGGCAGTCACGTCCTTGCGCAGCGCGCGAACGGTCTCACGCGCGATGACCTTGCCGCCGATGGCGGCCTGGATCGGGATCTGGAACATGTGCGGCGGAATGAGTTCCTTCAGCTTTTCGCACATGCCGCGCCCGCGACGGTCCGCCGCCGAGCGGTGAACCAGCATGGAAAGCGCATCGACCGGATCGCCATTGACGAGGATCGACATCTTCACCAGATCGCCCTCGCGGTAATCGATGATGTTGTAGTCGAAGGAGGCATAGCCCTTGGAGATCGACTTCAGGCGGTCGTAGAAGTCGAACACCACTTCGTTGAGCGGCAGCTCATAGGTGATCATGGCGCGGTTGCCGACATAGGTCAGCTCCGTCTGGATGCCGCGACGGTCCTGGCAAAGCTTCAAAATGCCACCGAGATATTCATCCGGCGTCATGATCGTCGCCTTGATCCAGGGCTCGCGAATATCTTTGATCTTCACCACATCCGGCATGTCCGCCGGGTTGTGAAGTTCCTTCTCCGTGCCGTCCGTCAGGGTCATCTCGTAGACGACCGAAGGGGCAGTGGCGACGAGGTCGAGATTGAACTCGCGCTCAAGACGCTCCTGAATGATTTCGAGATGCAGAAGGCCGAGGAAGCCGCAACGGAAGCCGAAGCCGAGGGCTGCGGAGCTTTCCATTTCGAAGGAGAAGGACGCATCGTTCAGGCGAAGCTTGCCGACGGCGGCGCGCAGATCTTCGAAGTCTGCCGCATCGACCGGGAAGAGACCGCAGAACACCACCGGCTGGGCCGGCTTGAAACCGGGCAGGGCCTTTTCCGTCGGACGCTTGTCATCGGTGATCGTGTCACCGACGCGCGTGTCGGCCACTTCCTTGATCGAGGCGGTGATAAAGCCGATTTCGCCAGGTCCGAGGCTGTCCACGGTAAGCATCTTCGGCGTCAGAACGCCGACGCGCTCGATCGTGTACTTGGCGCCAGAGCCCATCATGCGGATCTGCTGGCCCTTGGTCAGCACGCCATCGATGATGCGCACCAGAACCATGACGCCGAGATAGGTGTCGTACCAGCTATCGACGAGCAGCGCCTTAAGCGCACCCTTCTCACCGGCTTCGCTCTTGGGCGCGGGCAGCTTATGGACAATGGCTTCCAGAACGTCGGGAATGCCAAGACCGGTCTTGGCCGAAATCATCACGGCTTCGGAGGCATCGATGCCGATGACTTCCTCGATCTGTTCCTTGATGCGATCCGGCTCTGCAGCAGGCAGGTCGATCTTGTTGAGCACCGTGACGATCTCGTGATTGTTGTCGATCGCCTGATAGACGTTGGCAAGCGTCTGCGCTTCCACGCCCTGCGAAGCATCCACCACCAGAAGCGAGCCTTCGCAGGCCGATAGCGACCGCGATACTTCATAGGCGAAGTCTACATGGCCGGGCGTGTCGATGAGGTTCAGCACGTAGATTTCGCCGTTATTCGCCTTGTAATGCAGGCGCACGGTCTGGGCCTTGATGGTGATGCCGCGCTCACGCTCGATATCCATATTGTCCAGCACCTGCTCGGACATATCGCGCTCGGCAAGGCCGCCCGTCGATTGGATCAACCGGTCGGCCAGGGTGGATTTGCCATGGTCGATATGGGCGACGATGGAGAAGTTGCGGATATGGTCGAGGGGCGTACGGGTCGAATTGGTGCTCATGCCCCGCGCTATAGAGGGTTTCGCGGGCAAATGGAAGCTGTTCTATGGCGGCAAGCGGCGGCGAAATCGGCTTTTCAGCCGGGGAACTGCTCGCTCCAGTCCCGCCGCGTCGCGACCTGTCCTTGCGTGCGCAGACGCGCCACATCGGCAAGATCGATATCGACGATCAGAAGCGTGCTCTCACTCACCGCGTCGCTGTCGCTTTCCGCCACGATGCCATTGGCCGGCATGCCGTAGTCGGAGGGAACGTAAAGGGCGGCACGTCCACGATTTTCATCGACCGCTGGCGACCATGGCGCGTCTCCGGCCGTGGGGGAGGAAAGCACGGCAAACTGATTTTCCAGGGCGCGCGCCTGTGCGCCGATCCGCACCCGGTAGGAGCCTGCCAGCGTGTCCGTGCAGCTCGGCGCCAGCACCAGTTCCACGCCCATCTCCGCCAGCCTGCGGCCCAGCATCGGGAATTCGTTGTCGTAACAGATGAGAATACCGAGCTTGCCGATAGGGGTGTCGAAGGCTTTTAGACCGTCCACGCCCGCATCGATAAACCATTGCTCGCGCTCGAAACGCGTCATGATCTGCTTGTCCTGATAGCCGATCAGCCCGTCGGGACCAAACAGCCAGGCACGATTGCGGAACTTGCCATCGGCATCTTTCACCGGCGCGCTGCCTGGCTGAAACAGGATCTGATGCTCACGCGCCAGTTCTTCGCAGAGCTCTACCCAGGAGGGGATCAGGCTTTGCATCGCCTCGATCGAGCCGTGCAGATCGGAGCGCACATCTTTCGGCAATTGCCCGGTCAGCGCCATGGCGGAATATTCCGGCAGCAGAAGCAGTTCCGCGCCCTTTGCCTTCGCCTCGGCTACGATCGCAGCAAGATGCTTGGCATAGTCCTCCCAGGTCTCGATCAGCTCGATTGCATATTGGCAGGCGGCAAGCCGGGTCATGCGGCAATCCTCTTCATCCAGAAGGAGAGAGGTTTCGGGCTCTCTGCATCTTCATCCAGATCCTGCCACGTGAAGGCGGTGTGAAGCTCCGGGTGATGGGTGTAACCACGCTTTGCCCAGAAGTCGTTCAACGGCACATAATCGGCGGGACGTCGGGGATGGTCAGTCGGACGCTCGACGGCACAGAAGGTGCACCACTCGAAACCGCCGAGGCGATTTGCATGCGCTTCGCGCTCCTCGAAGAAACGCACGCCTAGGCCATGGCCACGATACTCGGGCAACAGCACGCTCTCGCCGAAATAGAAGATTTTCTCGAGATCATACCCGGCAGCAAGGAAAGGTGTCTTCACCTCATCCGTTTCCGCAATCATCGGCATGCCCGTCGACATGCCGACGATCTTTTCGCCATGCATCGCGAGCACGAACACCGCGCCCTCAGCCTTCGCATAGGTCGAAAGATAGGTGTGCTCGTAATCGAACGATCCGTCGTAAAGATAGGGGAAGGCGCGAAAGATGGTGATGCGCAACCGAGACAGATCGTCGAAGAAAGGTGCGGCATCAATGCCGGAAAGGGAACGGATTTCGACGGTCATGGGCATGTTCACCTGCATTTTCCTTGGTTATACCGTCATGGAAATGCTGTGCAAGCCTTGAGGGAGACCGATCATGCCCGCCATTGAAACCATCCGCGCCTATTACGATGCCTTCAACCGTCAGGATATGGATGCCTTTCTTGCTCTCCTGACCGATGATGTGGTGCACGACATCAATCAGGGCGAGCGGCAGGTCGGCAAGCAGGTGTTCGCGACGTTCATGCAGCACATGAATCGTTGCTACAAGGAAAACCTCACCGACATGGTGATCATGGCCAGCGAAGACGGCAAGCGCGCGTCTGCCGAATTCGTGGTCAATGGCGAGTACCTGGCGACGGATGAAGGTCTGCCGGAAGCGAACGGCCAGACCTATGTTCTGCCGGCTGGCGCCTTTTTTGAGTTGAAGGATGGCAAGGTCTCGCGCGTGACAAATTACTACAATCTCAATGACTGGATTGCGCAGGTCGGTGCCTAAGGGCTGAGAGCCTTGCTTTTGGCCGTGGATCCTCGCCTCAAGGGCGAGGATGACGCCGCGGCAGGGGTTAGCCGAGCCCGACTCACGTCTCCAGCACGATGCCGAGTTCTGCGCGCAGCTTCTTTGTCAGTCCTGCCGCGACGAGCTCGTAGGAACGGTGCAGATAGTGCTCAAGCTCTTCGCCTTCCAGCGGGGAATGATCGCTGATCGACACCCATTTGCGTTTGGCGAAATAGGGTGCCTGGGCAATGCCTTCCAGCGACGTCAAAATCTCGAAGCTTTCTTCCGAGCATTTGACGACAAGCCGCCAGTCGTCCCGTTCGCCGAGCACCGCAAACACCTTGTCGCCGACCTTGGCGACATGCGAATCCCACTGATCGACAAAGCGAACGCCCGGCCAGGCACCAAGGGTGGCATCAAACGTTTTCCGCTCGAAGAGGCTCATGTCAATCTCTCTGCGATCAATGCCGCCAGCCTTTCGGCAACCTCGGTCTTGGACATGTCCGGCCAGGCATCGACACCGCTTGCAGAAATGATCTTCACCTGGTTGCGCGCGCCGCCCATGATGCCGGTTTCCGGCGAAACATCATTGGCCACGATCATGTCGGCGCCCTTGCGTTGAAGCTTGGCGCGTCCATTGTCCTCGACATTCTGCGTTTCCGCCGCAAAGCCGATGACGAGGCGAGGGCGTTTTTCGTGGTGGCCGACGGTTTTGAGAATATCGGGGTTCTCGGTCAGTTGCAGCGCTGGCGGGGCGTCACCGGGTTGCTTCTTGATTTTTTGCTCCGAAGAGCTCGCGACACGCCAATCCGCAACCGCAGCGACGAAGACGGCGATGTCGGACGGCAGCTTGCCAAGCACGGCGTCGCGCATTTCCTCGGCGCGCTCCACATGGATGGTCGTCACCCCAGTCGGATCAGGGATCGTCACAGGACCGGAAACGAGCGTCACTTTAGCGCCAAGCTTTGCGAGGGCGGCAGCAATGGCGTGGCCCTGCTGGCCGGATGAACGGTTGGCGATATATCGCACGGGATCGATTGGCTCATGCGTTGGACCGGAAGTCACGATGGCCGTCTTGCCCTTCAGCGGCTTCGGCGCATCGTCCAGCAGGAGCTCGACGGCTTCGGCGATCTGCAGGGCCTCGGCCATGCGGCCCACACCAGCCTCGCCCTTTTCTGCCATCTCGCCCGCCATGGGACCAATAAAGGCGATGCCGTCGCCCTTCAGCGTCGCGATATTGCGCTTGGTAGGCTTGGCCTCCCACATTTTCGGGTTCATCGCAGGCGCGACCAGAACAGGTCGGTCGGTCGCCAGCAAAACGGTGGAGGCCAGATCGTCCGCCAGCCCGTTTGCCATCTTCGCCAGAAGATCGGCTGTCGCGGGTGCCACCAGAACGAGATCGCAATCGCGTGCCAGCCGAATATGGCCGACATCCTGCTCGTCCTGCCTTGAGAAAAGTTCGGTGAAAACATGCGTGGCGGAAAGCGCCCCGACGGCAAGCGGCGTGACGAACTCCTGCGCGCCCCTGGTCATCACCGGCGTCACCTTGGCGCCGCGCTCTTTCAGCCGGCGGATGAGATCGAGGCTCTTATAGGCGGCAATGCCACCGGAAATGATGAGCAGAATATGCTTGTTCGACAGAGCCATGCGCAAAGACCAGTTTCCCGTTGGAACGGGAAACTACAGCATCGGCCCGAAAATCGAAATCGATTTTCGGATAAGCACGATGCGCCAATTCAAATGGCTCCAACCGTTGGTAAGCAAAGTGCAATCACGCCGCCTTGGCGACGTGATATTCCTTGATCGCGACCATTTTGATGGCCGGAAAACGCTCGGCTTCATAGCGCAGCGAGAAGGCATCCTGCGCCAGAAACACCGGATCGCCGTCGAGGTCGCGGGCGATATCGCCGCGCTTGACGTTCAGGAATTTCTCGAATTCCGCAGGCTGATCGGACGAAATCCAGCGGCAGATGGAGAAGCGCGACATTTCGAAGGAGACCGGCAGGCCATATTCGCCCATCAGTCGTTCCTTCAACACGTCGAGCTGCAGTGCGCCGACAACGCCGACGATGGCTGGCGAACCGTCTTCGGGCGAAAACAGCTGCACAACGCCTTCTTCAGCCATCTGCTGCAGCGCTTCCTTCAGCTTCTTCGCCTTCATCGCGTCCTCTAGCCGCACACGGCGCAGAATTTCCGGCGAGAAGTTCGGCACGCCCTGGAAGACCAGGTTCTCGCCTTCGGTCAGCGTATCGCCGATGCGCAGCGTGCCGTGGTTGGGAATTCCCACCACGTCTCCGGCATAGGCAGTGTCTGCCAGCTGGCGTTGCGAGGCAAAGAAGAATTGCGGCGCGGTGAGGCCCATCTGCTTGCCGGTGCGCGCAAGGCGCGCCTTCATGCCGCGCTCCAGCTTGCCGGAGCAGATGCGGGCAAAGGCGATGCGGTCGCGGTGGTTGGGGTCCATATTGGCCTGGATCTTGAAGACGAAGGCCGTCATCTTTTCTTCCGCCGCATGGACGAGGCGGGTATCGGCTACCTGATCGCGCGGCGGCGGGGCAAAATCGCCAAGCGCATTGATCAGATCGCGCACACCGAAGTTGCGAAGCGCCGAGCCGAAGAAGACCGGCGTCATGTGGCCTTCGAGAAACGCCTGACGATCGAAGGGACGGCAGGCTTCCATGGCCAGTTCCGTTTCTTCAATAAAGGCATCCCGCTCGTTTTCAGGCAGCCTGTCGGCAACCGCCTGCGGACCGTTGACCGGCAGACCATCGATCTGTGTGTCGTTGCCGCGGAAGGTGTTTTCGGCAAGATTGTAAGCGCCACAGAAGGTCTTCGAACGCCCGACCGGCCAGGTGATCGGTGCGGTGTCGAGCGCCAGCTTTTCTTCCACCTCATCGAGAATCTCGAAGGCGTCGCGGCTCTCACGGTCCATCTTGTTGATGAAGGTGATGATCGGAATGTCGCGCATGCGGCAGACTTCGAAAAGCTTCAGCGTGCGCGGCTCGATACCCTTGGCGGCATCGATAACCATGATGGCGGCGTCCACGGCCGTCAGCGTGCGGTAGGTGTCGTCGGCAAAGTCCTCGTGACCGGGCGTATCGAGAATGTTGAAGACGCGGTCATTATATTCAAAGGTCATGACCGAGGTCACGACGGAGATGCCGCGCTCGCGCTCGATCTTCATCCAGTCCGAACGGGTCTGGATGCGGTCCTTCTTGGCCTTCACCTCACCGGCAAGCTGAATCGCTCCGCCGAACAGCAAGAGCTTCTCGGTCAGCGTCGTCTTACCCGCATCCGGGTGCGCGATAATAGCAAAGGTGCGGCGGCGGGAGACCGCCTCGGCGAGTGTTTCGGCCATCTAACAAATCCTGTGGAATTGCGGGCTATCTAGCGTTTCGAGCCCGCTTTTGCAATTGACCTTGACCCCGCGAGCGCAAACTAATGCCGCATGAACACGCAAAACGCCCCGTCTCCCACCCTGAAACTCATCCGTCTTCCCAATGGTGAAGGCATCGAGCTGCCGTCCTACGAGACGACAGGCGCCGCCGGCATGGATCTTCGCGCTGCCGTGGAGGCTGGCGAGACGATGACGCTCCGCCCCGGTGAGCGAGCACTGGTGCCGACCGGTTTCATCTTCGAAGTCCCCTTCGGCTATGAGGCGCAGATCCGGCCGCGCTCCGGCCTTGCGATCAAGAACGGCATCACCTGCCTCAATTCGCCGGGCACCGTGGATAGCGACTATCGCGGTGAGGTGAAGGTCATTCTCGCCAATCTGGGGCAGGCGGATTTCACCATCGAGCGTGGCATGCGCATCGCCCAGATGGTCATTGCCCCGGTGACGCAGGTGACGGTTACTGAGGTCAGCGAGTTCACGAAGACGACGCGCGGTGCGGGCGGCTTCGGCTCGACCGGTGTCTAGTCATCACGACGTTGTGAGGCGGCAAATTCTGGAGTATGTCTCGACGGACTGACGCGAGGGGACATGTCCATGACCATCACCACCATCCTTGCCTACGCCATGGCCCTGTTCATCGCTGCAGCCATTCCAGGCCCGGGAATGACGGCGATCGTTGCGCGCGCGTTGGGTTCGGGTTTCCGCGAGACCTTCTTCATGGGGCTTGGTCTGGTGCTGGGAGATATGGTCTATCTGACGGCGGTCATCCTCGGTCTTGCCTTCGTCGCACAGACCTTTCAGGAAGCCTTCATGGTGCTGAAATTCGCCGGTGCCGCCTATCTGCTTTACATCGCCTGGAAGCTTTGGACCGCCGGGCTTCTGCCGCAGGACTTGCAGGCGAAGAAAAGCACCAGCATCGGCATGTCCTTCCTGTCCGGTCTGTTCATCACGCTCGGCAATCCCAAGACCATGTTGTTCTATGTCGCGCTCGTCCCGACCCTGATCGACATCCGCGGGATCGGCCTTCCCGAATATGCGCTTCTGATCGGCTTGACCTTTACCGTTCTGATGGCGGTATTGCTGCCCTATATTCTGCTGGCCTCCAAAGCCCGCGCATTGCTGAAGCGCCCAAGCGCCTTGACGATCCTCAACCGCACCGCAGCAGGCATCCTGGCGGGAACCGCGGCGATGATCGCAACACGCGCCAGTTGAGAACGGTCTTCTACGTCAGGCCCTGAGATTGGTGATCTATCCCAGGCACCTCGCCCTATAAGCACGTTTGTTCTCTGGCTTCCCTGCCAGTATCGCCCTATCCTGCGCGCGATTGCATGAGGACATAAGGCAGGAGAGCAGGCATGTCGGAAGCGAAGAAACCCGGACGCGGACGCATCTATTCCTCGATCACCGAAACGATCGGCGACACGCCGCTCGTACGTCTGGACAAGCTGGCGAAGGAAAAAGGTGTGCACGCGACGCTTCTGGCAAAGCTCGAATTCTTCAACCCCATCGCCTCCGTCAAGGATCGCATCGGCGTGGCGATGATCGAGTCGCTGGAAGCGCAAGGAAAGATCGCCCCCGGCAAGACGACGCTTGTCGAACCGACCTCGGGCAATACCGGCATTGCGCTGGCCTTCGCCGCTGCCGCCAAGGGCTACAAGCTGATCCTCACCATGCCAGAGACCATGTCGGTCGAGCGCCGCAAGATGCTGGCGCTTCTCGGCGCCGAGCTGGTTCTGACCGAAGGCCCGAAGGGCATGAAGGGCGCGATTGCCAAGGCGCATGAACTGGCAGAAACGCTGCCCGACGCCATCATCCCGCAGCAGTTCGAAAACCCCGCCAATCCGGAAATCCACCGCAAGACGACGGCAGAGGAGATCTGGAACGACACCAATGGCACAGTCGATATCTTTGTGTCCGGCATCGGCACGGGTGGGACGATCACGGGCGTCGGTCAGGTGCTGAAGGGCCGCAAGCCAGATATCAAGGTCGTGGCCGTCGAGCCCACAGACAGTCCGGTTCTGTCCGGCGGCACGCCCGGTCCGCACAAGATCCAGGGGATCGGTGCGGGTTTTGCGCCGAGCATTCTCGATACCAAGATCTACGACGAGATCGTTACCGTCAGCAACGACGATGCTTTCGAGACCGCACGCCTGGCGGCACGGCTGGAAGGCGTTCCGGTTGGCATTTCCTCAGGCGCGGCGCTTGCTGCCGCCATCAAGGTCGGTGCGCGGGAGGAGAATGCTGGCAAGACCATCGTGGTGATCATTCCGTCCTTCGCGGAACGGTATCTTTCCACCGCGCTGTTCGAAGGGCTCGGCCTGTAAGAGACGATGATTGAGCGGCGGCATTGAATGCCGACCGCTCTCAGGCCAGACGCTTGACGATGACCGGTGCGGACGCAATAGGTGCGTCCGAGATTGCGTAATAGCTTCGTACGGATGCAGCTATATGGTCTGCTTCTTCACGGCTTGCCGCATGCACCACCGCAATCGGCTGGCCTTCTTCCACCTTCGTGCCGAGCGGCAGGATGTCCGACAGACCGACGCGGTGGTCGATCCGGTCGCTGGGGTGACGACGTCCCCCGCCAAGCTCGACGACCGCCATGCCCACATCCCGCGCCTGGCAGGATGCAAGCCATCCACTCGCCTGGGCTGTAACAGGTACGACGTGCGGTGCGGCTTTCAGATAGTGTTGAGGCCGGTCGATGAAGTCGGTGGGGCCGCCGAGTGAGCTGACCATCTGCGCAAAGCGCTCCATGGCGCGACCGGAAGAGAGCGCCTCGCGCGCCATTGCCTCGGCGTCGGTCAGCGTCGATACCACACCGCCCTGCACCAACATCTCTGCCGCAAAAGCAAGCACCAGCATCTCGATGCGCGTGCCGCCTTTTCGACCCTGCAGGAAATCCAGGCAGTGAACGATTTCGAGCGCATTACCAGCCGCATCCGCAAGAGGCTCGTTCATGTCGGTGATCAACGCCGACGTTTTTACGCCCGCACCATTGGCGACCTGCACCAGGGCCGCAGCAAGCAGTTCGGCTTCCTCGGCAGTCAGCATGAAGGCGCCGCTGCCGAATTTTACGTCAAGCACCAGCGTCTCGAGACCCGCTGCGAGCTTCTTCGACAAAATGGAGGCGGTGATGAGCGGTATGGAATCCACCGTCGCCGTCACATCGCGGATGGCATAAAGCCGCTTGTCCGCAGGCGCGAGATCCCCCGTCTGGCCGATGATGGCGCAACCAACATCCTTGACCGTTCGGCGGAACAGCGCCTCGTTCGGCATCACATCATAGCCGGGGATGGCTTCGAGCTTGTCCAGTGTCCCGCCGGTATGGCCAAGACCACGGCCAGATATCATCGGGACCGCCAGCCCACAGGTCGCAACGATCGGCGCGAGCATCAGCGAGACATTGTCGCCGACACCGCCGGTCGAATGCTTGTCGGAAATCGGCTTGCCAATATCGGCCCAGGAGAGCACATCGCCGCTGTCACGCATGGCGAGTGTGAGCGCCACCGTCTCCTCGCGCGTCATGCCGCGAAAGTATACCGCCATGGCGAAAGCCGCCGCCTGACCTTCGGAAATCGACCCGTCGGAGAGTGCGGCGATGAAGGCCGCAATATCGGTTGCGGCAAGCGTCTCGCCATCACGCTTGCGGCGGATGATTTCCTGCGGAAGCATGGGAGATCAATATCCGCTGGCGGCTTTGGCCGGCTCGCCACCCGCCAGCACGGTCAAGACGTCATCCAGCAGGCTGGACGCACCGAAGCGGAAGGTGGAGGGCATGGCCCAATTGGGCTGCATGATGGTTTCCGCCAGACGCAGGTAAAGCGTCGCATCGGCAACCGTGCCAATCCCGCCCGCAGGCTTGAAGCCGACCTTCTTCCTGCTGTCGCGGATGGCCTGCAGCATGATGTCGGCTGCTTCCAGCGTCGCATTGACCGCGACCTTGCCGGTGGAGGTCTTGATGAAGTCGGCCCCCTCGGCAATGGCAATTTCGCTGCCACGGCGGATCAGAGTCTTGTCTTTCAACTCGCCCGTTTCGAGGATGACTTTCAGCAGAACAGGTTCAGGGCAGGCCTTGCGAACGGCCGCGACCATCTCGGCGACCGACGCTTCATCGCCTGCGATGAATTTGCGATAGGGGATGACGAGATCGATTTCGTCGGCACCATCGCGGATGGCGCGCTCGGTTTCGCCAACGACGGTCGCGACATCCAGGTCGCCCGATGGAAAATTCACGACGGTGGCAATGCGGATCGAATGATTGTTGCCGAAGGCCGCACGTGCCTGCGCGACGAAACGCGGCCAGATGCAGATGGCAGCCGTATTGCCGAACTGCGTATGCGCTCTCTGGCAGAGGCTGGCGATTTGCTCGGGCGTGCAATCCTCTTTCAGATTGGTCAGGTCCAGCAAGGACAAAGCGAGGCTGGCTGCTTCGCGCGGGCGCTGAAGTTCCATGCTTAGTTTCCTCCCGAAATCATTTCCGTTAAAACAGCGGCAAGACGTTTACCGCCGATCGGAGCCATGTCCTTTGTCTCGTCATGGCTCAGTTCGGCACCGGTCATGCCCGCACCGTAATTGGTAATAACGGAAGCTGCGGCAACGCGCATCCCGAAAAAGCGCGCAAGGATCACTTCGGGCACGGTGGACATGCCCACAGCATCGGCACCGAGCGTGCGCGCCATGCGAATTTCCGCCGGTGTTTCAAAGCTTGGGCCGGAAAACCACATGTAGACGCCGGAAAACAGCGGCACGGTCGCACGGATGGCCGCATTGCGCATGGCAAGCGTCAGATCCGCATCGTAAGCGCTGGTCATGCCGACGAAACGCCTGTCGCTCTCTTCGCCGATCAGCGGGTTCATGCCGGAATAGTTGATGTGGTCGGTAATCTGCATCACCGAGCCGGGCGGCATGTCCTGGCGAACCGAGCCTGCCGAATTGGTGAGGATCAGCGACTGTACGCCGATACCTGCAAGCGCCTCGATCGCCGGGCGCATGGCCGAGGCGTCGCCCTTTTCGTAGTAATGCACACGGCCGGACAGCATGATGACCGGCTGGCCGCCGAGATACCCGGCCACCACTTCACCGGCATGGCCGGAGACGGCACTTTCCGGAAAACCTGGGATATCCGAATAGGGAATGCGGATCGGGTCTACGACCTCATCCACCAGCACGCCGAGGCCGGAGCCGAGCACGATGGCTGTGCGGGGAACAAGCCCATTCAGCCGTTCCACCAAAACGTCGATGATCGCGTGATCCATCTTACAACTCGGTCTTGAAGCTGAAGGGCAGAAGTTCGTCCATGGTCATCACCTTCTGCACGCCGCTCTCGTCACAGAGATAGACCTTCGTTTCAGCGCTTGCGAACTCTGCAATCTTCTGGCGGCAGCCGCCGCAAGGGGGGCAGAGCGCCAGCTTTTCTGCGATGACCGCGATCTCCTTGATCTCTCTCGCGCCGCCCATCACCATGGCGCTGATGGCGGAAGGCTCCGCGCACCAGCCCTGAGGGAAGGACAGGTTTTCGATATTGGCACCCTTATAGACCTTGCCATCTTCGGCACGGATCGCAGCGCCCACCGGGAACTTCGAGTAGGGCGCATGGGCAAAGCCCATGGCCTCACGGGCGGCTTCGAAGAGCGCGTGGGTCGTCGGTTCGTTCAGCATCGATCAACGCTCCTTGGAGTAGGCAACACCACCGGCCTTTGGCGGCTTGGCGACGCCGATGAAACCGGCGAGCAGAATGCAGGTGAGGATATAGGGCAGCGCCTGGAAGATCTGCACCGGCACTTCGCCGATGCCGGGGATCGCCTTGCCCTGCATGAAGTTCGCCATCGCATCGAGGAAGCCGAAGAGAAGGCAGGCAAACATGACCGGAACCGGCTTCCACTTGGCGAAGATCAGAGCGGCAAGTGCAATATAGCCCTTGCCGGCAGACATGTTGGCAATGAAGGCCGCCGACTGCGCAACGGCAAGATAGGTACCGGCGAAGCCGCACAGGAAACCGGCAACGATGACGGCGCGGAAGCGCATCCATGCCACCGAAATGCCAGCCGTATCCACGGCACCCGGGTTCTCACCGACAGCGCGCAGACGAAGGCCAAAGCGCGTGCGGTAAAGCACCCACCAGGAAATCGGCACGGCCAGAAAGGCGAGATAGGTCAGAATGTTGTTGCCGGAAATGACATTGGCGTAGAGGGGACCGATGAAGGGCACTTCACGCATCATGTCCACACCCGGCAGAATGATCGGCGTGAAGCGGCCTTCTCCGGTGATCTGCGGCGTGCGTCCGCCCTGGCCGAACCAGGCTTGACCCAGAACGACGGTGAGGCCAGCGGCGACGAAGTTCAGCGCCACGCCGGAGACGATCTGGTTGCCGCGATTGGTGATGACGGCAAAGCCATGCACCAGCGAGAAGAAGATCGAGATACCGATACCGGCAGCAAGGCCAGCCCAGGGGTCTTTGGTCAGATAGGCAACGCAGGCGGATGCGAAGGCGGCAGCCAGCATCTTGCCTTCAAGACCGATATCGAACACGCCGGCGCGTTCGGAGAATAGCCCCGCAAGGGCGGTAAACAGAAGCGGAATGGTCAGGCGGACGGTCGAACCGAGAATGCTGACCAGCATGTCGAAGCTTTCCATGGCCTTACCTCTTCACGAAATTCTGGTAGATGCGCACAAGCGCGGGGCGATACATAAATTCAAGGGCACCGGCAAACAGGATCACCAGACCCTGGATGACGACGATCATCTCGCGGGTGATATTGGGCATTTCAAACGAGAGATCCGCGCCGCCCTGGTAGAGGATACCGAAGAGCAACGCCGCAAAGACGATGCCAAGCGGATGGCTTCTGCCCATCAGCGAGACGGCAATCCCGACGAAGCCGGCACCGGCCACGAACTCCACCTGAAGACGGGCTGACGCCCCCATGACCGGGTTCAACGCCATCATGCCGGCAAGACCGCCGGAGATCAGCATGGTGATGATGACCGTGCGCGAGTAGGGCATACCGGCATAGATAGCCGCTTGCGGGCTGAAACCGAGAGCGCGAATCTCGTAGCCAAGCTTGGTACGCCAGATCAGCACCCACACCAGAAACGCCATGACGAGCGCGATGATGAAGGACACATTGAAGGGCGCGGGGCCGAGCTTGAGGCCGAACAATGCCATCAGCCAGTCGAGCTTCGGCAACTGTCCGCCCGGCAGAAATGTGCGGGTTTCCGGCGCCATCTTGCCCGGAACGATCAGCACGTTGACGAGCAGATAGACCATCAATGCCGCGGCAATGAAGTTGAACATGATGGTGGTGATGACGATGTGGCTGCCACGCTTGGCCTGCAGCCAGCCGGGAATGAACGCCCAGGCAGCGCCGAAGACAGCCGCACCGATCACCGCAAAAGGCATCGTCACATACCAGGGAACGTAACGGTCGAGCGTGAGTGCCACGAGTGCCGCACCCAGACCACCAATATAGGCCTGTCCTTCCGAGCCGATATTGAAAAGCCCGGCATGGAAGGCGACGGCGACGGAAAGCCCGGTGAAGATGAAGCTCGTCGTATAGAACAGGGTAAACCCAATGGCGTCGCCACGACCGAGCGCGCCTTCGATCAAGAGACGAAGGGCTGCGAAGGGATCTTCGCCGATCGACCAGACGACGAGGCCTGAGATGAAGAAGGCCGTCAGAATGTTCAAAAACGGCAGAAGGCCGTATGTGATCCAACCGGGCAGGGGAACGGAAGCTGTACTCATGTGTGTGGCCTTATGCGGCAATGCCGGCCATCATCAGGCCCAGCGTCTGTTCTTCGGCTTCCGCCGTCTTTTCTCCAACGACCCGGCCGGCAAACATAACCAGAATGCGGTCCGAGAGCGAGCGGATTTCATCCAGTTCAACGGAGACCAGAAGGATGGCCTTGCCCGCATCGCGCATGTCGATGATGCGGCGGTGAATGAACTCGATCGCACCGATATCGACGCCGCGGGTTGGCTGGCCGATGATCAGCATGCTCGGGTCGCGCTCGATTTCGCGCGCAACGACGATCTTCTGCTGGTTGCCACCGGAAAAATTGGCAGTCTTCAGCCGGGCATTTGGCGGGCGGATATCGTATTTCTCGATCTTTTCCACCGCATCCTTGCGAATGGCTTCGGGATCGAGAAACGGACCTTTTCCATAGCGTTCGTCACGATGGTAGCCGAGGATCGAGTTCTCATATTCCTCGAACTTCAAGATCAGGCCCATATGGTGGCGGTCTTCCGGGATATGGGCCAGACCGAGTTGGCGCAAGATGGCCGGATCGACCTTGTCCACCTGCTTGCCACCGATCAGGATTTCACCCGAATGCGGCTTGCGAATTCCGGCAATGGCTTCCAGGAGTTCGGACTGACCGTTTCCGGCAACGCCCGCAATGCCGACGATTTCGCCAGCGCGCACGTCGAAGGAAACATTATCCACCATGGTCACGCCACGGCTGTCCTTCACCGTCAGATTACGAACCGAAAAAAGAACCTCGCCAGGCTTGGCCTCACCCTTTTCGACGCGCAGCAGAACGCGGCGACCGACCATCAACTCGGCCAGTTCTTCCACCGTAGTCTCCGACGTCTTGCGCGTTGCCACCATCTCGCCGCGGCGCATGACAGAGACCTCGTCGGTAATCGCCATGATTTCGCGCAGCTTGTGGGTGATGAGGATGACCGTCTTGCCCTGGTCGCGCAACACGCTCAAAATCTTGAACAGGTGATCAGCTTCGGCAGGCGTCAAGACGCCGGTGGGCTCGTCGAGGATCAGGATTTCCGCGCCGCGATACATGGCTTTAAGGATTTCCACGCGCTGCTGCAGTCCGACCGGCAGATCCTCGATGATCGCATCCGGATTGACCTCGAGGCCATACTCATCCTCAAGGCGCTTCAATTCCTTGCGGGTGGCCGCCGTGCCCTTGGACAGAAGAGCGCCGCCCTCCGCACCGAGCATGACATTTTCCAGCACGGAAAAATTTTCGACCAGCATGAAGTGCTGGTGCACCATGCCGATACCGGCGTCGATGGCAGCCTGGCTGTCCTTGATGGTAACGGGGTTGCCGTTGACCCGGATTTCACCGGAATCGGCCTGATAGAAGCCATAAAGGATCGACATCAGGGTCGACTTGCCGGCACCGTTTTCCCCGATGATGCCGTGGATCGTCCCCTTGGCAACGGTCAGATTGATATTTTTATTGGCGTGAACGGCACCGAACGACTTGTCGATGCCCACGAGCTCGATTGCAGGGTTCATACTCAAACCAAAACCTCTCCGAAGGCTGGATATGAAAAGGGCGCAAGATGAAAAACATCATGCGCCCCTGTCAAATTTCATATCATTTCGGGCAGGAATTGTCCGACATGTAGTCGTGAACCTTGACGGCGCCGGAGATGATGTCTGCTTTCGCCTTGTCGGCAGCTGCCGCCATTTCAGGCGTGATCAGAGCCTTGTTGTTGTCATCGACAGCATAAGCCACGCCATCTTCCTTGACGCCGAGCGCGTTGACGCCAGCGGTGAACTTGTCGTCTTTGACGTCCTTGAACGCGTTATAGACGGCGAGATCGACGCGCTTGACCATCGATGTCAGAACCGAGCCCGGATGCAGGTGGTTCTGGTTGGAATCGACGCCGATCGAGTACTTCTTGTTGTCAGCCGCAGTCTGCAGAACGCCGAGACCCGTCGCACCGGCTGCCGCGTAGATCACGTCCGCGCCCTGGTCGATCTGGTTCTTGGTGAGTTCACCGCCACGCACCGGGTCGTTCCAGGCCGCACCCGTCGTGCCGGTCATGTTCTGGAAGACTTCGATCTTGTCATTGGCAGCCTTGGCGCCCTGGGCGTAGCCGCAGGCGAATTTGCGGATCAGCGGAATGTCCATGCCGCCGATGAAGCCGACCTTGCCGGTCTTGGACGCCATGCCGGCGAGCAGACCCACGAGGTAGGAGCCTTCTTCTTCCTTGTAGACGACCGAGCGCACGTTCGGCAGGTCAACGACGGAGTCGACGATCACGAACTTGGTGTCGGGAAATTCTTTAGCCACTTTCTCCATCGCGGAGGTCCAGGCAAAGGACACTGCAACCACCGGATTGAAGCCGCGGCTTGCGAAGTTGCGGATCGCCTGTTCACCCTGCGTGTCGCTGGTCGGCTCGAAATCGCGGAACTCGATGCCAGTTTCAGACTTGAACTTCTCAGCACCCGTTGCAGCAGCCTCGTTGAACGACTTGTCGAACTTGCCGCCCGTTCCGTAGACCAATGCCGGCTTGATATCCGCGGCCAAGGCGGAAGCCGACATCGCAGCAAGCGCGAAAAGCGTCAGAAGGGATTTTTTCATTTTGCAGCCCTGTTGTTGCAGTTTAATTTTATTAAAAAGGGTCCTCCCGCAAGCCCTTATGCTGGGCATGTTCTGCGGAAAAGCCAGCCTTGTGGGCTGAGCGTGAGGAGCATCCTTGCACGGCTGCGAGAAAAATTCACCCGTTTTTTTTGCCCGGTGGAAAACCTCTTTTCTGGTGGTTTTTTAATCTCTTCCACCGGGCAGTTGCCATACAACTAGGCGATGTTGCAGGTCACGCCGGTTCCCCTCAACCCGCAATAGCCGCCCGGGTTCTTGGCAAGATATTGCTGATGGTAGTCCTCGGCATAATAGAAGATATCGAGCGGCTCGATCTCGGTGGTGATCTTCGGACGGTGACCGGCCGTTTCCAGCGCTTGCTGGAAGGCATCGCGGGCGGCCTTGGCTTCGGCGAGTTGCGCATCATTGGTCGTATAGATCACCGAGCGATAGGTCGTGCCGACATCGTTCCCCTGTCGCATGCCCTGGGTCGGGTCATGTTCTTCAAAGAAGATCTTCAGGAGTTGAGCCAGCGTCACCTGTGACGGGTCATAGACCACCTTAACCACCTCGGCATGGCCGGTCAGCCCTGTCGTGGTTTCCTGGTAGTGCGGGTTACGGGTCATTCCACCGGAGTAGCCAACCGCAGTGACGTAGACGCCCGGCGTCTTCCAGAACAACCGTTCGGCACCCCAGAAGCAGCCCATTCCGAGATAGATCGTTTCAAACCCGTCGGGGTAGGGGCCTTTCAGGCTTCTTCCATTGACGAAATGGTGTTCCGGCACAACCACCGCCTCATCCCGGCCCGGGATCGCGGTCTCTGCGGTCGGCATCACTGTCTTTTTTGAAAGGGTATCGAATCCAAACATTGCAGTCTCCCTGCGGCGATCGGCGCCGCGTTCCGCTCTCATGCAGTGTGGGATGCTGGTATCGTCAGGCCGCAAAACGACCGAGCGGTCTTGGCTTTCGGTAGCCTGCCATCCAGAAAAGCAGCGAAAGCCCAAGAAGAACCGCGAAGGCAGGAACGGCATTCAGGCCGTTTTCGATCCAGCGCCACGCTTCCGGGTGAATATAGTGTGCCGTCACGCTTTCTGCCATGGCAAGCGAGGAAGGAAAAACTTCCGCCCAGCCTTCGCGAAAGCTCAAGAGATCGACGGAGGATGTGGAAACCGAGCGGATGGCATCGAAGACGCCAACGCCAATTGCGCACAGAAGAAGCAGAAAGCTAAGAAACCGGAACAAGGCTTTCATGGCAGGACTCCCCGGCGGCTTACTCAATAGGACAGTCGCCCAAGGCGACCTTCTCCTGGTTCTGGATAAAGTCCGAAGCAGCGCTTTGCAATCTCCTCATGAACAGCCTTTTCACACACATTTAAAAAAACTGTCAGAATCGGGTTGATCGCCGCGAATTCATCGGTATATATCGCGCCGTTCCAGTGATTTGCATTTCCCAAACATGCAGATTGTAAAGAAGGACAGGTGGCCGAGTGGTTTAAGGCGCACGCCTGGAACGCGTGTGTGCGTGAAAGCGTACCGTGGGTTCGAATCCCACCCTGTCCGCCATTTCGCTCTTATAAATTCTCACGATATTTTTGGATTTCGAAAGATCTCGCGCATTGCGTGGCTCTTCTTGTGGTTGCTTTGCGCTCTGCGAACCCCTCCCAAAATTAAAACTTGTCCATGTTACCAAAACTTAAGGTGATTTTGGCGTGATAAGGATGTTTCCTGAGACTGGAAGGTCTCAACGATACGGTGGGCGTATCGCGGCTTTCTCCATCAAGTCGGACCCCCCGCATGAAAAAAATCTGGATACTCTTCAGCATACTGGTTGTCGTCGCTGTTGCGGCTTGGCCGTTTCGTGACGAGATCCCCTATATCAAATCGTTGCCTTTCGTCGCTTCGCAAGGGGCCGTGACGCACACGGCTTCTGCTGATGGAAAGGCCGGGGGAGATAAGGCCGCCGCCCAGGATGGCGGCGGTCACGACCGGGCGAAGGGCCAGGGCGGCGGGCGGCGCAATGGCGGTCCGCCTGCGGTTTCGACAGTGACCGTCGAAGAGGCGGCCTTGCCGATGGATGTGGAAGCGACCGGCTGGGCTGTTGCTGCGGACTCCACCAACATCGCCCCGCGTGAAGCGGGTACGGTCGCGTCTGTGGCTGCCACGAGTGGCCAGGAGGTGAAAGCCGGCGATCTCATCATCAAGATGGATGATCGCTTTGCCAGCGCTGCCGTTGCCAAGGACAAGGCCAACATCGCGTCCGATCAGGCCAGTCTCGCGCAGGCGCAGGCGGCATTCGATCGCGCGACCGCTCTTGCCAAACAAAGTGCTGAGTCCCAACAGGTGCTGGATCAGGCCCGCGCAGCCCGCGACATGGCCGCTGCCAAGATCGATGCCGACAAGGCAACATTGCAGTCCGACGAGGCAACTCTTCAAGACACCGAAATCCGTGCGCCCTATAATGGTCGCCTCGGCATCATCACCATTAGCCCTGGCGCCTATCTCAGTGCCGGTGTAACGATTGTCAGCATCACCCGCTACGATCCGATTTACATGCAGTTCCGGCTGCCCCAGCGCTATCTGGAGCAACTGCGTGAAGGGATGAAAAACGGTGCGACGGTCGATATCGACCCGGTGGCAACCGGCGGAACGCCGATCCAGGGAAAGCTTGCCTATTTCGACAACACCGTCGACCAGGCATCCGGTACGGTGCTGGTAAAGGCCGAGTTCAAGAACGACAAGGGCCTGGTGTGGCCCGGTCAGTCCGCCGATGTCGTCGTTCACTTCCAGTCGGATCAGAAGCAGATTGTCGTGCCGACAGTGGCGCTGAGGGCGGGACCGAACGGGCAATTCGTCTACACCGTGGATGACAGCCACCATGTTCACATGACGCCTGTCGATGTCATCCGCTCGAACGGCAATATGACGGCGATCGCCAGCGGCCTCTCTGCCGGACAACGCATCATCGTCGAAGGACAGTCGGAATTGACGGATGGTCAGACGGTCGTCGATACGCCGGAAGCTGCCGCCGATCAGCCAAACAAAGTTGCACAGAACGCGCCTGCTCCGGAGATTGCCCAGTGATCGCACGTTTTTGCATCAATCGCCCCGTCGCGACCATCCTTCTTGCGATCGGGCTGACACTCGCTGGCTTTGCCGGCTACAGGCTCCTGCCCGTGGCGGCGCTTCCAAAAGTGGACTTCCCCACAATCAACGTCTCTGCGTCGCTCTCCGGTGCCTCGCCAGAGACCATGGCAACCTCGGTGACGACGCCGCTGGTCAAGCAGTTCGAGACGATTCCCGGCATCAGTGAAATCAGCGCCACCAACACGCTCGGCAACACCTCCATCGTCATCCAGTTCGATCTGAACCGCGATATCGACGCAGCTGCAGCGGATGTGCAGGCGGCCATTTCACGCGCGCAGCGACAGTTGCCGAGCAACATGACCACCGCGCCGAGCTACCGCAAAACCAACCCGGCGGACGCGCCGGTCCTGTTGCTGGCCGTCAACAGCAAGGAAATGCCGGCAAGCAAGGTGGACGATATTGCTGAGAACATCATCTCGCCGCTGCTCTCGACAATTTCAGGCGTGGCGCAGGTGAGTGTTTACGGCGCAAAAACCTATGCGGTGCGGGTGGGTCTTCAGCCCTCCAAACTTCAGGCCCGAAATCTCGGTGTCGATACGGTCACGACAGCCATTGCACAGGCGAACAACCAAGTTCCGGTCGGCGCCCTGGAAAACAAGAGCCAGCGCCTGACGATCGATGCCGATACACAAAGAACCAATGCAGAGGAGTTCAAGTCGCTGGTGGTCGCCACGGCAAACGGTGCGCCGATCCATCTGGGTGATGTCGCCAATGTGCAGGATGGCGTGGACAATCCGGATGCCGGCAGCTGGTTCGACGGCGAACCCGCCATCATTCTCGCCGTCCAGCGCCAGTCGGATGCCAATACGGTCGATGTGGTGAAAGCCATCCAGGACAAGTTGCCGGCGCTTCGCGAACAATTGCCGCCCTCGATCAACATCCATGTCATGAACGACACGTCCGTTGCCATCAAGGACGCCGTTTCGGATGTTCAGTTCACGCTGTTCCTGACCATCGCGCTGGTTGTCCTGGTCATCTATCTGTTCACCGGACACCTGACCGCGACCATCATTCCGGGCCTTGCCGTTCCCCTGTCGCTGATTGCGGCCTTCGGCGCGATGTATGTCCTGGGATACAGCATCGACAACATCTCGCTTTTGGGGCTGACCCTCTCGGTCGGTCTCGTGGTGGATGATGCCATCGTCATGCTGGAGAATATTCTGCGCCTGCATGAAGAGGGGCTGCCCATGCGCGAGGCCGCACTCAAAGGTGCGGCGGAAGTCAGTTCTACCATTCTGTCCATGTCGATATCGCTCGTTGCCGTGTTCATCCCTATTCTTTTGATGGGCGGTGTGGTTGGCCGTCTGTTCAACGAATTCGGCATGGTGGTGACGCTCGCCATCCTGGCATCGGCGCTTGTTTCCCTGACGGTGACGCCGATGCTTGCTTCGCGCCTGTCGTCGCATTCCTCCAGACCGCCGGCGATCATTCGCTGGTTCGATGCCGGTTTCGACCGGACCCTCGGCGTTTACGACCGCGCCGTTGGATGGTGCCTGCGCCATCGCGGCTTTGTTCTTTTGTGCTTCCTGGGCTCGGTCGCAGCATCCGGCCTGCTGTTCTGGACTCTGCCATCCAGCTTCTTCCCGCAGGAAGACATTGGTCAGCTGTCGGTCTCGACCCGTGCGCGTGAGGACATTTCCTATACGGACATGAGTGACCTGCAAAACCAGGTGGCGGCAGCGATCCGCACCAATCCCGCCGTCCTGCATGTCACCTCCATCGTCGGCGGCGGTTCGCGCAGCCCGCTGAACAACGGCTCCATGTTCGTGCAGTTGAAGCCGAAAGCGGATCGAGAACCGCTCCAGCAAACACTGGCTGAGCTGACCAAGGCAACCGCGAAGATTCCCGGTATCAGAACCTACATCACGCCGCAGCAGAGTCTCCGCTTTGGTGGCCGCAGTTCGGCCTCGCAATATCAGCTCGTCGTACAGGGCCTGAGCGCCGATGCCACAAGCCTTTGGTCGGGCAAGCTGATGGACGAGATGCGCAAGGACCCGACATTCACATCCGTCACATCTGACGCGCAGAATGGCGCAATTGCCGCAACCATCGTGATTAATTCCGAGAAGGCGGCAGCCTACGGCATTACCAATGATCAGCTGCGCAAGACGTTGGAAATGTCTTTTGGTGGCTATGACGCTGCCCAGATCCAATCGACGGGCAACAGCTATAATGTGATCGTCGAGTTCGATCGCTCCAAGCCCTGGACCGCAGACTCCCTGCGCGACATCAATATTCTTTCCACCAAGACCAACACGCTGGTGCCGCTGTCCAACTTTGCCACGGTGGAGAGCAAACCGGCGCCGGTCGCCATCAACCAGACGGGACAGCTGGTCTCGACCACCATCTCCTTCAATCTGCCGGACGGCGTCTCGCTGAGCCAGGCCATGCAGCGCATCGATCAGGTCAAGGCGCAGATCGGCCTTCCTAACGATGTCTTCACCACCTATGGCGGCACGGCAGCAATCTTCCAGCAGTCACAGGGCAATACCGGTCTGCTGATCTTGGCCGCGGTGCTGACCATCTACGTGGTGCTGGGTGTTCTCTATGAAAGCTTCATCCATCCGCTCACCATTCTCTCAGGTCTGCCGGCGGCCGCCTTCGGTGCACTTCTGGCGCTTAAAATCATGGGCATGGATTTTTCCATCATCGCCCTGATCGGCCTTCTGATGCTGATCGGCATCGTCAAGAAGAATGCGATCATGATGATCGACGTGGCGGTCGACAATATGCGCAGCAAGGGAGAGGCGGCGGCTGTCGCCATCCATGAGGCCTGCGTGCGCCGTTTCCGACCGATCATGATGACGACCTTCTGCGCGCTTCTCGGCGCGTTGCCGATCGCGCTTGGCTCCGGTGCCAGTTCCGAACTTCGCCAGCCTCTGGGTGTCGCGGTGGTCGGCGGCCTGCTGGTTTCACAGGTCCTTACTCTCTTCATCACGCCGGTGATCTTCGTCGAGATGGAGCGTGCGGGCCAAGCTCTTGGCAGGCTGTTCTCACGCCGTCACGCGGTAGAACATGAGGCCAATAGCGAGACGGTCAGCAAGCCCAACAAGGCGGCCGCATGATTGCGCCGCTCCCGAAGGCACAAAAAAAGCCCGGTCGCCCGGGCTTTTGAAATTTTACAGCATCGGCCCGAAAATCGGAATCGATTTTCGGAAAGCACGATGCGTAGATCAAAGAAGATAGAGCGTCCTTTGTGCGTCCAATAGGACGCACGGCGCTCTAGTCTGATCAGTTCGTCGGCATCGGTGCCGCAGGTGCATTCGGATCCGGCAGCGGGGCCGGATTGTCGGAAAGCGTGCGCAAATAGGCGATCAGATCGGCGCGCTCTGTTTCCTTCTTGATGCCTGCAAAGCCCATGGCCGTGCCAGGAACATGCTTCTTCGGTGCTTCGATGAAGTAGCTCAAGTGATCGTAGTCCCACTTCTCTGAGCTACCCTTGGAGAAATCCTTCATGCCTGCGGAATAGCTGAAGCCTGCGTGGCTGGCGATCGGGCGGTTGACCACGTCGTAGAGGTTAGGGCCGACTTTATTGGGGCCGCCCTTGTCCCCGGTGTGACAGCTCGTGCATTTCTTGAACACGGTTTCGCCCTTGGCGGCATCGGCAGTTGCAAGAAGCTTGGCAATCGGTGTTGCAGGCGCCTCGGCTGCGCCTCCGGCGGCCTCACCTGCACCGGATGTCTCCGCAACGATCGTATAGCCTTCCTTTTCCGGGGCAGCGGAATGGAAAATTGCGTCCGAGGCTATCGATACCGTCATAAGGACGAAGATCGTGCCAAGAAACGCACCGACCGCCATATTAACCCGTGAATTCATTGATTTGCGCTCCCTCACAACCGTTTGCATGAAACGGGCATCTTGAAATTGCGTGAAAGCTATGGCTTTTGCACAGCCTGCGCAACTTGAATATGCTCTCCGCCCCCGTGACGTATTGCCACTTTTCCGGCGGAATTTGAAGGGTGTCGGATGAATAATCGAAATTTCGAAAAAGCTATCGTGCTTATTCCCGCACGAATGGCCTCGACCCGCCTTCCGGGCAAGCCCTTGGCCGACATTAACGGCAAGCCGATGATCGTTCAGGTTGCCTTGCGCGCCCGCGAAGCAGGCGCCGAACGCATCGTTGTCGCGGTGGATGACGAGCGCGTTTTCGACGCGGTCAGGTCGGCCGGTTTCGATGTCATCATGACCCGGAACGATCACCAATCCGGCTCTGACCGCATATACGAAGCCTTGCAAAAGGCCGATCCGGAAGGCCGCGCCGAATTCGTCATCAATGTTCAAGGCGATCTTCCGACCATTGAGCCGGAAACGATTCGCGCCTCGCTGCTGCCGATGGAAAATCCTGAGGTCGATATCGCCACTCTGACCGTGCCGATCACCGACGAGGACGAAAAGACCAATCCGAGCATCGTCAAGATCGTCGGCAGCCCGCTTTCGCAAACCCGTCTTCGTGCGCTCTATTTTACGCGCGCGACGGCGCCCTATGGCAACGGACCGCTCTACCATCATATTGGGCTCTACACCTATCGGCGTGCCGCGCTGGAGAAATTCGTGTCGCTAAAGCCATCCGTGCTTGAGCTGCGCGAGAGCCTCGAACAGTTGCGCGCACTGGAAGCCGGCATGCGGATCGATGCGGAGATCGTGCGTTCGGTTCCGCTTGGTGTCGATACCCAGCCGCAGCTTGAGACGGCCCGCAAAATCCTTGCTAACAGACAGAATTGAAGATCGCACCATGACCAGCAGCAATCGCATTGCCTTCCAGGGCGAATATGGCGCAAATTCCGACATGGCCTCTCGCGATGTCTTTCCGGAGATGGACCCGCTGCCATGCCCGACCTTCGAAGACGCGTTCAACGCGCTGGAAAATGGCGACGCCGATCTGGCGATGATCCCGATCGAAAACACGCTGGCCGGACGCGTGGCCGATATTCATCACCTGCTTCCCGAATCGCGCCTGCACATCATCGGCGAGTATTTCATGCCGATCCGCTTCCAGCTGATGGTGCTGCCCGGTGTGCAGAAGGATGAGATCAAGACGGTCCACAGCCATATTCACGCGCTCGGCCAGTGCCGCAAGATCATTCGCTCCAACGGCTGGAAGGCGGTTGTTGCAGGCGATACCGCCGGCGCTGCCAAACTGGTGTCGGAAAAGGGCGATCGCAGCATGGCAGCCCTTGCGCCCCGCTTGGCCTCGTCGCTTTACGGACTGGATATCCTCGCTGAGAATGTCGAGGACTCTGAAAACAACGTCACCCGATTCGTGGTCTTGTCGCGCGATGAGCAATGGGTGAAGCGCATGACGCCGCAGGACGTGATCGTCACCACCTTCGTCTTCAATGTCCGCAACATTCCCGCAGCGCTCTACAAGGCCATGGGCGGCTTTGCCACCAACGGCATCAACATGACGAAGCTCGAAAGCTACCAGATTGGCGGCAAGTTCGTTGCGACGCAGTTTTACGCCGATATCGAAGGCCATCCTGAGGACGAGCCGGTCCGGCATGCGCTGGAGGAGCTGAAATTCTTCTCCGAGAAGGTCCGCATTCTCGGTGTCTATAAGGGCCACGCCATGCGCGGCAATTTCAACACCGTCTAACAGTCGATCCAAGAATGCCGTTGGCGCCTGCAAATGTCAGACCAGCGGCAATTCCTGAACAGACTGTAATCGTCTTCGGTCGGGCGGAGAGCGCTCAAGCTGCGCCGTCCCATTCGATCCAGTCGCGCATCAGCCGATGGGCTATGGCACCTTTCGGTGGCGGCAACTGACCATTGGCTCCCGTCATCTGCAGAAGTTCCGCCACTTCCTCACGGGTAAACCAGCGGCAATCCTCCAGCTCCGCATCGTCACGGCTGATATCGAAGGACAGCGCTTCGGCAAAGCAGCCGATCATCAGCGTGTGGGGCATAGGCCATGGCTGTGAGGCATGGTAGCGAACGCGCCCGACCTCAATGGCGGATTCTTCCCGCGTCTCGCGACGCACGGCGTTTTCGATCGTCTCGCCAGGCTCCACGAAGCCCGCGAGGCAGGAATACATGCCCGGCGGAAAATGCGCGCCGCGACCGAGCAGGCAAAGGTCCCGCTCCAGATCGATCGTCAGCATGATGACGACGGGATCGGTGCGTGGAAAGATCGTGTGGCCGCAGCCGGAACAGATGCGCTTATAGCCACCGATCCGAAGCTCCATCTGGTCGCCACAGCGACCGCAGAATTTGTTGTCGGCGTTCCAGTTCACAAGGCTGACCGCCTGCGCCACTTCGCCCAGCAGCTCCTCGCCGATCAACTGGTCGCGATAGAGCGTGCGCGCATCCGCTGCCTTATAGTGGCTGGCAAGCGCCTCTTCGGCAATCTTGACCGGAACGGCGACCCGCGGTTCGCCATTTTCTTTGTAGCCCAGCAAAATCGCCTGATCGAAATCGGGATCGAGCTCCGCCAGTTCGTAGGCGGCAAACAGGGGATCGAGAACCTGGTCGTCATGCTTGAGGATCAGCTTGTTGCCGGCAAAGGCCAGAAGATGTGTGCCTTCCACCTTCAAGGCATCGGCCACACAGGTCTCGTTGCGATTTTCGGCAAGGCGGTCGAGATCGTTTTGCGCAAAGGCCGTCAGAGCGGAGGGTTCGGGATGTGGCGAGGTGGTATCGAAAATGCGATTTGAAGTCATCAGAGTGCGCCAGCCAGTTTCTTTATGAAATCCTGTTTGTCGTGTTCGGCGTAAGGGACTGGGGTTCCCTGTCCCCAGATCGGCCCAGGCCAGCACGGATCGCCTTCGTTGCGGGCAATGATATGCACATGGAGTTGGCGGACGATGTTGCCAAGCGCACCGACATTGATTTTGACAGCTCCCGTCAGATCCTTCAGCGCCGAAGCGACGAGGTTGGTCTCAAACGTCAGCACGGCCTGATCGAGCGGGGTCAGGTCGAACAATTCGCTGACATCGTTGCGTTGGGGAACCAGCACCACCCAGGGCCAGCGGCAATCGTTCTGCAGCCGCAACTGGCAAAGGCCAAGCGTGGTAATCAGGACGCTGTCGCGCGCCAGTCTTTCGTCCAGGTGGAATGGGCCCAAGGCATCCTCCCTAAAAATGGTCCGCGGTCTTGCGCCGCAGTTCGCGCTTAATAACGAACTGTTTTCACAGAGATAGCAGTTTTTTCAAGGCCTGACTTGCATTTGCTTCTATTATTGCCGATATGTGGCGCCGGGAGGTTGGTGGTGGACGAGCCACTCGCCAACCGGGTCAGGTCCGGAAGGAAGCAGCCCTAACGAGCCAGGCACGGGTCGCCGTGCCAGCCTCCCACCCTTCTTTTTAAGACACGCTCTGCTTCGCCGGGCCAGTTGAGCCTGAAGCGGGCCCCACTTCGAAAACTGGCGAGGCGATGAGCGACACCGGAACCAATATGCCCCAGACAAAAGAGCAGGGTACGGGTTACCGGGTTTTGGCGCGCAAATACCGCCCCAAGGATTTCTCCGATCTGATGGTCGGGCAGGAGCCGATGGTTCGCACGCTGACCAATGCGTTCGAAACCGGCCGTATCGCCCAGGCCTATATGCTGACCGGTGTGCGCGGGGTCGGCAAGACCACGACTGCCCGTATTCTGGCGCGTGCGTTGAACTACAAGACGCCCGAAATCGACAAGCCCACCATTGATCTGCGCATCCCCGGCGAGCATTGCCAGGCGATCATGGAAGGTCGCCATGTCGACGTGATCGAGATGGACGCCGCCTCGCATACGGGTATCGACGATATTCGCGAGATCATCGAGCAGGTGCGTTATCGCCCGGTCTCGGCGCGCTACAAAGTCTATATCATCGACGAAGTTCACATGCTCTCGACGCAGGCGTTCAACGGCCTGTTGAAGACGCTCGAAGAGCCGCCGGAGCATGTGAAGTTCATCTTCGCCACCACCGAAATCCGTAAAGTTCCGATCACTGTTCTGTCGCGCTGCCAGCGTTTCGATCTTCGCCGCATCAGCGCCGCCGACCTTGTGGGACTGTTCACGGCGATTGCATCCAAGGAAGGTTTCGAGGCCGAGCCGCAGGCGCTGTCGATGATTGCGCGTGCAGCCGAAGGCTCGGCGCGTGACGGTCTGTCGCTGCTCGATCAGGCGATTGCCCATGGCAGCGGCCGTGTGGAGGCTGACGCGGTGCGTGGCATGCTGGGTCTCGCCGATCGCGCCCGCATCGTCGATCTCTTCCAGCACATCATCAAGGGCGATGTGGCATCCGCGCTCTCCGAATTCAACGCGCAGTACGAAGCGGGCGCAAGCCCCGTGGTCGTCCTGAACGATCTCGCCGATTTCACCCATCTCGTGACGCGCATGAAATATGTGCCGGATGCGGTGGAAGACCCGTCGCTTTCGGAGGTCGAGCGGGTTCGCGGTGCCGAATTTGCCGAAAGTGTCGCCGTCTCCACGCTGTCGCGTATCTGGCAGATGTTGCTGAAGGGGATTCCGGAAGCGGAGAATGCCTCGCGCCCTGCCGGTGCTGCCGAAATGGTATTGATCCGCCTATCGCATGCCGCCAATTTGCCGGCGCCGGAAGATGCGGCCCGCCGTCTGGAAGAGCTTTCAAACGGTGCAGGCGCCATGCCGACTGGCGGTCCCGCCGGTGGTGGCGGCAATGGTAATGGTGGAGGCGCACGCGCCTATGGCACGACGCAGGCTGTCGCTTCGGCGCAGACATCGCCTCAGATGCAATCCGCACCTCAGCCGACGGCCATGCTGCGCGCCGTGCCCGATAGCCGCCCGCAGGACATGCAGGTTGCAGCACCTCGTACCGAAGAGCGTCCGGAGCCCAAGGTGCCGGTCACATCGGTGCAGGACATCGCCGATCTGGCGCAGAAAAATCGCGATCCCGTCATGCGCGCCAAGGTTCGCAACTTCGTGCGGCTGGTGAAGGTCGAGCCCGGCCGTCTCGACATGCGCCTTGGCGAAGGTGCACCGGGCTCGCTTCCGGGCGAACTCGGCGTCAAGCTGAAGGAATGGACGGGCATCCACTGGATCGTCAGCCTCAGCAAGGACGAGGGCGAGCCGACGCTCGTGGAAGCGGAAGGCAATGCGCGTAATGCTCGCTTGGTCGACGCGCGGCAGGATCCGGATGTTGCGGCAATCCTCGCGCAGTTTCCCGGCGCGAAGATCACCGATGTGCGCATTCGCGCCCCCGTGCAGGAAGAGATCGAAGATACCGCGCCGCCTTCCGTGGCTGAATCCAGCGAAGGCGACATTCTTCCCGGCGACGATATCGAGTTTTGAACAAAGCGGCGAAGGTGACGATGCCAACTGTGTTCGGATCATCCGCCCCAACAACAAAAGACAGGAGTTTCAGCCATGCGTGACATTATGGGCATGATGGGCAAGGTCAAAGAAATGCAGGCCAAGATGGAGAAGGTGCAGGAAGAAATTGCCGCACTCGAAGTCCATGGCGCGTCCGGTGGTGGTCTCGTCACCGTGACCCTCAATGGCAAGGGCGAAATGCGCGGCTTGAAGATCGATCCGTCGCTCTTTAAGGAAGACGAGGTCGAAATCCTCGAAGACCTGATCGTCGCGGCCCACAAGGATGCCAAGGAAAAGGGCGAAGCCCAGGCACAGGAAAAGATGGCTGGGCTGACCGCTGGCCTGCCGATCCCGCCCGGCATGAAGTTCCCGTTCTAAAAACCTGCGTCGGCCTTGGGCGACGCAAGCCAATAAAACTTAGGCGATCATCTCGCGAAAGCGGATGGCAAGGGGCGTGTCGAGAAAAGCGGCACGCTCTTCCTGCGTCAGGCGGTTGGGCCGAAAGCGCTGCAGGATGACCGGGATCGGAAGTTTCGTTCCGCCGTAGGGTGTGAAAGTCACGCTCTCTCCGGCTTCCATCATGCCTGATTGGAGCACCCGGCAGTAAAATCCGGGATGGCCGGCATCGCGAAAGCGCCGCGCAAATTGCGGGTCGCCAACGCGGGCTGTGAGCGTCGCACAGGGAATGCGCGCGGCGGTTACTTCCAGCGTCACCTGTTGAAGCGCTAGCCGGTCGCCGACGCAGAGCGTGGCGCTGTCGATGCCTTCGATCACCAGATTCTCGCCGAAGAATCCGGGCTCGACAGCGTGGCCGAGATCATTTGCCCAGAAGTCGAGATCGCCCGACCCCATGGCATAGATTGCCTGGTCCGGCCCGCCGTGATGCTTGCGGTTACAGACGGCATCACCGACGATCCCTTGCACATCGACCATCACAGGCCCACTTAGCGCGTGCTTGAAGATGCCGGTCTTGGATGTCTTGCCGGGGAGCGTTTGCGCAGCCGCGCGACAAATCGCCTGAATTTTCATGAGATGCCTTTCGCGCTTCGCGATTCCCGTTCAACGATTAATGCAGTAGAAACGCTCCATGGCAAAACGAGTCACCGGTCCTGAAATCGAAAAACTGATCCAGCTTCTGGCAAAGGTGCCGGGACTTGGCCCCCGCTCTGCGCGCCGCGCGGCGCTGCACCTTATCAAGAAGAAGGAGCAGTTGCTGGGTCCCCTTGGACATGCCATGGACGAAGCCTATCACAAGGTCAAGATCTGCTCCTGCTGCGGTAATGTCGATACGATCGATCCCTGCACGGTCTGCTCCGATGTGCAGCGCGACCAGGCGGTGATCATCGTGGTGGAAGACGTGTCCGATCTCTGGGCGCTGGAGCGGGCAGGGGCGATGAACACGGCCTACCACGTGCTGGGCGGTACGCTCTCGCCGCTGGATGGTGTCGGCCCGGAAGATCTCAACATCAAGGGCCTGATCGACAGGGTCAGTGTCGGCGGCATTCGCGAGCTGATCATCGCCGTCAACGCCACTGTCGAGGGCCAGGCGACCGCACATTACATCACCGACCGTCTGACCGACCTTGGCGTCAAGATCACCCGCCTTGCCCACGGCGTGCCGGTTGGAGGCGAGCTGGACTATCTCGACGAAGGTACGTTGACCGCGGCGCTTCGCGCCCGCACGGCAATTTGAACTCATAAAGACCAGGAGACCGAATGCGCGCTCACATCATCGGCCTTGCACTTGCCACCGCTCTTTCCATTCTTTCATCCGGCACCGCCTCGGCGCAGGCTATTCCGACGGGGGCTGCTGCCGCGAAATATGACGCGGAGTTCAATGCCTGGCTGAAGCGGGAAATCTGGCCGGAGGCGCGCAAAGCCGGCGTGTCGCAAAAAACGCTCGAGGCAGCGCTCACCGGTTTGTCGATCAACTGGAAGCTGCCGGACGTCCTGGTGCCCGGGCAAAAGCCGCCGAAGGAGCAGGCCCAGAGCCAGGCCGAGTTCTCCTCTCCCGGCGCATATTTTTCTGAAAAGCGTCTGCAGGGTCTGGCAGCAACGGGTCGCTCGCTTGCTGCCACCCACGCGGCAACACTGAAGCGCATCGAAGCCACCTATGGCGTTCCGGGCAACATCGTCGTTGCGATCTGGGGCCGCGAGTCCGGTTTCGGTCGCGCGAAGCTGCCAAATTCCGTTATCGATGTACTGGCCACCAAGGCCTATGCCTCGACCCGCAAAGAGATGTTTCGCGCCGAGCTGATCGACGCGCTGAAGATTGCCGAAAGCGGTGACGTGCCGCCCTCGCGGATGATGGGCTCATGGGCCGGCGCTCTCGGCCAGCCGCAATTCATGCCGTCGAGTTATCTGAAATACGCGGTCGATTTCGATGGAGACGGTCATCGCGATATCTGGAATTCGGTACCCGACGCGCTGGCATCCATCGCCAACTATCTATCCAAACGCGGATGGCAAAGAGATCGCGATTGGGGCTTTGAGGTTTCCATACCAGACAATGTTTCCTGTGCGCAGGAAGGCCCGGATCTGGCAAAGCCAGTGTCGCAATGGGCGAAGATGGGAATCACTCGCGTCTCTGGAAAAGGTTTTCCGTCCAATGACTTGAGCGCCGACGGCATGATGCTGGTGCCTGCCGGTCGCCATGGCCCGGAATTCGTCGTGACGCCGAATTTCTACGTCATCAAGGAATACAACAACTCCGACCTCTACGCGCTTTTCATCGGCAATCTCGCCGACCGTATCGCTTATGGCGCAGGCCCGTTCCAGGCGGAATGGGGCAATGTCGGCTCCATGCTACGCTCCGACGTGCTCGCCATGCAAAAGGCGCTGGTGGCCAAAGGCTATGATGTCGGCAAAGCGGATGGGCTTGCGGGCTTCAAGACCCGCCGTTCATTGGGCGACTGGCAGGCCAAGAATGGTCTGAAGCCCACCTGCTTCCCTGACGCTTCGTTGAAGGGTCGCCTGCGTTAGGAGGAAAAGTCGTTGGCGGACCCATCGTGCCGCCACCTATACAGCGCGTCCGGCAGTTTTTCCTCGCATCCGGAGCCATCCGTTTCGCTCACTTTGACGAAGCCATTCCGTTCATAAAAACGAATGGCACGCTTGTTTTGCTGAAAAACCCAGAGACTGAGTTCCGCTTGTCCTTCTTTTGCTTTGTTGAGCAGTTTGGTTCCTGCTCCATGACCGACATATTCGGGCAGGCAATAGAGGTGATCCAGCCACCGATCTCGAAACGCACAGAAGCCAACAAGGGTGCTGTGCTGCTCAGCGCACCACACCTCGCTCTGCCTGAGAACGACATTGCTGAAATATGCGACGTCTTCCTCAAAGCTGTGGAGGTCTGGAAGATAGGGTAGAAAGTGTTGACGTGATGCTCGTGACACTCTCGCGACGTGCTCGCACTCCCAGCGATCGGCCCTTCTCAGGATGATTTCAGGATTGTCCACCGACAACTCCGAGATTTTCGTAAGCGGGCGTATCTCAATGCGGATCGATATGGGCCTTGTGGAAAATATCGTCCTGCGGCGGGATAGCCTGCCGTTCGATCATCCGGTGGACGCGGGGGCGGGTCTTGCCCTTGTGCAGCGTCAGGATGCGATCCCAGCTTTCCGCATCGGCCTGGGTTCGTCGGTGGTTGTGGCGCACATATTCGACCCAGGTCGGCACGTGATAGATTTCCGTCCAGACGTCCGGGTTTTCCAAATCCCGCATCAGGCTCCAGTTGCGTGCGCCATCCCGAATACGGATGCGGCGGCGCTCGGCCATGATCGCCATGAACTCTGGCAGATCGGCATCGTCGATCTCGTAATCCACCATGATCGCGATCGGGCCGCTGCGCGGCTTCACATCCAGCCGCAGCGGCGGCTCGACGAAACGGTTCAGCGGATCGAGGTTCAGTGAGGCGAAGGCCGGCATGGTAAGCTTGAAGCCGACGACGACACCAAGCAGCATCAGAACGCAGGAACAGAGAAGCGAGAAGGTGAGCCCGTGGTCTTCCGCAAGCGAACCCCAGAGCCAACTGCCGACGGCGATGCCGCCGAAGGTCAGTGTCTGGTAGAGCGAGAGTGCGCGACCCACCACCCAGCGCGGGGTCGAAAGCTGTACGATCGTGTTGAAGAGCGATAGCGCCAGAACCCAGCTTGCACCCGAGATCGTCAGGAAGATGCTGGTGATGATGGCGTTGGTGCTGATTGCCGTCACACCGGCACTCAGCGCGAATCCGAGAAAGGCGACGCGGACGATCCATTCGCTGCTCAGCATCTCGCGCAGCCGCGCGCTGATCAGCGCGCCACCAATCGCGCCGACGCCGAAGGCACCGAGCATGATACCATAGGTCAACGGACCGCCTTCGACGAGATCGCGCGCCACGAGCGGCATGAGTGCGAGGATGGCACTTGCCGAAAGGCCAAAGAGAAAGCCACGCACCAGCACCTTGCCGATATTGGGCGACATCGCCACATAACGCATGCCGGCGGAAATGGCGGCGAGGAGCTGTTCGCGCGGCAGAGTGGAATTGTTCTTCGGCGGCTGCCATTTGAACAGCGCATAGATCAGCGTGAAGTAGCTGAGCGCATTCACGAGGAAGGCTGCGGCAGCACCCGCCGCCGCAACGATCACGCCGCCAATGGCGGGGCCGACGCTGCGGGTGATGTTGAAGCCGACACTGTTGAGCGTGACGGCTGCGGGCAGGTCTTCCCGGGGCACCATCTCGCCGACCGATGCCTGCCAGGACGGGTTGTTCAGCGCCGTTCCGCAGCCGATCATGAAGGTGAAGAACAGGAGCAGCCAGGGCGTCAGCAGGTCGGCCCAGGCAAAGACCGTCAGCATTATCGAGGCGATCAGCATCAGGAACTGCGCCGAGAGCATGATCCGGCGACGATCGAAGCTGTCGGCAAGCGCACCGGAGATGAGCGAGAACAGCATGATCGGCAGCGAAGTGGAGGCCTGCACCAGCGCGATCATGTTTTCCGAGGTCGAAAGCGCAGTCATCATCCATGCGGCACCCACCGCCTGGATCAGTCCGCCGAAGTTGGACGCGATGCTGGCGAACCAAATGCGCTTGTAGGTCGGGTGCCGGAGTGGCGCGAGTGGCGATTGACGGTCGGGCACGAGCGATCCAATTGATTTCAACTGCTGTTCAGGCAGAAAGTACTATAAAGGTCGATGGTGGTGACACCACCCATTCAAACGCTGCAAAGGTAAAATTGTGGCGGAAAAAATCGAATATTCGGATTTGCGCCGCAAACCTTGCAATTCCGGCCCGAAGGGTTTATATCCCGGTTCAAATTCTTGATCGTCTGATGAAGAGTGGGGTCCCCAAGGCCCCGCTCTTTTTCGTTAGGCGGATTGTCAAACCGGAGCAGATGTTCCGCTTGAGGAAGACCGGAAGAGCATAATGGCAGCAGCCGAACCCAGACTGATAACCGAAACAGGCATCGACCAGCGGATCGCCGAAATCATCGAGCCGATTCTGACCGGAATGGGTTTCGTGCTTGTCAGGGTCCGGCTTTCCAGCCAGAATGGCTCGACACTGCAGATCATGGCCGAGCGTGAAGACGGCACCATGACCGTGCAGGACTGCGAAGCCGTCTCGATGGCCATTTCGCCGGTTCTCGATGTGGAAGATCCCGTCGAAAAGGCGTATCATCTGGAAGTGTCCTCGCCCGGCATCGACCGTCCGATGGTTCGCAAGTCCGATTTCGTTCGCTGGCAGGGACATCTCGTCAAGGTCGAGACCTCGATCCTGGTGGACAACCGCAAGCGCTTTCGCGGCAAGATCGCGGAAGTCGACGCGGACAGCTTCAAGCTTGAACGCGACCAGATCGGTTATGGCGAAGAGCCTGTGGTGACGATCCCGTTCAACACGCTGTCGGATGCCAAGCTGGTTTTGACCGACGATCTTATTCGTGACGCGCTGAAGGCGGACAAGCAGGCCAAGGCCGCTGCTGCCAATCAGAACGAAGAAGCAGACGAAGATTGATTTTTGAGGGGCCTTTTGGGGCCTTACCCCACGCAAACATGCGACTTACGGAGACAAAAAAATGGCAGTGAGTGCTAACCGGCTTGAGCTTCTGCAGATCGCCGATGCTGTGGCGCGCGAAAAGGTCATCGACCGCGAAATCGTGCTTGCAGCAATGGCCGATGCCATCCAGAAGGCCGCCCGTTCGCGTTACGGTTCCGAGACCAACATCCGCGCCGACATCAACTCCAAGACCGGCGAAATCCGCCTTCAGCGTCTTCTGGAAGTGGTCGAGAAGGCCGAAGACTATTCGACCCAGATCCCGCTGGAACTGGCACGCGACCGCAACCCGGATGCCAAGCTCGGCGACTTCATTGCCGATCCGCTGCCGCCCATGGATTTCGGCCGTATCGCTGCCCAGTCCGCCAAGCAGGTCATCGTCCAGAAGGTGCGCGAAGCCGAGCGTGATCGCCAGTTCGACGAGTTCAAGGATCGCATCGGCGAAATCATCAACGGCACGGTCAAGCGCGTCGAATATGGCAACGTCATCGTCGATCTCGGCCGCGGTGAGGGCATCATCCGCCGTGACGAAATGATTCCGCGCGAAAACCTGCGCTACGGCGATCGCGTCCGCGCCTATGTCTATGACGTCCGTCGCGAACAGCGTGGCCCGCAGATTTTCCTGTCGCGTACCCATCCGCAGTTCATGGTCAAGCTCTTCACCATGGAAGTGCCGGAAATCTACGACGGCATCATCCAGATCAAGTCGGTTGCCCGTGACCCGGGTTCACGCGCCAAGATCGCCGTGATTTCCAACGACAGCTCGATCGATCCGGTCGGTGCTTGCGTCGGTATGCGCGGTTCGCGCGTTCAAGCCGTCGTCGGCGAGCTTCAGGGCGAAAAGATCGACATCATTCCGTGGAGCCAGGAGCCTGCAAGCTTCATCGTCAACGCTCTGCAGCCTGCGGAAGTGGCCAAGGTCGTTCTGGATGAAGAGTCCGAGCGTATCGAAGTGGTCGTTCCCGACGAGCAGCTTTCGCTTGCGATTGGCCGCCGCGGTCAGAACGTTCGCCTCGCCTCGCAGCTGACCGGCTGGGATATCGACATCATGACGGAGCAGGAAGAATCCGAGCGTCGTCAGAAGGAATTCAACGAGCGCACCAACCTCTTCATGGAAGCGCTCGACGTGGACGAAATGGTTGGCCAGGTTCTGGCATCGGAAGGCTTCGCCCAGGTCGAAGAACTGGCCTATGTCGAGCTGGATGAAATCTCCTCGATCGACGGCTTCGACGAAGACACCGCCGTCGAAATCCAGACGCGCGCCAAGGAATATCTCGACCGCGTCGAAGCGGAGATGGATGCCAAGCGCAAGGAACTCGGCGTTGCCGACGAACTGCGCCAGATCGACGGCCTGACATCGCAGATGATGGTGGCTCTCGGCGAAGACGGCATCAAGACGATCGAGGATTTTGCCGGCTGTGCGGCCGACGACCTCGTCGGCTGGACCGAGCGCAAGGATGGCGAAACCAAGAAGTTCGACGGCATCTTCTCCAAGCTCGACGTATCACGCGTCGAAGCGGAGAACATGGTTCTGCAGGCCCGCCTTCTGGCTGGCTGGATCACCGAGGAAGAACTGGCTGCTGAACAGCAGGCTGCCGAGGAGGCGGATACCGCCGTTGAGGAATGATATCGCAGGCGCATGAACCCGATGCCGGCTCTGATGAGGATTTGGCTGAAGGCAACGTCAATGGACGGATGTGCATTGTAACACGACAGAGCGGATCGCCCGATGAGTTGATCCGCTTCGTCGCAGGCCCGGACGGCAGTGTCGTGCCGGACCTGAAACGCCAATTGCCGGGGCGCGGTTGCTGGGTAACAGCCGAACGCGCTCTGGTGGAAAAGGCGATCGCAAAGAAGCTCTTTGCGCGCGCCTTGAAAACGGACGTCAAGGCTGGGCCGGATCTCCTAGAGATGCTGGACCGGCTGATGACGCAGCAGGTAACGGGCATGATGACCATGGCGCGCAAGGCGGGCCAGTTCATCAGCGGCGCGATGAAGGTCGATGCGGCCGTCCGTTCGGGACAGGCGCTGGCCGTCTTTCACGCCACCGATGCTGCCGCCGATGGCGTCCGCAAACTGGATCAGGCTCGCAAGGCCTGGGCACTCGGTACGGGTGCCGACGAAATACCGTCCTTCAAGCTCTTCACCGGGGCCGAAATGGACGAACTAATGGGCCAGAATGCTTTTATCCATGCCTGCGCGCTTGCAGGACAGGCGGGTGAAGGTGTAGTGAAGCGCGCAAAGATGCTCGAGCGATATCGCCATGGCGAAAAAGCTCCAGCGGACATTGGCGCTGCCCGGACGGAACGACAATGACGCGGTTATCGGACAACACCGGCCGCCGCGTTCGGATGCAGCTATTGAAAGACAGGGCCTGATGGTGTCATCCGGCTCTCGTCTGTAGGAACGGGAACGGAATGACCGATAACAACGACGACAAGACACTCAACGCACAACCTAAAAAGACTCTTACCCTCAAGCCGGGCGGGTTGAACCAGGGTACCGTGCGTCAGGACATGGGTCGTGGTCGCACCAACGCAGTTGTCGTGGAGACACGCAAGCGTCGCCCCATGCGTCCTGAAGACGAGAAGCAAGCTGGTGCAGCCGCCGCCGCAGCACCGGTTGCCCAGCAGCCACGCGCAGCAGCACCGGTCGCCGCGCCAGCCCAGCCACGCCCACAGCAGGCGCAGCCCGCACCTCGTGTACAGCAGAGCCATAACCAGCAGCGTCCGCAGCCATCGGCTCAGCCACGCCAGCAGGATCGTCCGCGCGGCAATGTGCTGCACGATCTCTCGGCCGGTGAAATGGAAGCGCGCCGCCGCGCTTTGATGGAAGCCCAGGCGCGTGACGTTGTCGAAGCCAAGCAGCGCGCCGAAGACGAAGCCCGCCGCAAGGTGGAGGAAGAACGCCGCCTCGTTGCCGAGAAGGAAGAAGCCGTCCGTCGCGCCGCCGAGGAAGCGGCTGCTGCGAAGGCTGCTGAAAACGAAGCCCCTGCAAGAGCCGAACAGCCGGCAGCGCCGACAACGACCACTGCACAGCCAGTGCGCCGTGACGTTCGTCCGCAGTCCACGCGTCCTTCGCCCGTAGCAGCGGCACCCGCGCCAGCCCCGGAAATGCCCGGTCGTGGTGTTCCAGGCGTTCGCCGCACCGAGAAGGATGATGAGGACGATCGCGGTGCGCGCCGTACCGGCATGCCGATGCGCGGCAAGGCACCGGCACCGGCACCGGCAAAGCCTGCTGCCCGTTTGAAGACGGAAGAAGAGCGTCGCCGCGGCAAGTTGACGGTTACGTCGAACCTCGACGAAGAGGGTGCACAGCGCGGCCGTTCGCTGGCCTCCATGCGCCGTCGTCAGGAGAAGTTCCGTCGCAGCCAGATGCAGGAAACCCGCGAGAAGATTACCCGCGAAGTCATCCTGCCGGAAACCATCACGATCCAGGAACTGTCGCAGCGCATGTCCGAACGTGCGGTGGATGTCATCAAGTACCTGATGAAGGAAGGCCAGATGATGAAGCCGGGCGACGTCATCGACGCCGATCTGGCCGAACTGATTGCCGGCGAATTCGGCCACACCGTCAAGCGCGTGTCGGAATCCGATATTGAAGAAGGCATCTTCAACGTCGCTGACGTTGCTGGCGACATGGTTTCGCGTCCTCCGGTCGTGACCATCATGGGTCACGTCGACCACGGCAAGACCTCGCTGCTCGACGCCATCCGTCAGGCAAACGTGGTCGCTGGCGAAGCCGGTGGCATCACTCAGCATATCGGTGCCTATCAGGTTGAGCAGAACGGCCAGAAGATCACCTTCATCGACACCCCCGGCCACGCCGCCTTCACGGCCATGCGTGCCCGTGGTGCGCAGGCAACCGACATCGCCATCCTGGTGGTTGCGGCTGACGACAGCGTGATGCCGCAGACGATTGAATCGATCAACCACGCCAAGGCGGCCGGCGTGCCGATCATCGTGGCGATCAACAAAATCGACAAGCATGAGGCCAATCCTGAAAAGGTTCGCCAGCAGCTGCTCCAGCACGAAGTCTTCGTGGAATCCATGGGCGGTGAAGTGCTCGACGTGGAAGTGTCGGCCAAGAAGAAGCTCGGTCTCGACAAGCTGCTCGAAGCGATCCTTCTTCAGTCCGAAATTCTCGACCTGAAGGCAGACCCGACCCGTACGGCCGAAGGCACGGTTATCGAAGCCGAGCTCGACCGTGGTCGTGGTGCGGTTGCAACCGTTCTCGTCCAGAAGGGTACGCTGAGGCCTGGCCAGATCATCGTTGCCGGTGATCAGTGGGGCCGTGTTCGTGCGCTCGTCAATGACAAGGGCGAACACGTCAAGGAAGCGGGTCCTGCCATGCCGGTCGAAATTCTCGGCCTGTCCGGCACGCCGTCTGCCGGTGACCGTTTCGCCGTCGTCGAAAGCGAAAGCCGCGCTCGCGAGATTTCCGAATATCGTCAGCGTCTTGCCCGCGACAAGGCCGTTGCTCGCCAGACAGGCCAGCGCGGTTCTCTCGAGCAGATGATGAGCCAGCTACAGACCTCCGGCATGAAGGAGTTCCCGTTGGTGATCAAGGCCGACGTGCAGGGCTCCGTCGAAGCGATCATCGCATCGCTCGACAAGCTGGGCACCGACGAAGTCCGCGCACGCATCGTCCATTCGGGCGCTGGTGCCATCACGGAATCGGATGTCTCTCTGGCAGAAGCGTCCAACGCGGCGATCATCGGCTTCAACGTCCGCGCCAATGCCCAGGCCCGTACGGCGTCTGAGCGTGCAGGCATCGAGATCCGCTACTACAACATCATCTACGATCTGGTCGATGACGTGAAGGCGGCCATGTCCGGTCTTCTGTCGCCGGAGCGTCGCGAGACCTTCCTCGGCAATGCCGAAATCCTCGAAGTCTTCAACATCACCAAGGTCGGCAAGGTTGCCGGTTGCCGTGTCGTCGAAGGCAAGGTGGAGCGTGGTGCAGGCGTTCGTCTGGTTCGCGACAACGTCGTCATCCACGAAGGCAAGCTCAAGACGCTCAAGCGCTTCAAGGACGAAGTCAGCGAAGTGCCGGTCGGTCAGGAGTGCGGTATGGCCTTCGAGAACTACGAAGACATTCGCGCCGGCGACACCATCGAGTGCTTCCGCGTGGAGCATATTACCAGAACGCTCTAAGCGCTCTGCCTGATTGTATGATTTTGAGAGCGAGCGCTGGCTAACCGGCGCTCGCTGAATTTTAAGATGCTCCGACAAGAGGGTCCAATATGACCTTCCGCCGAGAGTGCTGGAGTGAGAAATTGGGAAGCTGCAAAGCCGCCCGACGGTCTTCTTCCAATTTGCTGAGGCAAGAATAACAATGGCAAAAGCAACTTCATCAGCCCCTTCACAACGCATGCTGCGCGTCGGCGAGCAGGTTCGTGCGGCTTTGACGCAAATCCTTCAGCGCGGCGAAGTGCGTGACGATCTTCTGGAGAAGACGGTCATTTCCATTTCGGAAGTGCGCATGTCTCCCGATCTCAAGATCGCGACCGCCTATGTAACACCGCTTGGTGTTGCCGATCATACCGAGAGCATCGATGCCTTGAACCGGCATGCGAAGTTCATCCGCGGCAGGCTCGGACCGCAGCTGCGCCAGATGAAATACGTTCCGGAAGTCCGCTTCCGCGATGACACCAGCTTCGACAATTATCAGAAGATCGACGCCCTGCTGCGCTCTCCCGAAGTGCAGCGCGATCTTGGATCTTCCAACGAAAAAGACGACGAACAGAACTGAAGAATGTCCAAACCACGCAAACCCAAGGGTCGCCCGGTTTCCGGCTGGCTCATCCTCGACAAGCCGTTCGATTTCGGCTCCACCGAGGCCGTCTCCAAGATCAAATGGCTTTTTAACGCGCAGAAGGCAGGCCACGCCGGTACGCTCGACCCACTTGCGTCTGGCATGCTGCCGATCGCGCTGGGCGACGCCACCAAGACCGTCCCTTATGTCATGGATGGCCGCAAGATCTATGAGTTCACCGTCAGCTGGGGTGAGGAACGCACCACCGACGATATGGAAGGCGAGGTTCTCAACGCCTCCGACAACCGTCCAAGCGAGCAGGATATTCGCGATCTGCTGCCGAAATATACCGGCACGATCCTGCAGACGCCACCACAGTTCTCCGCCATCAAGATTGCCGGAGAGCGCGCCTATGATCTGGCACGTGAGGGCGAAGTCGTTGAAATTCCGGCACGTGAAGTCGAGGTTCATCGCCTGACGCTTCTGGCATGCCCGGATGAGAACACCGCACATTTCGAAGTGGAATGCGGCAAGGGCACCTATGTTCGCGCGCTGGCGCGCGACATGGGTCGTGATATTGGCTGTTACGGCTTCATTTCCGAACTGCGTCGCGCCATGGTCGCACCCTTTGTGGAAGATGCGATGGTGCCTCTGGAAAAGCTCACCGAACTGGAAACGATCGAAGACCGCGACGAGCGCCTTGCCGCGCTTGACGCCTATCTCATCGATACGTCCGAAGCGCTTTCGTCACTACCGCATCTCATCATCAATGATGATCAGGCACACCGCCTGAAGATGGGCAATCCCATCCTGCTGCGCGGACGCGATGCACCGACGCAGGAATCGGAAGCTTATGCCACCGCGCGCGGCAGGCTGGTGGCGATCGGCGAGATCGGCCAAGGCGAATTCCGCCCCAAGCGCGTCTTCGGCTGACAGGACATCGGCGTCACCTTCTCTCTTGAGGAACGCTCAATCATCATGCCGACGGCCGCGCTGGTCGTCGGCATTTTCATGCGGCTGAAACAGGGTGAGCCGCAGGAAATCCCGTAGAATGTCAATCACCTTTCGAAGCACGACACATCCTCCACGGACCTGTCATTGTATGACCAAGCCCATGCCTCTCGTTTCAATCCGCTTTACTTTTTGACTCGACGCATCGTGCTTTCCGAAAATCGATCCCGATTTTCGGGCCGATGCTGTAAAGCGCGCCGGTCGCAATCGAGCCCGGCACATCCGACCTGCATAAAACGCGGGTTGCGTTGCGCCTTCAAACGAGATTATCGTCTGCGTCCTATGACTTGAGGTTACGCATGAAACGTAGTCGGCTTCCGTTAACAGCGCTCAGAAGTTTTGAAGCAGCGGGACGGCTCATGAGCTTCACCCGTGCTGCAGAGGAGTTGTGCATTTCGCAGGCCGCGATCAGCCGTCAGGTGCGGGAGTTGGAAGTGCTGCTTGATCGACCGCTCTTCGATCGGGGTCATCGATCCGTCAGGCTGACGCAGGAAGGGGCAAAGTTGCTCGATGTCGTAACGGCTTCCTTCGACGCGATGTCCGATGGCCTTGCAGATGTAGAGCGCGGCAAAGGCCCCGATACGGTGAACATCAATGCCGAGCCGTCTTTTGCTGCCTGCTTCCTCACCCCGCATCTGTCGGATTTCCAGCGCAGTCATCCCGATATCGACGTACGGGTAGAGTCGGAGTCCGCCCTTGCAGAGTTTCGCCACAACGAAGACGTCGTTGCCGTCCGCCACAGCTTGACGAGAACGAGCTGGCCCCGATCGGAGAGCCGGCATTTGATGGATGTGCAGATGACTCCATGTCTCTCGCCGCGACTGCTGGAGGGAAGGGCAGTGCCGCAACGGCCTGCCGATCTTCTGGACTTTCCGCTTCTATATGAGGACAGCCGGGACATGTGGCGAAGCTGGTTCGAGCGGGCAGGCGTTTCCTCGGACGTGTATCCACGTGGACCAATCTATACCGACGAAGGCATGACGCTTCAGGCCGCCTTGCGCGGGCAAGGCGTCGCACTTCTGGAGGAGCGTTTCGCAAGGGAATATCTGGCCTCCGGGCTTCTCATTCGCCCCTTCCAGCAGACGCTCCCCTTTGGCGCCTTCTTTATCGTGGTGCGCGGTTTCGAAACCCTGGCGCCAGCCGCCCATGATTTTCTTGAATGGCTTTCGGAAAGCGTGCGTTCGCGAGACGGGCATTAAACGGTCCGGCTGTCCTCACCGACGCGTGGACATGATTTACAGCCTCGGCCCGAAAACCGGAATCGATTTTCGGAAAGCAAGATGCGCAGATTCAAGAAGGTAAAGCGTCCTTTGCGCGTCCAATAGGACGCACGGCGCTTTAGAGCAGATCCCCATCGCCCCTTTCCTTTAGCCGCCAATTGGTTTATAGGCAGCGCCAGCTAGGCATTGCCTTTGCTACTGAATGGCCAGCGCTGGACGACATCCCGGCCCTTGGCGACCGATTTTTCCTTAAACTAGAAAGGATTTTACGATGTCGATTACTGCAGAGCGCAAAGCCGCCCTCATCAAGGAATATGCAACGAAGGAAGGCGACACCGGTTCGCCTGAAGTTCAGGTCGCAATCCTCACCGAGCGGATCAACAACCTGACCGAACACTTCAAGGGCCACAAGAAGGACAACCACTCTCGTCGTGGTCTTCTGACGCTGGTTTCCAGCCGCCGTTCGCTTCTCGACTATTTGAAGAAGAAGGACGAAGGCCGTTACTCGAAGCTGATCGGTACCTTGGGCATTCGCCGCTAACATCTTGACCGGCGGGTTTCCTTTGAAGGTGCCCGCCGGTTTTTCATCCGGCAACCCCGGATAACAAGACGGACCGGATGGGCCGGAACCGTCTGAACCAACCGAAGACCTGTCATGGGGCAGGATTGCAGGATGCTTGTGCCACCGTCCGTGGCACCAGGAAAAAGCCTCCCGCTGTCTTGCCCGTGATGTGTCGCAGCCGCTGCTTCAATGGTGGAGCCGCGGCGACAAGAAGGACAAGATATGTTCAATCAACATTCCGTGGAAATCGAATGGGCAGGCCGCCCGCTGAAGCTGGAAACGGGCAAAGTTGCTCGCCAGGCTGACGGCGCCGTCATCGCAACCTACGGCGAAACCATGGTTCTCGCGACCGTCGTTTCTGCAAAGTCCCCGAAGCCGGGTCAGGACTTCTTCCCGCTGACGGTCAACTACCAGGAAAAGACCTACGCAGCCGGCAAGATCCCCGGTGGCTACTTCAAGCGCGAAGGCCGTCCGAGCGAAAACGAAACCCTCGTTTCCCGCCTGATCGACCGTCCGATCCGCCCGCTCTTCCCTGAAGGCTACAAGAACGACACCCAGGTCGTCGTCACCGTGATCCAGCACGATCTGGAAAACAACCCGGACATCCTGTCCATGATCGCAACCTCTGCTGCTTTGACGCTGTCCGGCGTTCCCTTCATGGGCCCGGTCGGCGGCGCACGCGTCGGTTACATCAATGGCGAATATGTTCTGAACCCGCATCTCGACGAGATGGACGAGTCTGTTCTCGACCTCGTCGTCGCCGGTACCCAGGACGCCGTCCTGATGGTCGAGTCTGAAGCCAAGGAACTGAACGAAGACGTCATGCTCGGCGCCGTCATGTTCGGCCACCGTGGCTTCCAGCCGGTCATCGACGCGATCATCAAGCTCGCTGAAGTGGCTGCCAAGGAACCACGCGAATTCGAACCGGAGGATTTCTCCGCTCTCGAAACCGAGATGCTTGGGCTTGCCGAAGCTGAACTGCGCGATGCCTACAAGATCACCGAAAAGGCTGCTCGTTATGCCGCCGTCGACGCCGTCAAGGCGAAGGTGAAGGCACACTTCCTGCCGGAAGATGGCGAAGCCAAGTACTCGGCGGAAGAAATCGGCGCGATCTTCAAGCACCTGCAGGCCAAGATCGTTCGTTGGAACATTCTCGACACCAAGAGCCGTATCGACGGTCGCGATCTCTCCACGGTTCGCCCGATCGTTTCGGAAGTTGGCCTTCTGCCGCGTACCCACGGTTCGGCACTCTTTACCCGCGGTGAAACGCAGGCGATCGTCGTTGCCACGCTCGGCACCGGGGAAGACGAGCAGTATGTCGACAGCCTGACCGGCATGTACAAGGAACGCTTCCTGCTGCACTACAACTTCCCGCCCTACTCGGTCGGTGAAACGGGCCGCATGGGTTCCCCGGGCCGTCGCGAAATCGGTCATGGCAAGCTCGCCTGGCGCGCAATCCGTCCGATGCTGCCGTCTGCTGAGCAGTTCCCCTACACGCTGCGCGTCGTATCGGAAATCACCGAGTCCAACGGTTCGTCCTCCATGGCAACCGTCTGCGGCACGTCGCTTGCTCTGATGGATGCCGGCGTTCCGCTGGCAAAGCCGGTTGCCGGTATCGCCATGGGCCTGATCCTGGAAGGCGAGCGCTTTGCCGTTCTGTCGGACATCCTGGGTGATGAAGATCACCTCGGCGACATGGACTTCAAGGTTGCCGGTACGGCAGATGGCATCACCTCGCTGCAGATGGACATCAAGATCGCCGGTATCACCGAAGAGATCATGAAGGTCGCTCTTGACCAGGCGCAGGGTGGCCGCAAGCACATCCTCAACGAGATGGCCAATGCCATCACTGAAAGCCGTGGTCAGCTCGGCGAATTCGCTCCGCGCATCGAAGTCATGAACATTCCGGTCGACAAGATCCGTGAAGTCATCGGTTCCGGCGGCAAGGTCATTCGCGAAATCGTCGAAAAGACCGGCGCGAAGATCAACATCGAAGATGACGGCACCGTCAAGATCGCTTCCTCTTCCGGCAAGGAAATCGAAGCGGCCCGCAAGTGGATCCACTCCATCGTGGCAGAGCCTGAAGTTGGCCAGATCTACGAAGGCACGGTCGTCAAGACCGCTGACTTCGGCGCATTCGTCAACTTCTTCGGCGCACGTGACGGCCTCGTTCACATCTCGCAGCTCGCTTCCGAGCGTGTTGCCAAGACCTCCGACGTCGTCAAGGAAGGCGACAAGGTCTGGGTCAAGCTGATGGGCTTCGACGAGCGTGGCAAGGTTCGCCTGTCGATGAAGATCGTCGACCAGGCAACCGGCAAGGAAATCGCTGCCGAGAAGAAGGCCGAAGGTGACGCTGCTGCCGAGTAAGGCGCTGTCGCTTATTCCTATCGGGGCGCGGGATCTCTCCCGCGCCTTTTTTCTATTTTCAGAGCGGCTCCGTTCCAGTTAGAACGTGAAGCTGCTCCATTGTTGTTGAACACATTGTCCCGACGCAAAGACGCCTGGCGCTTTTCCGGCACATGTTCTTGAGGATGCTCCCGATGAGCCGTGACGCAGTCAAAACCCTTTTCCATCCCTTCGCTGCCGATATGCTGCCAGCGCCGAAAGCCGGTGAACGCGTGCTGTTCCTAGGCGCGGAGGCAGGTGCACCTCGCCTGGAGGGTTTCGAGGCTGAGATCGTCGCAGTTCAGAACCTGCGGCCGCTCTATCGTGCGCTGCAGGCGCATGGTTCCGAGGTCACGCCGGAAATCTCCGGCGAGGATTACGACGCCGCCATGATCCTGTGCGGCAAGCACCGCGGCGAAAACGAAAACCGCATGGCGGAAGCCTTGAAGCGGGTCAAGGCGGGCGGACTGATCCTGGCTGCTGGCGCCAAGGAAGACGGGATCGTCACCCTGCGCAAGACGCTCGCCAAGCTTGGTATCGAGGCTGAATCCACCCCGAAATACCACGGCGTCGCAATCTGGTTTGCACGACCTGATGATGTCTCTGCCGCCGTCGCCAAGCTGGAGCAGAAGCCGGTCACTATCGACAACCGCTTCACCGCCATGCCTGGCATGTTTTCCCATGACCGTGTGGATGACGGTTCCGAACTGCTCGTCTCGCGCATGCCGACGGACTTTGATGGCAATGCTGCCGATTTCGGTGCTGGATGGGGCTATCTCTCCGTCATGCTGGCGGAGAAGTCGCCGCGCACGGCGCGCATCGACCTTTTCGAGGCCGACTACAACGCGCTCGAATTTGCCAAGACCAATCTACTGGAAAACTGCCCGCGATTGACCGCACGCTTCTTCTGGCAAGATCTGGCCGCCGAGCCGCCAAAGGAAAAATACGACCTGATCATCATGAACCCGCCCTTCCATGCGGGTGGCCAGGCCGCCGAGCCGGCCCTCGGTCAGGCGATGATCAAGGCAGCAGCGACAGCATTGCGCAGCGGCGGCAAGCTGCTGATGGTTGCCAATCGCGGCCTGCCTTACGAGCCGGTGCTCGCCAGCGAGTTCCGCAAGAGCGAGGAAGTCTGCCGCAACGCGCGCTTCAAGATCCTCAGCGCCCAGAAGTAATCATTCATGAGAAAGAGGCTGCGGTTCATCTGCAGCCTCAGCTCAGCAGCCAGGCCCAGAGCGACACCGTCAGGACGCCGAACAGCGTCGATATGCTGATGGTCGAGGCGGCGATGCTGTGTCCGATCCCGAAGCGGTTGGCGAGCAGCCAGGAATTGATGCCGGTCGGGACGCAGGATGTCAGCACCAATGCCGATGTCCAGGCGGGGTTGAGACCCAGCAGGTGCGCCGTCGCCCAGACGCAGGCCGGTAGAAGCAAGAGTTTGAATGCGGTGACGGTCGCGGCGATGTGCAGGTTTCCGCGCACTGGATATTTGGTCAGCGCCATCCCCAATGAAATCAAGGCTGCGGGTCCCGCCATGGCGGCGACCTGATCGATCACCGTTGTGAAGACGACGGGCATCGGCGCGCCGATCATGTTGAAGCAGAGCCCGAGAATGAGCGCGATCACCAACGGATTGGTCGCCAGATTGCGGCCCACCTGTCTCAATACGGTCAGGGTGCCTCTTCTTTCTCCGCCCACCACCTTGTGCGTTGCATTTTCCATCAGGATGGTTCCGGCAATCATCATAATGGGAAGATGGATGGCGAGCAGAATGGAAATCGCCACGATCCCGTCGTTGCCGACGGAGCGGCTGACGAGTGGCAAGCCGATGAAGATATTGTTTGCAAAGGCCGATGAGATGCCGGCAATGACGCTGACGCGAAGATCCTGCTTGAAGAAATAGGTCGTCACCATCTGACCCGCTGCCCAGGTGATCGCGACGCCGGTAAAGTATGTGATCCAGAGCTTGAAGGGCGAAGCGCCATGAAAATCAGCTTCCGCCAGCGTACGAAAGATCAGCGTCGGTACGGCAATCTTGAAGACGAAGTCACTCAACACGTCGCTCGCATCAGCCTTGAACAGCCTCGCCTTCACCGTCAGCCAACCGATCAGAATGAGCAGAAAGATCGGGGCGACATTGACGGCGACAGCATACATGGAGACGGGCTTTCACGGCGTTCTGCGGAAGAACTACCCTGTATAGGAAAGGCCAAGGGTCTCAAACCATTTTCTATAAGGAGCCAGAACAGGAGCCGTCTCCCAGAAACAGAAAAAGCGGGGATCGTCCCCGCTTCAGCCTGTGGTCCCGTCAGTACATCCGTGCCGGGAACGACTGATGATCTAGCAGCGCTTCATGACAGGCAAATGACGTCAATGGCCAGTCTGCCGAAGGTACAGGCAGGCGAAGTCGCCTTTTCTCTTTTCTTGTCGGCAGAAATCTTTAAGACCGAGTTCCGGATAACGCACCGGGTCGGTGCGGCTCGGACAAGAGGCTCATGACAAAATTCGACGTACTGACCGTTGGCAACGCCATCGTGGATATTATTTCCCGCTGCGATGACAGTTTCCTCATCGATAACGCCATTACCAAGGGCGCGATGAACCTGATCGATACGGAGCGCGCGGAACTGCTCTACTCGCTCATGGGTCCGGCACTGGAAGCGTCGGGCGGAAGTGCAGGCAATACGGCAGCGGGCATTGCCAATTTCGGTGCACCGGCAGCCTATTTTGGCAAGGTCGCCGAAGATCAGCTCGGCGAGATCTTTCAGCACGATATCCGCGCTCAGGGCGTCCATTTCGAGACCAAGCCGCGCGGCACCTTTCCGCCCACCGCGCGCTCGATGATCTTCGTCACCGAAGACGGTGAGCGTTCCATGAATACCTATCTCGGGGCCTGCGTCGAGCTTGGCCCGGAAGACGTCGAGCCAGAGGTCGTTGCCCAGTCGAAGGTAACCTATTTCGAGGGCTATCTCTGGGATCCGCCACGCGCCAAGGATGCGATCCGCGATTGCGCCCGCATTGCCCACGAGAATGGTCGCGAAGTCTCCATGACGCTCTCCGACAGCTTCTGTGTTGGCCGTTATCGCGACGAGTTCCTCGATCTGATGCGCTCGGGCACTGTCGACATCGTCTTCGCCAACAAGCAGGAAGCGCTGTCGCTCTACGAAACCGAAGACTTCGATCTGGCACTGACCAGGATCGCTCAGGACTGCAAGATAGCCGCCGTGACGATGAGCGAAGAAGGTGCAATGATCGTGCGCGGCACGGAGCGTGTAAAGGTCGATGCCTATCCGGTTTTCGATGTCGTCGACACGACGGGTGCCGGCGACCTCTTCGCCTCCGGGTTCCTCTTCGGCTACACACAGGGCCGCTCGCTGGAAGATAGCGGCAAGCTCGGCTGCCTTGCGGCCGCTGCCGTCATTCAGCAGATCGGACCGCGCCCGATGTCGTCGCTAAAGGCGCTGGCTGAGAAGCACGGTCTTCTCTAGGATTGTTTTCAATCATCCCCGTGCGTCCTCAAGGGCGCACGGTCTTTCATTCGTGTTGATTACTTGAAGGCTTCGCCGGGATAGGCACCCCAGATTTCGCCCTGCGACACCCAGCCGCCCACCTGACCGGCTTCCGCCTTGCACCAGTCGCCATTGCACTCGCCGATCCGGATCTGCACGCCAGGCTCAAGTTTGGCCACGACCGAAGCACTCGACTGTGGCTCGCGGCGCATATTGACGAACACTTCCTTGCCCTTGCCGCGCATCCACGGCGCTGCCACCGCAGTTCTTTCACCCGAGAGCAGCGCCTGGTTTACCCAGCCCTCGGTGCCGTCGGCATCGCGAATCCGGCGCCAGTTTTCATATTCCTGGATGATCTCCACCGGCATGCCGGATTTCATATACATCCAGGAGACGGCGTAATCGGTGCTCGGTCCAATGCGCATATTGACGCGCTTGGATTTCAGGCTGACGAAGCGCGGCAGCGGCAGTCCGCTGGCACCCTTTGCGGCGCCCTGTGCGAAAGCCGGTGTAGCAGCGGCATGGAGAAAACCGAATGACAATGCAATGCAGAGGATGGAGACAAAGCTACGCATGTCGTTTGACCGTTTCCGTGAAACAAGAGAATGACGTTTAAGGGGCGCCCCAGTCCTGCCGCCGAAGACGCAACATGCGAGATTTGTTTGTCTTCGCCGGTGGGTCTGGTAGAAACGCCCTTGATGAACAAATTATCGCTCTTTCTGGTTAACGACCTCTGAACAAGGTGCCTGCAGACAATGACGAACAAGAAGAGACCGACCGTCTATTTGACCCGAAAACTGCCGGATCTGGTCGAGACCCGCATGCGCGAACTGTTCGAGGCTGAATTGAATATCGAGGACGCACCCCGCACGGAGGCCGAACTTCTGGCCGCCATGCAGCGCGTCGACGTTCTGGTGCCCACTGTGACCGATCGCATCACCGCGTCGATGATCGAGCAGGCCGGTCCTCAACTGAAATTGATCGCAGGTTTTTCCAACGGCATCGATCATATCGACGTGGACGCGGCGGCGCGCAAGGGAATTACCGTGACCAACACGCCGAATGTTTTGACCGAAGACAGCGCCGACATGACGATGGCGCTGGTGCTTGCCGTTCCCCGCCGCCTTGTCGAGGGTACGCGCGTGCTTGCCAATGGCTCGGAAGACTGGCGCGGCTGGTCTCCCACCTGGATGCTCGGCCGCCGTCTGTCGGGCAAGCGCATCGGCATCGTCGGCATGGGCCGCATCGGGACTGCCGTTGCCCGCCGCGCCAAGGCCTTTGGGCTGTCGATCCATTACCATAATCGCAAGCGCGTCAGTCCGGCCACGGAGGCGGAACTCGAGGCGACCTATTGGGACAGCCTCGACCAGATGCTGGCACGCGTCGATATCGTCTCTGTCAACTGCCCGTCGACGCCTGCCACCTATCACCTGATCTCGGCCCGGCGTCTCGCGCTGATGCAGCCGACGAGCTACATCGTCAACACGGCGCGCGGCGACATCATCGACGAAGCGGCGATGATCGAGTGTCTGCGCCAGGGCAAGATCGCCGGCGCGGGTCTCGATGTGTTCGAGAACGAGCCAGCCGTCAATCCAAAGCTCATCAAGCTCGCCAAGGAGGGCAGGGTGGTGCTTCTGCCGCATATGAGTTCGGCCACGATCGAAGGCCGCATCGACATGGGTGACAAGGTGATCATCAACATTCGCGCCTTTTACGACGGCCACAGACCGCCGAACCGGGTGTTGCCGGGCAGGGCGTAACTGGCCAGGGCTAACGGGTGAGACGCTTCGTCATTTCGATAGAGGTGACCCGCTCATATCCGGCATGCGAATTCTCAGCTGTCTTGACGAAGCCCCAGGACGAAAACTGCCGGTGATTGTTGACGAGCTCAATCCTGGTCTCCAGTCGCAGGCTTGGGAGGGACAGCCTGTTTGCCGTCTCTTCGCCCTTCCTCAGCAACGCCTTCCCGATACCACGGCCTTGCGCCGCAGGTGAGACGGCAAGCTTGCCGACATAGAGCGACGCGGCTTCGGGCTTGCAGAAAATACAGCCGAGCATATCGCCGTCATCGAACGCGACAAAAGCAATCTCGTCCCGGATCTTTTGACGCAGATTGTCTGGCGTCAGACGGTGGGCCGAAGAAGGCGGGTCGATGACGCCATCCATATAGGCGAAGGACGACATGATCAGCGCCAACAGTTCCTCGACGCGGTCGAAGGTCTCATCGATCTGAACAATCGTGATCATGCTGCCTGGCGCCTCCTATAGCGAATGGTCTCGAAGCGGGCGGCAAGCGCATCGTAAAGCATCAGCCGCCCGACCAACGGTTCTCCGGTGCCGGTGATTACCTTGATCGCCTCCATCGCCATGGTCGTGCCGATAACACCCGTCAGCGCGCCGACAATGCCGGTCTCGGCGCAGGACGGGATCAGGCCTTCCGGCGGCGGGGCTGGAAACAGATCACGGTAGCGAGGCAGCAACATGCCGTCCCGACCTTCCTCATAGGGCTTCAGAACCGTGACCGAGCCATCGAAACGGCCCACAGCACCTGTGACCAGCGGCACCTTTGCCGCCTCCGCAGCATCTGCCGCCGCATAGCGCGTATCGAAATTGTCCGATCCGTCGATCACCAGATCGAAGGCACTCAGATGATCATGTGCCCAGACAGTGGAGAAACGCTCCTCGAAGTGCAGCGTGCGCACATGTGGGTTGAGGCGAGATATGCTGCGGCGCGCGCTTTCCGTCTTCTGCTCGCCGATCGTGCCAGTGTCATGGATCACCTGCCTTTGCAGGTTCGATAGCGAGACGATGTCGTCATCGATAATGCCGAGCGTCCCGACCCCTGCAGCAGCGAGATAATAGAGCACCGGTGCACCAAGACCGCCGGCACCGATCACCAGCACCTTGGCCGCCTTCAGCCGCTGTTGGCCCATGCCGCCGATCTCGGGCAGGAGAATATGCCGTTTGTAGCGTTCTATTTCCTCGGGGCTAAGAGCATCCATGATCCTGTCTCCGCTACCTCAATGGGCAGAAGCCCTATCATGACACGCTGCCATGCGACACGGTGAAAAACTGGGCGCGATCCTGCAATGCTGCAAACATCGAGGCATCCGTCCCGGTCATGAAACTCTGGCCGCCAAGCGCATGGATGAGGTCGAAAAGTGCGGCACGTCTGCCTTCATCCAGATGGGCGGCGATCTCGTCCAGAAGCAGGATCGGCGCGTAACCGGTCATATTGGCGGTCAGCTGCGCATGGGCAAGGACGAGGCCGACAAGGAGCGCCTTCTGCTCACCGGTGGAGCAGCGTGCCGCGTCCATATCCTTTTCCGCATGCCGGACGAAAAGATCGGCGCGATGGGGGCCCTCAAGCGTCCGTCCGGCACCCGCATCGCGGTAACGGCTTTCCCGGAGCGTGGCGAAATACTCATCCTCAAGATCGACCGCCGGTCGATGATACTGATCGTCGAGGAAGCCGGACAGCGTGAGCGTAGCCTTTGGGAAGCTGGTATCGCCGGAACGGCTTCCGATCAGTGTGCGCAGCAAACCCAGCATCTCGTGGCGCGCAACAGCCATGGCAATACCAAGCTCTGCCATCTGCTTCTCGATACCGTCGAGCCACACAGGATCGAAGCGACCATCGGAAAGCAGGCGGTTGCGCTGGCGCATCGCTTTTTCGAAATCGTTGGCACGCCGTCCATGCGATGGGTCGAGGGAAAGAACAAGGCGATCGAGGAAACGGCGGCGATCAGACGACGACCCCGTGAAAAGCCCGTCCATGGACGGTGTCAGCCAAAGAACCCGCAAGTGATCGGTCAATTCGTCGACGGACTTGACGGACGTACCGTTAAGCCGCAGGCGCCGTGATGGCGTATCGCCGTCACCATCTATGCCTGTTCCGATCGCAACCTCACCATCCATGCCCGAGAGGTCGGCGAAGATCGAGAACCCTGTTTCCTCTGCACCCACGCGGGTAACATCCGAAAGAACGGCACGGCGCAGACCCCGCCCAGGCGACAGGAAGGAGATGGCTTCCAGCAGGTTCGTCTTGCCGGAACCATTATCGCCGGTCAGCACGACATGGCGCTCATCCAGCCGCAACGACACTTCCGCATAATTGCGGAAATCGGTAAGCTTCAGCCGTGAGAGGAAAACTTTGGCCGTCATGCCATATCCAGAATCGTCATGGCTTACGACCTACAACATCCCGCCCCAAATCGAAACGAACTTTCTCTGAAACCGAGGCTGACAGCCGCGTCATGGACAGCGTCTTCCTTGCCTAATAATCTTACGTTTACGTCTGCGTTCATTCGATTGCCAGCCGCAGATTTTGCCGCTATCGGTGCTTGTCTAATTTAGCGGGTATTGCATGCTCAGAGTCACTTCCCTTTTGCTCACCCTCGTCCTCCTCGGTTCCTGCGCCGGACGGCCGGGAGCCGACGTGTTGCAGGCCGTCAATACGCGGGGGACGGCGGGCAAGAGCATAGCCGCCTACGTCGTCAGTACGCGTGAGAAGGAAGCGGGCAAAAGACTGGCATTCGGTGCCGGGCGTGCCGATCAGCCCAACTATGCACGCTTCGATATCTCCATCCCGCCGGATCACAAGAAGGGCAAGATCGAGTGGCCCTCGGGTAAGCCGGACGCCAAGAAAGACTTCGTCGTGACCGATCGGGACATGCTCTCAAAAGACGGATTCAAGCACGATCTCGCCGGTATTCTTTCATCCGGAAAGGATGTTGGCCTTTTTGTTCACGGCTACAATTACAGCTATCAGGAGGCTTTGTTCCGTGCCGCGCAAATGGCGGCGGACGCCGATATCAATGGCGTTCCGGTGGTCTTTTCCTGGCCGTCCATGGCCGATGTCACGGGATATCTGGCCGACAAGGAAGCGGCAACCTTTTCTCGAGATGCGCTGGCTGACCTCCTGATCGATCTCGCACAAAAATCACCCCGCAAGAACGTCATTGTTTTCGGTCACAGCATGGGGGCTTGGCTGGTCATGGAGGCCTTGAGAGAGCTCAGGCTGAAGGGCCGCAACGACGTCATCGCCAAGCTCCAGGTCATTCTCGCCGCACCGGACATCGACACCGACGTGTTTCGAAAGCAGATCGAAGTGGTCGGCCGTCTTGATCCACCCCTTACCGTATTGGTGTCGAAGGATGATCGCGCCCTCATGGCGGCCTCTCTTCTAGCGGGCGAACGAAGCAGAGTGGGCGCACTGGACGTCACGGATCCCGAAATCAGCAAGGCTGCGAAACGCGAAGGCGTTCAGTTTGTCGATATTTCGGAGCTCGATTCATCCGATGGTTTCAACCACGATCGCTACGCCGCACTTGCCGCATTGTTGCCGAAGCTCGATGAAAAGCGTCGCGGCGGTGGCAACGATCTGACGCGCGCGGGCGCATTCGTTCTCGACGCTGTCGGCGCCACGGTGTCCAGCCCGTTCAGACTGGCAAGCAAAGTCGTTAATCCGAATTGAGGTTGATTGATCCGCGCTGACAAAGGTTGAGCGCTTGTCCGAGCACACAGGTGGCGAGGCGTCAGGTCCAGGTGTCGAGACGAATATCGGCCGGTCGTGAATTTTCGACGACGCGCTTGCCGTTGGGCAGATCGTTCTCGTAAAGCTTGGCGTGGATGGCTTGCTCGTTCATCCCATAGCCGATCCAGCGATCGCGAAGCCGCTGCTCGAGAACCGGATAGGATGGGCCGACGAAAATGGTGAGGTCGAAGCTGTCTTTCAGCCGGTCCCAGGGTGCTTCATCCAGCAGCAGATAATTGCCCTCTGCAAGAATGAAGCGTGTATCTGCTGAAACTGCTCTTGCGGATGCGATCGCGATCTCGCGCGACCGGTCGAAGACAGGAACGAGTACCTCTTCGTTACCCTGGCGTACGGCTTTGACGATATCGATAAAGCCACGGACATCGAATGTTTCCGGTGCCCCTTTGCGGGCGATCAGGCCCCGGCTCTCCAAAATCCCGTTGTCCATATGAAAGCCGTCCATGGGCAGGACTTCGGCGGTCTCGCCACGGGCAATCAGGCTGTCTCTCAGGGCATCGGCGAGTGTGGATTTGCCGGCCCCTGGAGGACCGGCAATTGCAATCATGGAGCGACGAGAGTTGGACTTCTCTGCACGGGCAAGGACATCGTCCGTCAACGCCGCAAGCGTCGGTGTCATGCGGCGATATCCTGGCGTGGCGGCTCCTTCGCGCCCGTCATGAAGGCCACCGCGTCCGACATCGTATAGTCTTTTGGATTGATGACGCAGAGACGTTTGCCGAGGCGATGGATGTGAATGCGATCCGCCACTTCGAAGACATGCGGCATGTTGTGCGAGATGAGCACGATTGGCATGCCGCGCGAGCGTACGTCCTGGATGAGTTCCAGAACGCGACGGCTCTCCTTGACGCCAAGTGCCGCTGTCGGTTCGTCGAGAATGACGACCTTTGAACCGAAGGCTGCCGCTCTGGCAACCGCAACGCCCTGCCGCTGGCCACCGGACAGCGTCTCGACCGCCTGGTTGATGTTCTGAATGGTCATCAAACCAAGTTCTGAGAGCTTCTCGCGGGCGAACTTGTCCATCGCCGCATGATCGAGCTTACGAAACACCGAGCCGAGAATGCCGGGCTTGCGCAGCTCGCGTCCCAGAAACATGTTGTCGGTGATCGACAGGGCAGGGGACAGCGCAAGGTTCTGGTACACGGTCTCAATGCCGGCATCGCGGGCTTCCAGCGGTGTCTTGAACTGGACCGGCTTGCCTTCCAGTCTGATTTCGCCTTCATCCGGGCGGATCGCGCCCGACAGGGCCTTGATGAGCGAGGACTTGCCCGCACCATTGTCGCCGATCACCGCCAGGATTTCGCCCGGGTAGAGATCGAAGTCTGCATTGTCGAGTGCTGTCACACGGCCATAACGCTTGACGAGACTATGACCTGAAAGAATGGGTTGTCTGTTCATATCCTGGGCCATCAGACGGCTGCCTTTCTGATCCATTGATCCACTGCGACGGCGGCGATGATCAGCCAGCCGGTCAACATAACCTTCCACTGCGGGTCTGCACCAAGCATGTTGAGGCCCATGGAGACCACGCCGACCAGCATGGCGCCGAAGAGCGTTCCGAGAATGGAGCCACGTCCGCCGAAGAGCGAGATGCCGCCAATAACGGTCGCCGTAATGGCCTGAAGGTTGTAGTCGGTCACAGCGGCAGATGGAGAGATCGAACCGTTACGGCCGATGGCGACCCAGGCCGCGAAGGCTGCGATGACGCCAGCAATGGTGTAGACGCTCAGCAGAACCTTGCGGGTCTGGATACCGGAGAGCTTTGCCGCTTCCGGATCATCGCCCACGGCATAGACGTGGCGTCCCCAGGCGGTCTGGTTCAGGACGTACCAGAGCACGGCGACAAGCGCGACCATCGCGATAACGCCGAGTGTAAAAATGGCAGAACCGATACGGAAGTTGGTGGCGAAGAGCTGAAGAAGCGGTGCGGTCTGCTGCACGTCGGCATCGCGGATCGTTTCATTCGCAGAGTAGATGAAATTCGTCGCCATGACGATGTTCCACGACCCGAGCGTCACGATGAAGGGGGGAAGCTTGACCACCGCCACCAGGAAACCGTTGAAGAAGCCGCAAAGTCCGCCGACAACGAAGCCTGCGAGAATGGCGACAGGGGTCGGCAGCCCGTAGGTGACCGCCACATTGCCCATAACGACGGATGAGATGACCATCACCACGCCGATCGAAAGATCGATACCGGCCGTCAGGATGATCAATGTCTGTGCCGAGCCAAGAATACCGACAACGGCGATCTGCTGCAGGATCAGGGTCAATGTGTAGGATGAAAAGAACCGTCCGCCGATCGTCATGCCGAAGATCGCAACCGACAGGATCAGGACGATGAGTGGCACGGCTGCCGGTGTCGAGTGTAGAAAATGCTGCGCGCGTTTGAGCGCGGAAACGCTCTGCTGATCGAAGGAGGCGACTTTCTTGTCGCTCCCGTCCAGCACGCGTTCGAATTCTTGAATTCCGCTCATGTTTCCTCCTCCCGCTCGCCAAACATCTATGCGCGGCGCCGAAATGTCAGCCGGGTATTACGAAAGCGAATGGTTTTGAGTGAAGTTGGCCGGGACTGATCCCGGCCATGATCTTCAGATGGTGATTGAGGGCATCAGCCCCAGCACTTCGCCAGGCCTTCCTTGACGCTGATCGAAGGAACACCCTTGACCGGCTTGTCGGTGACCAGAGAAACGCCTGTGTCGAAGAAGGACTTGCCTTCCGTCGGCTTCGGCTTTTCACCCGTGTCGGCGAACTTCTTGATGGCCTCGACGCCGAGTGCTGCCATCATCAGCGGGTACTGCTGCGAGGTCGCGCCGATAACGCCTTCCTCAACCGACTTCACGCCTGGGCAACCGCCGTCCACGGAAACGATCAGAACGTTCTTCTCCATGCCGACAGCCTTGAGAGCCTGATACGCGCCGACAGCGGCCGGTTCGTTGATGGTATGAATGACGTTGATGCCTGGATCTTTCTGCAGAAGGTTCTCCATGGCCTTACGGCCACCTTCTTCATTGCCGTTCGTCACGTCGTGGCCAACGATGCGCGGATCGGTTTCGTCACCGATCTTGTTCGGGTCTTTCGGATCGATACCGAAGCCGATCATGAAGCCCTGGTCGCGCAGAACGTCGACGCTCGGCTGGTCAGGCGTCAGGTCGAGGAAGCCGACCTTTGCATCCTTGGCGCCGTCGCCCATCGTGCCCTTGGCCCACTCACCGATCAGCTTGCCGGCCAGGAGGTTGTCGGTTGCGAATGTCGCATCGGCAGAGTTGATTGGGTCAAGCGGGGTGTCGAGAGCGATGACGAGAAGGCCTGCATCCCGCGCCTTCTTGATCGTCGGAACGATGCCCTTGGTATCGGAAGCGGTAATCAGAATGCCCTTGGCGCCATCGGCAATGCAGGACTCGATGGCTGCAACCTGGCTTTCGGAGTCACCATCGACCTTACCGGCGTAAGACTTGAGCGTCACGCCCAGTTCCTTTGCCTTGGCGGTCGCGCCTTCTTTCATCTTGACGAAGAAGGGGTTGGTGTCGGTCTTGGTGATAAGGCATGCCGAAGTATCGGCGGCCGATGCAACCGAAGCGAAAGAAACGCCAAGCGCGAGCGCGCCCAAAAAGGCGGAAACAGTTGTCTTCATATGATCCTCCCAGTGGAAACAAGCAGCCATTTGGATGACTGGTCTGCGGCCCTTCTCCTCCTAGATCAGGCGCCACTGGAAGCGATGGAACCATCAAATTAACAGCCTGTCAATAAATAAATCCAATTGAATTATTAATTCGATCTGTCATGCTCCCTCACATGATGGCGGGAGTGGCCGGGAGGAGACCAGACACTTTTCGCATAGCATATGATGAGTAAAGCGGTTGCGCACTTGCCTGCGACGGCTGGGAGGAAGACAAGATGTCGCGTTCTTTGGAGATGTCGCAGACGCCACCTGCGACGGTGACCGATTTGAGCGGCGGTGCCAATCAGGTCCGCGTTCGCGCCTATAACGAACGGCTGGTGCTTTCTCTGGTGCGTCGTCACAATGCCTTGTCGAAGGCCGAGATCGCGCGGCGCAGCGGATTGTCAGCCCAGACGGTCTCCGTCATCATGCGTTCGCTGGAGAAGGACGGCTTGCTGATCAGGGGCGAGCTCCTTCGTGGGCGCGTCGGGCAACCTTCCACGCCGATGCGGCTCAATCCAGATTCGGTCTACTCTTTTGGCGTGAAAATCGGCCGCCGGAGCGTCGATCTGGTGCTGATGGATTTCGTCGGTCGAATCAGGATGCAATTGCGCAATACCTATCCATACCCAATGCCGGAATGGATTTTGCCCTTCGTCACCGAAGGCATTGCCGAGTTGGAGGGCAGGCTCAATCCGTCAGAACGCGAGAAGATCGCAGGTATTGGGATCGCCGCGCCGTTTGAACTCTGGAGTTGGGCGAAAGAGGTCGGTGCGCCTGAAGGCAAAATGGACAGTTGGAAACAGGTCGATCTTCGCCAGGAGATTGCCGATGCTGTCGACCATCCCGTCTTTCTCCAAAACGATGCGACGAGTGCATGCGGCGCGGAATTGGTGTTTGGCAACGGCCAGGCCTATCCGGACTTTCTCTACGTCTTTATCGGCTCATTCATCGGTGGCGGCGTCGTCCTGAATTCGGCCCTGTTCTCAGGACGGACCGGCGCGGCAGGCGCGATCGGTCCGCTGCCGGTTCAGGGTCGCGATGGCAAGACGGTGCAGTTGCTGAAGATCGCCTCGATCTTCGTGCTTGAAGACATGCTACGTGAAAGAGGCATAGACCCCAAGCCGCTGTGGTTTTCTCCCGATGAATGGATCGATTTCGGCGAACCTCTGGAAGTATGGATCCGCAATACCGGTGCCGCACTTGCCCAGGCCGTCATTGCCGCTGCGTCGATCATTGATTTCTCCACCGTGATCATCGATGGCGGCTTCCCAGGCTGGGTGCGCTCGCGCATCGTCGAAGCAACGCGCGACGCCTTGATGCTGCACGATCTTCAAGGTGTCGGCGTACCCGATATCAGGGAGGGTGCGGTCGGAAGTCAGGCACGCGCTATTGGTGGCGCCAGCCTGCCGCTGTTCTCCCGTTATCTTCTCGACCAGAATGTGCTGTTCAAGGAAACCTCGACCTGACAGGCCGCGCACCTTTTGCCACTTCTTAAAGCGCTTCGATCTGACGCAAAATATCGTCTTCGATTGTAATCCCATAGTCCAGAGACTGCTTGCGAATGCCCTGGCTGCGGCGGCCTGGAAGCCTTGCATTGCCCTGAGACTCGATTTCCGCGGCCATCTGCGAAACCCTGTCCGCCAGAGCATCATTGCCGGCAATGGTCGGATCGATCGCAATGATCGTGTGCCCAAGAGAGGGCGCCGTTCCCATATCGTCCAAAAGAGAAGAGGCCTGGAAGCCGAAATTGCCTCCTGTGAGGCCCGCCGCCATGATCTCGACCATGAGCGCCAATGCCGCGCCCTTAGCCTCACCGGCCGGCAACATGGTGCCGTTGATCGCTTCATTTGGATCGGTGGTCGGGCGGCCCTGAGCGTCGAGAGCCCAATCATCTGGAATAGTGGCGCCTTTTTGGCGGGCGGCCATGATCTTGCCCCGCGCGACCTTGGAAAGCGCGAGGTCTATCACCAGAGGGTCGGCGTCTTTCATCGGCGCGGCAAAGGCGATCGGGTTCGTCCCATAAAGCGGCCTGATGCCGCCCCATGGCGCCATGGACGCAGGGGCATTGGCGACCATGAAGGCAACGAGACCCTGTTCTGCCAAACGCTCGACCGTCAAAGCCATGACACCCGCATGATGTGACCGGCCGATCGCGGCAAGCGCGATGCCCTGTTCACGTGCAAGCGGCTCTAGCTCCAGGATCGCAAGATCAATAGCCGGATATGCATACCCGTGTCCTGCGTCGATCGAGACGACCGCAGGGCGCACCTTTGTGGCTGTGGGCACGGCTTTGCCATTCACTTTGTCGGAATGAAGCTGAGCCACATAGACCGGTATTCGCCGAAATCCGTGGCCGCCCTGGCCACAAGCCTCCGCGGCAACCAGTGCACGAGCAACGGAGCGCGCGCTTGACGCCAGAACGCTGTTCTTCTCGAAGATGGAAGAAACGAAGTCTTCCGCCTGTTCTATGCTGAGTTTCATGACGCAATCTGGAAAGGAACAGAGTGAAAGGATGCCCGGCCGACATTTGGGCATTGGCAGTGATACGCGAGAAAAGCTGGCGAAAACCGTATCGCAACCTGATGGCTTGCCATGCTTCAGCAGCGTGCGGCGGACGGCCCTCGATCAAAAGATGGGAAGGCCGCCCTTATACGTGTCAATGCGCAGCAGACATATCGCCCAGCACGTCCTTGGACGCGACGGTGGAGTCGGCATTCAGCTTGTAGACCATGGGCACGCCGGTCGCGAGATTGAGCTTTAGGATTTCTTCCTTGCTCAGCTTGTCGAGCACCATCACCAGCGAACGCAGCGAATTGCCATGGGCGGCAACCAGAACCTTCTCTCCACGCAGAACGCGCGGCAGGATTTCCGTCAGATAGTAAGGCCAGACGCGTGCACCAGTGTCCCGCAGGCTCTCGCCGCCGGGCGGCGGGATGTCGTAGGAGCGGCGCCAGATATGCACTTGCTCCTCACCCCACTTCTCGCGGGCGTCATCCTTGTTGAGGCCGGAAAGATCGCCATAGTCACGCTCGTTAAGCGCCTCATCACGTATGGTCTCCAGACCCGACTGGCCGACATTGTCGAGCACGATCTGGCAGGTTTTTTGCGCGCGGATCAGCGAAGACGTGTAAGCCACATCAAATTTGATACCGTAATCGGCAAGCGCCTTGCCGCCGGCATTGGCTTCCTGCACGCCGAGTTCCGTCAGATCGGGGTCGCGCCATCCGGTGAAGAGGTTCTTGAGGTTCCAGTCGCTTTGACCGTGACGAACGAGGACGAGGGTTCCGCTCATAAATACTCTCCAGGTTGATTATGAATTGTCGGCCAGACCGAGAACGTCCAGCATGGAATAGAAGCCGGGCTTCTTGTCGAAAGCCCAAAGTGCGGCGGCGATGGCGCCACGCCCGAAAATGCTCCGATCCGCCGCATGGTGCGAGAAGGTCAGTTGTTCTCCCTCACCAGCAAAGATCACGGAGTGATCGCCCACCACCGAGCCGCCGCGCAGCGTTGCAAAGCCGATAGTGCCCGCCTGGCGTGCACCGGTATGCCCGTCGCGCACCCTGACGGAGTTTTCAGCAAGATCGATGTTGCGTCCCTGTGCTGCCGCTTTGCCAAGCAGAAGGGCTGTGCCGGATGGCGCGTCCACCTTGTGCTTATGGTGCATTTCCAGCACCTCAATGTCCCACTGCTGCGGCCCGAGCGCTTTTGCCGCCTGGCGCGTCAAAACGGAAAGCAGATTGACGCCAAGGCTCATATTGCCGGACTTTACGACGCGTGCATGACGCGCAGCCGCCTTGAACTTTTCCTCGTCCTCGACCGAGCAGCCGGTGGTGCCGATGACGTGGACGATACGCGCTTGTGCGGCAAGACCGGAGAAGATCACACTTGCTGCCGGTGAGGTAAAATCGACCACGCCTTCAGCGTTGACGAAAGCCGCAAGCGCATCGCTGGTGACGGGAATTCCGATGGGGCCGAGGCCCGCAAGCTCGCCTGCATCCCGCCCGACGAAGGGTGACCCCTCCCGCTCGATTGCGGCATGGAGTTGGACGCCGGGCGTTTCATGAATGAGACGGATGAGGGTCTGTCCCATGCGGCCTGCAGCGCCAACCACCACCAGTTTTATGCCGTTGCCGCTCATGTCGCCACCCTATGCTTTCAAAGTCCGCGAACGCCCGTCGCCTGAAGATTGTTGAGGCGAGCGTAAAGACCGTCCTCCCGTCGCGCAAGCGTATCATGCGTTCCTTCTTCGACAACCTGGCCCTCATTCATCACCACAATCTTGTCTGCCTTGACGACGGTCGAGAGACGGTGGGCAATGACGATGACCGTGCGTCCGGACATGGCGGTATCGAGCGCCTTTTGCACAACGGACTCCGACTCAGTATCGAGCGCAGACGTCGCTTCATCAAGGAGCAGGATGGGTGCATTGCGGACCAGAGCGCGTGCGATGGAAAGACGCTGACGCTGTCCGCCTGAAAGGGTCATGCCGTTTTCACCCACCTGGGTGTCGTAACCCAGCGGCTGCGCCAGAATGAAGTCATGGGCGAAAGCAAGCTTCGCCGCTTCCTCGATTTCTGCGTCTGTCGCTTCGGGACGGCCGTAGCGGATGTTGTCGCGGATCGTGCCCTCGAAGAGATAGGGCTGCTGCGAGACATAGGCGAGATTGAGACGCACCGAATGCGTCGTCACGTCTGCAATGTTTTGCCCATCGATCAAGATCTCGCCGCCCGTCGGATCGTAAAACCGTGGCACGAGGTTGATGATCGTGGATTTCCCGGCGCCAGAGGGTCCGACGAGGGCGGTCGTCTTTCCACCTTCGGCAACAAAGCTCACGCCTTTGAGGATAGGACCGGAATCCTTGTAAGAGAAAACGACATTGCGAAGTTCCACGGTCGCGTTTTCGATCTTGAGAGGCACCGCATTCGGCTTTTCGCGCTGAACCGGCTCCATATCGAGGATCTCATAGATCATTCGCGCATTCACCACGGCACGTTCCAGCGAGACCTGAAGACGCGCAAGACGGCGCGCGGGATCGTAAGCGAGCAGGAGGGCGGTCACGAAAGCAAAGAAGGCGCCCGGGGGAACGTTGTCATAGATCGCGCGGTAAGCGGCATAGGCGAGCACGCTTGAGACGGCAATTCCGGCGATGGTTTCAGTCAGAGGTGCAGTTCGCTCGGACAGCCGCGCGATACGATTGGAACGCCGTTCGGAAGCATCGATCGTCGCGAAGACCCGCTCCTCAAGCGGCTTTTCCATCGTGAAAGCCTTGACAATCGCAATGCCTTGCAGCGTTTCCTGCATGGAACCGAGAACACGACTTCCAAGGATGATGGCTTCTCTGGTCGTTTCTCGAAGTCTTTTGGAGATGTATCGAAGGCCGAGAACCAGCGGCGGCACGATGAAGACGATGATGATCGAGAGGAACGGGTCCTTGACAATCATCACGCCGATTAAGGCAATGAAGGTCAAGAGATCTCGGGCCACGGAGGTGACGGTCAAGTTCATGACGTCGCGGATGCCGCCGATATTCTGGCTCACCTGAGCTGCGAGATGCGCGGAACGGGATTCGCTCAGATAACCGACCGAGAGAGTCATCAAATGCGAGTAGAGCCGCTTCTGATAGCGAGCAACGATGTTGTTGCCAATTTTCGAAAGCGCGACAGATTGGAAGTAGCTCGCAAGTCCCCGAAGGAAGAAAGCCATAAATATCGCACCGCAGATCATAAATGCGAGATCAGCGCGTCGGTTGACGAAGGCTTCGTTGATAATGGAATCCATGATCCAGGCGGTGAACGCCGTTGATCCTGCTACGATGAGCAGGCAGAAGACGACCAATACATAGCCCTTGATATGGTCGCGCGCATTCTCGGCAAAGACACGCTTAAGAACTGCAGCAATTGTATCGGTGTCCACAGGACCCCGTGACTTGGCGGTTTTCAATCGCTCATCCACCTTTTGATGTTCCGGCGGCTGCGCCGCCTTTTCAAGCGGCGTCTATATCCATTAGGGCAGGCTTTGACCAGCCTCAACTTGGAAGCTCACCTCTGCCAGCGGCGCCCTTCGAGCGTCACGCCGAAATTCTCAGGTGTTCTGGCGAAGGTGGACAGACCGGCAAGTGCCGCCTGCGGGTGGGTCACGACGTAGGTTGGAATGGAGCGCATCAGTGCGCTGTGCGGCGCCTTGTCCTCAAAGCCTGCGCGAAATTCTGGACGCTTCAGCGCCGGAATGATCTTTTGCGAAATGCCGCCGGCTAGATAGACCCCGCCACGCGCCATGAAGACGAGCGCCATGTCTCCGGCGACGCGCCCGAGATAGGTGCTGAACAGCGAGAGTGTTTCCTCAGCCTGCGCATTCGATCCGCCAAGACCATGTGCGGTGACATCCGCCGGATCGGAAAAGCTTGGCGCGATGCCATCCGCCGCACAGATGGCACGGTAGAGATTGACGAGGCCGCGTCCGCACAGAATCTGCTCGCCAGAAATGCGGCCCTCAATTGCTTCGAGATGCGGAAAAATCTGATGATCCCGTTCCGTCCGTGGCCCAAGATCGACGTGCCCACCTTCACCAGGCACTGGAAACCACATGTTTCGCGCATGAACCAGACCACCCACGCCGAGTCCTGTGCCAGGACCTAGCACCACGCGCGACGCCATCATGTCCGGGCGGTTTGGTCCGATACGCTCGCGATTGTCGTCGTCAAGTGCGGCAATCGCCAGAGCCTGCGCTTCGAAGTCATTGACGACCACGACATCGCTCAAGCCGAGATTGCTCAGCATCTCCTTCGGTTTGACGATCCAGTGGCAATTGGTCAGCGGTATCTCGTCGGACTCGATCGGTCCGGCGACGGCAAGGAGCGCCGAGACCGGTTTGATCGCCCTGTTGCTCAAAACCGCGATCTTGATGGCATCATCAATCGAGGGATAGTCGGCGGTTTTGACGGTGGTCAGGTGCGCGGCTTCAGATGTGGCGTCCGGCAGGATGCAGAAACGGGCATTGGTGCCGCCGATATCTCCAATGAGGATCGGAAAGGAAAGATGATCGTTCTGATTGGGCATCACTGCTCCTGAAGCCGCCTGATTTTTGAAGATAGAACTCGCCGAATCAAAGAGCGCCTATCTGTTGATGTGAAAGTCGATCAGTCGCTCCGCCGTCGCGCGGTTGAGCGCCATCGGTATGTCGTAGACGGTTGCCAGCCGTGTCAAGGCTTTCACGTCCACATCATGCGGCATGGAGGTCAGCGGATCGACAAAGAAGATCAGCATGTCGACATCGCCGGTCGCAATCATCGCGCCGATCTGCTGATCGCCGCCGAGAGGCCCGCTTTTCAGACGGATCACGTCGAGCTTGGGACAGGCATCCTGCACACGACCACCCGTCGTTCCCGTGGCGACAATGCGGAAGGTCGACAGCGCATCCTGATGCTCGCGGGCAAACTCCGCCATGTCGTCCTTCTTCTGATCATGCGCGATCAGCGCAACGCAGCGTTTGCTATCCATCATCGTTCCACGCGTTTTTTAAATCGATTTGAAGCCTTCTATATCAACTCTTCCAAGTTTGAAAAGCGGGCCTCTTGGGATCAATTCATGGAAGGGCGTGTGGAGGGGCGCGGAACATCTGCCGGCGGAACCGGTCCGCCAGGCGAGGGGGAAACGGGGGCGGTTGCCGCCGGAGCCGCAGGGGTGGTGTAAGCACTTTGTACCGCAGTCTGTAACCTTCCTGCGGAAGGCGCAACCGCAATGGCGGCGCAGGCCTTTGGCAAGTCCGACACCATCATCGGTCTTGGCGGCTTCGGCGGTTTGGCGTTCGGATCCTTCTTCGGCGCCGCCCATGGTTCCTTGGTAAACCACCAGGCAAGCGACTTGTCGCAGCCATCGCCCCGACCCACTGCCGCCTGCGGCTTGCAGTCTGTCGCACCGGCCGGGCAGGACAGACGGACGTGGAAATGCTCGTCATGGCCGTAAATCGGACGGATCTTGCCCATGAAAGTGCGGTCGCCGGTCCAGCTTTGGCAAAGCTTCTGCTTGATGGCCGGGTTGACGAAGATGCGCTCCACCTGTGGATAGCTCGCCGCCATCATCACCAGCCGTGCATTGAGTGGAGACCATTTGCGGTCGTCAACGGTCAGAAACTTGCTCTTGTCGAGCATCGAGATGAAGGGCGTATCCTCACGCTCCTGCGCGCTCATGATGTGGTCGGGCATCTTGCGCCACCAGATATCGACATCTAGCCCGATCTGATGCGAGGCGTGACCGGTTAGCATGGGACCGCCGCGCGGCTGGGAGATATCGCCAATCAGGAGGCCTGGCCAGCCGATTTTCTGCGAATCCTGCGCGAAACGTTCGATGAAGGAAACGAGTTGTGGCTGGCCCCAGCGCCGGTTGCGTGAAAGGCGCATGGCCTGAAAACCTTCGCCTTCCGTCGGCAGGGCAACCGCACCGGACTGGCATCCTTTTGCATAGGAGCCATAAGACTTGGAGGGGCCGGCGGAGGGAAGATCGATATGGCCGAAAACCTGCTTTGCCGGCTGGTCTTGCGCAAAGGCTGGCGCGAGATCTGCGCCAATCATCGAGACGACCGAAAAAGCGATAAGCGAAAGCCTGCGCGCTGCCATTGTCTTTAATCTCATTCGTCGCCGCCTGCGATCCGGTTGATTCTATGGTCCGATATTACGCTGGATCGCGAATTTGGTGAAAGCATGTTTGCGGATAAACCGCTTGTGAGCCGGCGCCTCTATTTTTTGACATTGTTTGGCTTATGCTTCGCCGCAACAAGCATCAAAAAGGAACATCCGCCCATGGCTTTGGCAAGCGCAAAATCCCTCCTGCTCTTAGGCATGGCAGTGTCGCTTTTGGCATCCTCGACAGTGGCAAAAGCGCAGGAGGAGGGGCAATGGCGTGTGGGCATTGCGACCGTCGGGGAGTTGAAGCACCCGAAGGGCTTCGAGCGCTTTGATTATGTCAATCCGAACGCACCGAAGGGCGGTGCCTTGCGTCTTTCGACAGCCGGCACTTACGACACGCTCAACCCTCTTCTTGCCAAGGGAGAAGCCGCAACAGGTCTAGGCGCGGTCTTCGATACGCTGATGAGGTCATCCGAAGAGGAGCTTTCGGCGTCCTACGGCCTTCTTGCGGAAGCCTTGACCTATCCAGCTGATATGTCCAGCGCGACGTTTAGATTGCGCGCCGAAGCCAAATTCGCCGACGGAAAACCCGTGACTCCAGAAGATGTGGTTTTCAGCTTTGACAAAGCGAAAGAGCTCAATCCGCAGCTCGCAACCTACTACACGCACGTCACCAAAGCCGAAAAGACCGGCGATCGGGAGGTGACCTTTACCTTCGACGAGAAAAACAACCGCGAACTCCCGCAGATCGTCGGACAGTTGCTTGTTGTTCCCAAACACTGGTGGGAGGCCAACGGTCCGGATGGAAAGCCACGCGACATTTCGCGCGGAACGTTGGAGCCAGTCATGGGATCCGGCCCCTATAAGATTGCCTCGGTGGCTCCGGGCTCCACGATTACTTACGAGTTGCGCGACGATTATTGGGGCAAAAACCTCAACGTCAATGTCGGAATGAACAACTTCAAGACGATCAGCTACACCTTCTACACCGATCGCGATGTGGAGTTTCAGGCCTTTAAAGCAGGCAACACCGATTTCTGGCAGGAAAACTCTGCCGGTCGCTGGGCAACCGGCTATGACTTTCCAGCCGTCAAGGACGGACGGATCAAGCGCGAGGAACTTCCCAATATCTACCGCTCCGTCGGTATTATGCAGGCTTTCGTGCCGAATGCACGCCGCGACAAGTTCAAGGATCCGAGAGTCCGCAAAGCGCTGAACCTGGCCTATGACTTTGAGGATATGAACAAGACACTGTTTTTCGGCCAGTATCAGCGGATCAATAGCTTCTTCATGGGCAGCGACCTTGCCTCATCCGGTTTACCTCAGGGCAAAGAGTTGGAAATTCTGACCGAAGTGAAAGATGAGGTGCCGCCGGAGGTCTTTACCACCGAGTATCGCAATCCCGTTGGCGGCGATCCGGCCAAGCAGCGCGACAATCTGCGTGAAGCTGTCAAGCTTATGAAGGAGGCAGGCTACGAGTTGCGGGGCAACCGAATGGTCAATGCAAGAACGGGCCAACCGTTCGATTTCGAAATTCTCGTCGATTCGCCCGCCATGGAGCGCGTCGTTCTGGCCTACATACAAAACCTCAAGAAAATCGGCATCAACGCGACGGTTCGAAACGTCGATTCATCGCAATATACCAATCGCACACGTGCCTTCGATTATGACATGATCGTCAATCTCTGGGCTCAGACCTCCAATCCCGGCAATGAACAGGCCGATTATTGGGGCTCTGCAGCCGCAAACCGCCAAGGCTCGAAGAACTTTGCTGGGATCAGCAATCCTGCGATCGACAAGATCGTCCGCAAGATCATCTTCGCTCCCACCCGTGAGGGCCAGGTTGCTGCCGTTAAGGCGCTGGATCGGGTTCTGCTGGCCGGAAATTACGTCATCCCGCAATTCTACCGTGGCGAGATGACGGTTGCCTACTGGAACACCATCGTTCGCCCGACGGAACTGCCCTATTACGGTATCGGCTTCCCCGACGCCTGGTGGTCGGCCAGTGCGGCAAAATGAGCTTGGTCTTGCTTTATAGGCCAAGCCTTGATTCACATGACTAAAGACGAATCATTAGGCGGGCAAAAGCTGCCGCTCGCCGGGAAAGGAAACGGTTTGACAGTAAGGATGACAGCCGAGCGCGCTTGCCTGGAGCGTGACCTCTAATGGGAGCCTATATTCTCCGGCGTCTGGCGCTCATGATCCCGACGATTATCGGCATCATGGGTATTTCCTTTCTTGTCATTCAGTTTGCACCCGGCGGCCCGGTCGAACAGGTCATCGCCCAACTGTCCGGTTCAGGGGACAGCGCTGCCGATCGCCTGTCCGGCGGTGGCGACCTCATGGGCGGCGGTGGTGTGGATGAAAGCGGATCGAAATATCGCGGCGCTCAGGGCCTCGATCCGGAGCTGATCGCCAAGCTCGAAAAGCAGTTCGGTTTCGACAAGCCGCCGCTCACACGCTTTCTGGAGATGATGTGGAACTACATTCGCTTCGACTTCGGCGACAGCTTCTTCAGAAACTCTTCAGTCATCGATCTCATCATCGACAAAATGCCGGTGTCGATTTCGCTCGGCTTCTGGATTCTGATCATTTCCTACGCAATTTCCATTCCGCTCGGCATCAAGAAGGCAGTGGAAGATGGCTCGAAATTCGACGTCTGGACGTCCGGCGTCGTCATTATCGGTTATGCCGTGCCCAGCTTCCTCTTTGGCATTTTGCTGATCGTGCTGTTCGCTGGCGGTTCCTTCTTCGACTGGTTCCCGCTGCGTGGTCTTACCTCGGACAATTTTGCCGAACTGACATGGTGGCAGAAGATCATCGACTATTTCTGGCACCTGACGCTACCGCTGACAGCGCTTGTGCTTTCCGCCTTCGCGACCACGACACTCTTGACCAAGAACTCCTTCATCGATGAAATCAAGAAGCAATATGTGGTCACCGCGCGCGCCAAGGGTCTTTCCGAGCGGAAAGTTCTCTACGGCCACGTCTTCCGCAACGCCATGCTGATCGTCGTTGCCGGTTTTCCCGGTGCCTTCATCTCCGCCTTTTTCACCGGCTCGCTGTTGATCGAAAACATCTTCTCGCTGGATGGCCTCGGCAGGCTTGGCTATTTGTCCGTCGTCAATCGTGATTATCCGATCGTGTTCGGCACCCTCTTCATATTCTCGCTCATGGGTCTCGTCGTTGGTCTGATTTCCGACCTGATCTATACCTGGATCGATCCGCGCATCGACTTCGAGCGGAGGGACGTGTGATGACTGTCTCCACGCCTGTGACCGATACGATGCCACCGCAGAAGCGTCCTTTTTTCTCACCGACGAGCATTCGCCGTTGGCAGAACTTCAAGGCGAACCGCCGCGGCTACTGGTCCTTCTGGATATTCCTGGCGCTTTTCGGCCTCAGCCTCTGCGCCGAGTTCATCGCCAATGACAAGCCGATCCTGGCGTCCTACAAGGGCGAGCTTCTCGTTCCTGTCCTGGTGGATTACCCCGAAGAAAAGTTCGGCGGCTTCCTGGCTCAGACCGATTATAAGTCCTCCTATATTCAGGACGAGATCAATGCCAATGGCTGGATGATCTGGCCGCCGATCCGCTATTCCTATCAGACTGTAAATTCCAATATTCCCCACTCCGCACCCACGCCACCCTTCTGGTTGATGAGCAAGGAGGAGCGTTGCTCCGGCTATCCGCAAGGGGCCGCTGATCCCGGCTGCACGCTCGGCAATCTCAATTGGCTCGGTACAGATAACCAGGCGCGCGACGTCACGGCGCGTATCATTTATGGCTTCCGCATCTCGGTTCTTTTTGGCCTGGCGCTCACCATCTGCTCGGCCATCGTTGGTGTGACGGCCGGTGCGGTCCAAGGTTATTTCGGCGGCTGGACCGATCTCCTGATGCAGCGCTTCATCGAGATCTGGTCGTCCATGCCGGTGCTCTATATCCTGCTGATCATCGCAGCCATCCTGCCGCCCGGCTTCTTCGTGCTGCTCGGCATCATGTTGTTGTTCTCTTGGGTCGGCTTCGTCGGGGTGGTCCGTGCCGAATTCCTGAGGGCGCGCAATTTCGAATATGTGAATGCCGCACGCGCACTTGGTGTCGGCAACGCCACCATCATGCTCCGGCACCTGCTGCCGAACGCCATGGTCGCAACGCTCACCTTCCTGCCTTTCATCCTGTCCGGCTCGATCACGACGCTGACATCGCTCGATTTCCTCGGCTTCGGCATGCCACCCGGCTCGCCATCGCTGGGTGAACTGATTGCCCAGGGCAAGAACAATCTCCAGGCGCCGTGGCTGGGGCTGACAGCCTTCTTCACCATGTCGATTATGCTCTCACTGCTGATCTTTACCGGAGAAGCGGTGCGCGATGCTTTCGATCCGCGCAAGACGTTCCGGTGATGGCCATGTCTCCAACAAATGCAGGCACAATGACCGCACCGCTCCTCTCCGTCCGAGACCTCTCCGTCGCCTTCCATCAGGGCGGCAAAGAAAGTCTCGCTGTCGACCGGGTTTCCTTTGAGATCATGCCCGGCGAAGTGCTTGCGCTGGTGGGCGAATCCGGTTCTGGCAAGTCGGTCACGGCCAACTCCATCCTGAAGCTTTTGCCCTATCCTGCCGCAAGCCATCCGTCGGGCCAAATCCTGTTCGAGGGCAAGGATTTGCTGACGCTGCCGATGCGCGATCTGCGATCGGTGCGTGGCAACGATATAACCATGATCTTCCAGGAGCCGATGACCTCGCTCAATCCGCTTCACAGCATCGAGCGGCAGATCGGTGAAATTCTGGAACTGCACCAGGCTGTCACCGGTGCGCCTGCGCGTGCCCGGATTCTGGAGCTACTCAACCAGGTGGGCATTCGCGATCCGGAAAAGCGGCTGAAGGCGTTTCCGCATGAGCTTTCCGGCGGGCAGCGTCAGCGTGTGATGATCGCTATGGCGCTCGCAAACCGGCCCAAGCTCCTGATTGCCGACGAGCCGACGACGGCGCTTGACGTAACGGTGCAGGCGCAAATCCTCGAGCTGCTGGCGGGGCTGAAGAATCAGCATCACATGTCGATGCTGTTCATCACTCACGATCTCGGGATCGTGCGTAAATTTGCCGATCGTGTCTGCGTCATGACCAAGGGCAAGATCGTCGAGACGGGCACCGTCGAGCAGGTCTTCACCAATCCCCAGCACGCCTATACCCGCCATCTTCTGGCCGCCGAACCGAAGGGCGAGCCGCCACCTGCCGACGACAAGAAGCCGGTGGTCATGCAGGGTGCCGACATCAAGGTCTGGTTCCCGATCAAGGCCGGCCTGATGCGCAAGGTCGTGGACCACGTCAAGGCGGTCGATGGCATCGATATCACCCTTCGTGAGGGCCAGACGGTCGGCGTGGTGGGCGAATCCGGCTCCGGCAAGACGACGCTCGGGCTTGCGCTCTCGCGGCTGATTTCCTCAAAGGGCCGGATCAGCTTTATCGGTCAATCCATCGACGCCTATTCCTATGCCATGATGAAGCCGCTGAGAAACCGGCTTCAGGTGGTGTTCCAGGATCCCTACGGTTCTCTCAGCCCCCGCATGTCTGTCGGAGATATCATTGCCGAAGGTCTGAAGGTGCATGAAACTTCGCTCTCCTATGAGGACCGCGACCGGCGTGTCGCGACCGCACTGGAAGAAGTGGGGCTCGATCCTGCCACGCGCTGGCGCTACCCGCATGAATTTTCCGGCGGCCAGCGGCAGCGTATCGCCATTGCCCGCGCCATGGTGCTGAAACCGCGCTTTGTCATGCTGGATGAGCCGACCTCGGCGCTCGACATGAGCGTGCAGGCGCAGGTCGTCGATCTCTTGCGCGATCTCCAGTCCAAACATGATCTCGCCTATCTCTTCATCAGCCACGACCTCAAGGTGGTAAAGGCGCTCGCCAACGAGGTGATCGTCATGCGTCACGGAAAGATCGTCGAAAGCGGCCTCGCCAAGTCTATCTTTGAGGCGCCGAAAGAAGAGTACACTCGCGCGCTGATGGCCGCTGCCTTCAATATCGAAGCGGTCAAGACCGCAACCGTGAGCGAGTAAAGACCTCCAAGCAAATGGCGGCGAGGCGGTTTTGCTGTTGCGTTCGACGATGGGGAACGCCATCTTTCTCAAACGTCTGATGACGGCAGAGGAAGAAGAGAATGGCAGCGGATGTGATCGTATTGGGTGCCGGGATCATTGGGGTCTCGGTGGCGGTTCAACTGGCAAGACGCGGAAAATCCGTCGTGCTGCTCGATCGCCGCGGACCTGGTGAGGAAACATCCTTCGGCAATGCCGGGCTCATTCAGCGTGAGGGCGTCGTGCCCTATGGCTTCCCGCAGGATCTCGGTCTGCTGGCGCGCTACTCGCTCAACAACCGCATCGACGCCCATTATCACATGGCCGCAATGCCAAAGATCGCACCGTTCCTGGCGCGCTACTGGTATCATTCGCAACCTGCACGGCATGCTGCGATTTCCCGTTCCTACGCGCCGCTGATCGAACATTCGATTACCGAGCATTCGATCCTGATCGACGAGGCGAAGGCCGGCGATCTTATCGTCAAGAATGGCTGGATGGAGGCTTACCGAACGGAGGCCAAGCGGGACGACGATTTTGCCTTTGCCGAGCGCCTCGCGCGTGATTACGGTATTTCTCATACCAAGCTGACCCGGCAGGAACTGGCGCAAGCAGAGCCGCATCTGTCGCTCGATTTCGTCGGTGGGCTTAAGTGGGATGACCCCTGGTCGGTTCTTGACCCGCATGGTCTCACCATGGCCTATCTGCGCCTGTTTGAAAGTCTGGGCGGCACCTTCGTCAAGGGTGACGCGGCGGCTCTCTCTCAAACGCCGACGGGCTGGAAAATCCAGACGGAGAATGGCCTGATTGAGGCGGAGAGCGTCGTGGTTGCCCTCGGTCCGTGGTCCGATACCGTGACGACACGGCTTGGCTATCGCTTCCTGATGGGAGTGAAGCGCGGTTACCACATGCACTATGCACCCCAGGAGGGAACGAAGCTCAACAACTGGCTGATCGATGCCGAGCGCGGTTATTTCCTGGCACCGATGAAGAAAGGCATCCGCCTGACGACCGGTGCGGAATTTGCCGATCGCGATGCGCCGAAATCGCCTGTCCAGCTGTATCGCGCAGAGCGTGTGGCCCGCACCATCTTTCCGCTGGGTGGCAGGCTGGATGCCGAACCGTGGATGGGCGCACGTCCCTGCACGCCGGATATGATGCCGGTCATTGGCAAAGCGCCGCGCCACAAAAGCCTGTGGTTTGCCTTCGGTCACGCCCATCATGGCCTGACGCTGGGGCCGATCACAGGGCGGATTTTGGCTGAAGCAATGCTTGGCGAAACACCCGTCATCCCGATCGCACCCTACGCCGCGGAGCGGTTCAACCCCTGACACACCGATTAGGGGTGGCCTTCCTGTAAAAGCCCGCTTAACATGCAAGCCAGGGAGGAAAAGGGTATGCAGCGGGGCACAAAGTCACGATGACGGCGCGATATATGATCTACCAGCAGCAGGATGACTTTCGTTAGCGTCGGCTTTCCTTAGCCGATCGAAAGAGCAACGACATCCTGGTGAATGATGGCTGATATCGAATACGCAAAGACCTTTTTCCAACAAAACCCCGACATCGAAATTCTCGAAGCCTTCGTCATTGACGCCAATGGCATTCCACGGGGCAAGTGGATCCCGCGCGAGCGGGCGCTCGACGTGCTGGAAAAGGGCATGGCCGTTCCCCGTTCCGTCTATGCCTTGGATATCTGGGGCCGCGACGTGAACGCCGCCGGACTGGCGGAAGGAACCGGCGATCCTGACGGTTTGTGTGTTGCCGTGCCAGGAACCCTGTCGCGCGTCACCTGGCTTGGGCGACCCACCGCGCAAGTCCTGCTCGCCATGACCAAGCCGGATGGTGCCGGTTTCTTTGCGGATTCGCGGCATGTTTTGGCGCAGGTTCTGTCGGGGTTTACCAAGCGTGGCTTGACCCCTGTCGTTGCCACCGAACTTGAATTCTATCTGATCGACCCGGTCCGTTCCGCGCTTGATCCTGTGCGCCCGCCCAATAGCCGGGAAGGGCGCTGGCATACGGGTCAGACGCAGGTTCTCTCCATTTCCGAGCTTCAGGATTTCGAAGACGTCTTCCACGACATCGCCACCGCCTGCCGCGCGCAGAATGTGCTGGCCGATACGACGCTTCGGGAAAATGGGCCCGGGCAATATGAAATCAACCTCAACCACGTGCCGGATGCGCTGCGGGCGGCGGATTTCGCCGTTTTCCTCAAGCGCATCGTCAAAGGGGTGGCGCGCAAGCATGGGCTGGACGCCACCTTCATGGCCAAGCCCTATGGTACCCAGGCTGGCAATGGCATGCATGTGCATTTCTCCGTCCTCGATAAGGATGGACGAAACATCTACATGGGCGAGGACGGCCCCTCGGAAGCGCTCATGCACAGCGTCGGCGGGCTTCTGGAGAATATGGGAGAAAGCATGGCAGTGTTTGCGCCGCATGCCAATTCCTACCGGCGGCTGCGCCCTAGCGAACATGCGCCGACCTATGCCTCCTGGGGTTTTGACAACCGCTCTGCCGCAGTGCGGGTGATCACCGCCAGCAAGCCCGCAACCCGCATCGAGCATCGTGTGGCCGGTGCCGATACCAACCCTTACCTCGTGCTTGCCATGATCCTGAATGCCGCGCTCTCCGGCATGCGGGAGAAGCGCCAGCCAGGCGGGGCGATTGCAGGCGATAGCCACGCCATCAATCACGAGCCCTTGCCGACGAACTGGGATTATGCGGTCCAGCGATTTGCCCGTTCGAGCTTTGCCTATGCCACGCTCGGCCAGCGCTACAGAACGCTCTATGCCGCCTGCAAGCAGCAGGAAATTTCCGAATTCTCGCTTCGCGTCACCGATGTGGAATATGACGCCTATATCAGGACGGTGTGAAACATGGCTCACGTAACCGCGCTCCCCAACCCCGGTCACACAACCTCCTGGTATGCGGCCTCCGCCAATGACAAGAGCGTGCGCCCAACGCTCGAAGGCGAGATGCATGCGGATATCTGCGTGATCGGCGCAGGCTTCACGGGCATGTCCGCAGCACTGGAACTTGCGGAAAAAGGTTTCTCCGTCATCGTTCTGGAAGGCACGCGCATAGGCTTTGGCGCGTCCGGGCGCAATGGCGGGCAGATCGTCAACGGCTATAGCCGCGATCTTGAAACCATTGCCGGGCGCTATGGGCAGGAGAAGGCGGTCAAGCTCGGTGAGATGTCGCTTGAAGGCGGTGAGATCATTCGCGAGCGTGTGGCGAAATACGGGATCGACTGCGATCTGGTGGATGGCGGTTTCTTTGCCGCCTTCACGCAAAAGCAGATCCAGGAAATGGAAGCCAACAAGACCCATTGGGAGAAGCACGGCCATTCCGGACTGGAAATGGTTTCCAAGGCAGAAGTCGGCAAATATGTGAAGTCCGATCGTTATGCGGGCGGGATGATCGACCGTTTCGGCGGGCATATCCATCCGTTGAACTACGTGCTGGGGGAGGCGGCGGCTGTCGAGAAACTCGGTGGTCGAATCTTCGAAAATTCCAGGGTCATCGGCGTTGAGAAGGGCACGAGCCCGACGGTCAGAACCGCGCATGGCAAGGTCACGGCGAAATATGTGCTGGTCTGCGGCAATGCCTATCTTGGCAAGCTCTTGCCGGAAATCGGCGATCGCATGATGCCGGTGTCGAGCCAGGTCATGGCGACGGAACCGCTCGATGCGGACCTGATCGAAAGCCTGCTTCCGGCAAACTACTGTGTCGAAGATGCCAATTACATTCTCGACTATTATCGACGCACCTCCGACAACCGTCTGCTTTATGGCGGCGGTATCGGTTATGGCGGCAGCGATCCGGCCGATCTGACCAGCGTTATCCGCCCCAACATGCTGAAAACCTTTCCGCAGTTGAAGGACGTGAAGATCGACTTTGCCTGGAGCGGCAATTTCGCGCTGACGCTGACGCGCATTCCGCATATGGGCCGCCTGTCGGAGAACATCTATTTCTCCCACGGTGACAGCGGCCACGGTGTCACCACGACACAATTGCTTGGGCGCATTCTGGCGGAAGTTGTGTCCGGACACGCAGGTCGCTTCGATGTCTGGTCGTCGCTGCCGAACTTCCAGTTTCCTGGCGGCAAGACGTTCCGCGTGCCGCTCACCGTCCTGGGGGCGTGGTGGTACGGCCTGCGCGATAAGCTCGGTCTATAGGGCCTTCAAACCTTTCAGCGCGTTTTCGACGATTTCGTCCGGCGTGGCATCGATATTGACAGTCACGACGCCCGGCTCGCCGGTCGGCACTTCCAGAGTGTCGAGCTGTGTCTTCAACAGCGATAGCGGCATGAAATGGCCCTTGCGTGCACCCATGCGCTGCGTCAAAAGCTCAACGCTGCCTTCCAGAAAGATGAAGGCCAAGGGTCCGCCGCAAGCGGTCCGCAGCCGATCGCGATAGGACTTCTTCAGGGCCGAGCAGGAAATCACAACGCCACCGGCCTCATAGCCCTGGCGAAGCTCCGCACCCACGAGATCGAGCCAGGGCCAGCGATCTTCGTCGGTAAGCGGCGTGCCAGCGCTCATCTTCTCGACATTGGCCTTGGGGTGCAGCCTGTCGCCTTCCTGAAATGGCATGCCAAGCTTTTCCGCCAGCTCAGCGCCGACCGTGGATTTGCCGCAGCCGCTGACGCCCATTACGATGATTGCCTGTTTCATGCAAAGAACCTTTCATGCCTGCAGCACCGGCCCAGAAATCAGCGTTGATTCTCGGGAAATCACGATGCGTTGCTCTGTCTCGTCGTGGCCTAGCAAGAAGGCGAGGATAAGAAAATGGTTTTTATCAGAGGCGACTTAACAAGCGGCTCGATAAATGCCGGAGCAAACGTCACCATAGATTGTCCCGCAGCCGCCGCGCTCCAACCCGTCCTGTTGGAGGTTGAGATTTTGCTCGCCCGTTGAAACTCGCATGGAGCCTATCAACATGACCGCTCCCCAGTTCATGTAAACTTAGACGGCAGGAGTTTGTAGGCTATAGGTTTTTGCACGGGTATTTACAAAATTTGGCAGTTGTTTCGGGATTTCTAGGATTGGCCTTGCGGCGTCGCATCAAACCGGGGTTTGTTGGACCGCATGTGACTTGTAGCCGTAATCGTAATGACAAGCCAAAGCCTTCGTCAGTTCGGGCACAGACGTAGCTGGTCGATATGAGAGGATTGAAAATGGCCGAAGATGCTGGCGTGATCGCTGTGGACCATATGGGATTCTCGGTCGCCTCGTTGGAGGAGGCGATCCAGTTTTGGACTGAGGCGATGGGTTTCGAGCTTGCTCGCCGAGGAGAGATGGGTGGGGAGTTCCTACGGGAGGCCACGGGGGTTGACGATCCGCACTGCCGAATGGCGCTGGTGACGGCTCCAAACGGCCACCCTATCGAACTCCTCGAATATTCGACAGGCCGTACTCTGGGACAGACACCTCGCAGCGCAGGTGCGATCGGCGCCGCGCACATCGCCATCACGGTTGCGGATATCCGCACGGCGATCGCGCGGGTTGAGATGGCGGGGTGGGCAGTGAAGGGTTCGCCGCAGCCGATACCAGCCGGCCCCCGAAGCGGAACGATAGTCGCGTACATCTCTGGTCCGGATGGTATCACCATCGAGCTGATGCAGCCGCCCGTTCAACATTCCCGCGTCGTGTGACGCCCCCTCGATCCGGGAAAGCTCCTTTGTGTAGGTTTTCTGTTCCGTTGTTAGCCAACCCCAAACTCTTTGAAGCTATGCTTCGTGTTTATCCGAAAATCGAGCCCGATTTTCGGGCCGATGCTGTAAGTCTCTGCACGCCGAGGCACCATGACCAGACAAAGACGCCGTAACATCATCAAGGCAAGGCGCACCGGAATGGGGCTTGCGCTCGTGGCGGCCATCTCCTTCGTCGCAGGGATGACGGATGCGATCGGGCTGATGATGTCAGGAGACTTCGTGTCCTTCATGACGGGCAACACCACCCGCGCGGCAATCTCACTGGAGGCCGGGCAGTATGATCACGCGCTGAAGCTCTTTGTCGCCATCATCACCTTCGTCGCCGGCAATGCCGCGGGCATCATCGTCGCGCACAGTTCGCAACGGCGCATCTTTACCGTGCTGTGCTCGGTCGCCATCCTGCTGGCGCTGGCCGCCCTGATGCAGACATCCGCGCTTCGACCTTTTGACTTTTACCTGATCGTCTTTGCCATGGGCATGATCAATGCGGCGGTCGAGCATATCGAGGGTCTGCCGATCGGGCTGACCTATGTGACGGGGGCTCTCTCGCGCTTCGGTCGCGGCGTTGGCCGCTTCATTTTAGGCGAGCGAAAGGTCGACTGGTCCATCCAGCTTGTTCCGTGGATTGGCATGGTGTCGGGTGCAATCTCCGGAGCGATCCTTGCCAGCTTTTTTCCCGGTGGTGCGCTGCTGGTCGTCAGTCTCACGGTCTTTGCGGTGGCGCTTGCGAGCATGCTGATGCCGCGCTCGCTCAGAACCCGTTATAACCAGCGCGTCGCAATCAAACGCGCCCCAAAGGGGGCATGATGTCCTATTTGCGGGAAAGCGTGACGAAGGCCGTGCCACGCACGCGAACCGTCATTTCGCAAGGCGCGCTGTCGGTACGTTCGCAATAGCGCGGATGCATTTTCAGCACGAAGACCATGTTGCCGAAGCGCTGGATGAAATCGTAGCCGTAGATGGTTGCGGTGGCGATCAGAAGATAGCCGCCCTCTTTCACCTGCACATAAAAATTATAAGGGCAGCCATCGTCGTTGCAGGTGGTGCTCTTGTGACCGTCGCAGGTCAGTCCCCCACGATTGGTGACCGCATCCATCAGACCGTCATTGTTGATATCGATGCGCGAGATATAGTCCGGTCCGAACTCGGCAACCTTGCACTGCTTTTGGAAAAAAGCCTTCTCATAAACTTCCGGATCGCTCACCAATTCCTGTTGGGCGCGTGCTGGCGTCATCAGGCTCAAAAGCGCCAGAAGGCAGAGCATGGATGAGAAGAGACGTTTCAAGGCAGTGTCCTTCGTGGTCTGATCGCTGCCGTCGGGGGTGTCCATAAGCAAAACGACTTCACCTTTACCGGATTTGCGTTATGGATGGCGCAGCATGATGATGGCGAGGTCTATAACCCGCCGCGCTTGCGTCACACTGACCGTCACTGCGAAAATGAGGAGCGCCTCGTCATGTCACTTCTGGCTTTCCTCGATTATGCGGGTGTCGCGGTGTTTGCAGCGACAGGCGCGCTCGCCGCCTCGCGCAAGCAGTTGGATTTCATCGGGTTCATGTTCTTCGCCGCAGCGACCGGTATCGGCGGTGGCACGCTGCGCGATCTGGTGCTTGGTCGTGCGCCCGTCTTCTGGGTGGTCAACCCCACCTATATTCTTGTTTGCGTCGGGGTGGCGGCACTCGTCTATTTTACCGCGCACCTTTTCGAATCCCGCTACCGCCTGTTGATCTGGCTCGATGCCGTCGGCCTTTCGGCCTATTGCGTTATGGGGGCAGCGAAGGGGCTTGCGGCAACGGGTTCGCCCACGGTCGCCATTGTCACCGGAACGATGACCGCCACCTTTGGCGGCGTGCTTCGCGACATTCTGGCCGGCGAACCATCCGTACTTCTGCGCCCGGAAATCTATATCAGTTGCGCGCTGGCCGGGGCCTGCGTGTTCACCGGCGTGCATTTCCTCGGCGCGCCACTGATCGTCTCTTCGACGGCGGGGGTTCTCACCGCTTTCGGCATTCGCAGCGGCGCATTGATATTCGGCTGGACTTTCCCGCCCTACAGGTCTCGCCCAGGCCGTCCGCCGGAAGATGTGATGTGAGGCCCGAAAACGACAAAGGCACTTTCCAGTGCCTTTTGATCAACCAATGCGGTGTCAGCGCTCTTTGCGCCGCAGACGGATGACCACATCCACATGGGCGATTTCCATGCCCGCCGGCGGTTCGGGAAGATTGCCGATCTGCAGGTTGTTGACTGGAATATCGAGAACCTCGTTCTCACCTTCAACGAAAAAGTGATGGTGATCGGAGACATTGGTGTCGAAATAGGTCTTCGCACCCTCAACGGCCAGCACGCGGATCAGGCCAGCCTCGGTGAATTGATGCAGAGTATTGTAGACGGTTGCGAGCGAAACGGGCACACCGGCCGTCACTGCCTCGTCATGCAGTTCTTCTACCGTCAGGTGGCGGTCGCCCTTCGCGAACAGAAGATCGCCAAGCGCAATGCGCTGGCGTGTCGGGCGCAGGCCGAAGCGGCGTAGCCGTGTTCCAATGTCCAGGGTGGCGTCAAATGCCATCGGTTAGGGTTCCTGAGAACGGTTATAAAGTGCGTCTTGACGATGCATATATCTTTTAAGGGCAGGGCTTTCAATAGTTTCCGGTTGAGACGCCTCGCCTATTGCCGGCGAAAGGGCCGTTTTTGCAATTTTCCTCTGGTTCCGTCCTTACGCTTCCTGTATGCGGGCGCCATATTGAGAACAGGCCTATGGCAAGTTGGTCTGCTCCAATGTGTATGCGGCCCTTGTGGCGCTTCATTTTGAGCCTAACTTGCTTTACAGAAGTCTATAAACACGATGAGATGGGAAACGGAAGCAATGGCAACGAGGCAATCCAGCTATAATTATGAGGAAATCCTGGCATGTGGCCGCGGCGAACTGTTCGGCCCCGGCAATGCACAGCTTCCTCTGCCTCCAATGCTGATGGTTCATCGTATCACTGAAATTTCCGAGACCGGCGGCGAGTTCGACAAGGGCTTCATCCGAGCCGAATATGACGTGAAGCCGGACGACTGGTATTTCCCCTGCCACTTCCAGGGCAACCCGATCATGCCGGGCTGCCTTGGCCTTGACGGCATGTGGCAGTTGACTGGCTTCTTCCTCGGCTGGCTGGGTGAACCGGGCCGTGGCATGGCGCTTTCCACCGGCGAAGTAAAATTCAAGGGCATGGTCCGTCCTGAAACCAAGCTTTTGCAGTATGGCATCGATTTCAAGCGCGTGATGCGCGGTCGGCTCGTGCTCGGCACCGCCGATGGCTGGCTGAAGGCCGATGGCGAAACCATCTATCAAGCGACGGACCTTCGCGTTGGTCTGTCTAAGGAAAAGACCGCCTGACGTCTTTGACAAGACGGGCGCCACGCGCGCCATCTGCGGCAAGCTCTAAGAAAAGGTCACCTTCATGAGAAGAGTAGTAGTCACCGGCCTCGGTATCGTTTCATCGATCGGCAGCGACGCGGGCGAAGTCACGGCTTCCTTGAGAGACGCCAAGTCCGGCATTTCGTTCTCGCCAGACTTTGCCGAACACGGCTTCAAATGCCAGGTCTGGGGCAAGCCACCGCTTGATCCGACCGATCTGGTGGACCGTCGCGCCATGCGCTTCCTCTCCCAGGGTGGAGCGTGGAACCATGTGGCGATGAAGCAGGCAATCGCCGATTCCGGCCTGGAAGAGAGCGATATCAGCGGTAATGAGCGCACCGGCATCATCATGGGCTCGGGTGGCCCGTCCACCCGCACCATCGTCGAAGCATCCGACATCACGCTGAAGAACAACAGCCCGAAGCGCATCGGTCCGTTTGCCGTGCCGAAGGCCATGTCCTCCACGGCATCTGCGACCCTTGCCACATGGTTCAAGATCCACGGCGTCAACTACTCCATCTCATCGGCCTGCTCGACATCAGCGCACTGCATCGGCAATGCCGCTGAAATGATCCAGTGGGGCAAGCAGGATGTGATGTTTGCCGGCGGCCATGAAGATCTTGACTGGTCCATGTCGAACCTTTTCGACGCCATGGGCGCCATGTCCTCGAAGTATAACGACACGCCGTCGGTCGCCTCGCGCGCCTATGACGTGAACCGCGATGGTTTCGTGATTGCCGGTGGTGCAGGCGTTCTGGTTCTGGAAGAGCTGGAGCATGCCAAGGCCCGCGGCGCGAAGATCTATGCCGAAATCGTTGGCTACGGCGCGACCTCGGATGGTTACGACATGGTCGCACCGTCGGGCGAAGGCGCCATCCGCTGCATGCGTCAGGCGCTTGCGACCGTGAAGGGCGATGTCGATTACGTCAACACCCACGGCACCTCCACGCCTGTCGGCGACAGCAAGGAAATCGGCGCGATCCGCGAAGTCTTCGGCGACAAGATCCCGCACATCCAGTCGACCAAGTCGCTGACGGGTCACTCGCTTGGTGCTGCCGGCGTTCAGGAATCGATCTACGGTCTGTTGATGATGCAGGAACGCTTCATCGGCGAGAGCGCCCACATCGAAACGCTCGATCCGGAATTCGACGGCGTTCCGATCGTTCGCAAACGCATCGATGATGCCAAGATCGACACCGTGCTCTCAAACTCATTCGGCTTCGGCGGTACCAACGCCACGCTCGTCTTCCAGCGCTATAACGGATAATTGCCCATGAACGGCATCATGCAGGGTAAACGCGGCCTCATCATGGGCGTCGCCAACAATCACTCGATCGCTTGGGGCATCTCCAAGGCGCTGGCCGCGCAGGGCGCGGAACTGGCTTTTACCTATCAGGGTGAAGCCCTTGGAAGACGCGTCAAGCCGCTCGCGGCTGAAGTCGGCTCCGATTTCATCGTGCCCTGCGATGTCGAAGATATTGCATCCGTCGACGCGCTTTTCGAGACCCTGCGCCAGCGCTGGGGTTCGATCGACTTCGTCGTTCACGCCATCGGCTTTTCCGACAAGAACGAGCTGAAGGGTCTTTATGCCGACACCACGCGCGAAAACTTCAGCCGCACCATGGTCATCTCCTGCTTCTCCTTCACCGAGATTGCCAAGCGGGCTGCAAGCCTGATGACGGACGGCGGCTCGATGCTGACGCTGACCTATAATGGCTCCCAGCGCGTGATCCCGAACTACAATGTCATGGGTGTGGCGAAGGCGGCTCTCGAGGCGTCTGTCCGCTATCTGGCAGCCGACTACGGTCCGAAGGGCATCCGCGTCAACGCCATCTCGGCAGGCCCGGTCCGCACGCTTGCAGGCGCCGGTATTTCGGATGCGCGTGCGATTTTTGCCTGGAACGCGAAGAACGCACCGCTGCGCCGAACGGCCGATATTGACGATATCGGTGGCTCTGCACTTTATCTTCTGTCGAACCTCTCCCGCGGTGTCACCGGCGAATGCCACTATGTGGATTGCGGCTACAACATCACCTCGGTCCCGACACTGGACGAGCTCCGCAGAGCCGACGCCGATTAAGTCCTCTGCGTGATATGGTTACGTTAAAAAGCCCGGCAGTGCCGGGCTTTTTTGTACCTGGTTGTGGGGTTGTTGTCTTTCTTCCGAGCCGCGCAAAAACGCGTCCACTGTGCTTTGCATGTCGAAAAACAGGACATGCGGCAAATGCGAGGCTTTCCGAAAAGGAAATATAAAGAAAGCCCTCATAATGATCCTAATGCGAGACCATTCCCGCAAGATCAGTTTCCGCCAGAGATAGAAAAGCCCCATGCGAAGGCCAATGTTTCAGAAAGCATTACCTGGCAAGTTACTCCGCTCGCGCGACGGCTCCGCCGCGATCGAATTCGCCATCCTTGCCATACCTTATTTCATGGTCATCTTCGCGATCCTGGAAACCTTCATCGCGATGACAGGGGAGCAGCTTTTCGTCAACGCCACCGATACCATGGCCCGCAAACTGCGCACCGGACAGATCGCCAACACGGTGACAGCGGAAGACTTCCGCAAACAGTTCTGTAGCGAAGTGTCGATCATGGTGACGTGTGATGATAAAGAAAGCAAAGCGACTCCCAAGCTCTATATTGACCTACGCCAGTTCAATACCTTTGCAGATATCCCCAAAACCCTGCCGTTGATAAAGACCGGCGATTACTACGATCTGAACACCTCGGCGTTTGGCTTTAAACCGGGAGGGCCGGGCTCAATCAATATGCTGCGCGTCTATTATCGGTGGCCGGTAATTGTCGATCTCATTCGTCCCTATCTGACGAAGGTCCGCCCTGCCGATGGTTCGATGCCTTCCCACTTCCTCATCGTTGCGACCGATGCGTATCGCAACGAGAACTACTAGCGAGCGGAAAAAGATGAAGGTCAAATCCACGCCATCGCAGGCAAAGACCTGCGGCATCTTTCTACGCTTTGCCAAACACCGGGAAGGCGCAGGCGCAATCGAGTTTGCCATCATCTTCCCGCTGCTCGTGTCGCTCTATCTCACATCGTTCGAACTAACGATGGGCTTCAGCGTCTATAAGCGCGCCACGCGTGCCGCGGGAATGATCTCCGATATCGTCTCCACCCAGACGAAGATCAACAAGGACTATCTGGCGACGATGAAGGATGTGGCCGCGGCGATCTTCGTTCCCTACGGTACCGATGGATTGAAGCTCAGAATTACCGGCATACAGGTCGACGCAAACCAAAAGGCGACGGTGGCGTGGTCATGGGATCAGGCCGGTGGCCGTCCCTATTCGGTCGGTACCCCAGTCGACGTGCCGGCAAACCTGCTCTCCATCAGCAACTTCGTGATCCATTCAGAACTGTCGGTGCCGCACAATCTGCTGATGTTCATGCCGACGCTGGTTTCGGAAAACTCGACCATTACGATTGCCAAGGATTACTACTTCGCCAAGCGCGAGGGCGAACCGATTGTGTGCGGAGACTGCTGAGGCCTGTTGCGCAAAGGCGAACGGACTTGTGAAGAAGAAGGCGCGACGCCGCTTACCATGTGACGCGCAGATACCTCTGGACCAGCTTAAGACACGAAAAAGCTGCGAAACATGGACGTTTCGCAGCTTTTATTTTGGTCACATGACGTGGTCAGGCGGGCATATCCAGCTTGCGGCTGAAGAATAGCGCCACAATGGTGCAGACTGCACCAGACAGCAGATAGATACCGACGGCGAAGAGGCCAAACTCCGAAGAGAATCCGAGCGCCACGAGTGGTGCGAAGCCTGCTCCGATCAGCCAAGAGATATCAGAGGTCAAAGATGCGCCGGTATAGCGATACTCTCGGCTGAAGCGTGACGCCAGCGCGCCACCAGCCTGACCGAAGGACAGGCCAAGCAGCGAGAAGCCGATCAACACGAACAGATAGCGACCTATATCACCAGAGCCCATCAGGATCGGTGCGATGAAGCTGAAGACGCCGATCAACGACGCGGCAATCACCAGGAGTTTGCGACGTCCGATGCGGTCGGCAAGGGCGCCGGAAACGACGATCATCCCACCGCCGATAATGGCGCTGATGAACTGAACGAAGAGAAAGTCTGAAAGGCGCTGCTGCGTGTGCAGAACAACCCAGCTGATCGGGAAGACGGTGACGAGGTGGAACAGCGCAAAGCTTGCCAGTGGAACGAAGGCACCGGTGATGACGACGCGCGACTGGCTCCGCAACATCTCGAAGACCGGCTTCGGCTCGAGTTCATGCTGTGCCAGCATCGCCTGGAATTCCGGCGTTACGATCATGCGCAGACGGGCAAAGAGCGCCAGAACGTTCAGCGCCAAAGCCACGAAGAACGGGAAGCGCCAGCCCCAGGCCAGAAACTCGGGGTTCGACAGCTGGGTGACGAAGATGATGAAGAAGGCGCTGGCAAGACCAAAGCCCATGGCAGCACCGATCTGCGGCATCATCGCATACCAGCCACGCTGCTTTTCAGGCGCGTTCATGGCGAGAAGCGAAACCAGACCATCCCACGCGCCCCCGAGACCCAGACCCTGGCCGATACGGAAGACGGCAAGAAGCACCGGCGCCAGGACACCGACATCGCTATAGGAAGGCAGGAAGCTGATCGCCATCGTCGACCCACACAGGGTGAAGAGGGCGGCGGTCAACTTGACCGCACGACCGAACTTGCGGTCGATCTGCAGGAAGATGAGCGAACCGATCGGTCGCGCAATGAAAGCGAGCGAGAACACGGCGAAGGAATAGAGGGTCGCAGTCAGCGGGTCCGCAAACGAAAAGAAGACGTAGGGGAACACCAGAACGGACGCGATCGCATAAACAAAAAAGTCGAAAAATTCGGTCATTCTCGCCAGAATGACGGCCATCGTGATGCGGTCGGGATCGACGGCAACGGGAGCCTGGCGTGACGGGGCATCAGAGCCCGGAAAAGTTGAGGCCGTATCGGTATAGCTCATAATAATCCCTCCAGCGTATTGCGAACCATGGCGTAACGCAGGCGGCTCCTCATCCGTTGCGTTACATGCGACGGATTGTCACACACCGCACTGCACCCGTCAAACGGAATTGCCTGAAATTGCTTGCCGATGGGGCTTTGTTTGGAGTAACTGCTGGGTGGAGAACGATTGCTTCGCCCAGCTGTCATTGCTGCGGCGCAAAAGGCCGCTGCACCGCGACAAAATTACACATTTATTAAATGACATTTGGCAACTAATCCCGGTCCATACCGAATAATCGAGTTGAAGAACGTGCGCACGATCAAGAAACTTACCACGGCCCTTGCGGGCCTGTCGTCGTTGCTGCTGCTCAGCGGCTGCAACCTCGTCGTCATGAACCCCTCGGGTGACGTTGCCCGCCAGCAGGCCGATCTGATCATCACCTCGACGGTTCTCATGCTGTTGATCATCGTTCCGGTCCTCGCGCTGACAATCTTCTTCGCCTGGAAGTATCGCGCGGCCGCCAAGGCGACCGATTACGATCCCGAGTGGCATCACTCCACCCGTCTGGAAATGGTCATCTGGTCAGCCCCGGTCGCCATCATCCTGATGCTCGGCACCGTCACCTGGATCGCCACCCATCGTCTCGATCCCTATCGCCCGCTCGACCGGATCGACGAAGCGCGCGAAGTGACGCCGGAAACCAAACCATTGACGGTCGAAGTGGTCGCCATGGATTGGAAGTGGCTGTTCTTCTATCCGGAACTCGGCATCGGCAGCGTCAATGAATTTGCCGCTCCCGTCGACGTTCCGATCAACTTCAAGATCACCGGCACCACGGCCATGAACTCCTTCTTCGTGCCAGCCCTTGCCGGTCAGATCTATGCCATGGGTGGCATGCAGACCAAGCTTCACGCCGTCATCAACCGCGAAGGTGTCTATGACGGCTTTTCATCGAACTTCTCTGGCCCAGGCTTCTCCTGGATGCGCTTCAAGTTCCATGGCGTGAGCCAGCAAGGCTTCGACCAGTGGGTCGCCAAGGTCAAGGAAGGCGGCAAGCCGTTCGGTCGCATGGAATACCTGGAACTGGCCAAGCCGAGCGAACGCAATCCGGTGGAATACTTCGCCAATGTCGATCCTCAGCTTTATGACGCCATCCTCAATCGCTGCGTCGAGCCGAACAAGCTCTGCATGCGCGACATGATGCATGTCGACGCCAATGGCGGCGGCGGCAAGGAGGGCATCGATATCGCCAAGGCGCTCAATTCCGTCGTCTGCACGCCGCTCGCACCCTATGGTGTCGCCACCGGCCCGCAGTCCATGCCTGCTGCCATCGAAGGCCAGACCTTCGAGCCTGCCGCTCTGCCGCAGGTCAAGGCGGAAGCTGCGAAGGCGCCCGGCAACGCCGGCTGAAATTGAAACTGATGATCTGCGGCGCGTATCCGCGCCGCCCTTAAGACTTGAAGCAAGAGGCTAAAATGGTCGCCGCCACCACCGATCAAACGTCCTTCCTGTTCGGGAAGCTGACGCTGGACTCCATCCCGTACCACGAGCCGATTCTCATCGTCACCTTTATCGGGGTGGCCATCGGGGGCATCGCCGTGCTCGGTCTCGTCACCTATTTCCGGCTCTGGGGTTATCTCTGGAAAGAATGGTTTACGTCGATCGACCACAAGAAGATCGGTATCATGTACATCGTTCTGGCACTCGTCATGCTTCTGCGCGGCTTCGCCGACGCCGTCCTGATGCGTACCCAGCAGGCCATCGCCTCTGGCGGTTCGGAAGGCTACCTCCCGCCGCATCACTACGACCAGATCTTCACCGCGCACGGCGTCATCATGATCTTCTTCATGGCCATGCCGATGATCACCGGCCTGATGAACTATGTCGTGCCGCTGCAGATCGGCGCGCGCGACGTGTCCTTCCCCTTCCTCAACAACTTCTCCTTCTGGATGACGACCGCCGGCGCCGTGATCACCATGATCTCGCTCTTCATCGGCGAATACGCCCAGACCGGCTGGCTGGCCTATCCGCCGCTGTCGGGGATCGAGGGAAGTCCGAATGTGGGTGTCGATTATTATATCTGGGGTCTGCAGGTCGCAGGTGTCGGAACGACCTTGTCGGGTATCAACCTGATCGTCACCATCATCAAGATGCGTGCACCTGGCATGACCATGATGCGCCTGCCGATCTTCGTCTGGACGTCGCTGTGTTCGAACATCTTGATCGTGGCATCCTTCCCGATCCTGACCGGCACGCTCGCCCTTCTGACGCTTGACCGCTACCTCGGCATGAACTTCTTCACCAATGACCTTGGTGGCAATCCGATGATGTATGTGAACCTCATCTGGATCTGGGGTCATCCGGAAGTGTACATTCTGGTGCTGCCTGCTTTCGGCATCTTCTCGGAAATCGTTTCGACCTTCTCCCAGAAGCGCCTCTTCGGCTACACCTCGATGGTTTACGCAACGGCCGTCATCACCATCCTCGCCTATGTCGTGTGGCTGCACCACTTCTTCACCATGGGCTCCGGTGCGAGCGTCAACGCCTTCTTCGGCATCACGACGATGATCATCTCGATCCCGACGGGCGCGAAGATCTTCAACTGGCTCTTCACCATGTATAAGGGCCGCATCAAGTTCGATGTCCCGATGCTGTGGGCGATCGGCTTCATGATCACCTTCGTCATTGGTGGCATGACCGGCGTTCTGCTTGCCGTTCCTCCGGCAGACTTCGTGCTGCACAACTCGCTGTTCCTGATCGCCCACTTCCACAACACGATCATCGGCGGCGTGGTCTTCGGGGTTCTGGCCGGTATCGTCTACTGGTTCCCCAAGGCCTTCGGTTTCCGTCTCGATCCGTTCTGGGGCAAGATGTCCTTCTGGTGCTGGTTTGTTGGCTTCTATGTCGCCTTCATGCCGCTCTACGTTCTCGGCCTGATGGGTGTGACGCGTCGTCTCAGCCAGTTCGAGGATACGTCCCTGCAGATCTGGTTCGTGATCGCGGCCATCGGCGCTGCCATCATTGCCGTCGGCATCGCCTCGTTCCTGCTGTCGATCGTCTTCGGCTTCCTGAAGCGCGAGCAACTGCGCGACGTCACCGGCGACCCCTTCGATGGTCGCACGCTGGAGTGGTCCACCTCTTCTCCGCCGCCTGCCTACAACTTCGCCTTCACGCCCGTCGTGCATGATGTCGATGCCTGGGCGGACATGAAGAAGCGTGGCGCCGAGCGTCCCGTGGACGGCTTCATCCCGATCCACATGCCGAAGAACACCGGCACGGGCGTTATCCTCAGCGCCATCAGCGTCGCCCTCGGTTTCGGCCTGGTGTGGCACATCTGGTGGCTTGCGGCAGCAAGCATGCTCGCGATCATCGTGGTCTCGATTGCTCACACCTTCAACTACAATCGCGACTACTACATCCCGGCAAAGGATGTAGCTGAAGTCGAAGCAGCGCGCACCAAGCTGCTGGCAACGCAGGCGTAACTCATGTCTCAAGCACCCGCACAGACCGCCGACAGCGCGGAAAAGCCGGTCTTCTATCTGAAGGAAGACCATCACACGGAAAACGGCACAGCGCTCGGTTTCTGGCTCTATCTGATGAGCGACTGCCTGATCTTCGCAACGCTCTTCGCAACCTATGCCGTTGTCGGCCGCAACTATGCGGCCGGACCGTCGGGCGCTGATCTCTTCGATCTGAAGCTCGTCGCGATCAATACCGGTTTCCTTCTTCTGTCGTCCATCACCTATGGCTTTGCCATGCTGGAGGCGCAGAAGAAGAAGGTCAATTCGACCCTGCTCTGGCTCGCCATCACCGGCGTCTTCGGCCTCTGCTTCCTCGGTCTCGAACTCTATGAGTTCCACCATCTCATCGAAGAAGGTGCTGGCCCGCATCGTTCCGCCTTCCTCTCCGCTTTCTTCGCACTCGTCGGTACCCACGGTCTTCACGTCACATTCGGCGTGATCTGGCTCGTGACGCTGATGGTCCAGGTGAAGAAATTCGGTCTGCACGCCGACAATATGCGCCGTCTGACGTGCCTCTCGATGTTCTGGCACTTCCTCGACGTCATCTGGATCGGCGTCTTTTCCTTCGTCTATCTGGTTGGAGTTCTGTGATGAGTTCGAACACGCATACACACGACCACGCGCATGGCCATGCCCATCATGGGGACGACCATCACCATGAGAGCGGCGAGGATCACGGCTCCTTCAAGAGCTACATGATCGGCTTCATCCTGTCGGTCATCCTTACCGCCATTCCTTTCTGGCTGGTGATGGGCGATGTTCTGGAGAACCGCACCGCCACCGTGATCCTGATCATGGTCTTCGGGGTCATCCAGGTCTTCGTCCATATGATCTACTTCCTGCACATGAACACCAAGTCGCAGGGCGGCTGGACCTTCATGTCGCTGCTCTTCACGCTGGTCGTCGTCATGATCGCGCTCGTCGGTTCGCTCTGGGTCATGTACAACATGAACAAGAACATGATGCCGACCATGACCATGGAGCAGATGAAGAATCTGCCCTGACATACCGGTTCATCGATCAGGTTCGCGCCGAAAGCGGCGCGGACCTTCCCTCCGAGAAGACACATAACCCCATGAATCGGAGAGCGGATTCATGGGGTTATGTGTTTGAGCATGATGCTCTCAAGGAACACCCCAATGCAGACCACCGCCAGAAAAGGCATACGCCCCGCAGCCGTCGTCGTCATCATGATGACCGTCATTCTCACCGGCCTGTTGCTGGCGCTTGGCACATGGCAGGTCAAGCGGCTGTCCTGGAAGCTTGACCTCATTCAGCAGGTCGAGGAGCGGGCTCATGCCGCGCCGGTGGACGCGCCGTCACCTTCGCAATGGGCATCGCTGACCAATCCTGCAGATTACGAGTATCGTCGGGTACGCCTGGCGGGGATCTTCCGTCATCAGGATGAGGTGCAGGTTTACACCGTCTCCGATCTCGGCCCAGGCTACTGGGTATTGACGCCGCTGCAGCGCGATGATGGATCTTTGGTGATCGTCAATCGCGGCTTCGTGCCGAGCGACAAGCGCGATCCATCGACGCGTCTGGAAAGCGAGTTGCCGGCCAGAGTGGAAATCGTCGGTCTCATGAGGGCGCCCGAAACCGGCGGTCTCTTCCTGCGCACGAACGATCCACAGAACAATCGCTGGTACTCCCGTAACATTGCGCAGATTGCTGACGCCAAATCGCTCGGCACCGTGGCGCCCTTCTATGTGGACGCCGACGCGACGCCCAATCCAGGTGGCCTGCCAATCGGTGGCAAGACCATGCTTGTCTTTCCGAACAACCATCTCTCCTATGCCATCACCTGGTACGTGTTGGCCGCGATGACGGTCGCCGCTGGCTGGTATGTCACACGCAACCTCAATGGGCCGAAGCGAGACGAGGACGATAAGGCGGGCGGTCGGCCCCAATAAAGCGTTTCACCTTTTGCTCTGCGGTGCTCTATATATCGCCGTTACATAGCGACAATCATGTCGCGTCTTTCATGGTGAAGCATGGCACGCGCATTTCTGCTCGTTCTCGATTCCTTTGGTGTGGGCGGTGCGCCTGATGCCGAACATTACGGAGACCTAGGCTCCAACACGCTCGGCCACATCGCCGAGTTCTGTGCCGCAGGTGCGGCGGACAGAGCAGGCCTGAGATCCGGACCATTGAAACTTCCCAACATGTCGGCGCTTGGCCTTTTGGAGATCGCCACACTCGCCAGCGGAACCTGCCCGGCTGGCATGCCGCCCCCGGAACACATTTTCGGTCTGCATGGCTGCGCCAACGAAGTCTCGAAGGGCAAGGATACGCCCTCCGGCCATTGGGAAATTGCCGGAACGCCGGTGCGCTTCGAGTGGGGTTACTTCCCGACCGAGGGCGATGCCTTCTCGCCTGAGCTTATCGATTCGATCTGCGAGAAGGGCAACCTCCCGGGCATCCTTGGTAATTGTCATGCGTCCGGCACGGACATCATCGCCCGTCTTGGCGAAGAACATATTCGTACGCACAAGCCGATCTGCTACACGTCGTCGGACTCGGTCTTCCAGATTGCGGCGCATGAGATGCATTTCGGGCTGGAGCGACTGATTGCGCTGTGCGAGATCGTCCGCAAGATCCTCGATCCACTGAATATCGGCCGCGTCATCGCACGTCCCTTTGTCGGGGAGAGTGCGGCGACATTTGCTCGAACGGGCAACCGGCGCGACTTTTCGGTTTTACCGCCGGAGCCGACGCTGCTCGACCGCCTTGTCGAGCGGGACCGCAAGGTCCTGGCAATCGGCAAGATCGGCGATATCTATGCGCATCAGGGCGTGTCGCGGGTGATCAAGGCCAATGGTAACGATGCCTTGATGGACGCGACGCTCGAAGCCATGGATGAGGCTCTGAACGGCGATCTCGTCTTCACCAACTTCGTGGATTTCGATATGAATTACGGCCACCGCCGCGATTTTGCAGGCTATGCGGCCGCGCTGGAGGCGTTCGATCAGCGTCTGCCGGAAATTCACCGCAAGATGCAGCCGGGCGATGTCACAATCCTGACGGCCGATCATGGCTGCGATCCGACCTGGCGCGGGACGGATCACACGCGCGAACGCGTGCCGATCATGGCCTTCGGTCCCGGTTTTCGCGAAAGAAATATTGGTATCCGCTCAAGCTATGCGGATATCGGCGAGAGCATCGCGGCTCACCTCAGCATACCGTCCGGACGGCACGGCAGGAGTTTTATGTGACCCATCAATTATTAAAAGCAGAAATCCATTGCCATCTGGAAGGTGCGGCCCCTCCCGCACTCGTGCTGGAACAGGCGCGCAAATACAATGTCGACACCAGCGCCTTCCTGCGTGACGGCGCCTATGTCTGGAATGATTTTGCCGAGTTCATCCGCTGCTATGACGACGTGGCGCAGGTTTTCAAGACGGAAGAAGACTACGCCGCTCTCGCGGAGGCCTATCTCCTCGAGCTTGCGGGCGAAAACACTATCTATAGCGAGTTGATCATCTCTCCCGATCACGGCGATCGTATCGGCCTTGGTGCGGATGCGTATCTCTCCGGCATTGCCGAAGGAATGCGTCGGGCCAAGGAGAAGACCGGAATAGAGGCGCGTATCATCGTCACCGGTGAGCGCCATTTCGGCCCGGAAAGCGTCATTGCTGCGGCCGAATACGCCGCGCGTGTGCGTCATCCTCTGATCACCGGCTTCAATATGGCGGGTGAGGAACGCATGGGGCGAGTGGCCGATTATGCCCGTGCCTTTGACATCGCCCGAGATGCCGGACTTGGCCTCACCATCCATGCCGGCGAAGTCTGCGGCGCCTTCAGCGTTGCCGACGCACTTGATCTCGTCAAGCCGCAGCGGATCGGCCATGGGGTTCGCGCCATCGAGGATGCGGAACTCGTCGAGCGTCTGGTGGAACTTGGTACCGTGCTTGAGGTTTGCCCGGGCTCCAACATCGCGCTCAGCGTCTATCCGGATTTTGCAAGCCACCCCTTGAAGCGACTTCGCGATGCTGGCGTTCGCGTCTGCATCAGTTCGGACGATCCACCGTTCTTCGCCACCTCCTTGGCGCAGGAATATGAGATTGCCCGTCACGCTTTCGGCTTGTCGGATGCAGAGATCAACGCGCTGACGCGAACGGCGCTTGAGGCTGCCTTCGTCGATGAAGAGACGCGGAGCAGCCTTCTCGCACGCTTCGATGCCTCGACCGGTGCCGCGGCCTGACCAAAGGCTGCCGGCGCGGGAAACCTCTCACTTCCGGTCTTGCGAAATGCCCGCATTTGGTCGAAGAGAACAAAGATAAAAGCAAAAGGAAAGGCCAGTTTCCATGGACGGCGTAACAGTCATCGATCACCCGCTTGTGCAGCACAAGCTCACCTTCATGCGCAAGAAAGAAACCTCCACGGCCGGCTTCAGGCGGCTGCTGCGCGAGATTTCCACACTGCTCTGCTATGAAGTGACGCGCGATCTCGACCTCACGATGGAGACCATCGAGACGCCCATGGAAACGATCGAGGCACCGGTGCTGGAAGGCAAGAAGCTGGTATTCGCCTCGATCCTGCGCGCGGGCAATGGCCTTCTCGAAGGCATGCTGGAGCTCGTACCTTCAGCGCGTGTCTCGCATATCGGTGTCTACCGCGATCACGATACGCTGGAAGCCGTCGAATATTACTTCAAGGCACCGGAAAGCTTGGATGCGCGCCTTATCATCGTCGTCGATCCCATGCTCGCAACCGGCAACTCCTCGATTGCTGCCGTTGAAAAGCTGAAAGAGCGCGGCGCGAAGAACATGCGCTTCCTCTGCCTGCTCGCAGCGCCGGAAGGCATCAAGAACTTCCGCGAAGCCCACCCCGATGTGCCGATCTATACCGCGGCGATCGATCGCAAGCTGAACGAGAAGGGCTATATCGTCCCAGGTCTCGGCGACGCGGGCGACCGCATGTACGGAACGAAGTAAGCAGCGTCACAGCGTAAAGCGTGACGCGATCTTTCAGGTTCGTTTCCCACGCTTTCGCTCTTTGTTCTATCGCTTGTCGTGATCGCAAGACCGCTGCCCACTTTTGCGTGGACCATGCTTGAGTTCAGAAACTGGAAAAGCCCGCCGTCGGAAACGACAGGCGGGCTTTTTTCGACGGCGATGCTGTGATGATCGGGAGGCCTGCCTCTACCGCATCAAACATCAGCGGCTCAAGTCATGCAATGAAAAGGCGCGGTCAGGGTTTCCTGCCGCGCCATTCTTATCAGGCATTGTTTTCGTTGATCAGTCGCTTCAGAAGCTCGACCTCATGGCCAAGCTTGCTGTCGCCCGAGATCAATTCCTCGATCTTGCGAACCGCATGAAGCACCGTCGTGTGGTCGCGTCCGCCGAAACGGCGACCGATCTCCGGGAAGGAGCGGGGGGTCAGCATCTTGGCGAGATACATGGCCACCTGGCGCGGCTTGACGATGACGCGGGTGCGGCGGTTGGAGACCAGCTCCTGGCGCGAGACATTATAGTGGCGGGCAACAATCCGCTGAATATCTTCGATGCGCACGCGCTTGGCTTCACCAGCGCCAACCAGATGGGCGAGCAGTTCGTCCACGCGCTCAACCGACAGGTTGGGCTCAAACGAACGGCGGAAGATCAACTGGTTGAAGGCACCTTCCAGTTCACGGCCGCTGGCGGTGACGCTGCGGGCCACGTGGGAGACGATGTCTTCGCCGATGTCGAAGCTTGGATCTTCCTGGCGTGCCGTTGCGATACGCTGCTTCAGCATCTCGTAGCGCATGTCGTAATCCGGGCCTTCGATCTCGATCGCCATACCGCCCTGAAGGCGCGAACGAACGCGTGGATCAAGCGACTCCAGTTCCCACGGCGCACGGTCTGCGGCAACCACAACCTGCTTGGCGCTATCGAGCAGCATGTTTAGCAAATGGCAGAACTCGTGCTGGATCATCTTGCCCTGCAGGAACTGCATGTCGTCGATGATGAGAAGATCGATGTTGCGCAGCGTGTCTTTCAGCGTCAGCGCGTCATTGTCGCGGATGGCGGTGGCAAAGCGCCACATGAAGTATTCTGCCGTCAGATAGACGACGCGCGGATTGCGCGGGCTATCGACTGCGGCATTGGCGATCGCCTGGAGAAGATGGGTCTTTCCAAGGCCAACGCCGGCATGAATAAAGAGCGGATTGAAGCGTACCGCGCCCGCGCCGGCTTCAGCAATCGTCTTTGCGGCAGCAAGCGCAACGCGGTTGGACGATCCTTCCACAAAGGTGTCGAAGGTAAAGCGCGTGTCGAGCGGGGAGCCGAAGAGCGGACCGGAGCCAGAAGAGCGCGGAGCCATGCTGGGTGCAGACGAGCCCGGATGGCTTGCAGCGCTGGTCATCTGCGGTGGGATGAAGGGCTTGGCACGCTGGGCGGAAGGCGTGGCATCCTGGACTGGCTGCGCTCTGTCATCGGTCGCGACAGCGCGAGCTGGACGGCTGGCCGAACGCACCAGGATCTCGACCTTCAGGACGTTGGCGTCTTCCGCCTGCACCAGAGTGGTTATCAGATCGATATAGCGGTTGTTGATCCAGGACTTCAAAAATGTCGTCGGAACGGTGAAGCGAACAACGCTCTTGGACACCGAGTGCAGCTTCAGCCGCGCGAACCAGCTTGCATAGACTTCAGGACCGACCTGCGCCTTCAGTCGCGCGCTAAAGCGCTCGAACAGCGCATCGTTCTTCATATTCGATATATTCCCCGCCGCATCATTGCAAACTGCATCACAAGCGTTCTGTGCGCGGTCCCCGTTTGCCACCGCACCCATTGCCAAATTCAATTGCATTCCTGCCGCCTTTCAAATTGCCAATCATAGCCTGGCAGAGCGTCAAGCTTCGCCAGAGATACCCCACCTACTGTCCCCGTAAGGATGGCCCCTCTAAAACCATCCTGAAGCGCAAGGCTTCAACCGCGAGCCGGCTATCCCGCTAACCTCTCCATCATGAAGAGGCATGCTACTCTCAATGCATACTCTCACATCACAACTCGGACACCCGTCACCAAGACACACGTCTATCTTTCTACAACCTGTAAGGTTGTAGCCAAACACATCCAGTGACTTGAAAAAACGGGTCCGAACAGAACCCGTCCGCAAGGAGCTTACGCCTTCGAACTTTGTTTCGAGATAGCTTGTGGATAGATATCCGCGCCCCTTGTCGAGATGCATTTAGGCAGGATCGCATACGGAGATCAATGGCGTTTTTTCTGTGGCTGAGCCGATCTGCCATTGACTCGTGGAGGGCCTTTTGCATGGCCGACGGGCTTGTTTGGAGAATCGCTTATGAATCAATGAGATTCATTTTCGAGCTATTTTTGAGGCCGGTTTTGACAGAAAAATAAAAAAATCCTTGACTCAAGATTGTGGCTGCCTTCCGCAGCGGAAAGATAGTGCCTCTTGAAAGACCTTCCGTAAGTGACTGAAATTAAACAGCTTTCTACGTCACGCATTTGAAGCATAAATGTCATGCTCATTGCGAAACCGTTAACAGGTCGTTAGAATCGGAAAAAGCCCGGCCGAAGGGCCAGGCTTTTTCAATCACAATATTGTCTTAGCCGGATTAGGCCGAAAGGGCCTTCACGCGCTGCGCCAGACGAGAAACCTTGCGCGATGCGGTGTTGAAATGCATGACGCCCTTCGTAGCGGCGCGCTGGATTTCTGGCTGTGCAGCCTTCAGCGCTTCAGTCGCAACAGCGAGATCGCCAGTTGCCAGGGCCTCTTCGACCTTGCGAATGAAACCGCGGACGCGCGAACGGCGAGCCTTGTTGACTGCGGTACGGCGAGCGATCTTGCGAGTCGCCTTTTTCGCCGAAGTTGTATTGGCCATGTATGCCTCTCTTCGAATTCAAACCAAAATCCGCAACCACAGGATAGGGTCGTTCGAAGACCTCATGTTCCAAAATTGCGGGAGTAACTGGGACAAGCCGGATGACTTTCCCTAACCGTGGGCGGGCATATAACCCTAAAGCCGCTGCCCGTCAACGCGTTTTGCGTAAAAACACCGAGATTCCGACTCCCGACAGACACCGGCTTGGCGGGTGCCGCCGCCTATTTGTTATGGAACAGCGGCTTTCTCTTTTCGATGAATGCCTCCATACCTTCTTTCTGATCGTCCGTGGCAAAAAGCGACTGGAACAAGCGCCGCTCGAAGCGCAAGCCCTCCGACAGCGAAACCTCGAAGGAGCGGTTGACGCTCTCCTTCGCCATCAGCACTGAGGCCCGTGACAGGGCTGCAATCACGCTTGCGGCCTCGACAGCCTCGTCCAGCAGCCTTTCAGAAGTGACGATGCGCGAGACGAGACCGGCACGCTCGGCTTCAGCGGCATCCATCTTGCGACCTGTCAGCACGAGGTCCATGGCTTTCGCTTTGCCGACCGCGCGGGTCAGCCTTTGCGAACCGCCCATGCCGGGAATGATGCCCAGCGTGATTTCCGGCTGGCCGAACTTCGCCGTATCGGAGGCGATGATGAAATCGCACATCATGGCAAGTTCGCATCCTCCGCCGAGTGCGAAGCCAGAGACAGCGGCAATCACCGGCTTGCGGCTTGCCGCCACATCATCCCATCCTCCCAGAAAGTCGCCAAGATAAGCATCGACAAAATTGAGCGTACTCATCTCCTTGATATCGGCACCGGCGGCAAACGCCTTCTCCGATCCGGTGATGACGATGGCGCCAATGGAGTCATCTGATGAGAAGGCCGAGAGAATATGGCGTAGCTCTTTCAGCAGCGTGGAGTTCAGCGCGTTGAGCGCTTTCGGGCGGTTGAGCGTAACGACGCCGACGGCATCGCGCTTCTCGACAATGATCGTCTCGTAATCCATGGCTTTCTTCCTCTCCCTTATTTCTGGCAGGCCGCGCAATAGAATGTAGAGCGTCCGCTCTGCGTAATCCTCTCGACCGTACCCCGGCAATCGGGGAAGCGGCAAGCGTGGCCTTCTCGATCATAGACCGAAAAGGAATGTTGGAAATATCCAAGCGAGCCGTCGGTCTGGATATGATCGCGCAGCGACGAGCCACCGGCTGCAATCGCATCAGCGATGACGTCGCGTATGTGCCGCGTCAACTCTTCCAGAGCAGGCTTCGGCTTGCCCTTTTTGGTAACAAGGGTCGATGCCGCACGAAGCGGGGAGAGATGGGAGCGCCAGAGCGCTTCGCACACATAGATATTGCCAAGCCCCGCAATGAGTTTCTGGTCGAGCAGGGCGCCTTTGAGCGGCTGCGTCTTTCCCTCAAAGCGGCTGGCAAGGTAGTCGGCGCTCAGAGCATTTCCGGTCGGCTCGGGACCGAGACCGGCGAAGGCCGGATAAAGGTCGATATCGGCACGGCGCACCAGATGCATGAAGCCGAAACGGCGCGGGTCATTATAGATGACGCGTGTCTTGTCCACCCCGCGCGTCAGATGAAAGATCACATGGTCGTGCTTGCCATCCTTGGAGCGCGGGTGGTGAAACTCGCCGGGCGTCTCACCAGATGTCTCACCGGTTGTTTGGGCCTCATTTCCGCTTTCGATGCGGAACGAACCGGACATACCAAGATGCGAGACGATGGTCAGGCCATTGTCGAGTTCGATCAGCAGATACTTTGCCCGACGCCCGAGCGACAGGATATCGCGACCTTCCACGAGTTCGGCGAAGCCTTCCGGAAAGGGAAAACGTAAGTCCGGGCGCGTGAGGAGCAGTCTTTCGATCCGCGCGCCTTCCATAACGGGCGCTAAGCCGCGTCGAACGGTTTCCACTTCAGGCAATTCGGGCATGGCACTCTCTTCACGTCTGTTTATCGCGGCGACCTTGTGGTCTATAGACGGCACACATACATGTCGCGGGCCATATCTATGGTGCAACAGATAGCGTTGCAGAGCCGTTTCCGCTATGTGTTGGTTTAAAGAGTTAGAGTCCTTTGTGCGTCTTAAAGGACGCACGGTACTCTAGTTGTCATTGAGGAATGGAGACTGATCATGACCGAAGCCCGCACGACAGCCGAAGGCGGTATGGAAACCTCCTATGGCTTCCGTCAGGTCAATGAAGGCCAGAAGCAGGGGATGGTCAATGACGTCTTCCATAAGGTTGCCAAGCGCTATGACATCATGAATGACGTGATGTCGGCCGGCCTGCACCGCGTTTGGAAAGACGCCATGGTCGCCTCACTTTCGCCCCGCAAGGACCCTTCCTACAAAGTTCTCGATGTGGCGGGCGGTACCGGCGATATTGCCTTCCGCATCGTCGAAGCCTCCAATCGTCTGGCGCATGCCACCGTTCTCGATATCAACGGCTCGATGCTCGGCGTCGGCGAGGAGCGGGCGGCCAAAAAAGGCCTGACGGAAAATCTGACCTTCGTCGAGGCCAATGCGGAAGAATTGCCCTTCGAGGCCAACAGCTTCGATGCCTATACGGTCGCCTTCGGCATCCGCAATGTCCCGCGCATCGACGTGGCACTTTCGGAAGCCTATCGTGTGCTGAAGCGAGGGGGACGTCTTCTGGTGCTGGAATTTTCCGAAGTGGAAATGCCGCTCCTCGACAAGGTTTATGACGCCTGGTCCTTCAACGCCATTCCGCAATTTGGCAAGATGATCACCGGTGACGCCGAGCCCTACCAGTATCTGGTCGAGTCGATCCGCAAATTTCCACGGCAGGATGATTTTGCCGCCATGATCCGAACCGCGGGCTTCTCACGCGTCAGCTACACCAACTATACCGGCGGAATTGCCGCGCTGCATTCCGGCTGGAAGCTCTGATCGATGGCATTTCCAGGACATAGCAGGGCATTCGCATGAGCACGCTTGGCGCATATTTTCGACTCGCCAAGGTTGGCTGGGTTCTCGTCCGCGAGGGTGTGGTCCTGGCGCTGCCCGACGAAGGGCTGCCCGCCTCTGCGAAATTCGTCAAGGGTTTGCTGGAGCCGCTGGCGCGCAATAAGGCGTTGAGAAGTGAGCGCAGCGATCGACTCTCGAAGGCGGTCAGCCGTCTTGGCCCGTCCTATGTCAAGATGGGTCAGTTCCTGGCGACCCGGCCGGATGTGGTTGGCGCAGACTTTGCCGAAGATCTGGCCGGTCTGCAGGACCGCATGGCTTTCTTTCCCGTTGCTGCCGCCAAGGCCAATATCGAAGGCTCGCTCGGTCGTCCGATCTCTGAGCTTTACGTGGAATTCGGTGATCCGATAGCCGCGGCCTCCATCGCCCAGGTTCACCCCGCCGTCATCGATACGCCGTCTGGGCGCAAGAAGGTGGCGGTCAAGGTTATCCGCCCTGGCGTGCGACAGCGCTTCCAGGACGATCTGGAAGCCATGTATCTGGTGGCCGATCTGCAGCAGCGTTTCGTCCGCTCCGCCCGGCGTCTGCGACCGGTCGAAGTCACCAAGACGCTGGAGCAGACCACCAAGATCGAGATGGACCTTCGCCTCGAGGCGGCGGCTCTTTCCGAGCTTGCCGAAAACACCAAGGGTGACCCTGGCTTTCGTGTGCCGGAAGTGGATTGGGAACGCACCGGTCGCGACGTCGTCACCATGGAATGGATCGACGGCATCAAGATGTCGGATACGGATGCGCTGAAGGCGGCCGGTCACGACCTCAATGCGCTCGCCGATACGCTCATCCAGTCCTTCCTGCGCCACACGCTGCGCGACGGCTTCTTCCATGCGGACATGCATCCCGGAAACCTTTTCGTTGATCCGACGGGCATCATCGTCGCAGTCGACATGGGAATTGCCGGACGTTTGGGCAAAAAGGAGCGTCGCTTCCTGGCGGAAATCCTCTATGGCTTCATCACGCGCGACTACATGCGCGTAGCTGAAGTGCATTTCGAAGCGGGCTATGTACCGGCCCAGCATGACATGGCAAGCTTCGCCCAAGCGATCCGCGCCATCGGCGAGCCGATCCACGGCCAGCCCGCCGAAACCATTTCCATGGGCAAGCTCCTGACGCTGCTTTTCGAAGTCACCGAACTCTTCGACATGGAAACGCGTCCCGAACTGGTCATGCTGCAAAAGACCATGGTCGTCGTCGAAGGCGTCTCACGTATCCTCAATCCGCGCTTCAACATGTGGAAGGCCGCAGACCCCGTCGTCAGCGGCTGGATCCGCGACAATCTCGGGCCGAAGCGTATCGTCACCGATCTGAAGGACGGCGTGAAGGCAGCGATCAAGCTGGCGGAAGCGGCACCCGAGATCGCTGCCAAGACCGAAAAGCTGCATTCCGAACTGATGTATATGAGCGAAAACGGCTTGCGCTTCGACGAACGCACGGCCGAAGCCATTGGGAGGTCAGAAGCCCGTCACACCCGTTGGGGTCGCCTGGCGCTTTGGGTGATTGCGGTGACGCTGATCTATATCGCTGTCAGGATCAGTTGATCCGATGGCAACCGGTGCGCTCTCCGGGCATTTAGAGAGCGCCCCTTAAGCGAGATCGGCAACCACTGAATCCAGGATCAGCATGCCCGACGGCGTGCAGCGGACGCGCGAATTTCCAAGCCGCTCGATAAAGCCGTGTTCCAGTAAAACCGCTTCGCGATCCGGGTCCAGATCGCGACCTGAGAACTCGCTCCAGCGGGCGAGATCGACGCCTTCGCGAAGCCGCAGTCCCATCAACAGCAACTCGTCGGCCTGTTCGTCACGCCCCAGCATTTCCTGATCCACCATGCCGTGCCCATCGCGCTCCACGGCTTGCAGCCATGTCTCGGGGTGGCGCTCGGTCGCGGTTGCGAGTTTGGCGCCGCCCTTGGTCAGGCGTCCATGGGCGCCGGGGCCGATACCGGCATAGTCGCCGTAGCGCCAATAAGTGAGGTTATGGCGGCTTTCAGCACCGGGACGCGCGTGATTGGAAACTTCATAGGCCGGAAGACCGTGACGCGCGGTGATTTCCTGCGTCGCCTCGTAAAGCACAGCCGACTGTTCGCCATCGGGAACGATCAGCTTGCCCGCCTTATGGAGACCGTAGAAGGCCGTGCCTTCCTCGATCGTCAACTGGTAGAGCGACAGGTGATCGACCGCATAGGAGATGGCCTCTGCGAGCTCCTTTTCCCATTCCTCAACTGTCTGATTGGGGCGGGCATAGATGAGATCGAAGGACATGCGTGGGAAGATTTCGCGCGCCAGCCGGATAGCCTTCAGCGCATCGGCCACATCATGCAGGCGTCCGAGGAACTTCAGATCCCGGTCATTCAGCGCTTGTACGCCCATGGAGACGCGATTGACGCCGGCGGCCCTGTAGCCACGAAAGCGTTCCGCTTCCACGCTGGATGGATTGGCCTCCATGGTGATCTCGATGCCGTCCGGCACGCGCCAATAACGGGCGATACCATCCAGAATGGCGCCGACCGTCTGCGGGTCCATCAGCGACGGCGTGCCGCCGCCCATGAAAATGCTGGTGACGACCTTCGGGCCGCTCAACTGCCGCATCGTTTCCATTTCGCGCAGGAAGGCGGCAACGAACCGCTCCTGATCCACCGGCTGATGGCGGACATGGCTGTTGAAATCGCAATAGGGACACTTGGCCGCGCAGAAGGGCCAGTGAACATAGATGCCGAAGCCGGGTTCGCCCGTATCCGGCAGAAGGTCCGCATGTCCGGACGGATGGGCGCCGGGCGCAGAAGAAAGGCCGCTCCCGGTCATTGTGATGCTCATGCCTCCAGGCAGGTTTCGACGAAGGTCTTGAAAGCGCGTGCGCGGTGCGACAGGGCTGTCGCATCGCCCTGGCGCCAGCCATGCTTTTCGTCGGAAGTCATCTCGCCAAAGCTGGTTGTGTAGCCTTCCGGCTGGAAGATCGGATCGTAGCCGAAACCGCTCGTGCCGCGGGGCGGCCAGACGATCGTGCCTTCCACTTCACCGCGGAAAAACTCGGTATGGCCGTCCGGCCAGGCCAGGCAAAGAACGCTGACGAAGCGGCCGGTGCGCTGCTCCGGTGTCGTCGCGCCACGCTCCTGAAGCGCGTCTTCGACCTTTTGCATCGCCATGGCGAAATCGCGTGTGCCGTTGCCGGTCTCTGCCCAGTCCGCAGTGTAGACGCCCGGCGCGCCGTCCAACGCGTCGATCACCAGACCCGAATCGTCGGAGAGCGCCGCCATGCCGGATGCCTTGGCCGAAGCGAGCGCCTTGATCGCCGCATTCTCTTCGAAGGTCGTGCCGGTTTCAGCCGGCTCTTCGAAATTCAGCTCGGCGGCCGATTTTGCCGAAAAGCCGAGAGGGCCGATCAGGTCGGCGATCTCTGCGATCTTGCCCTTGTTGTGGCTGGCAACGACGATGGTTCTGGTATCAAGCTTGCGCATGGTCTTGTCCCGTTCAGGCAATTGCCTGCTTCTGCATCTCGACGAGTTCCGCACAACCCGCCTTGGCAAGGCCTAGCAGGGTCAGGAATTCCTCTTCCGAGAATGGCTTGCCCTCGGCGGTGCCCTGAATTTCGACGATGCCGCCAGAGCCGGTGATGACGAAGTTGGCGTCGGTCTCCGCAGAGGAATCTTCCAGGTAATCGAGATCGATCACCGGCTGATTGGCGAAGATGCCGCAGGAGATGGCGGCGATATGGTCCTTCAGAACCTTTTCGACCTTCAACATGTTGCGGCTTTCCATCCACTTCAGACAGTCGTGAAGTGCAATCCAGGCACCGGTGATGGAGGCGGTACGCGTACCACCATCGGCCTGGATGACGTCGCAGTCGATGCTGATCTGGCGTTCGCCAAGCGCTTGCAGATCAACGACTGCGCGCAGCGAACGGCCGATCAGGCGCTGGATTTCCTGCGTTCTGCCGCCTTGCTTGCCGGACGCTGCTTCGCGCTTCATGCGCTCGTTGGTGGAGCGGGGAAGCATGCCATATTCAGCTGTAACCCAGCCCTTGCCACTGTTGCGCAGCCATGGCGGCGTCTTTTCCTCGAGGCTGGCGGTGACCAGAACATGCGTATCGCCGAACTTGACGAGACAGGAGCCTTCGGCGTGCTTGGAGAAGTTGCGCTCGAAGGATACCTTACGCATCTGGTCGGTTTTTCTGCCTGAGGGCCGCATATCGTTTCTCTCCGTCTCTTAACTTCCCGCCTTCTAAGGTCAGGGCGACGCTTTTGCAAAGGAAAAGCGGAAGAGCAAGGCTTAGAGCCGAATTTCCGTTTTCACTTGGAAGACCGAGTGACTATATTCAAGACAGTCAAAAACAGCTTGGGGAAGAACGAGCGGCATGGGCATAACTCCTCCCATTGGCAAAGAGCCAGGTGCGCTTCTGGACGATCGCTCACGCGAGATCTTCAGGCGCATTGTGGAAGGCTATCTGGAAACGGGCGAACCGCTCGGTTCGCGCAGTCTCTCTCGCCTGCTTCCTATGTCACTGTCGCCAGCGTCTGTGCGTAACGTCATGAGCGATCTGGAGGAGCTCGGTCTCATCTATTCGCCGCATGTCAGTGCCGGACGCCTGCCGACCCAGACCGGGCTTCGCTTCTTCGTCGATGCCTTCATGCAGGTGGGCGAACTGCCCGAGGCCGAGCGCGCCAATATCGACCGGCATATCGGCCCGATCTCCGGGCGCGAACAGTCTCTCGAAGGCCTGCTGTATGAGGCAAGCAGCATGCTCTCCGGCATGTCGCGCGGGGCAGGGCTGGTGCTGACCGCAAAGAACGATGCCGTCCTCAAACATGTGGAGTTCATCCGGCTGGAGCCGACCAAGGCGCTCGCCGTTCTGGTCGGCGACCATAACCAGGTCGAAAACCGCATCATCGAACTGCCGGCCGGCATCACTTCGTCGCAATTGACCGAGGCCGCCAACTTCATCAACGCGCATCTCGGCGGCCAGACCTTGCCGGAACTGCGCAGCCAGATAGCCCGACAGAAGAACGAGCTTCAAAGCGCGCTGAGCACGCTGGCCCAGGATCTGGTGGAGCGGGGGCTTGCCGTCTGGTCCGGCGACAATGAGGAAGGCAAGCTTGGGCGACTGATCGTGCGCGGCCGCTCCAATCTTCTCGAGGGTCTGGCAGGCGAAGAAGATATCGACCGCGTTCGTCTTCTCTTCGACGATCTGGAGCGCAAGGAAAACCTGATCGAGATCCTCAATCTGGCAGAGACCGGCTCCGGGGTCAGGATTTTCATCGGCTCGGAAAACAAGTTGTTTTCCCTGTCGGGCTCATCGCTGATCGTCGCACCCTACAAGGACGACGAGAACCGGGTCGTCGGCGCTGTCGGGGTTATCGGCCCGACGCGGCTGAATTATTCCCGCATCGTGCCGATGGTGGATTACACCGCCCAGATCATGGCGCGGCTTTCAACCAAGCGACGTTAGAGCGTTTCCATTTGACGTTTCCATCTGAAAAGGAAACGGTCTAACCGCGCAGGTCGCTTGAAAAACCGCTCCTTTTTCCCGTAAGCCTTGATTTTTGCATGGCAAAGCTCGATATCGGGCTCAATCTCATTGCAAGCCACAATACACATGTAATTTGGAGAACGTCATGACTGACACCAACAAGACCGGACCTGACGCAGGCGCTGCCGACGAAGCAGTGGAAGCGACCACGGCGGAGAATGCGGTGCCGGAGCAGGCAGAACCCGATCCGATCGATGTGCTGAAGGCGGAAAACGCCGATCTTCGCGACAAATTCCTGCGTCTGGCCGCTGAGATGGACAATCTTCGCCGTCGTACCGAACGCGAGGTCAAGGATGCAAAGGCCTATTCCGTGGCCGGCTTCGCGCGCGACATGCTGGCCGTCTCCGACAATCTTCGCCGGGCGCTCGACACCATTCCAGAAGAACTGAAGCAAAGTGCCGAAGCCAATATCAAGGGTCTCATCGAAGGCGTCGATATGACGGAACGCTCCATGCTCTCCGCACTTGAGCGTCACGGCGTGAAGAAGATCGATGCCGAGGGTGAGAAGTTCGATCCGAACTTCCACCAGGCCATGTTCGAAATCCCGAACACCACCGTGCCGAACAACACTGTCGTCCAAGTGGTGCAGGCTGGCTTCACCATCGGCGAGCGCGTTCTGCGTCCAGCCATGGTCGGCGTGGCCAAGGGTGGCCCGAAGGTTGAAGCGCCGGCAGGTGCTGAGCCCGGCACAAGCGGTCTCAACGAGAAAGACGCCTGAGCGCCTTCTTCGTCTTCATCTGATCAATAGCAAAAGGCCCGGATATCTGATCGATACCCGGGCCTTTGTTTTACAGCATCGGCCCGAAAATCGGTCTCGATTTTCGGAAAGCACGATGCGTCGATTCAAAATGGTAAAGCGCCGTGCGTCCAATAGGACGCACGGCGCTTTAAACGTCGAGGCTATGTTCGCGTGAACCCAAGCTTGGCGTTCAGGCCGCGTTCACCTGCTCCTGGTTAAGAAAGGTGTAGATCGCCGTATCGGAATCAGTCGCACGCAGTTTCGCCACCAGTTCCGGGTCGCGCAGAACGCGGGCAATCCGCGACAGGGCTTTCAGGTGGTCGGCGCCGGCACCCTCCGGCGCGAGCAGAAGAAATACGAGATCGACCGGCTGGTCGTCGAGTGCTTCGAAGTCGACGGGTGTTTCCAGGCGCGCGAAGACGCCGGTAATGGAGGAAATGCTGCTGAGCTTTCCATGGGGAATGGCAATGCCATGACCGACGCCGGTGGAGCCGAGCCGCTCACGCTGCAAGATGACGTCGAATACGTCCCGCTCGGAAACCCCGGTGATACGGGATGCCTTTGCTGCCAGTTCCTGAAGGAGTTGCTTCTTGGAATTGACCTTTAGCGCGGGAATAATCGCATCTTGGTGCAGCAAATCTGCCAATGCCATTTCTTTTTCCTTCATGCCATCGAGACGAACCGGAAGACGCTTGAGGGCGCCTTCCGGGTCCTTAGACTTCAGCTCTTGATCATCGCCGCGTCGACCCAGCCGATGTTTCCATCGTTGCGACGGTAGACGATGTTGAGTTCTTTCGACGGGCTGCGGAACAGCAGAACTGGCTCATCGGTCATATCGAGAGCCATGACTGCGCTTGCAACCGTCATGGTTTTGATCTGTTTGGAAGTCTCGGCCACGATTGTTGGCGCGAAATCTTCCGCGATTTCCTCATCCTCATCCGGGACTGCATCCATCACCCGGTAGGCGACTTCCTCATCGATCCCCTTGGACGCTGAACCGTTATGGTGATCCTTGAGCCTGCGCTTGTAACGACGCAGGCGCTTTTCAATGCGCTCTGCCGCCGCGTCGAAGCTGGCTTGCGGATCGTTGGCCTGTCCTGCCGCGTGCAGAACGACCCCAGTATCGAGGTGGATCTTGCAATCCGCAGCAAAAAGCTGGCCGGACTTCGCGACCGTCACCTGGCCGGAATACCCCCCATCGAAGTATTTGGTAACGGCTTGGCTTATATTGTCCTCGATCTTTTGACGGAAAGACTCGCCCACATCCATATGTTTACCAGATACACGCACACTCATGGAATTTTTCCTTTTTCAGTGATTTGCGTATACCAGCTTACGTCAAGCTGAGCGCTCATCCAAGCGTTTCGCGACCTCTTTCGTGCCTTTGCAGACGAATGCCGCTGCCCCTTGAATGCAATTCCCTCTTCAGACCCCCGCCTTGTCTGCGGCGAGCTTCTAGCCTTGTCGGCTGGGCAAGTCAATTGTCAATGTTAAGTGTTTGTAAACTATAATAAAAGGGCTCAAGCCGAGGCCATGCGGGCCATCGCCTTTTTCTCCCGACGGCGCTGCACGGAGGAGGGGATGTTCATCGCTTCACGATATTTTGCGACAGTCCGTCGCGCCAGATCGATGCCACTTTTTTTCAGCTGATCGACGATATCGTCGTCGGACAGAACCGAGCTTGGCGCTTCCTGCGCGATCATCGTGCGGATGCGATGACGAACCGCCTCTGCCGAGTGATTGTCGCCACCCTCCGACGAGCCGATAGAGACGCTGAAGAAATATTTGAGTTCAAAGACGCCACGCGGCGTCAGCATGTATTTGCGCGATGTGACGCGGCTGACCGTCGATTCATGCATCTTGATGGCATCGGCGACCTGCTTCAGATTGAGGGGGCGTAAGTGATCCACGCCATGCAGCAGAAACGCATCCTGCTGCCGGACGATTTCGCTCGCCACCTTCATGATCGTCCTTGCCCGCTGATCGAGGCTGCGCGTCAGCCAGTTGGCCGTCTGCATGCAGGTGGAGAGGAATTCGCCGTCTTCCCCTGCGCGCGGTTTCACCTTGGACACTTCCGTGAAATAGCTGTGATTGACCAGGACGCGCGGCAGAGTCTCCGGGTTGAGGTCGATCAGCCAGCTTCCATCGGTGGAGGGATGGACGATAATGTCCGGTATGATGGTCTCGCACGAGCCCGTCTCGAAGCCAGCACCGGGACGCGGATTAAGACCACGGATCTCGCTCAGCATGTCGAGAAGGTCATCCTCATCGACGCCGCAAAGCTTTTTCAGTGTGGCAAAATCGCGCTTGGCCAGAAGATCGAGGTTGCCGACGAAAGCATGCATCGCCGGGTCCAGCCGATCTCTCTGTTGCAGCTGGATCGACAGGCATTCGCTGAGTGAGCGAGAGAAGACACCAGGCGGATCGAAGCTCTGCAGGATGCGCAAGATCGCCTCGACGTCCTTTTCCGGCCGTCCCAGCCGCTCTGACACATCGCTGACCGCGTCAGCGGAGACATAGCCGGTCTCGTCGAGATGATCGAGCAGAGCGTCGGCTGTCATGCTGTCGGTGAGACCGGTGATCGAGAATGGCACCTGCTGTGCAATGTGGTCGCGCAAGCTCGGCTTGCGCGCAACGAAATCATCGAGATCGTAGTCGTCGCCAGCCTCGGCGCCGGGCATGGATTTCCATTGGCCGAGAAGCTCCGGCGCGTCTGCCTTGCGTCCGCTCTCATCATCCGGAAACACATTGGCGAAATTGGTGTCCAGCGCCTCGTTGAGAACAGGGGCGTCATCGCCGTACCATTCCGCCGTCTCGCTCGTATGGGATGATTCAATACTATCTGAAGCTTGCGAACTCGTAGCTTCGTCGCTGCCGAATGTTTCGCCAGGATCGCTGTCATTTGCCGCAATTTCAAGCAGAGGGTTCTTTTCGACTTCCTGGGCGATAAAACTGACCAACTCGATATGCGTCATCTGAAGCAGCTGGATCGACTGCATCAGCTGCGGAGTCATCACAAGTGACTGATTTTGACGCAGCAACAGGCTGGCTGACAAGGCCATGGCGGACACTCGACTCCCAAACACGCCCCTGTTTTGCAGAAAATTTTTGTTGTTCAGCAAAACAAGGAGAACTTGGCCCAAAAATTGCTTTTTATTTGGGTTTGGTCAAGGTCAAGAGTGAGGTGCAGAGCAAGATTCTTTGACGGGAACGCTGTGACATCATCACCTTCCCGTTAAGACTGCCGCGCTTTCAGGCCTGAAAATGCGGCCCTCAGAGGCTGAAGTTGTTTCCGAGATAGAGGCGACGAACATCGGCATTGTTGACGATCTCGTCGGCCCGACCGTGCGTCAGCACTTCGCCCGCATGAATAATGTAGGCGCGGTCGATAAGACCCAGCGTTTCGCGCACATTATGGTCGGTGATCAAAACGCCGATCCCGCGTGCCGTCAAGTGGCGCACGAGATTCTGAATGTCGCTGACGGAAATCGGATCGACGCCCGCAAAGGGTTCATCGAGCAGCATGAAGGTCGGATCGGTCGCGAGAGCACGGGCGATCTCAAGACGACGGCGTTCGCCGCCCGAAAGAGCGACCGCAGGAGACTTACGAAGCTGGGAGATGTGAAACTCCTCCAGCAGCTCGTCGAGCTTTCGGTTTCTCTTCTTCTCGTCCTTCTCATGCACTTCCAGAACAGCGCGAATATTGTCCTCGACCGTCAGGCCGCGAAAGATCGACGCTTCCTGCGGAAGATAGCCGACGCCAAGGCGCGCGCGGCGATACATCGGCATGCCCGTCACGTCATTGCCGTTGATGGCGATCTTGCCATCATCCACGGGAACGAGGCCGGTGATCATGTAGAAGCAGGTGGTCTTGCCCGCACCGTTCGGCCCCAGCAGTCCGACAGCCTCTCCGCGACGCACGACAAGCGACACGCCGTTGACAACGCGACGCGTATTGTAGGTCTTGGTCAGGCCATGGGCGATCAAGGTGCCTTCATAGCGAGATTTATCGCCCGCATTCGCGTCGGCTGTCGACGGACGTGCGGAATCTCTGCCAAGAAGCTTTGAAATCAAGGGCATTTTCACGATGAGCGGCTTACTGCTTTTTCTGCGACTTGGGATCGAGCATGATGCGGACGGGACCGCCGCAGCTCTCTAGCTTGGCTTCACCAGTATTCATCAGCACCGTCAGCTTGCAGCCGGTGAAGACGTTGGTGTCCTGCGATAGGACAACCTGCTTGCCGGAAAGCGTAAAGGTCTGCGAGGCCATGTCGAACTCGCCATGATCGGCCGTGGCCTTCTGTGTACCAGATGTCAGGTAAACGGAATTGTCGACGAAAATCTTGTCGATATCGGCATCACCGCCGGTCACCGATGTCGTTTGCCCGTCGCCCTTGTTCTTGTAGAGAACCGTCATCTTGCCAGCCTGCAGCGTGGTCGTTCCCTGAACAACCTTCACGTTGCCGGTGAAGTAGGCCTTGTGCTCCTGGTCGCGCACCTCGAGCTGATCGCTTTCAATCGCAATCGGCTGGTCGCTGGAAAGCTTCATTCCGTCCATCTTGCTGGTCGTGTTCTGAGCAAAGGCCGGTGTGGAAAGACATGCCAGAACAATGGCAGCCGAAATTCCGGCGGTTCTCTTGAAGGGGGCGTTGCGGGAAATCTGCATCATCTGGTCGGGCTCTCACTTGCCTGCGTTCTGAATGGTGGATGCAGCAATACGAGCTCGTACCTGCCCCGAAAATACAATCGTTCTGCCATTATCGGCTATGCGTAGGCTTTCCGCAACAATCGAGCCTTCCTTCGTGGTGATGTCGACCGGCTGGTCGCTCTCCATCGTTCCCGCTTTCAGGTCGACATTGGCAGACTGAAATTTGGCTTTTAGGCCATTGCTCAGATTGATGTCAAAGGGCGCCGTCATTTTCAACTTATTTGTCGTGCGGTCGAAGATGCCTTCCTGCGCCACCACCTGTGCCACGATGTCATTCATCGGCACGGCTGCCAGCACTTTCTCAAGCGTCATCAGGTTCGGCGTCGTCACGTCCTGAAGCGCGCGCTCGGCATTCATAGAGTAGTCGAAACCCTTGTTGTTCCGCCCAGCCAGAGCCGGCTTTTCCATGACGATCTTGCCGTCCTCGATCGAGGCGCTTTGCAGCGACACTTCGGCAGGAAGCCATGTGCGGGCAAGCGAGACGCCGATGAAAGCAAGCGAAACGATCGCTGCTGCGATCGGAAGCCCGATCTTCAACTTTTTTACGCGCGCGGAGTGACGCTTCGCCAGAGCATACGCATCGGGCAGATTGTCAGCCACCGAAAATCCCGGTGCCGGTTGATTAAGTCTTTCGAGCATTCGTCAAATCCGGAGGTCCACAAGTACAGCTTAAAGTCGCACACAGACCTTTACATATTCATCTAACGTGTTTGGCACGATGGCCTTGCGCTGCCAATATGGTTTTTATCAGAAAGAGCGCAAGAGCCGGGTGTTTTTTATAAAAACCGCACATTGCAAGTTCACGCGCTTGCAAGAGGTCGTTACAAGGTTCATATGCCCGAGGCGAAGTTGAAGCTTAACTGCCGTGAAGCGAAGGTGATTTGATGGACCAGATGGCAATCGCAGACCGCAGGCAACTGCGCCGCAAGCTGACATTCTGGCGGGTTGCTGCAGTTCTCTTGCTGATAGCGGCCCTCTTTGTTGTCTATCGCTTCGCTGTCGCGGAGCCGGAATCGAGCGCAAGGCCGCATATCGCCAAGATCGAGATCAGCGGCCTGATCCAGGACGACACCGAACTCCTGGAGCGGCTTCAAAAAATTGCAGACAGCACCAGCGCCAAGGGCCTGATCGTTTCCATCTCTTCGCCCGGTGGCACAACTTACGGCGGCGAGCGCATCTTCAAGGCGATCCGCGCCGTAGCGGACAAGAAGAAGCCGGTCGTGTCCGACGTCCGCACGCTTGCAGCCTCCGCCGGCTATATGATTGCAACCGCCGGCGACACGATCGTCGCGGGCGACACCTCGATCACCGGCTCCATCGGTGTGATCTTCCAGTATCCGCAGGTCGGACCGCTCCTCGACAAGCTTGGCGTGTCGCTGCAGGAAATCAAATCCTCGCCGATGAAGGCGGAGCCTTCGCCCTTCCACGAGCCGCCGGAAGAATCGAAGGTCATGATCCGCAACATGGTCATGGACAGCTACAACTGGTTTGTCGATCTGGTGGCCGACCGGCGCAAGCTGCCGCGCGACGAGGTGTTGAAGCTTGCCGATGGGTCGATCTTCACCGGACGTCAGGCGGTTGCCGTCAAGCTTATCGATACGCTCGGCGGTGAAACCGAGATCAAGTCCTATTTCGAAAGCCGCGGTGTGGACAAGGATTTGCCCATCATCGAATGGACGGCACCATCGAAGCGTTCGCCCTTTTCCATCTTCAGCGTCGCAGGTCTTGCAAAAATGCTGGGCTTGGATGAATTTTTCCCGATTGCAGCGTCTCGCCAACTCGGCACCGACAAGTTGTTTCTTGACGGTCTTGTTTCGGTTTGGCAGGTTGATGGCCGATAAAAACCTAATCCTTTCAGGGGGCAACTGTGATTAAGTCTGAACTGGTGCAGATCGTTGCTGCGCGTAACCCGCACCTGTATCACCGCGATGTCGAAAATATCGTCAATGCGGTTCTTGATGAAATCACCGATGCGCTTGCTGCCGGCAATCGTGTCGAACTTCGTGGATTTGGCGCATTCTCGGTAAAGAACCGGCCCTCTCGTTCTGGACGGAACCCGCGCACGGGTGAGTCCGTTTTTGTCGAGGAAAAATGGGTTCCCTTCTTCAAGACCGGCAAAGAGCTTCGCGAAAGGCTCAACCCGGGCATGGGCGACGTCGAAGACGAGGATTGAGCGTAATCGACGCTCGACAATCCTTAAGTCCGGCGTGACGTTCGTCCAGATTGCATGAAGGCCCCCAAAGACGGAGTACCTTGAATGTCGAAGAAGATCGTCAACCTGTTGATCCTTCTGCCACTGGCCATCATTCTGATCATCCTGTGCGTAGCAAACCGCGAGAGTGTGACACTGGCGCTCAATCCGTTCCAACCCAGTGACAGCGTTCTCTCCTTCACGGCACCCTTCTTCGTTTTCATTTTTCTGTCGGTTCTGTTCGGCATTCTGCTCGGCTCTGCCGCAACCTGGATTTCGCAGGGAAAGCACCGCAAGCGCGCTCGTCTCGAGGCGCGAGAAGCCATTCGCTGGCACGATGAGGCCACCAAGGCAGCCGCCAACACGCAAACGGCATCACCCGTTTCAAGACAGCTTGCCGCAAAATAGTCGGCGGCTCTCGGTTCTTTGATCCGTCAGCACGGCGCATCATTTTGCCACGCCCTTTGATAATCCCCCATTCTAGTGATATGCGCTTTCCAACCGCATCCGGGCCGCCGTTGGCCCGGGATGCAGACAGGAAAGCGCAAGTGGTACGGCCATTCTCCGTACCTCTCGCGTCGAGACGTGGAAAGACCGTCGTTGAAGAAGAAAGACAACCGCCAGGGCGCAAAACCGCGCGCCGGACAGGACAATCGCTCAGGCAAGCCCGGCAGCAAGCTGCCTCGCCCGAAGGATGCTGCGCGCGCACGCGCTCCAGATTACGTTCGCCCCGCTGCTTCCGCTCCCAAGGAAAAGGTGCAGGCCTCTGCTCCCGCCGTCGAAGCCGCACCTCCGCGCCCGTTGAAGGAGCGCTCCGGCGCGCTTCCGACCGAGCAGGTGCCGGTCATCCTTGAATCGCTCGGTGCTGGTGACTTTCACCTGATCGACAGCGGCAATGGCCTGAAGCTCGAGCAATATGGCGAGTACCGCATCGTTCGTCCCGAGGCACAGGCGCTGTGGCGGCCGAACCTTGCCGAACGGGTCTGGGACAATGCCGATGCGATCTTCACCGGGGATACGGATGAAGAAGGCAGCGGACGCTGGCGTTTTCCAAAGCAAGCTCTTGGCGAGACATGGCCGCTGTCTCTGCTCGGCGTCGATTTCCTCGGCCGCTTTACCGCGTTTCGCCATGTGGGTGTTTTCCCCGAACAGATCGTCCATTGGGAGTGGTTGAAGCAAACAATCGAAAAGGCCGATCGACCGCTGAAAGTGTTGAACCTCTTCGGTTACACCGGTGTCGCGTCGCTTGTCGCGGCGTCCGCCGGAGCGGAAGTCACCCATGTGGACGCCTCGAAAAAGGCGATCGGCTGGGCGCGAGAAAACCAGGCGCTTGCCGGTCTTGAGAATGCGCCGATCCGCTGGATCTGCGAAGACGCCATGAAGTTCATCCTGCGCGAGGAACGTCGCGGCAACAGCTACGACATCATCCTCACCGATCCGCCGAAATTCGGCCGCGGTACCCATGGCGAGGTCTGGGATCTCTACGATCATCTGCCGCTGATGCTGGATGTCTGCCGCGAAATCCTGTCGCCTAAGGCGCTGGGATACGTGCTGACCGCCTATTCCATCCGCGCCAGCTTCTACTCGATGCACGAGTTGATGCGCGAAACCATGCGCGGTGCAGGTGGCGAGGTTACCTCCGGCGAACTCGTCATCCGCGAAGCGGGTCTAGATGGCAAGACGCCGGGCCGTGTGCTTTCAACCTCTCTCTTCAGCCGCTGGGTGCCGAAATGAATGATCGTCATGAAAACGGCCCACGCAGGGTAGGGCAGGTCAAGGAAGTTACCAGCCTCGCCAATCCGATCATCAAGGACATCAAGAACCTCACCCAGAAGAAGGGCCGCGAAGAGAGCGGCACCTTCATGGCGGAGGGACTGAAGCTTGTCATCGATGCGCTGGAACTCGGCTGGACGATCCGCACGCTGGTCTATGCCAAGGCCGCCAAGGGCAAGCCGCTGGTCGAGCAGGCTGCGGTGAAGACGGTGGCGTCCGGTGGTCTCGTGCTGGAAGTCAGCGAAAAGGTGATCTCATCCATCACCCGCCGCGACAACCCACAGATGGTCGTCGGCATCTTCGATCAGAAATGGAAGCCGCTCAGAGATATCCGGCCTGCTGCGGGTGAGACTTATGTCGCGCTCGACCGGGTGCGCGACCCTGGCAATCTCGGCACGATCATCCGCACGGCAGATGCAGCCGGTGCCTCCGGAGTCATTCTCGTCGGCGATTGCACAGATCCTTTCTCGCTCGAAACCGTGCGGGCCACCATGGGCTCGGTATTTGCAATGCCTGTTGCACGCGCATCGGTGGATGAGTTCTTGAGCTGGAGAAAGAGTGCTGGCGTCAGCGTCGTGGCAACCCATCTCGCCGGCTCGGTGGATTACCGCACCATCGACTACAAGAAGAGGCCGGTCGTGCTTTTGATGGGCAACGAGCAGTCCGGTCTTCCGCCGGAGCTTGCCTCGCAGGCGGACCAGCTTGCTCGCATCCCGCAACAGGGTCGGGCCGACTCTCTCAATCTCGCGATCGCAAGCGCAGTCATGCTGTTTGAAGCGCGCCGACATCTTCTCGAACTTGCGATGGTAAAGTAATGGCCAAGCCCGCTCTCTTCTCCAGACCCGCTCCCGCCATCGCCCTCATTCTTCTGGCGCTGCTTGCCGATCAGATCATCAAGGTGCTGGTGGAAAAATATCTGCCTCTGCAGGAGATGGTGCCTGTCATTCCGTTCCTGGCGCTCTACCGCACCTACAATCTTGGCGTGGCCTTCTCCATGCTGTCGGGCATGGAGGGCTGGGCGATCGTCACCATGCGGCTTCTCATCGTCGCCTTCGTCATCTGGCTGTGGCGAAAGACGGACGCAGATCGCACCTTTGCCCATCTCGGCTTTGCGCTGATCATCGCCGGTGCTGCGGGAAACATCTTCGACCGGTTTCTGTACGGGCACGTCGTGGACTACATCCTCTTCCACACGGAGACCTGGTCCTTCGCCGTCTTCAACCTGGCCGATTCCTTCATAACGATCGGTGCTGGTTGCGTCATTCTGGATGAGTTGTTGCAGGCCAAGGCGGCACGAAAGAAAACCTGAACGACTGCTACGCAAGACCGGATCGCGAAATTTAGTTTACGCAACGTCACTTACGCGGCTAACTGTCACTGTTTTGTCGTCAAGAAGTGATTTATGACGCCAAGATCAAACGGTGGCGGGGCGATTCTCCATGGTCTCGGAAGTTCTGGAACGCAGCATTGTTGGCACGGGCTTGGGCGGCGCTGTTTTGTCAGCTGCCGAAAAGCGGGAAGCCGACGTCTTTGGTCGTATCGGCTCCCTCGAAACACGTCTCGCCAGAAATGAGCGCGAAATCGACGCAGCCCAGCAGGTCCGCTTCCGCGTCTTCGTCGAAGAGATGGGTGCGCGGCTTCCGGCGGACGCGATGCGTCGCGGTCGCGACATCGATGCCTTCGACGCCGTCTGCGACCATCTCCTGGTTCTCGACAACGCCATTGAAGGCGATCCCGAAGATCAGATCGTCGGCACCTATCGCCTGCTCAGGCAGGAAACGGCGTTGGCGAATAAGGGTTTTTACTCGGCAAGCGAATTCGAAATCGAGAGCCTGATCGCGCGCCACCCGGATAAGCGCTTCATGGAACTTGGACGCTCCTGCGTGCTGCCGGAGTATCGCACCAAGCGCACCCTCGAACTTCTCTGGCAAGGCAACTGGGCCTATGCCGTCCGTCACCGTATGGATGCGATGATCGGCTGTGCCTCCTTCCCGGGCATTCAGCCGGAAGCTCACGCGCTGGCGCTGTCCTTCCTGCATCATAGCTGCGGCTCCAAGGCTGAATGGCGGACCGAGGCACTGCCGGAGCTCTACCGCGAAATGGATATGATGCCGCTTGAAGCGATCAATCCGCGTCGGGCGCTCAACGCCATGCCGCCGCTGATCAAGGGTTACATGCGTCTTGGCGCCATGTTCGGTGCCGGTGCCGTGGTCGACCACGCCTTCAACACCACCGACGTGCTGGTGATCCTGCCAGTCTCATCGATTGCCGGCCGCTACATCAATTACTATGGCGGTGACGCCGAGCGCTTCAACGGCTGATACCGTTCCGGCATCAAGCTTCCTGTGGGTTCGTCGTTCTGCGTGTTGTTCTTGGAGAGCCGCGCCGGTAGTCTCCGGCTTTGTTTTCTCAAAGCCCCAAGCAGATACGATCACGCCATTGACGGACGTTCATTCCACCGCCTCGCTCATTTCCGAAGAGAGCCGCGCATCGGCAACGCCGATGATGGAGCAGTATATCGAGATCAAGGCGAACAATCCCGGTTCGCTGCTTTTCTATCGCATGGGCGATTTCTACGAACTGTTCTTCGACGATGCGGCGGAAGCCTCGCGCGCGCTCGGCATCACCCTTACCAAGCGCGGCCAGCATCTGGGTCAGGACATTCCCATGTGCGGCGTTCCGGTCCACGCGGCGGATGACTATCTGCAAAAGCTGATCATGCGCGGCTATCGCGTTGCTGTGTGCGAACAGGTGGAAGACCCGGCGGAAGCCAAGAAGCGTGGCTCGAAATCGGTGGTCAAGCGTGACGTCGTGCGTCTTGTCACGCCCGGCACGCTGACCGAAGAGAAGCTGCTCTCGCCGACAGAATCCAACTACCTCATGGCGCTTGCGCGCATTCGCGGCAGTTCGGAGGCGCAGTTTGCACTCGCCTGGATCGATATCTCCACCGGCGTCTTCAGACTGGCGGAGACGACTTTGACGCGGCTGCTGGCCGACATCTGGCGCATCGATCCGCGCGAGTTGATTGTGGCCGACAGCCTGTTTCACGACGAAGAACTGCGACCGACCTTCGATGTGCTGGGTCGCGTCGCCGTCCCTCAACCTGCCGTCCTGTTTGATAGCGCGACCGCCGAAGGCCGCATCGCGCGCTACTTCAACGTCTCGACGCTGGATGGCTTCGGAGCTTTCTCCCGTGTGGAACTGGCAGCCGCCGCTGCAGCCGTCGCCTATGTCGAGAAGACTCAGATCGCCGAGCGCCCGCCTCTCGGCGCGCCGGAGCGCGAAAGCTCTGCCTCGACGCTGTTCATCGATCCCGCGACCCGCGCCAATCTGGAATTGACCAAGACGCTTGCCGGAGAACGCGACGGATCGCTCTTGCAGGCAATCAACCGCACGGTGACTGGCGGCGGTGCGCGGCTTCTGGCGGAACGGCTGATGTCGCCGCTGACCCATCCGGAACGGATCAACGCCCGTCTCGATGCGGTGGCCTATCTGATCGACGATGTGTCCTTGAGCGATGGTCTGCGCGAGGCTTTGAAGCAGGTGGCAGACATGCCGCGCGCGCTGTCGCGCCTGGCGCTCGATCGCGGCGGCCCGCGCGATCTCGGTGCCATTCGCCAGGGACTTGCCGCTGCCGCGATCGTCGGTCAGTTGCTTGATCAGGGGCTGTTACCCGACGAACTGGCGGCAGCGCTCTCCGACCTGAAGGCGTTGCCTTCTGCTTTGGAAACCATGTTGTCCGACATGCTGGCAGAGGATCTTCCGCTCCTGAAGCGCGATGGCGGCTTCATTCGTGAAGGCTCAAACCCGGAACTTGATGAGGTTCGGGCGCTGCGCGACCAGTCGCGTCGGGTGATCGCCGGCTTGCAATTGCAATATGCGGAAGAGACCGGCATCAAGTCGCTGAAGATCAAGCACAACAATGTGCTCGGCTACTTCATCGAGGTGACGGCTGGCAATGCCGATGTGATGACGGGAAGCGACGAAGCCAAGGCGCGCTTCATTCACCGCCAGACGATGGCGGGCGCCATGCGCTTTACCACCACCGAGCTTGCCGATCTGGAAAGCCGCATCGCCAACGCCGCCGCCCAGGCCCTTACCATGGAGTTGCGAGCCTTCGACCGGATGGTGCAGGCGGTGGTGGCCGAAGCCGAAGCCATCAAGGCGGGCTCTCTGGCACTTGCTGCCATCGACGTGGCGACAAGCCTCGCACATCTTGCATCCGAACACGCCTATTGCCGGCCGGTGGTCGATGGCTCCATGACGTTTGCGATCCGCGGCGGGCGTCACCCGGTCGTGGAGCATGCCTTGCGCCGTCAGTCGAGCGGTCCTTTCATCGCCAACAATTGCGATCTTTCGGCGGTGAACGGCAATCGCAACGGCGCGATCTGGATGCTGACCGGTCCGAACATGGGCGGTAAGTCGACCTTCCTGCGTCAGAATGCGTTGATTGCCATCCTCGCCCAGATCGGGTCCTTCGTTCCGGCAGAAGCCGCTCATATCGGCATTGTCGACCGGCTGTTCTCGCGTGTTGGTGCTTCGGACGATCTCGCCCGTGGCCGCTCGACCTTCATGGTCGAAATGGTCGAGACGGCGGCAATCCTCAATCAGGCGACCGAACGTTCGCTCGTCATCCTCGATGAGATCGGGCGCGGCACGGCAACCTTCGACGGCCTGTCCATCGCCTGGGCGACGGTGGAACACCTACATGAGGTGAACCGCTGCCGCGGTCTTTTCGCCACCCATTTCCATGAGCTGACGGTGCTGTCTGAGAAGCTCGGCCGCCTCTCCAACGTCACCATGAAGGTGCGGGAATGGGAAGGCGATGTCATCTTCCTGCACGAGGTTGGTCCCGGTGCTGCGGATCGCTCCTATGGCATTCAGGTGGCCCGCCTTGCCGGCCTTCCCGCCGCCGTGGTGGAGCGCGCAAGAGAGGTTCTCAACCAACTCGAAGATGCCGATCGCAAGAACCCGGCAAGCCAGTTGATCGATGATCTGCCGCTGTTTCAGGTCGTGGTCCGGCGCGAAGCGACAAGCGCCAAGGGCAACTCGAAGGTGGATGAGGCGTTGAAGGTGCTGAACCCGGATGAAATGACGCCGCGCGAGGCACTGGATGCGCTCTATGCGCTCAAGAAACAACTTGGCAACGCTTGATGCGTAGAGTGCCTGTCCATTCGGCCTCAAAATCGCTATAGCGCTGTGCCATCAGCGCAAGACGCATGGAATGGATATCGGCTCAATGGCCTCTAAGGACCTGGATTTCTCCGCGATACTGGATGTCGCAGCACTGAAGCATCAATGCGACCTCGTCTTTCAAGGCGATGGAAAGCGCGTTTCGGATGTGCGCTCCGACCTTTTGCCAATCTTCAAGAAGGCAAGCAGCGACGGACGGCAAATGGCGCGCGATCTTCTCGATTCCGAAGGCGGCGGCATTGACTGCGCACGGCGTATTTCCTGGCTGCAGGATCGTCTGATCGAGGTGCTCTACGATCTCGCCTGCCAATATGTCTATCCGAAGGATGCGCCAGGCATAGCCATCACCGCTGTCGGTGGCTATGGGCGCGGCACGCTGGCACCCGGATCGGACATCGATCTTCTGTTCCTGCTGCCGCTCAAGAACACGCCGGACATGCACAAGGCGATCGAGTTCATTCTCTACATTCTTTGGGATGTCGGCTTCAAGGTCGGCCACGCCACCCGCACCGTGGATGAATGCATCAAGCTGTCCAAGGCGGATATGACGATCCGCACCGCCATTCTCGAAATGCGCCCGATATGTGGGAAGAAGTCGCTCGCCGACGAGCTGGAGCGCCGATTCGAAACCGAAGTCGTCACCAATAGCGGCCCGGAATTCATCGCCGCCAAGTTGGCCGAGCGCGACCAGCGCCACCGCAAAGCAGGCGACACCCGCTATCTGGTCGAGCCCAATGTGAAGGAAGGCAAGGGAGGTCTGCGCGATCTCCACACGCTCTTCTGGATCGCCAAATATTATTACCACGTGCGCGACACGGCAGAGCTGGTGAAGCTCGGCGTTCTTTCCAGAAGCGAACTAAAGCTCTTCGAAAAGGCCGATGACTTTCTCTGGGCGGTGCGCTGCCAGATGCACTTCATCACCGGGAAGGCCGAGGAGCGGCTTTCCTTCGATATCCAGCGCGAGATTGCCGCCGCCCTTCATTACCAGCCTCGCCCCGGCCTTTCGGCGGTCGAGCGCTTCATGAAGCACTATTTCCTCGTGGCCAAGGATGTGGGCGACCTGACGCGCATTCTCTGCGCCGCTCTTGAGGACCGCCAGGCGAAGGATGTGCCGGGGCTTTCCGGCGTTCTCAGCCGCTTTGCCCATCGACTTCGCAAGATCCCGGGCTCCAGTGAATTCGTCGAAGACCGCGGTCGCATTGCGCTCGCCAATGCCGATGTCTTCCGTAACGATCCGGTCAGCCTCATCCGGCTTTTCCATGTGGCCGATATCAACAATCTCGAACTGCACCCGGATGCCCTTCGCGTCGTGACCCGCTCACTCGGCCTCATCAATCATGAGCTTCGCGAGAATGAGGAAGCCAACCGGCTGTTCCTCGCCATCCTGACCTCGAGGCGCGATCCGGCGCTCACGCTACGGCGCATGAACGAGGCGGGTGTTCTCGGCAAATTCATCCCCGAATTCGGCAAGATCGTCGCGATGATGCAGTTCAACATGTATCATCACTATACGGTCGATGAGCACTTGATCCGCTCGGTCGCAATCCTCGCCGAGATCGACAAGGGGCAGGCGGTCGATACCCATCCGTTGGTCAACCAGTTGATGCCGGCCATCGAAGACCGCGACGCTCTCTATGTCGCCGTTCTCCTTCACGATGTGGCAAAGGGCAGGCAGGAGGATCACTCCATTGCCGGTGCACGCGTGGCCCGCAAGCTCTGCCAGCGCTTCCGTCTCTCCACCAAGCAGACCGAGACGGTGATGTGGCTGATCGAGCAGCATCTCCTGATGTCGATGGTGGCCCAGACCCGCGATCTGCATGACCGCAAGACGATCACCGACTTTGCCGACAAGGTTCAGTCGATGGAGCGGCTGAAGATGCTGTTGATCCTCACCGTCTGCGACATCCGCGCCGTTGGCCCGGACGTCTGGAACGGCTGGAAGGGGCAGTTGCTGCGCACGCTCTATTATGAAACCGAGCTTCTTCTCTCCGGCGGCTTTTCGGAAAGCTCGCGCAAGGAGCGCGCCAAGATCGCCCGTCAGCGCCTTTACGATGCGCTGGATGACTGGGGCCAGAAGGCGCGCCGCAAGTACAGCAAGCTGCATTATGATGCCTATCTTCTGTCTGTCGCCTTGGAAGACCAGGTCCGCCACACCCGCTTTCTGCGTGAGGCGGACAAGCAGGAAAAGGCGCTGGCAACCATGGCCCGCACCCATTCCTTTCACGCCATCACCGAGATCACGGTTTTGGCGCCAGACCATCCGCGCCTGCTGTCGATCATCACCGGCGCCTGCTCAGCTGCCGGCGCCAACATCGCCGATGCTCAGATCTTCACGACATCGGACGGCCGCGCCCTCGATACGATCCTGATCAACCGCGAATTCCCGATTGATGAGGATGAGACCAGGCGCGCCACCAATATCGGCAAGCTGATCGAAGAGGTTCTGGCTGGCAAGAAGCGGCTTCCCGAGATCATCGCGACGCGGACCAAGAGCCGCAAGAAGAGCAAGACCTTCAACATTCCGCCGTCGGTGACGATTTCCAACGGGCTTTCCAACAAATTCACCGTCATCGAGGTCGAATGCCTTGACCGTCCCGGCCTTCTGGCGGACATGACGGCGGTGCTGGCCGATCTGTCGCTGGATATCACCTCCGCGCGGATCACCACCTTCGGCGAAAAGGTCATCGATACCTTCTATGTCACCGATCTCTTCGGCCAGAAGGTGATGACGGAAAACCGTCAATCCAATATCGCAATGCGGTTGAAGGCCGTTATGGCGGAGCAGGAAGATGAATTGCGTGATCGTATGCCCTCCGGCATCATCGCGCATCCGGATGTAGCAGCCCTTCCTGCTGCGCGCACCGCAAAGGCTTGAACAAAAAATGAGTTTGATCGGCAAATTCGCCACCGTCGGCGGCGCGACGCTTGGAAGCCGCCTGTTCGGCTTCATCCGTGAAATGCTGATGGCGGCAGCCGTGGGTACCGGACCGGTGGCGGATGCTTTCAACGCGGCCTTTCGCTTTCCCAACACCTTCCGCCGCCTGTTTGCCGAGGGCGCGTTCAACTCCGCCTTCGTGCCGCTTTTCGCCAAGGAGATCGAGGCCAATGGCATGGAGGGCGCGCGCCGCTTCTCCGAGGAGGTTTTCGGCGTCCTCTTCACGGTGCTGATGGCGCTGACGATCGTCATGGAACTGTCCATGCCGTTTCTCGTCAGAACGGTGATTGCACCGGGCTTTGTCGATGACCCGACGAAATTCGAAAACACGGTGCGCCTCGCCACCATCATGTTTCCCTATCTCGCCTGCATGTCGCTGGCGGCCATGATGGGCGGGATGCTGAATTCGCTGCATCGCTATTTCGCTGCGGCCATCGCGCCGGTCTTTCTCAATGTCATCCTCATTGGCGTCTTGGCGCTCGCCTGGTGGAAGCACTACGATCCTCTGCAGGTCGGCTATGCACTCTCCTGGGGTGTCATGGCCGCAGGTTTCGTCCAGCTTGCCATCGTCTGGGTTGCCGTGCGTCATGCCGGTATCAAGATCGGCTTTCGCCGCCCGAAACTGACGGGTAACGTCAAGCGCTTGCTGGTTCTAGCGCTGCCGGCCGCAATCACCGGCGGCATCACCCAGATCAACTTGCTGATCAACACCAATATCGCGTCTGGCGGAGACGGCGTGATCTCCTCGCTCGCCTATGCCGACCGCATCTATCAGTTGCCGCTCGGTGTCGTCGGCATTGCGGTGGCGACCGTTCTTCTGCCGGAACTGGCGCGCGCGCTTCGCGGCGGCCATGCGGTGGAGGCGGCCAATTTGCAGAACCGCTCCGTCGAGTTCGTACTCTTCCTGACGCTGCCGGCCGCTGCGGCGCTGCTGGTCATGGCCGAGCCCATCGTTCGCTTTCTCTATGAGCGCGGCAACTTCTCGCCGTCTGCAACGGTCACTGTTGCGGAAATCCTCGGCATCTATGGCCTCGGCCTGCCGGCCTTCGTTCTGATCAAGGCCTTCATTCCCGGCTTCTTCGCCCGCGAGGATACCCGCACACCGATGATCTTCGCGGCGATTTCCGTGGTGGTGAACGTCTCGCTCGCGCTCACCCTTTTCCCCTCTTACGGCGGTCCGGGGATTGCGACGGCGGAAATCACCGCCGGTTGGGTGAATGCTGCTTTGCTCTTTGGTATGCTGATGTGGCGCGGCCACTGGAAGCTCGATCTGCCGCTTCTGCTGCGCATCCCGCGGCTGCTGATCGCGGCAGGTCTCATGGCGTTCGCCATTCACTACGCGCTGTCGTATTTTTCCTACGAACTGTCATCGGCATCAAACCTTGCGGTCCGGGCAGGCACACTGCTTGCTCTGGTCGTCGGCGCCATGGTCATCTATTTCGGCGTTGCCTTCGCCTCCGGTGGGGCAAACCTTGGGATGGTCAGGCGCGGCATGAAGCGCAAGCGCAAGACGGATGTCCAAAGCGAGATCGAGCCATGACTTCCGGCTACACCTCCATGCGCCACATTGCGCTCGTCTCTCTGGTGGTGGACGATTACGATCGCGCCAAGGCGTTCTATTGCGACAGCCTTGGCTTCGAATGCCTTTCAGACCAGCCGATGCCGGACGGCAAGCGCTGGCTTGTCGTAAAACCGAAAGGTGAGGGGGCAAGCGGGCTTCTGCTGGCGCAGGCGGATGGAGAAGCGCAGGCTGCCGCGGTTGGCAACCAGACCGGCGGTCGGGTTGGTTTCTTCCTGTATACGGATGATTTCGATGCAGATTTTCACCGCATGAAAGCCAAGGGGATTCGCTTTCTGGAGGAGCCGCGTCGCGAGGTTTACGGCACGGTTGCCGTTTTCGAAGACCTCTTTGGCAACAAATGGGACCTGCTCCAGCCAGCCGCTGAAACCCCTTGATTGCAACGGGTTCCGGGTGCATAAGCGCGGCCACATCAATGCGCGGGGCAAGGCCCTCCACAAGCCTTTTCGAGGACGATCATGAACGCATTCAAGCCGCTGGTTTTCTCCGGGGTTCAGCCCACCGGCAATCTCCACCTTGGCAACTATCTCGGCGCCATCCGCAAGTTCGTTGCATTGCAGGAAGACAATGACTGCATCTATTGCGTCGTCGACATGCACGCCATCACCGCACAGTTGGTCCATTCGGACCTGAAAGCACAGACGCGTTCGATTGCTGCCGCCTTCATTGCGTCGGGCATCGATCCGGTGAAGCATATCGTCTTCAACCAGTCGGCCGTGCCGCAGCATGCCGAGCTTGCCTGGGTGTTCAACTGCGTCGCGCGCATCGGCTGGATGGAGCGCATGACCCAGTTCAAGGACAAGTCCGGCAAGAATGCCGAGCAGGTTTCGCTTGGACTGCTGGCCTATCCGAGCCTGATGGCAGCAGACATTCTGGTGTATCGCGCGACCCATGTTCCGGTCGGTGACGACCAGAAGCAGCATCTGGAACTGGCACGCGACATCGCCCAGAAGTTCAACATCGATTTCGGCGATCATATCCGCAAGGCTGGGCTCGGCCTCGATATCACCGTCGGCGACGAACCCGTTCACGCCTATTTCCCGATGGTCGAACCGCTGATCGGTGGTCCGGCGCCGCGTGTCATGTCCTTGAAGGACGGCACCAAGAAGATGTCGAAATCCGATCCGTCGGATCTGTCGCGCATCAACCTGATGGATGATGTCGACGCGATCTCCAAGAAAATCAAGAAGGCCAAGACCGACCCGGACGCGTTGCCGAGCGAAGTCGAAGGCCTTAAAGGTCGTGCCGAGGCGGAAAACCTCGTCGGAATCTATGCGGCGCTGTCCGACAAGACCAAGGCGGATGTGCTTGCCGAATTCGGTGGGCAGCAGTTTTCCGCCTTCAAGCCGGCGCTTGTTGATCTGGCGGTCAACGTGCTTGCACCGATCAACAACGAGATGCGCCGCCTTCTGGATGATGTCAGCCATATCGACGCGATCCTGAAGGATGGCGGCGAGCGTGCTGGAGCCATCGCACAAAAGACGATGGACGAAGTCCGCGACATCATCGGCTTCCTGCGGTGATTTTGTCTGCGCCTCCCGCCTTTCGGCGAGAGGCGTTTTTCTGGGTGCGGAGGCGTCGTATCTGCACATTCGCCTTTTAGGAAAATCGATTCCGCTTTCCATTGTGATACGATAAGCTCCGCCCAAACCGGCGGGCGGCGCTTCATGCCACGGCGGAAACAGGGAGTGCTGAATGGTTTCAAAACGGCTGTCGCGCCTGGAAGGACACCGGCGAAAATTTCTGGTGGTCATCGACGGCACACCGGAATGCGAAAGAGCCGTGCATTATGCCGGCCGCCGCGCCAAGAACTCCAATGGCGCCCTCGTTCTGCTCTTCGTCATCCCAGAGGGGGATTTCCAGCAGTGGCTGGGCGTCGAGCAGATCATGCGGGCCGAAGCCCGCGAAGAGGCTGAGGCCTCGCTGGCGAAGGTCGCACAACGCGTGCGTGAGACCGTCGGCATCGAGCCGGAGGCGGTGATCCGCGAAGGCAATGCCGCCGAGCAGATCCACGGTCTGATCGAAGAAGATCGCGACATCGCCATCCTTGTATTGGCTGCAGGCTCTACCAAGGACGGCCCAGGTCCGCTCGTCTCCTCCATTGCAGGACGCGGCGCTGCCTTCCCCATTCCCGTCACGGTCTTGCCGGATACGCTGACGGACGAGGAAATCGACGCCCTCTGCTGACCGCTGTCCATCAAGCGCTTTCGCCACGAAGAATCCTGTTCGGCTTTGGCGAAAACGGGTGTAGAACAGGGCGGAAGATTTCTTGAACGGGATTGTCATGTCAGGGCTTGAAGTCGCTCTTCGTCCGGCATATTTTGGAAGCATTCTAAATTACGGGGCAAGCATGCCCTGACCGGGGCGCTGCCTCGAAGGAGATCGAAATGTTCATTCAAACGGAATCCACGCCAAACCCGACGACCCTTAAGTTCCTGCCGGGCAGGGTGGTTCTGGAAAGCGGCACGGCGGAATTCCTAAGCGCTGAGCAGGCGCAATCTTCGCCGCTCGCAGCAACGCTGTTTGAAATTCCGGGCGTCACCGGCGTCTATTACGGCTTCGATTTCATCACCGTTACCAAGGACGGCGCCGAATGGCAGCACCTGAAGCCCGCGATCCTCGGTTCGATCATGGAGCACTTCATGTCCGGCCGCCCGCTGATGGGCACGGCGGTCCATGCCGAGATTTCCGACGAGGAAGAAGAGTTCTTCGAAGAGGGTGACGAGACGATCGTTGCGACCATCAAGGAACTTCTCGAAACCCGCGTCCGTCCAGCAGTGGCTCAGGATGGCGGCGACATCACCTTCCGTGGTTTTCGCGATGGCACGGTGTTCCTCAACATGAAGGGCGCATGCTCCGGCTGCCCATCTTCCACGGCAACTTTGAAGCATGGCGTGCAGAACCTGCTCCGCCACTTCGTGCCGGAAGTGCAAGAGGTCGAGGCTGTTTGATAAACGGCTGAGCCAATCGATCGATACTGAGGCGAGGCGCGTGACTGCGCCTCTACTCATAAGCGGCGTTGCCACGAGCCTCGTTCGTCTCGCTCGTGGCTTGCGCTTTGGACAGGCATAAGGTTCAGCTTTTCAGATGATCATTCTCTCCATCGATACATCCGGCGTGGATTGCTCTGCCTGTGTCTATGACAGTGAAAACGATACTGTCCTCGGCGAAGTGACGGAAAACATTGGCAAGGGTCATGCCGAATTGCTGATGGGCATTATCGATGGTGCGCTTTCCAAGGCTGGTCTGACGCTCAATGCCGTCGAGCGTCTCGCCGTCACGATCGGCCCCGGTTCTTTCACCGGCATTCGCGTGGGTGTGGCCGCCGCACGCGGCTTCGCGCTTTCGCTCGATGTGGAGGCTGTCGGCATCACGACCCTTGAGACGCTTGCCGCTCATCACCAGCGGCAGCAGCCCGGCCAGCCCGTCGCGGTCGGTCTCGATGCCAAGCGTGGCGAATGCTATCTCCAGATTTTCGCAGCCGATGGCGCGCCTCTGACCGAGGCCGCGCTGGTGTCTCTCGACGACGCCAGACAATCGCTTGTCGGCTTTGACGGCGCGATCATAGGCTCCGCCGCGCCGCTCTTTGCTGGTGAGGAGACGGGTTCGGGGCCGGATCATTTTCCTATCGATACCGTCGCACGTGTCGCGGCGACGAAACCCGCGCATCAGCCAAAGCCCGCGCCACTTTATCTGCGTGGCCCGGACGCCCGCCCGCAGTCGGGATTTGCGCTGGAGCGCCTATCGCCCGCCTGAAAGCGCGCCCTTTCGCCCGGTCGAAATTGATTCCGATTTGCCGGACAATGCTGTAGCCCTCTTGCATTCAAGGTGGATGATTCCCTGCAATGTTCGACGACTATCTGAGCTGGAAACCCTTTTTCGAAATCGTGCCGATGGCGCATGCTGACTGCGCCGATGTCTCTGAGCTTCACACCTCCCGCTTTACCCAGGCGTGGAGTGAGGGCGAGTTTTCGAGCCTTCTGTCACAGAATACTGTCTTCGGCGCCGTCGCGCGTCAAACCAACGCCTTCTTCAGCCAGCCGCTCGGCGGCTTCGTCTTGTCGCGCGAAGCGGGTGGAGAAGCTGAAATTTTGACCGTTGCCGTCAGCGACAAATTTGCCGGTGCCGGGCTTGGCTGGCGCCTCATGCAGGCTGCCATGCGCGAAGCGCTGATGCGCGGTGCCGAAACCATGTTTCTGGAAGTGGACGGTTCCAACGGTCCGGCGGTGCATCTCTATCGCAAGCTTGGCTTCAAGACGGTCGCAGAGCGCAGGGCCTATTACACGGCCAAGGATGGGACGAAATCCACAGCGCTTGTCATGCGCCGCGATCTTCGATAGTTCCGTGACGGTGAGACACTCTGCCACCAATATGGTGGACCAACGCAGCATCTGAAGGCCTGATTATCGTGGTAGACCTTTCGAAAACCCTTGAAGAAATATGTGCGGAGCGCGGAATGCGCATGACCGACCAGCGGCGTGTCATCGCCCGCGTTCTTCAGGAATCGGAAGACCATCCAGACGTGGAGGAGCTCTATCGTCGCTCATCCGCGGTCGATCCAAAGATTTCGATCTCCACCGTCTATCGCACCGTTAAGCTGTTTGAAGACGCGGGCATTATCGAGCGCCATGATTTTCGCGATGGCCGCTCGCGCTATGAGACCGTACCGGAAGAGCACCACGATCATCTGATCGACCTGAAGACTGGTGTCGTCATCGAATTTCGTTCCGCTGAGATCGAAGCGCTGCAGGAAAAGATTGCCCGCGAGCACGGCTTCAGGCTCGTCGATCATCGGCTTGAACTTTACGGCGTTCCGCTGAAACCAGAAGAGCGTTGAGGCAATTTTCCATGGCCACGGAGCAAGTGCGGCGATGACGTGGCTTCGGATTGCCTATGCGGTTTTCATTCTCTCCATCGTTACCCTTGTGCTGTTGCCCGTGCAGCTCATCGGCCTCTGGCTCGATTTGCCGATCCGCCGCAGGGTGCCGCGCCTGTGGCACCGGGTAGCCTGTCGATCGATCGGTATCAGGGTTCATGTCCACGGCGGGCTGGAGACCGAACGGCCTCTGCTGCTGATTGCCAATCACGTGTCCTGGAAGGACATATTGGTGCTGGGCAGTGTTGCGGATGTCGCCTTCATTGCCAAGACTGAAGTGCGCGACTGGCCGATCTTCGGCAAGCTGGCGCGTTTGCAGAAAACCGTCTTCGTCACCCGTGAACAGAAACGCACGACAGGCGCGCAGGTCAACGAGATTGCCGATAGGCTTGCAGGCGGCGAGATCATCGTGCTCTTCCCCGAGGGCACGACCTCGGATGGCAATCGGCTTCTACCGATCAAGTCCTCGCTGTTCGGAGCAGCCTCAAGTGCCGCCGATCAGGTTCCGAGCCAGCTCGTCCATGTCCAGCCCGTCGCGATCGCCTATACCGGCATTCAGGGAATGGCGATGGGGCGTTACCATAGACCGGTTGCCGCCTGGCCTGGAAGCATCGGCTTGCTGCCGTCATTGGTGGGTCTGGTGAAGGCCGGCGCAATCGAGGTTGACGTCACCTTTGGGGAAGCGATCCCCTTCCGCAAGGGTGACAATCGCAAGGCGCTGAGCATCGAAGCGACCACTGCACTTCGCACCATGTTGAATTTCAGCCTGCGTGGAGGCTGGCGAAAGTCTCGATAGCCTCTATTTCCGCATTTTTCTATTTAACTGGTGGCCGAAAATCATTAGATACGCGCCATGACCCAGGACACGCTTGGCCTCGACGCCACCCCGACCGCTATGGCTCATGGAGCCAACAGCCGCAAGGTCTTCATCAAGACCTATGGCTGTCAGATGAATGTCTACGATTCCTTGCGCATGAGCGATGCTCTGGCAAAGGATGGTTATGTTCAGACGGAGGATATGGGCGAGGCGGATCTCGTTCTGCTCAATACCTGTCACATCCGTGAAAAGGCGGCGGAAAAGGTCTATTCTGCGCTCGGTCGTCTGCGCGACATGAAGAAGCTGCGCGAGGAAGAGGGCCGCGAATTCGTCATTGGCGTCGCCGGTTGTGTGGCCCAGGCCGAAGGCGAAGAGATACTGCGCCGTGCGCCCGCCGTCGATGTCGTCATCGGCCCGCAGACCTATCATCGCTTGCCGCAGGCGCTGGCCCGCGTTCGCGATGGTGAGCGGGTGATCGAGACCGATTATGCGGTCGAAGACAAGTTCGAGCATCTGCCGGTAGCCGAAAAGGCAAAGCTGCGCTCGCGTGGCGTGACGGCCTTTCTTACTGTTCAGGAAGGCTGTGACAAGTTTTGCACCTTTTGCGTCGTGCCCTACACGCGCGGATCCGAAGTTTCCCGGCCCGTCAGCCAGATCCTCGACGAGGCGATGAAGCTCGTCGATGCCGGCGTGCGCGAGATCACGCTGCTTGGTCAGAATGTCAATGCCTGGCGCTCGACGGGTCCGAAGGGCGAAGAATGGGGGCTCGCGGAGCTTCTCTATCGCCTGGCCGAAATTCCGGGGCTCGCCCGTCTACGCTATACGACAAGCCATCCGCGCGACATGGATGATCGCCTGATCGAGGCGCATCGCGAGCTGCGCGCGCTGATGCCCTATCTGCATCTGCCGGTCCAAGCCGGCTCCGACCGCATTTTGAAAGCCATGAACCGCCGCCATACGGGCGAGGAATATTTGAGGCTGATCGAACGAATCCGCACCGCCCGCCCTGATATTGCCATGTCCGGGGATTTTATTGTCGGCTTCCCCGGCGAGACGGATCAGGACTTCGAAGACACGCTCGCAATCGTGGAAGCGGTGAAATACGCACAGGCCTTTTCGTTCAAATATTCTACGCGTCCAGGGACGCCTGGCGCGGATTTGACCGATCAGGTGCCGGAAGATGTAAAGGCCGAACGGCTGGAGAGATTGCAGGGGCTGCTGTTGAAACAGCAGAACGATTTTGCCCAGTCGCTCGTTGGAAAGACCATGGATGTGTTGCTGGAAAAGCCCGGTCGCATGCCCGGACAGCTGATCGGTCGTTCTCCCTGGCTGCAGTCTGTGAATCTTGATGCAAAGAACATGAAAATCGGTGACATTATTCATGTACGAATCACCGCGACCGGTCCAAACAGCTTGTTTGCCGAGGTGGCATAGAGTTAGAGTTGGGAACCGGAACTGACCTCGGACAGGAGCCTGACCGCTTGAACGCACACGAATTGGTCTCACCATCATCGCGCCAGCCACGTTCACCCGCGACCGACGCCAATCACTTCGTCCTCACGTTCGAGAATAACAGAATAGCCGGAGAGCTATTCGGTCAGTTCGATCAAAACCTGAAATTACTGGAGCAGAAGCTCAACATCGATGCCCGCCCACGCGGCAATTCGGTGGCTATCACCGGCGACATGGTTGCGACCAACCAGGCCCGCCGCGCTCTGGATTTCCTCTATCAGCGCCTGCTGAAGGGTGGCACAGCCGAACTTTCCGACGTCGAAGGCGCAATCCGCATGGCGGTCGCGGCGGACGACCAACTGACCCTGCCGACAATGGAGCGCAAAGCCAAGGTGTCGATGGCCCAGATTTCTACCCGCAAGAAGACCATTGCCGCCCGCACACCGACACAGGATGTCTATATGCGGGCGCTGGAACAGTCGGAGCTCGTCTTCGGTGTTGGGCCAGCGGGTACCGGCAAGACCTATCTGGCCGTCGCTCATGCCGCCCAGCTTCTGGAGCGCGGTGCGGTGGATCGCATCGTTCTTTCGCGTCCCGCCGTGGAAGCGGGCGAGCGTCTGGGCTTCCTTCCGGGCGACATGAAAGAGAAGGTCGATCCCTATCTTCGTCCGCTCTATGACGCGCTTTACGACATGATGCCCGGCGACAAGGTGGAGCGTGCCATCCAGGCAGGCGTTATCGAGATTGCGCCGCTCGCCTTCATGCGTGGCCGCACACTTGCAAACGCTGCCGTCATTCTCGACGAGGCGCAGAACACCACTGCCATGCAGATGAAGATGTTCCTGACCCGCTTGGGCGAGAATGGCCGCATGATCGTGACGGGCGACCCAAGCCAGGTCGACCTTCCGCGTGGGGTGAAATCCGGTCTGGTCGAGGCCTTGCAGATCCTGGGCGACGTTGAAGGCGTTTCCGTGGTTCGCTTCAAGGACGTCGACGTCGTGCGTCACCCGATGGTGGCGCGTATCGTCAAGGCCTACGAATCCCACACGGCTGTGCCGGATGAGAGCCTTCCAAGACAAGGTTACTGAAGCCGAGACGATGACGGTTCTGGATATTCAAATCTCTGTCGAGGCCGATGACTGGTCCTCGGAGGAAGAGCTTTTGGCCTTCAGCACGAAAGTGCTGGAGGCCACTGTTTCCTATCTGAAAGACGAAGAGCAGCAGCCGTTCCCCGCCATGCCGGTGGAACTGTCGCTGGTCTTCACCGATGACGCTGCCATCAAGGAAATAAATGCGGAATGGCGCAATAAGGACAAAGCGACGAATGTCCTGTCTTTTCCGGCCTTTCCGCTGGAGCCGGGCGGCATGCCGGGGCCCATGCTCGGCGATATTGTCATTGCGCATGAAACTGTCATGCGCGAAGCTCTTGATCTCGAGAAGAGTTTCGAGGATCATTTGACCCATCTGCTGGTGCATGGATGTCTGCATCTTTTCGGTTATGACCATATGGAAACCGAAGAGGCGGAAGAAATGGAGGGGCTTGAGACTCGCATTTTGGCGACTCTTGGCCTATCTGATCCCTATGCGGGTCAGGACCCGCTTTGATCGAACTGTTTGGGACAATGAACGAACATTCTGCAAGACCGCCCCAAGAGGGCAAGGACGCCGGGGAACAATCCTCATCGGAGGAGGGCAGTAGTCCGTTACGACAGGACTATCAAGCAAAGCCCCGCTCGACCATCTGGTCGAGAATTTCCCGGATCTTGAAGCCATCGCAGGGCGAGCGCCTTCGTGAAGATCTGACCGACGCGCTGATGACCGATACGGATATCGGCGCCGCCTTCACGCCCGACGAGCGGGCGATGCTCAACAATATTCTCCGCTTCAGAGAAGTCACGGTCGAGGACATCATGATCCCGCGCGTCGATATTGACGGGCTCGATCAGGAGACGACGATCGGTGAAGCGATGATCCGCTTCGAGGCGACCGGGCGCTCGCGCATGCCGGTCTATGACGAGACGCTCGACGACCCGAAGGGGATGATCCATATACGAGACCTGTTGTCCTATGTGGGCAAGCAGGCGCGCAACAAGCGCAGAAGCGGTACGCGTGCGCCAGCCGATGGCGAAGCGAAGTCGCCGCGCACACCGCGCTCGAATTTCGATCTCGCCCGCGTCGATCTCGAAACGACGCTGGCCGAAGCCGGAATCATCCGCAAGATCCTGTTTGCGCCACCCTCCATGCTCGCATCCGATCTCCTGAAGACCATGCAGGCGCAGCGCACCCAGCTTGCGGTGATCATCGACGAATATGGCGGCACCGACGGACTTGTGTCCCACGAGGACATCGTGGAGATGGTCATTGGCGACATCGACGATGAGCATGACAAGGACGAGGCGATGTTCGTCCGCGTGTCGTCCGACGTCCTGATCGCGGATGCGCGCATCGAACTGGCGGAACTTGCCCAGGCGATCGGTCCGGATTTCGATGTTCGAGAGCATGCCGAGGAGATCGATACGCTGGGTGGTCTCGTCTTCTTTGCGCTTGGCCGCATCCCGTCAAAGGGTGAGGTGGTCCGTGCGGTACCAGGATTTGAATTCCAGATTCTGGATGCCGACAATCGCCGCATCAAGCGCGTCCGCATCCTTCGCGACGAGTCCTCCACGGGCGAGGATGACCAGGCGCCGGCACCCGTGGTCACCAGTGAGATGATCGCGCTTCCCGCCCCATCCGACAGCACAGACAAAGCTGCCGTTTGATAGGCTTAAGTCCCGGGCGAAAGGGTCCGGGATTTCTTCTGTTCCAACAACCGGTAGATGAGGCCACTGCAATTGGCGGATTGCACAGACACGCCATCGCTGTCCTGTGGACGTTCGTTTTTTTTTACAGTAAGTCGGAAGGGCATGCCGCATAACTATTCGGCGTTCGGCAGCCGAAACACGATCGGTGGTCTCTCCGACTGCGCGCGTTTCGATGGCAAGTCAGGTTCTGGTATCCGCGTTCCGGTTTTGCGTTGCTGAACGGTGCCCTCAAGGAGATAGATACTGTATGGAGCGGCTCGCGGGCACGATCATGTTGAGCGGTGGCTTCAGCCGCGTTCTCATCGCATTTCTGGCCGGCGCTATCGGTGCGCTCGCCCTGCCGCCGATCGGGTTCTTCGCCAGCCTCTTCGTTTCCTTCACCCTCCTGGTCTGGTTGATCGATGGCACCACGGGAAGCCCCGATGGTGGCGTCGTGTCTCGCGCCTTCAGAGCGTTTCTGCTCGGCTGGATTTTCGGCTTTGGCTATTTCGTCGCGGGCCTCTGGTGGCTCGGAAATGCGCTGCTGCTGGAGGCTGATGAGTTTGCCTGGGCTCTGCCGCTTGCAATTCTGGGCCTGCCCGCTTTTCTCGCGCTTTTTTACGGTCTTGCCGTGATGCTGGCCAACAGCCTCTGGTCGGATGGCTGGGGCAGGCTTGCAGCCCTCTCCGCAGCCTTTGGAGTGGTGGAATGGTTGCGCAGCTTCGTTGCCACCGGATTTCCCTGGAACGCCATCGGTTATGGGATGATGCCGGTTCCGTTGATGATGCAGAGCTCCAACCTGATCGGCATCTTCGGCATATCGATGCTGGCGGTCTTCGTTTGCTCCAGCCCCGCGCTTTTTGGAACCCGCCGTGGCATGGTGCCGGGCCTGACGCTTGCTGTTCTGCTGCTGGCAGGCCATGTGGGATACGGGTTTTATCGTCAGCATCGGCCATTGCCGGAGCCAGTGGCGGATGCAATCACGGTGCGCATCGTGCAGCCCGGCATCGATCAGTCGCGCAAGATGCTGAATGCCGATCGTGCCGAGATATTCCAGGAGCATCTTCGCCTATCGGCCCTTCCGCCGACGCCAGGCAAGAAACGGCCCGATATCATCGTCTGGCCGGAGACTTCCGTTCCCTTCATTCTAACCCAGAACCCGGATGCGCTGGAAGAAATCGCCAAGACGCTGGAGGATGGTCAGATCTTGCTGACGGGGGCGGTTCGCATGGAGGATGCGGGGGCTGGGCATCCGCCGCGCTACTACAACTCCGTCTACGCCGTGGATGGCCAGGGCCAGATTATTGGGGCGACCGACAAGGTGCATCTCGTGCCCTTCGGCGAGTATGTGCCTTTCGAAGACGTGCTGCGGCGTTTCGACATCGAGAATATCGTCAGCCTGCCGGGCGGTTTCTCACCGGCGGCAAGCCGGACACCCATCATTCTTCCATCCGGCAAGAAGATCTACTCCTTCATCTGCTATGAGATCATCTTCCCCGATGAAGTGCCGGCCGATATCGCCTCGTCGGAGGCGATCCTGAATGTCACCAATGATGGCTGGTTCGGCGACACACCCGGCCCCTATCAGCACTTCCAGCAGGCGCGTGTGCGCGCTGTGGAAACTGGCTTGCCAGTGATTCGAGCAGCCAACACTGGCATTTCCGCCATCATTGATCCGTTAGGTGGCATTGAGGCTGGTCTTGACTATGGTCAAAAGGGTATAATCGACGCTACTCTAAGTAGTAAGGCAGGCGACGTCCTGAGCAGCGATGCCCGTAAAACGAACTTTTGGTTGTTGTTTATAACAATGTTGATCGTGGCGCTGTTTTCTAGGTATGGTTTAGTCAGCCGCAAGAATTGACCGAAAACCCCTGAAATTGCATAGTGAGATTGTAGGGTTGTACAACGCAAGTGATATGAAGGACTGTTGCACTGATCCGACCTCTACGGTTTTGCGTTAATGTGTAACAATCACCGACAACAGGATGTCAGGACTAACATATGACCGAAAATAAGAAGAAGCCGAACCCAATCGACATTCATGTCGGAAGCCGCATCCGGCTGCGCCGCACCATGCTGGGCATGAGCCAGGAAAAGCTGGGTGAGAGCCTTGGAATTACCTTCCAGCAGATCCAGAAATATGAAAAGGGCACCAACCGCGTTGGCGCCAGCCGTCTTCAGAACATCTCCGCCATTCTGAACGTTCCGGTCTCCTTCTTCTTCGAAGATGCGCCGGGCGCCGAGCCAGCCTCCGCTTCCGGTTCCGCCGAAGCGTCGAGCTCCAATTACGTCGTGGATTTTCTCTCCTCGTCCGAGGGACTGCAGCTCAACCGCGCCTTCGTCAAGATTAACGATCCGAAGGTCCGCCGCCGTATCGTTGATCTGGTAAAGGCGCTGGCTGCGGAAGGCGACGCCGAGTAAGCGACCGAAAATCGGTCGAATACCCACTTGAACGGCCTTTCGGGGCCGTTTTTTGTTGTGTGCTTGCAGAAATGAAATTCCGATATAAAGATATATTTATGTCGTTCTGTCCTTGTTTTTTCCGATGAAATGAATAACAAACGCACAGACCTGTTCTTTGAGGGGAATCCCGCATGCGCGCCAACTACCTGTTCACCAGCGAATCCGTTGCTGAAGGTCATCCTGACAAGGTTTGCGACCGAATTTCCGATGAAATCGTCGATCTGATTTATCGTGAAGCGTCCAAGACCGGCGTCGACCCATGGACCGTTCGCATCGCTTGCGAAACGCTTGCCACCACCAACCGCGTGATCATCGCTGGTGAAGTGCGCGTTCCCGATACGCTGCTGAAAAAGGACAAGGACGGCAATGTCCTTAAGGACGCCGCTGGCCATCCGGTGATCAATCCGTCCAAGTTCAAGTCCGCGGCGCGCAAGGCCATCCGCGACATCGGCTACGAGCAGGACGGCTTCCACTGGAAGACCGCCAAGATCGACGTGCTCTTGCACCCGCAGTCTGCCGATATCGCGCAGGGCGTCGATAACGCCTCTGACAAGCAGGGCGACGAAGGGGCAGGCGACCAGGGCATCATGTTTGGTTACGCCTGCAAGGAAACACCGGACCTGATGCCGGCGCCGATCTACTATTCTCATCGCATTCTTCAGCTGCTTGCCAATGCTCGCAAGAGCGGCGAAGGCGAAGCCGCCAAGCTCGGCCCCGATGCCAAGAGCCAGGTGACCGTTCGCTATGTCGATGGCAAGGCGTCTGAGGCAGTTTCTATCGTTCTTTCCACGCAGCATCTGGACGCAAGCTGGGATTCCAAGAAGGTTCGCGCAGTCGTCGAACCTTACATCCGCGAAGCGCTTGGCGACCTGAAGATTGCCGATGATTGCAAGTGGTACATCAACCCGACCGGCAAGTTCGTGATCGGCGGTCCTGATGGCGATGCCGGCCTGACCGGCCGCAAGATCATCGTTGACACCTATGGTGGTGCAGCTCCGCACGGCGGTGGCGCATTCTCCGGTAAGGACACCACGAAGGTGGACCGTTCCGCAGCTTACGCCGCTCGCTATCTGGCAAAGAACGTGGTTGCCGCAGGTCTTGCCGACCGCTGCACCATCCAGCTTTCCTACGCCATCGGCGTCGCACAGCCGCTCTCGGTCTATGTAGATCTGCATCAGACCGGCAAGGTCAGCGAAGACGAAGTGGAAGCCGCGATCCGCAAGGTCATGGACCTCTCGCCATCGGGCATCCGCCGTCACCTCGACCTCAACAAGCCGATCTATGCCAAGACCGCATCCTACGGCCATTTCGGTCGCAAGGCTGGCCGCGACGGATCCTTCTCCTGGGAGAAGATCGATCTGGTCAAGCCGCTCAAGGATGCGCTGAAGGCCGCTTGAGGTCATTGCCTCGAAACATAGCCCTCTCCTCCACTCCGGTCTTGCCATGGGCGACCGTTTGGGGGATAGGGTCTGAAAACTTGAAACCCGCGCAATACCGATGAAACGGTAAGGTGCGGGTTCATCTATTTTGCTTGAGAGAGTTCACGATGACGGAAGAGCGGCGTTCACGATCGACGGAAGCGTTCTATGGCAGGCGCAAGGGCAAGCCTTTGCGCAACCAGCAGGTGGAAAGCATCGAGAGCCTTTTGCCGCTGTTGAAAGTCGATCTTGAAACACCGGCGCCGAAGCCACTCGCCGCACTCTTCCCGGCCGACGTCAAATCCATCCGCCTGGAAATCGGTTTTGGCGGTGGCGAACATCTGGTTCATCGTGCAGCTGAAAATCCATCGACAGGCTTCATCGGCGTGGAGCCCTTCGTCAATTCCATGGCGAAGCTCCTTGGTGCCGTCAAAGAGCGCGAGTTGATGAATATTCGCCTCTATGACGACGACGCGACGCAATTGCTGGACTGGCTTCCCGATGAATGCATCGATCACATCGATCTGCTTTATCCGGACCCCTGGCCGAAGAAGAAGCACTGGAAGCGCCGCTTTGTGTCGAACGTCAATCTTGACCGCTTTCACCGCGTGCTGAAGCCGGGCGGCAAGTTCTGCTTTGCTTCCGACATTGATACCTACATCAACTGGACTCTGCAGCACTGCGCCCGCCATGGCGGCTTTGAGTGGACGGCCAAGACGTCTGCCGACTGGTTGACGCCTTACGACAATTGGCCGGGTACCCGCTACGAGAACAAGGCCAAGCGCGAGGGGCGGAGCTCCGCCTACCTCACCTTCCTCAAAGTCTGACGTCAGACCTTCACGATCGCCGGTCCTGCTGTCCTGTAGGGCTTCAGCAGCTTGTCCGGCAGGTCGGCATCCACAACCAGAGTGTCAAGCTTGCCAAGGGGCAGGATGATATAGGGCGAAGCAGCGCCGATCTTGTCCTCCGTCGCAACCAGGATAGTCTCTGCGCATTGTCGGGCGATCAACCTTTTGATTGCTGCTTCTTCGCGGTTCCCAGTGGTCGCGCCGGTCTCTGGATGGACGCCCGTCGCGCCAAGGAAGAACAGGTCGGCGTGGATGCCCGAAATGGCCTCGGCGCTCACAGCACCCATCGAAACGATCGAGTGCTTGAAAAGCCGCCCGCCGATCAACTCCACCTCGACGACCGGATGATGCGCCAGTTCCACGGCGATGCTTGGACTATGGGTGATGATGGTCGCCTGTAGGGTCTGCGGCAGATGGCGGGCAAGCTGGAGATTGGTGGTGCCGCCGTCGAGGAAGACGATTTGTCCCGGCTTGATCAACGCGGCTGCTGCCCGGGCAAGCTTCTCCTTCGCCGAGGAAGCCATCTGTTCGCGCACACGATATTCGGCAACCGCAGGTGAGGATGGCAGCGCGCCACCATGGACCCTCTGTAACAGACCGTCCTTGGCAAGTTCACGCAGATCGCGGCGTATCGTGTCTTCGGAGACACCAAGTTCTTCGGCGAAGCTCTTCGCAACGATTCTGCCGTCCCGCTGTAGGACTTGCTGAATGAGCGTCTTTCGTTCCGATGTCAGCATCCACCCAATCCTCTGCACGAATTTTCTTGACTCTGCATGAAATTGCACGAAATTGCGCGTATGTCCACAACCGGTCAACTCCAGCCACAGGGAAGTTTCATGAGCATCGCGCATCGCATCAACGTCGAGGACGTCAAGGTTCTCTCAAACGACTGGTACCTTCTGAAGAAGACCACCTTTTCCTTTCTCCGGGAGGATGGCACCTGGCAAAAGCAATCGCGCGAAACCTATGATCGCGGCAATGGCGCGACGATCCTGCTTTATGACAAGGAGCGCCGAACGGTGATCCTGACGAGACAGTTCCGCTATCCCGCCTTCGTCAACGGCCATGACGACCTTCTGATCGAAACGCCAGCGGGTCTTCTGGACAATGCCGAACCGGAAGCGCGCATCCGGACGGAGACGGAGGAGGAAACCGGCTTCAAGGTACGCGATGTGCGCCAGGTTTTCGATGCGTTCATGAGCCCTGGTTCCGTCACCGAGAGGCTACACTTCTTCGTCGGCGAGTATCAGCCCGGCGACCGAACATCGGCCGGCGGCGGAAATGAAGACGAGGGCGAGGATATTGCCGTCATGGAAATCGGGATCGATGAAGCGATGAGCATGATCGCCTCAGGGGCCATTCGCGACGGCAAGACGATCATGCTTTTGCAATACGCCGCCCTCAACCTGTTCAAGGATGCTTGATCGGGTTGAGGATAGGAAGAGACTTTATAGTCTCAGAGCTTTGCATCCACATCAGCAGCGGTGGGGATAGACGGCTGGGCGCCCTCACGGGTGCAGGCCAGCGAACCGGCGACAGCGGCACGGCGCAGCGCCTTTTCGAAGTCCATTCCGGCATCGAGGCTTGCGGCGAGATAGCCGCAGAAGGTGTCGCCAGCGCCCACCGTATCGACCGGCTCGATCTTCAGGCCCATGGCTTTGAAGAGCTTGCCATTGCGAATAGCGATCACGCCGTCCGCACCGAGCGTGACGATCAGCGTCTGGCCCGTTTCCGCGTGAAGCGCGCTCAACTCCTTCTCCCGATTGGAAGAGGACAGCCCGTTCTTGCCGATCAACAACTCGAACTCGGTCTCATTGGCGATAACGATATTGGCAAGCTTGGAAAGACGGGCGGCATCGGCTGTCAAAGGAGCCGTGTTGATGATCGTCGTCACGCGCTTCGCTTTGGCGGCCTTCAGCGAGGTCTCGATCGCATCGGCCGGAATTTCAAATTGCAGCATCAGCGTGTCGCCCTCGGCCATCTCCGAGACGGCGCGCTCTGCATCCTGCGGCGAGACCGTACCATTGGCCGCGGGAATAACCGAGATCATGTTCTCGCCACCCTCGCCAATCAGGATCACGGCCGTTCCAGTGGGTTCGGCCACTGTCTTCAGCAGCGAGAGATCGGTCCGGGCGTCACGCAGCAGCGTGAGTGCGGGGGCTGCAAAGGTGTCGTCACCAATAGCACCCGCCATCTTGACGTCCGCTCCGGCGCGTCGTGCGGCCAGCGCCTGATTGGCGCCCTTGCCACCAGCGGCCGTGGAAAAGCTTTTGCCGGTCACCGTCTCGCCTGGCTTCGGAAGACGGTCGGAGGTGGCGACGAGATCCATGTTGATGGAGCCGAAAACAGTAATCATGCGAGGCTGATCCAAAAGGCAAAGACGTTAACAATGCCGATAGTGCTACAGCATCGGCCCGAAAATCGGAATCGATTTTTGGAAAGCACGATGCGTAGATTGAAAGAAGATAGAGCGTCCTTTGTGCGTCTAAAAAGACGCACCGCGCTCTAGCGCATCGGGATCGAAATCGGAAATCGATTTTGCAATGGCGGCGACGTTCGTTTGATTTCAGCGCCGCCTACTCGTCATCCACCACGCGCAGCTTGGCAGCACCTGCGCGCGCATCGGCAATGCGGCGCATATGCTCCACCTCCGAATGCGGGATCTCCTTGGTGGTAGTGGAAAAATCGAGGCTCTCGATCTTGTCGCCACGCGCCAGAACCTTTTCCGACGAGGTCAGCATCATCTCGACATCGCGCTGCGCTTGGCCGAAATGCGTTTGGAGCTTACGGGTGCGCTCATCCAGGCGCCGCACATCGTCCATCAACAGCGCCACTTCACCCTGGATCAGATGGGCCTGCTCCCGCATTCGTTGGTCCTTCAGGACTGACTGGATAACCTGGATCGAAAGCATCAATAGCGATGGTGAAACAATCACCACCCGGGAGCGGTGAGCACGCTGCACCAGAAATTCGAAATGCTGGTGAATATCGGCGAAGATCGATTCCGACGGCACGAAGATGAAGGCGGTATCCTGCGTCTCGCCAGGAATGAGATACTTCTCCGACACATCGCGAATATGCACTTCCATGTCCCGGCGGAACTGCTGGGTCGCAGCGCGCTTGGCTTCCGGAGATTCATCCGCCTTCAGGGCATTCCAGGCTTCCAGCGGAAACTTGGCGTCGATCACCAGCACCGGCGCATTGTTCGGCATCTTGATCGTGCAGTCTGGCCGAAAGCCGTTCGAAAGTGTGGGTTGAAGCTGGTAGGTGCCAGAAGGCAGCGCATCGGCAATCAGCGCTTCCATGCGCGCCTGGCCGAAGGCGCCACGGGTCTGCTTGTTGGAAAGGATCGCCTGCAGCCCGATCACATCCTTGGCAAGATCCTGAATATTGCCTTGCGCAGCATCGATGACGGCAAGGCGCTCCTGCAGCTTGCTGAGGTTCTCATGGGTCGAGCGGGTCTGTTCCGTCAGCGTCGTTCCGAGGCGCTGCGACATGCCATCCAATCGCTCATTCAGCGTCTGGCTCATTTCGTTCTGGCGCGCGGAAAAGGCATCCGCCATGGCGGCGATACGACCTTGCAGCTCGGTCTGGGTCTTCAGAAGTTCGGTCAGTTCTTCCCGTGGCTGATCCGGCGCTGCCGGTTTGCGCAAAAGAAAGAGGACGGCCAGCAGCCCGGCAAAGCCCAGAAAGAAGAGGAGCGTGCCGACCGAAATGTTGAGCGCTCCGACGCTGAAAGCCGTTTGACCGAGGCCGCTGAGATCGATGTTCATAACGCAATCTAACAGAGTTATTCTGATTCGTACAAAACAAGAACATGTCCGCGGCAAAAATGAGTCGGCTATCCAGTATCAGCGTTGAATCGACCGTATTTTTTCATTTCCTCGGCTGATGAGATGGGTTATGGGAAGCCATGACGATCAAGCCTCTTATCATTTTGCCCGATCCGCTGCTGCGCCAGCAATCCAAGCCTGTCGAGACGGTGGATTCGGAAATCCAGCGCCTGGCAGACGACATGCTGGAGACCATGTATGACGCGCCGGGCATCGGTCTGGCCGCGATCCAGATTGGCGTTGCGCGCCGGATGCTGGTGATCGACCTCTCGCGCGACGATGAGGAAAACAAGCCGCAGGTTTTCATCAATCCGGAGATCCTCAAAGTATCGGACGATGTCTCGACCTATGAAGAGGGCTGCCTCTCCATCCCCGATTACTACGCCGAAGTCGAACGTCCGGCCTCTTTGACGGTTGGATATGTGGATCGCGACGGCAAGCGGCAGACGATCGAGGCCGATGGTCTTCTTGCTACCTGCCTGCAGCACGAAATCGACCATCTGAACGGCGTGCTCTTCATCGACCACATCTCGCGACTGAAGCGTGACATGGTCATCAAGAAATTCACCAAGCTGGCCCGCGCCAAGGTCTGATCCGGCTGGCCGATAGGCCGCCCGGTACCAGCAGCAGGGCAGGGGGCAACAATGGCTCTTCGCATTATATTCATGGGAACGCCGGAGTTTTCGGTCCCCACGCTGCGCGCTCTGAAAGAGGCGGGCCATCAAGTGGTGGCGGTCTATACGCAGCCGCCGCGCCCAGGCGGTCGCCGTGGACTGGACCTGCAAAAATCCCCCGTGCATCAGGCTGCAGAGCTTTTGGGGATTCCGGTTCTGACCCCGTTGAATTTCAAGGCGGACGAAGATCGACAGCAATTTGCCGCGTTCGATGCCGATGTCGCGGTGGTCGTTGCCTATGGTCTTCTACTGCCTGAGGCCATTTTGAATGGCACACGCCTTGGCTGCTACAACGGCCACGCATCCCTTCTGCCCCGCTGGCGCGGTGCGGCCCCCATCCAGCGCGCCATCATGGCGGGCGATGCCGAAACAGGCATGATGGTGATGAAGATGGAAAAGGGGCTGGACACCGGCCCCGTGGCGCTGACAGCCCGCGTTCCCATCGATGAGAACATGACGGCCGGCGAGTTGCATGACGCGCTGATGCTGAAAGGCGCCCGGTTGATGCGTGACGCCATGGCAAAGCTCGAGAATGACGATCTGCCGCTGACGGTGCAGGCCGAGGAGGGCGTTCTCTACGCCGCCAAGATCGACAAGGCGGAAACACGGATCGATTTCTCCCGCCAATCGCAGGACGTCCACAACCACATTCGTGGGCTGGCACCCTTTCCCGGTGCGTGGTTCGAACTGGAGATCGGCGGCAAGCCGGAACGCGTCAAGGTCTTGGCAAGCGAGCGGGTCGAAGGAATGGGCGAGGCAGGCTCCGTTCTTGACGACCAATTGACGATTGCCTGCGCCAGCGGTGCAGTGCGTCTCCTAAAGTTGCAGAAGGCGGGCGGTAAGCCGATGCTGGCTGCGGACTTCCTGCGCGGAACGCCCGTTGCCATCGTAACGAGGCTGTAGCCGATGCCGCGTTTTCGCATGAGCGTCGAATATGACGGCACGCCCTATGTTGGCTGGCAGAGGCAGGACAATGGCAGGTCGGTTCAGGGCGCACTCGAAGCGGCCGTCCTGTCGCTGACGGGCGAGAAGGTCGGCATTCGCGGCGCGGGCAGAACCGACTCCGGCGTGCATGCGGTGGGTCAGGTCACCCATGTGGATCTTGCGCGCGATTGGCAGCCCTACAAGCTTCGCAATGCGCTGAATGCTCATCTGGCAATGGCAGGCGACTCCGTCTCTGTGCTCGACGTGGCAGCGGTGACGGAGGATTTCGACGCCCGCTTTTCTGCGATCCGCCGCCACTATCTCTACCGCATCATCTCGCGTAAATCGCGCCTGGCGCTGGAGTACAAGCGCGCCTGGTGGGTGTCGAAAGACCTCGACCATGAGAGAATGCATGCGGCCGCGCAGATGCTGGTTGGGCGGCATGACTTCACCACTTTCCGCTCAGTGCATTGCCAGGCCAACAGTCCCGTGCGCACGCTGGACAGGCTCGATGTGACACGCACTGGCGACCTGATTGAGATCCGCGCAACGGCGCAGAGCTTCCTGCATAACCAGATTCGCTCCTTCGCCGGTACGCTGAAGATGGCAGGCGAGGGCGCCATGACGCCCGATGATGTCCGTGCTGCACTCGAGGCGCGGGACCGCAAGGCCTGCGGCCCGGTCGCGCCGCCGGAAGGCCTCTACTTCATGCAGGTGGATTATCCCCACGTCATACCGCCGCGACAGCCGCGGACAGGTGCGGCAGAGGGCGGCGAAGTCTGACTTTAAGCCTCCGATGATCAGGTCGGGTAGACGCCAAGAAAGCGCTGCAGCAGTTCCGACAGGATCATCCCGGGTACAAGCAGGGTCATAACCAATGCCGTTACCAGGAGCGGCTGGTCGCGCACGAAAAACCGCACGATCCTCGAGAAGGTGAAGACGAGCGTCAGCAGCAGCGCAAACCAGAGGATTGCGACAAGCCCGTGCAAGGAGGGCAGGAGCAGCGCGATCAGGATCAGCAACGAATAGGCGTAGGAGAATGGCACCGACAACCAGTTTGCTACCACGATAATCGCTTGAAACTTGCCTCTCGCTCCAAAGGCATAAAGCAGCACCCCGATCAGGATCAGCGGCACCATCCAGCAGATCGCTTCGACGATGGCGAGACGGATGAAGAAGATCGCGCCCGTATGAACGCCTTCCGGCAGTCCGGATAGATAGGCTTCATGCCACCAGTACCATGAAAGCGCCATGGAGGGCAGGCACCAGAGCGCCGCGTAGAAGGAGCGAAGCAAGCCGCGATCGCTGATATCGAGAAGCCGCAAGCCTTCCGTGTTGCCGAGAAACAGCAACCACAATCCGCGCAGATAGATGGCAACTTCACTGAGTGGCGGCATGGCCGAACCAGCGTCCGATGAAGGTTTCATAGATGCGTGTCAGCGTTTCGAGGTCCGCAACCGCGACACGCTCATCGACCATATGCATCGTTTGCCCGACGAGACCAAACTCCACTACGGGGCAATAGTCTTTGATGAAGCGCGCATCGGAGGTGCCGCCGGTGGTCGAAAGCTTCGGCTCCAGACCCGTGACATCGGCCACCGCGCCCGAAAGCGAGGAGATCAGCGCGTTGTTGCGGGTCAGGAAGACATGGCTCGGCCGATCAGCCCAGACGATCTCGTAATTGACGGGTGTCCGATCCGGACGAAGCGCGCCGTCAGCGGCAGCCGCATCCAGACGACGGATGATCTCGGCCCGCAGCGTGTCCGCAGTCCAGGTGTCGTTGAAACGGATATTGAAGGACGCCGTCGCTCTGGCCGGAATGACGTTGGTTGCGGCGTTACCCGTATCAATCGTCGTTACTTCCAGATTGGAAGGCTGGAAATTGTCGGTGCCGTTGTCGAAAGGCGGGTCCATCAGCGCTTGCGTCAATTGCAGCATGCCGCGAATGGGATTGTCGGCAAGATGCGGATAGGCAGCATGGCCTTGGACGCCATGGACGGTGATGCGGCCGGAGAGCGAACCCCGGCGGCCGATCTTGATCATGTCGCCGAGCTGGTCCGGATTGGTCGGCTCGCCGACAACGCAGGCATCCCAGCGCTCTCCCTTGGCGGCGGCCCATTCCAGAAGCTTCGAGGTGCCGTTGATCGACGGACCTTCCTCATCGCCGGTAATCAGGAAGGATACCGAGCCCTGCGGCTTGCCATGCTTTTCGATATGACGGGCAATCGCTGCGACGAAGCAGGCTATGCCACCCTTCATGTCGACAGCGCCGCGGCCATACATCTCGCCGCCAGCAATTTCCGCGGCAAAGGGCGGATGGCTCCAGGAAGCTTCATCGCCCACCGGTACGACATCGGTATGCCCCGCAAACATCAGATGCGGTCCATCGGTGCCAAGGCGCGCGTAGAGATTTTCCACGTCCGGCGTGCCATCTTCAGTCGCGACCATCCGGTCCACCGCAAAGCCGAGCGGCGAGAGCAGGTTATCGAGCAGGCTGAGCGCCCCGCCTTCTGCAGGCGTGACCGAAGGGCAGCGGATGAGGGCGGCAAGATTGGAGACGGGATCGGTGGCGTTCATGGGCTGTCTACTCTCTGCCGCTTCTACTCTTAAAGCGTGTCGCGATCTTTCAGATTCGCTCCCTACGCTTTAAGTCCTTGTTTTGTCGCATGTCGTTACCGCAAAACCGCTGCACACTTTTGCGCGACATGCTTTAGCCGGTCTTCTTACTTCAATCGCGCAGCAGTTCGTTGATACCGGTCTTTGAGCGCGTCTTTTCGTCGACAGTCTTGACGATGACGGCGCAGTAGAGGCCAGGGCCAGGCTCGCCATTCGGGAAGGGCTTGCCAGGCATGGTGCCGGCCACCACGACGGAGTAGGGCGGGACTTCGCCGTAGAAGATTTTGCCGGTCGCGCGGTTCACGATCTTGGTGGACTTGCCGATATAGACACCCATGCCCAGCACCGAGCCCTCACGGATGATGCAGCCTTCGACGACTTCCGAACGGGCGCCGATGAAGCAATTGTCTTCGATGATGGTGGGACCAGCCTGCAGCGGCTCGAGCACGCCGCCAATGCCGACGCCACCGGAAAGATGGACGTGCTTGCCGATCTGCGCGCAGGAGCCGACGGTTGCCCACGTATCGACCATGGTGCCTTCATCGACATAGGCGCCGAGATTGACGAAGGACGGCATCAGCACGACGTTCTTCGCCACATAGGCGGAGCGACGAACCACGGCATTCGGCACAGCGCGGAAGCCGGCAGCGCGAAACTGGTTTTCACCCCAGTTTTCGAACTTGGAGGGCACCTTGTCCCACCAGGTGGATTCGCCTGGGCCACCGGTTACGATTTCCATGTCGTTGAGGCGGAAGGAGAGCAGGACGGCTTTCTTCAGCCACTGGTTCACCTTCCAGTTGCCATTGGCCTCACGCTCGGCCACGCGGGCCTCGCCAGCGTCGAGAAGATTGAGCGAGGTCTCGACCGCATCGCGAATTTCACCGTTCGTGGAGGTGTTCACGCCGTCGCGGTTTTCGAATGCGGTTTCGATGATGCTTTCGAGGGTGCCGAGATCCGAGCTGCTCATGAGAATTCCTTAAACTTCGCTGACTATCGTCATTTCAGGGAAACATCCGCACCGCTGGCCGGACACGGTCAATTGCTCTAAGCGAGTGTTTCAAGTGCGTCAATGCGATTTGGGCGATTTGACGCAAGCATCGGAAAGGCATGGAAATGGCGAAACTGAAAAACGGCAAGCTGCGGCGCAAAGACGAGGTTTGGGACCCGCTGAAAAACAGTTCGGACGACAAGCACCAGGCCGAAGTCATCCCTAAGACACCGCAAAGCGCCTCGCCCTCCTATCGCCTTGCCTATACCGATACCGACTTCCTATGCCGGGAAGAATTGCGCCCGATCCGCCTTCAACTCGAACTGTTGAAGCCTGAGATGATCCTCTCCGAACGCGGCATCAAATCGACGGTGGTGATGTTCGGCGGTGCGCGCATCCCAGAGCCCGGTGCTGCCGCGTGGGCGGCGCGCAACGAGACCCAGAAACAGAACCTCGAAGCAGCCTCGGTCTATTATGACGAGGCACGCAAATTCGCGCAGCTCTGTGCTGTCGAAGCGGAGAAATTCGATCACCGCGAATATGTCGTCATGACCGGCGGCGGCCCGGGCGTGATGGAAGCGGGCAACAGGGGAGCATCAGAAGCAGGTGCTCCCTCGATCGGCCTCAACATCCTTTTGCCGCATGAGCAGGCGCCGAACCCCTATGTGACGCCGGAGCTCAGCTTCAACTTCCACTATTTCGCCATCCGCAAGATGCACTTCCTCATGCGGGCCAAGGCCGTGGTCGTCTTCCCCGGCGGCTTCGGCACCATGGACGAACTGTTCGAAACCGTGACGCTGATCCAGACCAAGCGCATGGCACCGATCCCGCTCATTCTCTTCGGCAGGGATTTCTGGCACTCTATCATCAATTTCAAGGCACTGGCTGATTTCGGCACCGTCGCGCCGGACGATATAGATCTGTTTCATTTCGCCGAGACCGCCGAGGAAGCCTGGAAGATCGTTGCCGATTTCTATGAGCTATAAGGGCTCCCGTTTCTCAGCGGGATAACTTCGCACAAAAATGCCCGGGCTCGATCATCTCTGAGCCCGGGCATGATTGTGAGAAGTAGCGATCAGAGCCTTGCGAAGCGCTCGGTGAGCAGCGCGAAGAAGCCATCGGCATCCACATCGCGGAAAACCTTGGCATTGACGGGACGGTCGGTCACCTTCCACCAATCGACCACGGTCATGCCCATTGTCAGGTCAGACGACGTCTCGATTTCCACATTGCAATCGCGTCCAGCGAAAAGCTCAGGCTTGATCAGGTAGGCAATCACGGTCGGATCATGCAGCGGCCCGCCATCGGAGCCGTATTTCTCCACGTCGAATCGCTCGAAGAACTCCAGCATTTCCGCCATGGCGATTGCCGGATGCGTGCCGATGTCACGGATGCGGGCGACGCGCGCCTTGGTCGTCAACAGCTTGTGCGTCACATCGAGCGGCATCATGACGAGCGGAATGCCAGAGCGGAAGACGATCTCGGCCGCATGCGGATCGACATAGATGTTGAACTCGGCCGCTGGCGTGATGTTGCCACCCTCGAAGAAGCCGCCGCCCATCAGCACCAGTTCTTTGACCCGCGGCGCGATATCCGGTGCTTTTTGCAGAGCGGTCGCGACATTGGTGAGCGCGCCGAGCGTGCAGAGCGTCACCGTGCCTTCCGGCTCGCGACGAAGCGTGTCGATGATGAAATCCACCGCATGCTGGGACTGTGCAGCCAGTGTGGGTTCCGGCAGCGTCGGGCCGTCGAGGCCAGTGCTGCCATGCACATGCTCGGCCGTGATCGGTGCACGCACCAGCGGACGTTCGCAACCCTCGTAGACCGGCACCTCAGGGCGGTTGCACAGTTCCAGAATGATGCGGATGTTGCGGCTTGTCAGCTTCAGCGGCACATTGCCTGCCACGGCGCAGAGCCCGAGAATCTCGATCTCGTCAGGGCTTGCGAGAGCGAGCATGATCGCGGCTGCGTCATCCTGCCCGGGATCGGTGTCGATAATGATTTTTCTGCGCTCGGCCATGGTCATCCTGTCTGTCCAGAGCGCCCCGCGTTCTTTTGGACGCAGAAAGGTCGCTCTCACTCTTTCAATCCACGCATCGTGCTTTTCCCAAAATCGAGTCCGATTTTCGACCGATGCTGTAAGTCATGTCTTTTCAGGCTGCTTTGACCGGCTTGTCAATGGGCTGCCGAAGACCGGTGGTTTTGCCGATGCGGCGTTCTTGCGTTTCGGGCACCATGTTACCATATGGCTATGAGCTGCCGAAACGGGGCTGGGCGCCGCATCACCACGTGCGCCACAAGATCGTCGCTTGGATGCAAGGACACGGGACTATGAGCCGCATGACACCCTTCACGAACCCCTTGATGCTGGGATTCGATGCCATGGAAAAAACGCTGGAGCGTATGGCGAAATCGAATGACGGCTATCCGCCCTACAATATCGAGCGGCTGGCGGCGGAAGACTCAAGCCCTGAGCGACTGCGCATCACCATCGCGGTTGCCGGATTTTCCGAAGACGATCTTGATGTCACGACAGCGGACAATCAGCTGGTGATCCGTGGGCGCCAGCAGGATCAGGAAAAGCGCGACTACCTCTATCGCGGTATCGCCGCGCGGCAGTTCCAGCGCGTTTTCGTGCTGGCTGACGGTATGCAGGTGCACAATGCGCGCCTGAAGAACGGTCTGCTCTCCATCGAACTCACCCGTCCGGAAATCTCCAACGTGGTGAAGAAAATTAACATTTCCGTCTCACAGTAAGACTCTGGCCCCGTGGACTGATTCCGTTCAGTCTCCTGGTCAAAGACCAACGTATCGGCGCAAGGATCCGGAGGATCTTAGCAACGGACTGCGCGTCGACTTGAAATTCTGAGCGACCGGATACGTCTTCAAAGGACGCAACAACGGCGCTCGATGGAGGCTGAAACATGCTTTTAAAAGAAGCGCATGCGCGCCTGACCAAATCCCAGCTGGCCCATCTTGGTGCCGGCGAAGTGGGCTACATCCGCAAGATGCGAGCTGAACAGGTGATGAAGTGCTTTCCCGAGGCGCCCGAGATCGATCCCGGTCTTGATCTTTGGGCTCTTTTCGGCGCCGACGGCACACCCATCCTTCTGACCGACAACCGATCCAGCACCTTCTTCAAGGCTGCCGAAGACGAGTTGCGGACCATCAGCCTGCACTAAAGCGCGTTGCGATCTTTAAGATTTGCGTCCGGCGCTTAGGTCTTGTCGCATGTCGGTATCGCAAAACCGGTGACCACCTTTGCGCGACATGCTTTAACACTTGCTCTTGATGGGCCGGTCGGGTCATGGAGCGATTGGCCGACAAAAAAAGCCCACCCTGAAACAGGGCGGGCCTCCAGTCATCGAAATGGCCTCAGAGCCAGGGGCGATCCGGCATGTCGTCCACGCTGATGACGCCGTCATTGTTGCGGTCTAGACGCGTGAAGATCTTTTCGCCGGCGGCCATGAACTCAGGCTTGCTGAGCTGACCGTTGCCGTCCGTATCGGCTGAGGCGAACATGCCGCCCATCTTGCCTTTACGATCCTTGCCCTTGCGTTCTTCGCGAGCTTCACGACGCTTTTCGCGCTCACCATCCTTCTTGTCGCCCTCGGCCTTCTTCTGGTCACCCTCGGCTGCGGCTTTTTCCGGACGCGGATTGGCTTCCCGCCAGGCTTCCATTTTCGCCCGGCGATAGTCTCGCATTTCCTTCGGCGTGATGGAGCCATCCTTGTCGGCGTCGATCTCGGTGAAAAGTGCCTCCTGGCGGGCGTTGAACTCGTCCTTGGTGATCTTGCCGTCCTTGTTGGTATCGGCCACCTTCAACAGGTGAACGAACATCGGCTCAGGGCGCATGCGCGGACCTTCACGGTCGGCGCCGCCACGTGGGGCCGCCATCGTCATGGACGCAGTGGTGCTGAGCATCAGGGCAGCGCCAAGCGCGGTGATGGCGATCTTCCGTTTTAGCATATCAAAACCTTTCCGTTGGTGTCCCTCGTAAGATGCTATAGGCGACGCTTCGTTCCCACCAGTTAAACATCCGTAATGCATATGAAACATCGGTAATATATGGATTGCTCTAAGCTCGGCCGTCTTGGAGTCCTGTCAGAAATTCGCACAGGTTATCGGTAATGTAATCGATGTGATCATCCGTCTCGGCCGGGATTTCCCAGCGCTCCATCACGATACCTTCGAGATTGCGCGGAACGAGAAGCACCGTCTTCATGCCCATCGCTCGGGGTGCCACGAGATTGCGCGGCAGGTCCTCGAACATCGCAGCCCTTTTGGTATCGAGCTGTTTCAGCGCGGCAAATTTTTCGTAGGTCTGGCCCGCGGGCTTCGGCAGGTAGCCCGCAGCGACGATGTCGAAGATATCTTCGAAGTGATCAAGGATGCCCAGGGCACCGGCGGCGGCCTGAGCATGCTTGACGCTGCCATTGGTCAGAATGAATTTGCGGCCAGGCAGCGCCTTGATGGCCTCTCCCAACTCCTGATCTGGAAGCAAGGCGGAGTAGTCGATCGCATGTGCCTTCTCCAGGAAGTCGTTCGGATCGATACCATAGTGGATCATCAGTCCTTGAAGCGTCGTTCCATGCTCGTGGTAGTAGCGCTTCTGAAGAACGCGCGCCTCTTCCGGATCCAGCTGCAACAGCTCCGCCACATAGGCGGTCATGTTGCGGTCGATCTGCGAGAAGAGATTGATGTGATGCGGGTAGAGCGTGTTGTCGAGATCGAAGACCCACTCCGTCACATGGGCGAAATCGGCTGGCTCTGCGGTGTTCTTGGGCTTTGTGTTCATGCAACGCTTATGCCCGTTTCGCTGGTCAAATAAAATCGAAAACGCGCCGCCCGTGACGAAAACCGTCCTTGGCGGCAAACCTGCGCCAATGCTAATCCAAGGCATGGAATTGTGGATCGGCATCACCCTGGTCAGCGCCTTCTTGCAGAATCTGCGCTCGACCTTTCAAAAGCATCTGAAGAAGAGCATGGGGACCACAGGCGCCACCTTCGTGCGCTTCGGTTTCGGCATGCCCTTCGCGCTGACCTATCTCGCCATCCTGCATTTTGGACTGGCAAGGCCATTGCCATCGATCAACGGAACTTTCGCGTTATGGGCCGCGGTCGGATCGATGGCGCAGATCGGTGCCACCTTCCTGCTGGTGCATCTTTTCTCGTTCCGCAACTTCGCTGTCGGGACGGCTTACTCGCGCACGGAACCTGCCCAGGCGGCGCTCTTCGCCCTCGTCTTCGTCGGCGAAAGCGTCAGCGCCGGAACGCTGCTGGCCATTGCCATTTCGGTCTCCGGTGTCATGCTGATTTCGGTGGCGAGAACGACGCTCTCTCCCGTCTCCATCATCACCTCCATCTTCAGCAAAACGGCGGGGATTGGCCTGGCATCTGGCGCACTCTTCGGTCTCTCCTCCGTCGCTTATCGTTCCGCATCGCTCTCGATTGCCGCAAGCCTGCCGGCGCCCGACGCCATCATGCAGGCGAGCTTCACGCTCGTGGTGGTCATCGTGACGCAAACGGTAACGATGCTCATCTGGATTATTCTGCGGGAGCGGGAAGAACTGGCGCGTATCGCCAGGGCATGGAAACCGGCAATTGCTGTCGGCTTCGTCGGTGCCACGGCCTCATTCGGCTGGTTCACGGCGATGACTCTGCAACAAGCCGCAGTCGTCAAGGCGCTGGCGCAGGTAGAGATGCTCTTTGCCTTCGCCTCGACTGTCTTTTTCTTCAAGGAAAAGATCAACAAGCTCGAACTGATCGGCTGCCTGTTGATCGTCCTCGGCGTGCTGTCACTTCTGGCCTGGGGCTGACCCAAGCCAAAATCCGATGACTCAGGGCACGATCAGCGTGCCAGCACCTTCCGTAAAGATTTCCAGGAGGACCGAATGGGCAGTCTTGCCGTTGAGGATCACCACGCCCTGCACACCAGCCTTGATCGCCTCGATGCAGGTTTCCACCTTCGGGATCATCCCGCCGGAGATCGTGCCGTCCTTGATCAGCGCCTTGGCCTGGGAGACGGTCAGTTCCTTGATCAGCTCCTTGTTCTTGTCGAGAACGCCCTCGACATCGGTGAGGAACAGCAGGCGGGTGGCGTGTAGCGCGCCAGCAATTGCGCCAGCGAAGGTATCGGCATTGATGTTGTAGGTCGCACCATCACGACCGGGTGCCACAGGGGCGATGACGGGGATCATCTCGGATTTTGCCAATAGATCGAGCAACGTGCGATCGACTTCGACGACTTCGCCGACGAAGCCGAGATCGAGGACCCGCTCGATATGGCTGTCCGGGTCGGTCACGGTCTTGCGCGCCTTTTCGGCAAAGACCATGTTGCCATCCTTGCCGCAAAGGCCGATGGCCCACTCACCCGTCTGATTGATGAGGGCGACGATCTCCTTGTTGATCGAGCCTGCCAGAACCATTTCGACGATCTCGACCGTCTTCGCGTCTGTGACGCGCAGACCGCCTTCGAATTTCGATTCGATTCCCATCTTCGTCAGCATCGCGCCGATCTGCGGGCCCCCGCCATGAACGACGATGGGGTTGATGCCGGATTGCTTGAGAAGCGCGATGTCTTCGGCGAAAGCTTTTCCAAGAGCCATGTCGCCCATGGCGTGACCGCCATATTTTACGACGATTGTCTTGTTTTCATACTTCTGCATGAAGGGAAGGGCCTGGGCCAGAAGCCGGGCCTGCATTTCGCTTTCGATACTCGCCATGAGAAAAACCTCTTGCTGGAACGCGCCGCTTGTAACGCAAGTTTTTGACGGATGAAACACGGGATGGGGTCGGCGAGAAACATTAATTCGCAGAGGATGGCCCATGCGCTGCCTAATCGGATTGACACGCGGGCGCATTCGGACCAGCCTTGTTCGGGGAGTCTGCGTCCGGCCGTTCGAGGTTCGAATCGGCAGGCTGTCATGATGACAGTGGCGCGAAGCAGCGGAGTTTGAAGAAGAATGGCCTTGCCGGATAAGGATATGCGCGGCGGTTTGAAGGATCAGGTGCTTGCGGGCAAATATGTGCTCGGCGCGCTGCCGGAAGACGTGAAAGCAGAGCTTGCCGAAAGGGTTCGCAAAGACCAGCAATTCGCCACCATCGTGCGGCGCTGGGAAGACAATCTTGCCGAAACGGAAGTGCGCGAACAACGCACCTTCGCATCCTATGTGGATGCCTCCATGGATCACGCGCTTCGCCGTTCGGACGACAAGCTGCATCGCAGCATCTATGGCCGCTTCGCCATCCTCACAGCTCTGTGGAACTCCACGCGCTTCTGGCGGATGACGACACTTGCGGCCTTTCTTTGGGCCGCAGTGCTGCTCTTCACCGCCGTTTGAGCATTTCGACCGTCAACCGTCAGGGCTGCGGATAACCAACCGTTTTCAGGATCTCGGCGCGCAGTTCATCGAGACCGGCTGATTTTTCCGATGACGTTGCCAGAACTTCCGGATAGGCCGCAGGGCGCTTTTTGATCTTCTCCAGCGTCTCGCTGATGAGGCGCGGAACGGCGGGTTCCTTGATCTTGTCCGTCTTCGTCAGAACGATCTGGTAGGAGACGGCCGCCTTGTCGAGAAGGCTCAAGACGTCTTCGTCATTCTTTTTGATGCCGTGACGGGAATCGATCAGCACATAGACGCGCTTCAACGTTGCCCGGCCACGCAGATAGTCGAAGACGAGCTTCGTCCAGTTGTCGACCTGGTCCTTGGGCGCCTGTGCGTAGCCATAGCCCGGCATATCGACCAGCGCCATCGGCGGCAGATCGTCTCCGGCGCCGGAATAGCCTTCCGGTACGAAATAGTTGAGTTCCTGCGTGCGGCCCGGGGTATTCGAGGTGCGCGCCAATCCCTTGTGGCCGACGAGCGCATTGATCAACGAAGACTTGCCGACATTCGAACGCCCGGCGAAAGCGATTTCTGCCGGGCCTTCGGGGGGAAGGAACTTCATGGCCGGAACGCCGCGGATGAAAATCCACGGCCTTCCGAAGAGGGGCTTGTCAGCCGTCATTTGGATTGCACCGGCTTTCGCTTGAACACCCCTTTGAGGTTGTCAAAGAGCTCGATCTTGGCACCGTGGCGCTTCATGATCACAGCCTGCTGCGAGATCGACAGGGTGTTGTTCCATGCCCAGTAGATCACCAGACCGGCGGGGAAAGACGCCAGCATGAAGGTGAAGATCAGCGGCATCCAGGTAAAGATCATCGCCTGGGTCGGATCGGGCGGCGTCGGGTTCATGCGCATCTGCAGGAACATGGTGATGCCCATGATGATAGGCCAGACGCCGATCATCAGGAAGTGCGGCACGTCATAGGGCAGAAGACCGAACAGATTGAAAAGCGAGGTCGGATCTGGCGCAGACAGGTCGTGAATCCAGCCGAAGAAAGGCGCGTGACGCATTTCGATGGTGACGTAGATGACCTTGTAGAGCGCGAAGAAGACCGGAATCTGCAGAAGCATCGGCCAGCAGCCGGCAATCGGATTGATCTTCTCTTCCTTGTAGAGCTGCATCATCGCCTGCTGCATGCCCATGCGATCATCGCCGAACTTGGCCTTCAGCTCCTCGATCTTGGGCTGCATGCGCTTCATATTCGCCATGGAGGCATATTGCTTGCTCGCAAGCGGGAAGAACAGGAGCTTGACGACGATGGTGGTGAGCAGGATTGCCACGCCGAAATTGCCAAAGTAACGGAAGAAGAAATCCATCAGTTTGAACATCGGCTTGGTGATGAAGTAGAACCAGCCCCAGTCGATCAGGAGATCGAACTTCGGAATGGAATATTGCTTCTCGTACCGATCGACCAGCGGCACTTCTTTCGCACCGGCGAAGATCATGTTCTTCAGCTCGGTAGAGGCGCCGGGCGCAATGGTCACCGCATCGCTTCGATAATCGGCCTGATAACGTGGCTGACCATCGGTAAAGTGCGAGTAGCGGGTTTCGACGGCCTTGTCCTGTGGCGGAACGATCGCTGCTGCCCAGTACTTGTCGGTGATGCCGAGCCAGCCGCCGGTTGCCTTCGGCAGGATATAGGGCTGTTCCTCGACTTTCTTGTAGGTCTCTTCCGTCAGGCTGCCATCAGCACCGGCAACGCCCAGGAAGCCTTCGTGGATAACGAAGACGGGCGGCGTTATAGGCTTGTTGTTACGCGTGATGCGGCCATAGGCCGAAAGCGTGATCGCGTCCTGACCGGGGTTCTCGATTTTGTCGGTGACGGTGACCATATAGTGATCGTCGATCGAGATGGTGCGGTTGAAGACCACGCCCTTGTCGTTGGTATAGGAAAGCGTGACCGGCGTCGTCTCGGTCAGCTTTGCGCCGGCCGGTGCGGTCCAGACCGTGGTCGGGCCAGGCACGGAGCCAACGCCCTCGTTGCCGATATAGCCGAGTTCGGTGAAGTAACCGTCATGCGTCTCGGCAGGCGAGAGGAGCGTGATGATCGGGCTCGAGTCATCCACCGTCTCATGATAGTCCTTCAGACGAACGTCATCGAGACGCGCGCCCGTCAGGTTGATGGAGCCGGCAATGGCATTCGTGTCGATTTCGACACGCTGGGTCTTCGCCAGCGCCTCGGCGCGAGACAAGGTCCCTGCCTGCTGGCTGCCGGTGGCGGGCGTCGTCGCGTTCGGCGTCGTGGCCGGTGCGGACGAGCCGTCGGCGGGTGCCGTCGTGGTCTGCGTCTGTTGCGTCGCCTGCTGCGCCTGGCGTGCCTCTTCGGCGCGGCGCTGCTGCTCGATACGCGGGTTCATGTAGAGAAACTGCCAGGCAAGTACGATGACAACCGAAAGGGCGATCGCGATAAAGTAATTGCGGTTTTTTTCCATCATTCTTTCCTGGAGCGGGTCTCCCGGGAGCGTCCGTTTTTCGCGCGTCCCTCGATCCGCTCTATGAGCAAGTTTTCCAGTACGGCGAAGTCGGTATTCAATGCGTCCCTTCGGGCGACAATCACATAGTCATGCCCGGGTTTCATTGCAAACCGGGCAGAAAGCCTCACGGCTTCCCTGAGGCGGCGACGCATACGGTTGCGCTCCACCGCGTTTCCCTGGCGTTTCGTGACGGTAAAACCGACCCTGGGTTCGGTTTCAGGAGCCTGTCGATCCAGGACCTCCAGAAGAAAAGTGCTTCCGCGCCTTTTCTCGCCCGCCTGAACGGCAAGGAAATCCGGCCGGTTTTTCAACCGACCGGGCATTTTCTTCTTATCTGTCATCTGCCGCGACTTTCATCGGGCAACCACTTGATTAAGCGGACAGACGTGCGCGACCGCGAGCGCGGCGAGCTGCAAGAACCTTGCGGCCGCCAGCTGTGGCCATGCGGGCACGGAAACCATGACGGCGCTTGCGAACAAGCTTGGACGGTTGGAAAGTACGCTTCGACATTTATTTAATACCGCGGGGTGCGGCCCTTCTTGACTTTGCCCTTAAGGGCAAGAGCGTTTCGACTAATGCCCGGAAAGCCATCATAGACTGCAAAATGCCCGGACGTGCGGGCTTATAAGGGCTTATGGCCCGCAAAGTCAATTGCAGAACCGCATCACGCACTCGACGCGCGCTAACCCCTCAAAGCCCAGCTTTTCCTGGAGGTATCTCTCTCAGGTTTCCATGACGGCTTTTTCAAAAGATTTTGGAACATAAGTAAAATCTGAAATTGTTTCTTAATTGACCTTCAATAACGTTGTCGTGACCAGACGGCTGGGAGCCTCGCTCTCCGGTCGTGGGGGATCTGGAATACGGGGGAGTTCGCAGTGAAAATTCGAAGCAAGATCAATCTACTCGTTGGCTTTTTGAGCCTTGTGGCCTGTAGTATTGGTGGCCTTTCAATCTACGCCATCAACAAATATCAGGCACACACCGTCGCTCTCGATGCCGTTGCAGATCGTGCTCGTTACGGCGAAACTCTCAACAGGCTGGTGACCGCTGTCGTTATGGAAGCCCGTGGCGTGTACGCGGCAAAGGACATGGCGGCGGCGGGAAAGTTCGCCGAGGGCATCATCACCAACCTCGATGCCATGTCCGCACTTCTTAAGGAATGGAAGCCGCGGGTTCCGGCCCATCAGGCCGCTGCCTTCGATAACATCGAAAAGCGCTTTGCTGAGTTTCGCGCCTTCCGCACCGAGACCGCCCGCCTTGGCCGCGAAGTTGGCCCTCAGGAAGCAAGCGTCCAGGGCAACAACGAAGCCAACCGAGAAAACCGCAAGGCCTATCAAGGCGAAATCGACGCAGTTGTGAAGGGCGATCTTAAAGATCTCGATGCGATCAAGTCGGAGATCGACGCCTTCGGCCAGTTTATCTTCCTGGTCGTCGCGCTTGTCACTGTCACCGGTGTCGGAGCCGGAGCCATCATCGGCCTTTATGTCGGCTCCAAGCAATTGAGTGCGCCGATCCTAAACGTCTCAGCAGTAATGAAGTCCGTCGCCGAAGGCAACCTTGAGGCCACAATCCCCTATCTCGACCGTAAGGATGAGATCGGCGAGATGGCGGCCGCAGTCGAAATCTTCAAGCGTAATGGCCTGGAGGTGCGGCGTATGAATGCGCAGGAAGCCGCAATGCGTACCAAAAGCGACGATCTACAGGCGGGTATGGCGGATGTGGTGGGTGCAGCCGCACAAGGTGACTTCAGCCGCCGTATCACCAAGGATTATGGTGACGACAACCTCAACCGTTTTGCAAAGACCATCAACGATCTTCTCGGCAGCGTCGATAGCGGTGTCTCCGAGGCGGGTCGCGTCATGGCCGACCTCGCGCAGGGTGATCTGACGCGCGCCATGAACGGCAACTTCCAAGGCGTCTTCGCCGAGCTTCAGGCCAATATCAACGACACGATGGCCAAGCTGAAAGTGACAATGGCGGAAGTGCAAGAAAGCACAGAAGGCATCAATGGCAATGCCAATGAGTTGCGCTCCGCGGCTGACGATCTGTCCAAGCGCACCGAGCAGCAGGCTGCAGCCCTGGAAGAAACCTCAGCGGCCCTTGATGAGATCACCGCCGTTGTGAAGAACTCCACCGCGCGTGCCCAGGAAGCAAGCGCCATGGTGTCGGAGACCAAGGAAAAGACCGCCCATTCCGCCAAAGTGGTTCGCGACGCGGTCACCGCTATGGGCAGGATCGAGCAGGCATCGCGCGAAATCAGCCAGATCATCAACGTCATCGATGAGATTGCATTCCAGACGAACCTCCTGGCTCTGAACGCCGGTGTCGAAGCCGCCCGCGCAGGTGAGGCAGGCAAGGGCTTCGCAGTCGTTGCGCAGGAAGTGCGTGAACTCGCGCAGCGCTCCGCCAACGCCGCGAAGGATATCAAGGCGCTCATCACCAAGTCTGGAGAAGAGGTCGGCAGTGGCGTGACGCTTGTTCGCCAGACGGGTACAGCACTCGAAGACATCGAGACGCGCATCTTGAGCATCAACGACCACATCCATTCCATCGCCACAGCGGCGCAGGAGCAGGCGACAGGTCTGCAGGAGGTCAACACCGCCATCAACCAGATGGATCAGGTGACTCAGCGAAATGCCGCCATGGTGGAGGAAACCTCCGCTGCGACCCATAAGCTGAGCGGCGAGGCGGCAACCCTGGTCTCGCTGGTCGGTCGCTTCCGCCTTGGAAACGAAGCGTTGCAGACCCAAAGATTTGCCGCTCCAGCCCGACCGTCCTCAGCACCCGTCGCCTCTCCGGCGCGCAAAATGATGGGCACCGTGGCCCGCGCCTTCAGTGGCTCCGTTGCGGTTGCGCAGAACAGGGACGAGTGGCAGGAGTTCTGATCACCGGTTCGTTTATGCCTAAGCCGAGCGCCGCCTTCAGGGCGGCGTTTTCCGTTCTGCCCATCGAATTGTGTATCCGCCTTGCATCTGTTTGAAATTTCGCTTCGAATCCTTATGATATCTCGAAATGACGCTGTTTGCCGAATTGGACGCCGCCAAGGCTTCTGACCGCTGGCTGGCAGACCAACAGGAAAAGCCCTGGTGTTTTCAGCACTCAGAAACCGGATGAATGGCGAGCGGGAGGATGAGGCCACGAGCCGCCCCCTGCGCGAGATGCCTGGCCTGACCCAAGGGCTGTCCGGACGCCTGCTTCTGTTGACGATCATTTTCGTCATGATCGCCGAAATTCTGATCTTCGTGCCCTCCGTCGCCAATATGCGCCTTGCCTGGCTGCGCGACAGGTTGAACACGGCCGCTGCCGCAGGCGTGGTAATCGACGGTCTTCAGACGGAACTTCCCCGAAGCGTGCAGAACGACACGCTGCTCGCGACCGGCGCAAAGCTCATTGCACTCAAGAAGGATGGGACGTCCACGCTTCTCGCTGCCACCGAGGTACCGCCGAGTGTCGACGATCAATATGATCTGTCGGACGTCTCGCAACTGCAGGCGGTGCGCGATGCCTTCTCGGTCCTGCTCTTCGGCCAGAACCGCGTCATCCGCGTCTTCGACGTGATCGGCGACAGCAACATGATCATCGAAATCGTGATGAGCGAGAACAAGCTGCGCGCCGCGATGATCGCCTATGCCGGCAACGTGTTGATGATTTCGGTGGCGCTGTCGCTGATCACCGCAAGCCTGATCTTCGTCTCCATCAACCGCATCCTGATCCGCCCGATCCGACGCCTGACTGTTGGCATGCAGACCTTCTCGGAGCGACCGGACGATCCTGCAAGCCTGTTCAAGCCGGAAGAGGGGACCGATGAGCTGGCGGTTGCCGGACGCCATCTTGCCGATATGCAGGTGCAATTGCAAAAGACGCTGCGACAGCAGAAGAACCTCGCCGATCTGGGGCTGGCCGTCTCAAAGATCAACCATGACATGCGCAACATCCTGGCGTCGGCCCAGCTCATGTCGGACAGGCTGGTCGATGTCGAAGATCCGATGGTGCGTAGCTTCGCGCCAAAGCTTCTGAGAACCATTGATCGCGCCGTCGGTTACACGAGCGAAGTGCTTGCCTATGGCCAGGCCACCGAAGGCGCGCCAAGACGCCGCATGATCGAGCTTGGCGAAGTGGTCCAGGATGTAAAGGACATCCTCGCCATCGAACCGGAGATCGGGATCGAATTCGTCGATAGCATCCCGGATAGCCTGACGATCGATGCCGATAGCGAGCAACTGTTCCGGGTTCTCTACAATCTCTGTAAAAACAGCGTGCAGGCGCTGCAGCAGGCAAGCGGTTCCGATTATCCCACGAAGCGCCTGACCATCGCCGCCCAGCGCAACGACGATATCGTCAGCATCGTCATCGACGATAACGGCCCCGGCATGCCGCAGAAGGCACGCGAAAACCTGTTCTCCGCCTTCCGTGGCTCCGCACGCTCCGGCGGAACCGGCCTCGGCCTCGCCATCGCCCGCGAGCTTGTCCTGTCCCACCGCGGAACGATTGCCCTTGTCGAAAAGGCCGATCGTGGCACGCAATTCCGCATCGAGATACCCGACCGCCCACAGCCTGGATCGACCGCCGCCACGACATAGTTTTTTGCCGTTCGCGGTTCCTCTCGAAGGCGCCAAGACGCCATCCCTTTTTCATCGCCAATTTGACGTAGAAATCGCTCTTGTCAAAAAAACCTCTATTTTCAATGGCTTGTAAAATTCATTGCAGGAAAATGACGATTTAAAAACAAAATCGCTTGCATTCGAAGGTAGGACGTTTTAGAGGATCGCCACGCCAGCAGAACAGCTTCTGCGGCACGCACCCGTAGCTCAGCTGGATAGAGCACCAGACTACGAATCTGGGGGTCAGGAGTTCGAATCTCTTCGGGTGCGCCATTTCTTCTTCCCAAAATATAGTCCGTAGAAGCTGAAGCTAGCGCGTCCCATCCGCGTTTCTTTTGGCATTTCGTCTCGATGGTGACGAACCTGGCGACTGCCCAAGATGCCTCTATCTTCGCGGCCCGGTTCAAGCCACAATAGACCGCAACGCTTCCTCATTTCCTTGAAAAAGACATCCTCTCTCTTCCCAGCATCAGCATGGTTAGTCTGAGGCAAGCTTTTGGCACTACGACCATTCGATAGTCTAATGATGGGACATCGAATGCTTAACGTATCAGAGAAAATAGCTCCCATTTCCATTGATGCTGATCAATTGCTATCGCGAACGTTCACGTTCAAAGTCGAGCCCCAAAATGGCATCATCAGTGACGATTTTGTATTTCATAAAAACGGATTTCTGATTGGTTACAGTCATGCCAATGAGGCGCATTGGGAGATAGACGGGAGTTTCCTCAACCTGTTCGACCAGGACGGCCGGATCACGTGCCAGATGTCTCTTCTGTCGGGGCCGGGTGAAGCGTTACGTCTTGGCGGGTACTTCCATAACCCAGCGCTGGGATATGTAGAGACGGCCAATTTCCACGTACTGGAAGAGAACTCTTCCGATAGTCATACCAAAATCCAGAGCTTCGATCTTTTCGACACGCTTGTCGCCAGGCGCTGTTCCGATCCGCTCGAGATTTTCCGCATCGTCGAGCGCAAGTCTGCCGTTGCCGGCTTTGCCGACATGCGGCACAGGACGGAGATGAGCATCTTCGGACGTCGGACCTATGGCATCGACGATATCTACCTGATCATGATCTCTGAAGGGTTCATCAGCGAAAAGCAGGCGGCCGTCCTGAAGTGGATGGAGCTAGAGGAGGAGTGGGAGCATCTCTTCCCCATCGGCGACGTTGTAGCCCGCGTTGCTGAGAACGACATCGTCATCTCCGACATGTACCTGCCACGGCCCTTTATCGAGCGTGTGCTGCGTGAAAAATGCGGTTTGGAGAACAAGCTCTATCTGAGCAACTACGGCAAACATCATCGCTTGATCTGGCCGGAAATCCTCGGAGAGCACAATCTGCGCACCCATTTCGGCGACAATATCCAGGCCGATATCATCAGCCCATCGTCCTTCGGCATAGACGTTATGCTCGTCAACATCTCGAAATGGGACCCGAGCGAGCAAATTCTGCACGCCATCGGGCTCGGTGACTATGCGCACGCTGTCCGTGAGACGCGTCTTCGCTCCTTCCACAGAAACATCAATATTCGCCATGCACAGAGAGCCCAGGCCTCGATCAACATCCCGTTGATGATCCTCGCCTCCTTCTGGATCAAGGCCTGCGCCGAAGAACGGGGTGTCGACAAGATATTGATGGCGGCGCGCGACTGTAATCTGTGGCAGGAGATGCTCGCGTCTCGCCATTTTGCCCGCGCGAATATGCCGCCCTCGGAATACATCCGCATCTCCCGAGCAGTATGCTACACGGAGTCTCCCGAATACGAGGCCTATCTGCAAAACAAGCTGGGTCTTCGCAACCTTCTCGTCGATTTCGTCGGCACGGGAAGATCGCTGGGAACGATCATCGACCGTATGGATCGCAGGGCCACCATAACGCCTTGCATCCTTCTGGGCGAACCGCGCAGCGCCGAAATCGTCGAGACCCTGCCTGAGACGTTCATCCTTCGGGACTTCGGCAGCCATCGTGTGTTCTTCGAGGCGTTGAATGCGTCGCTCGATGGATCCACCGTTTTCACGATCTCAGACAATTATCGTCTGACGATCCTGTTGCAGGAAAACGAGTTCAGCGACGTCGTCAAAACGATGATCGTCGAGATGAGGAATACCTTCCAGCATTTCATGCACAATCTTGATCGGATCAATCCGCCTCAGAATGTGCCGTCGCTCGAGGTCTTGCGGCAGGCCGGCGAGGCGATCGTGGATCTGCTACCCGGCTGGAGCCCGAAACTTGCTGCTCTGGCAGCGGAGCAGAAGACCAATCTGATGCAGGGCAACGCCTTTAAAGCAGCTTACGCCGCGCGTTAGCGCCCGTTTTCCGTTCACTGTTCGAACATGTAGGATCATACATGCCATTCAAGACGATCTACAATCTTTTGCCGGAAGCGATGCGCGAGAAGGTGTCGTGGGAGAGCAACAAAGTCCCGCCGTTTCCCAGCATCGATAACACCGTGTCAGGCCAGGTTTGGGCAACCATTCCCGGTGGGCACAAATGGCTGGGTTACTTTCAGACGTATGACCGCGAGTTCGGACGCTATCACGGCAAGAGCCCGCGCGTTCTGGAAATCGGCGTCTATCGCGGAGCCTCGCTTCAACTCTGGCGCCGCTTCTTTGGCGACGGAGCAACCATCGTCGGTATCGACATCGATGAAAGCTGCACTGCTTTTAATGCCCCTGAACACGATATCCACGTGGAAATCGGGGATCAGAGCGATCCGGTTTTCCTGCAATCTGTTGTTGATAAATATGGCCCATTCGACATCATCATCGATGATGGCAGCCATGTTGCATCTCACCAGATCGCCTCGTTTAATGGTCTGTTCGACAAGGGTCTGAAGGACACAGGCATTTATTTCGTTGAAGATCTGGAGTGCATGTATTGGGGGCACACAGATGCCTTCAGGGATGCGTCCGTCACGACTGTGGAATTCTTCAAGATGTTGATCGATATCCAGAACAGCATTTTCGAAGACTACACCTACAATGACTTTTCGGTCCAAATTCCAGGGTCCAGAACTCAATATGAGGTCATCGCGCTGGCAAAGTCGATTGCGTCGATCAAATTCGGGCGAGGATTGCTTCTGGTCGAGAAGGCGCCACAAATTCCGCCATTGACGCTGCATCTTTGAGTTCCGCCGCGCAAGCGCTCGAGATGAAATGCAGGCGCTTGCGACAAGAGCCGTGGAGGCGTTGATTTCTCGACGGCTTTTGACGTACTCTATCGTTAGAGGCGTGAGGGCCACACCAACTCCTAAAAGCAAGCTCTGATAACATCAGTATGACTGGTCTATCGACAGTCCTTCTGTAATAACCGCTTGGGTTGATCGCCGGGGCGCATCTCACATCTTTTGGGAAAATAGCCTCGCCCTATCCTGGAGTATCGGAATGGCCGCAAGGCTTGTTGCTTTGGTCACCTTGTTGGCCTTCCTCGCCGGTTGCGGCGGGCGTCCGGTCGGGGTGATGACGCCAACGGGGCAGGTGGTGCAGGGCACGACACCGGTCAGCCTGCTGGTGGCAACCACACGTGCGCCGGCTGAGGACAAGGCGGTGTTGTTCGGTGGCGAGCGCGGCACGGGTCTGAAGGTGGATGCCGTCACGGTTTCCATTCCGCCGGCTGCCAACCGCAAGGTCGGCCAGGTGCAGTGGCCGAAAAAGCTTCCGCCGGATCCGTTGAAGGACTTCACCACGATTTCGGTGGAGCCCGTCACCTCGGCGGCTGATACGCGCAGCTGGATCAAGCGCCACAGCCCGAAGGACCGGCGTGTTCTGGTCTTCGTCCATGGCTTCAACAATCGCTACGAAGAATCGGTCTACCGTTTCGCCCAGATCGTCCATGACTCCGGAACGGACGTCGTTCCGGTCGTCTTCACCTGGCCCTCGCGCGCCAGCATCTTCGATTACAACTACGACAAGGAAAGCACCAACTACTCGCGCGATGCGCTGGAGGAGATGCTGACGCGGCTTGCCAAGGATAGCTCGGTCAGTGACATCACCGTCATGGCCCACTCCATGGGCACATGGCTTGCAGTGGAAGCACTGCGCCAGATGGCAATCCGCAACGGCCATGTTTTGCCGAAGATCAACAACGTGATCCTGGCGGCACCCGATCTCGACGTGGATGTCTTTGGCCGTCAATATGCGAGCCTTGGCAAGGACAAGCCGAAATTCACCCTCTTCGTTTCGCAGGACGACCGGGCACTCAGCCTATCGCGGCGCATTTCCGGCAATGTCGACCGCCTCGGTCAGATCGATCCTGCGGCAGAACCCTATCGCAGCGAATTGGAAAAGGCCGGCATTACGGTCCTCGATCTCACCAAGCTGCAATCGGGCGACCGCCTCAACCACGGCAAATTTGCAGAAAGCCCCGAGGTCGTGAAGCTGATCGGCGACCGGTTGATTGCCGGCCAGACGGTGACCGACTCCGATGTCGGTCTCGGCGAAGCGATCGGCGCAGTCGGCATCGGTGCGGCACAGACGGTCGGCACGGCGGCAAGCGTTGCGATCAGTGCGCCAATTGCCGTCTTCGATCCGCGCACCCGCGAGAACTACGGGCGGCAGGTGGAGCGTCTTGGTCGTTCGGTCGAAAACACCGTTGGCTCGGTGGGCGATACGGCGACCAGCGTTGTCGATCCGCAACTCCTCGATAGCGGAAATCGCAGCCAGACGGACTGCTCGCTGCGCGCCAATCGCAACAGCGCGGCCTGCCGTAGTCGCTGATCTGCCAATATACAAACAGTATTTAATCGGCTATGACGGGGAAAATCCCCCACCGGAGTAACGCGCCATGCGCTGGAAACGCACCCTTCAGCTTCTCGATGTCCATTGCGAAGGCGAGATTGGTCGTGTCGCCACCGGTGGCGTGCCGAAAATTCCGGGCGCCACGGTTGCCGAGCAACTGAACTGGCTGAACACCGATCCGAAGGGTGAGGAGCTTCGCCGCTTCCTGACGCTTGAGCCGCGCGGAACGCCGATCGGCTCCGTCAATCTGCTGCTGCCACCCAAGCACCCGGATGCGGATGCTGCCTTCGTCATTCTCCAGCCGGACCAGGCGCATGCAAGCTCCGGCTCCAATTCCATCTGCGCCACGACTGCTCTTCTGGAAAGCGGCATGGTGGAGATGAAGGAGCCCGAGACGATCGTGATGCTGGAAACCGCAGCCGGCCTCGTCAAGGCCACCGCCACCTGCAAGGACGGCCGCTGCGAAAAGGTCAAGCTCACCATGGTGCCGTCCTTCGTGCATGAGCTGGATGTCGAGATCGATACGCCCGACTGGGGCCGCATCCGCATGGATATCTCCTATGGCGGCATTTTTTATGCGCTGGTGGATGTGCGTCAGATCGGGCTCACCATCGACAAGGCCAACGCCGCCAAGCTCGTGGCCGCCGGCATGGTGCTGAAAGATATCGTCAACCGCGATATCCCTGTCGTGCATCCGGAAATCCCCGCCATATCCGGCGTGGCGTATGTCATGTTCCGCGATACGGAAGAGGATGGCACCATCCGCACCTGCACCACCATGTGGCCGGGTAGAGCAGATCGTTCGCCCTGTGGCACTGGCAACTCCGCCAATCTGGCGACGCTCCATGCGCGCGGCAAGGTGAAGGTGGGGGACACCTATAAGTCTCGCTCGATCATCGGGACGGAGTTCGAGGTTGGTCTTTCCGCACTCTCCCAGGTAGCGGGGAAGCAAGCGGTCATTCCCACCATTACCGGTCGCGGTTTCACCTTCGGTCTCCACCAGATCGCGCTCGATCCCTTCGATCCGCTGGCGGATGGCTTTGCCATGACCGATGTCTGGGGCCCGCAGGCGGGCTCGATCGGCGAGGCGAAAAAGTAGCCCGAAGTCACGCCAAGGCGCTGTTTTCTTCAATGGAAAGATGCTAAGCGGGCCGCACCCCATACATTGTTCTTCGCAAGGTCTTCACGCGCAAACTGCGAGCCACCTTGCACGGACCTGCTTGAGAGGCTGACAATGCAGACGATCACCCTTCGCCGCCCGGATGACTGGCACCTGCACCTGCGCGATGGCGCAATGTTGGAAGGCGTGATCGGCGACACCAGCCGCCATTTCGCCCGCGCCATCATCATGCCCAATCTGGTGCCGCCCGTCGTCACCACGGCGGATGCGCGCGCCTATCGCGAGCGTATCGTCAAGGCCATTCCCGCGGGCGATCGCTTCGAGCCGCTGATGACGCTCTATCTCACAGAGCATACCAGCCCGGACGATGTGGAAGAGGGTAAGAAGAGCGGCCTCATTACGGCCGTGAAGCTCTATCCGGCCGGTGCCACCACCAATTCCCACGGCGGCGTGCGCGATATGGACAAGGCCATGTCGGTGCTGGAGCGCATGGCAAAGATCGGCCTGCCGCTTTGCGTCCATGGCGAAGTAACGACGCCGGACGTCGATATCTTCGACCGCGAGAAGGTCTTCATCGATACGGTCCTTGCACCACTGCGCAAACGCCTGCCGGAACTGAAGGTGACGATGGAGCATGTGACGACGCGGGACGGCGTGGACTATATCCGCGAGTCGGAGAAAAACCTCGCCGGCTCCATCACCACGCATCACCTTATCATCAATCGCAATGCCATTCTGGTCGGCGGCGTCAAGCCCCATTATTACTGCCTGCCGGTGGCAAAGCGCGAGGAGCATCGTCTGGCGCTGCGCGCGGCCGCGACCTCCGGCGATGCCCGCTTCTTCCTCGGCACGGATTCCGCCCCGCATGTCGATCCGCTGAAGGAATGCGCCTGCGGCTGCGCCGGTGTCTATACCTCGATCAACACCATGAGCTGCCTTGCCCATGTATTCGAACAGGACAACGCGCTCGCCAAGCTCGAAGCCTTCGCCTCGCTGAATGGCCCGGCCTGGTATGGTCTTGCTCCCAATGAAGAGACGATCACCCTGGTAAAGCGCGGCGAGCCAGTGGCATTTCCGGCGAAGATCGAGACGGGTGCTGGACCCGTCACCGTCTTTGATCCGATGTTCCCGCTTCATTGGGATGTTGAAAACTAACGTTCAAGCTGCCGGTTTATCCGGCAGTTTTTTTATCGATAGCTGACAAAAAGAGGAAGATGCCGATGGCCCAATTCAATTTCACTGATCGCACGGTGGTCGCCGAACTCGTTGCGAAGATGCTGTGGGAAATCAAGGCCGTCCATTTCAACTCCGAAGCGCCGTACACTTTCGCATCGGGCATGAAGAGCCCGGTCTATATCGATATGCGCAAGCTGATCTCCTATCCGCGCATCCGCTCGGCCGTCATGGATTTCGCCGCCGCCAAGATCGTTGCCGATGCCGGTTTCGAGAAGTTCGACTGCGTTGCCGGTGGCGAGACAGCAGGCATTCCTTTTGCCGCTTTCCTGGCCGAACGCCTTGGCCTGCCGATGATCTACTGCCGCAAGAAGCCGAAGGGTCACGGTCGCAATGCGCAGATCGAGGGCAATATGCCGGAGGGCGCGCGCGTTCTGGTTATCGAGGACCTGACCACCGCAGGCGGGTCCATGTTCACCTTCATCGATGCGATCCGTGCCGTTGGCGGCATCGTCGATCACGGTATTGCGCTTTTCTATTACGGCATCTTTTCCGAAGCCGAGGCGCGCTTTGCCAACGGCAATGTGAAGCTGCATTATCTGAGCACATGGCGCAATGTGCTGGAGGCGGCCCGTTCCGAAAAGCTGTTCGACGACAAGACGCTGTCCGAAGTGGAAGCCTTCCTCGACAACCCGCTGCCCTGGTCGGCGCGTCACGGCGGTGTCAGCGAATTGCCGCAATCGTAATTTTGGCTGAACCTTGCCCAGCATATTGACCGGGACAAGATGCTGCCGTTAAGCATCTAATCGATTTAGATTTGGAGGAAATCGGATGATCCTGTGTTGTGGCGAAGCCCTGATCGACATGCTGCCGCGTGAATCGACCAAAGGCGAGGCGGCTTTCGCCCCTTATGCGGGCGGCGCGGTCTTCAACACCGCCATCGCGCTCGGACGTCTTGGCGTTCCATCCGCCTTCTTCTCCGGCATTGCCGATGATATGATGGGCGAAATCCTCAAAGAGACGTTGCGCGCCAGCAACGTGGATTACAGCCTCTGCGCCTTCTCTAACCGCCCGTCCACCATCGCCTTCGTCAAGCTCGTCGATGGCCACGCGACCTACGCCTTCTATGATGAAGGTACGGCAGGCCGCATGCTGTCGGAAAAGGATTTGCCGCATATTGGTGGCGAGTGCGAAGCCATGCATTTCGGTGCGATCAGCCTGATCCCCGAACCATGCGGCAGCACCTATGAAGCGCTCCTGGTGCGCGAGCATGAAAAGCGGGTCATCTCGCTCGATCCCAATATCCGTCCAGGCTTCATCCAGGACAAGCAGAAGCACATGGACCGCATCAACCGCATGGCGGCGATGTCGGATATCGTCAAATTCTCGGATGAGGATCTGGCCTGGTTCGGTCTGAAGGGCGATGAAGACACGCTCGCCCGCCACTGGCTGCACCACGGCGCAAAGCTCGTCGTCGTCACCCGCGGCGCGGAAGGCGCTGTCGGCTACACCAAGCAGCTTCGCGTCGAAGTGCCGAGCGAGCGCGTCGAGGTGGTCGACACGGTCGGCGCCGGCGACACCTTCGATGCCGGCATTCTGGCGTCCCTGAAGCTCCAGGGTCTCCTCACTAAACCCCAGGTCGCCTCGCTCACCGAAGACCAGATTGCCAAGGCCCTTGCCCTCGGCGCAAAGGCGGCTGCCGTGACGGTATCGCGCGCGGGCGCAAATCCACCTTGGGCGAATGAGATCGCGCTGTAAGGCTTTTGGCCAGAACGAAAGAGACACAGGTCCGAGCTGCGCAAAAAAAAGAGCGATCTTCGAGCGTTGCTCGACCTTTACCAGCATCTTTCGCCGGGCGACCTAGCTCCGAACTTGCCCGATGCCGAGGCGATATTCGATCAGTTTCTTGCCTACCCCGGCAGCGTTATCGTGCTGTGTGAGATGGGCAGCGTCCTCGTTGGCTCGTGCGTCTTGGTGGTGATACCAAACCTCACACGGGGTGGCCGGCCCTATGCGCTGATCGAAAATGTCGTGACGCATGGCGATTTTAGAAGGCAAGGGATCGGGAGGCGAGTTCTGGACTTTGCAACGGCTCGTGCTTGGCAGGCTGGCTGCTACAAGGCCCTGCTGATGACAGGTTCCACAAGGCCGGAAATTCATGCATTTTATCGAAGCGCAGGGTTCGAACCGTCTAAAACCGGTTTTCAAAAGCGGCAACTTGCGGCGAGGGACGACAGCTGAATAAGGTGCTACCAAGGCCCATGGTCAAACCCGGATCGCCGTTTCCTCTTTCGCTGTCTTGATCACCACCATCGTCACGAAACGCGCGACATTCGTCTGGTCGCGAAACAGCCTGTCGCACAACGCATCGAACTCCTCCATGTCGGTGAGACGCAGCATCAGCATCACGTCCATATCGCCGGTAATGGCATAGGCATGCGTTATCGCTTCCTCCGCTTTAACGACTTCGAGAAAGCGACGCATGTGCTGTTCGCCATGCAGCTTCAGTTCCACCGATACCAGCGCCTTGATGCCGCGTCCGGCCTTTGCCGGATTGAGAATGGCAACGATGCGGTCGATGATCCCGGATTTGGTGAGACGCTGAACGCGTCGCAGGCAACTGGATGGAGACAGGCCGACCTTGTCCGCCATCTCCACATTGGTGAGCGACGCGTTGCGTTGCAGGAGGTTGAGGATAGTGCGGTCGATCTTGTCCATAAGACGATCATAAGCATGCGGGAACGGTATGCAATAAAATTGCAGAAACATGCAATCTTTGACCAAAAACGCCGCGGGCCGCGGGCTATAGGATGGTGGTGCCCAAGGAGACACCAATGCCGCTCTTTCAATCCCTACTGCTAAAATCCCGCGAGACGCTTGAGATCTATTGGCTGCTGGTCAAGATCACGGTCCCGATCTCGGTGCTGACCGAGGTCCTGTCTCGATTGGGCCTTGTCGAAGCCATCGCTCCCGCCTTCGGGCCGGCCATGCACGCGGTTGGCCTCCCTCCAGAACTGGGGCTTGCGTGGCTGACGGCTATGCTCGTCGGCATATGGGGTGCGGTGCCCTTGATCTTCACGCTTGTTCCTGTCTCGGAACTCACCACGGCGGATGTCACGGTGTTCTCCGCTCTCGTTCTCTTCGCCCATGGCCTGCCTCTGGAACAGAAGATCATCCAGAAGGCCGGTCCAGGCATGGTGGCAACCACGACGCTTCGTATCCTCGGCGGTTTCGTTTACGCGCTTATTCTCCATCACCTCTTCCAGGCCACCGGTTGGCTTTCAGCGCCCGTCGCTCCGGCATGGGTGCCGGGCGCCGTCACACCAGACTGGTCCGTCTATGTCTGGGGACTGGCCGAAACCATGCTGATGATGCTGGTCGTCCTGCTTCTCCTGTCATGGAGCCTTGAGGTGTTGAAGATCACGGGGATCCTTGGCCTCATGATGAAGGGCATAGAACCTGTGCTGCGACTGGCGGGTATCAAAGGCGAGGCAGGTCATTTGACAGCCATCGGCCTTTTCTTGGGCATTTCCTATGGTGCGGGGCTTTTGATCCGAGAAGCACGATCCGGCGTCATCGCTCCACGTCAGATATTCCTCTCCTGCGTTTTCATGGGCTTCGCTCACAGCATCATCGAGGACACGCTTTTGATGGTATCACTCGGAGCGGATATCTACAGCACCTTGATTGGGCGTGTCGTTTTCGCGATTGGCGCGACAGCAGCGCTGGCACTTGTGCTGGCATCCATATCGGATCGAGCTTTCTTCTCCCGGCTCTTCAGAAGCCAGCCTCAAGGAGACGAAACAAAATTCCCCATATAAGCGACCACAGAAAATCCAATTCGTTGAAATTCTGTGCATCGTGCTGAATATAGGAGCAATCCTTTCCTTCGCGCGTTAGATGCTCTAGCATTCTCGCTTTCACGGAATTCAAAACATGTCTGCTTCATCTTCCTCACCACGGGCGCAGAAGCCGTTCTATGCGTCCTTCGGTTTCCAGGTTTTCGCCGCCATGGTGGTGGGTCTCGTCCTCGGCTACATCGCCCGGGAAATGGGTCCGACCGAGGCCGGCCCCAACTGGCTGGTCCAGGCGCTTTCCACGGTTGGCTCCATCTTCGTGCAGCTTCTGCGCGCCCTTGTTCCCCTCCTGATCTTCACCGCCATTGTGGCGAGCATCGCCAATCTGCGGGAGTTGAACAATGCAGCGCGGCTGGTCTGGCAGACGTTGCTCTGGTTCGCCATCACGGCGCTGATCGCGGTGCTGATCGGCATCACGCTTGGCCTTCTGATCCAGCCCGGTCTCAACACCGGCGTGGAGGCCGCTGCCGCTGCGGCACCGTCCACCACCGGCTCGTGGCTTGATTTCCTCAAAGGTCTCATCCCTTCCAACGTTCTCGGCCTACAGGCTTCAACCAAGGTCACCCAGACGGGTGCTACCACGGCGCTGAACTTCAACGTTCTGCAGATCTTGGTCGTCTCGATTGCGGTTGGCATTGCAGCACTTCAGGTGGGTGAGAAGGCAGAAGCCTTCCTTTCCTTCAATCGGTCGCTGCTCGCCATTACTCGCAAGATGCTCTGGTGGGTCATTCGCCTGACTCCGATCGGGACGATCGGTCTGCTCGGCAATGCGGTCGCCGTCTACGGCTGGGAAGCGCTGGCTTCGCTCGGCTGGTTCTCCGCCGCAATCTATATCGGCCTCGCGATTGTTCTCTTCGTCGTCTACCCGGTGATCCTGGCAGCAAACGGTCTGAACCCGGTGCGCTTCTTCGCAGGCGCATGGCCAGCGATCCAGCTCGCCTTCGTCTCCCGCTCGTCCATCGGCACGTTGCCGGTGACGGAACAGGTCACAGAGCGCAATCTCGGTGTGCCGCGGGAGTATTCCGCTTTCGCCGTTCCGCTTGGCGCCACGACGAAGATGGATGGCTGTGCTGCGATCTATCCGGCGATCTCCGCCATCTTCGTCGCCCAGTTCTATGGCCTTCCCCTCGGCATCCAGGAATATGTGCTGATCGTCTTCGTTTCCGTGCTCGGCTCGGCCGCAACGGCGGGTCTGACCGGGGCGACTGTCATGCTAACGCTCACCCTCTCCACGCTCGGCCTGCCGCTACAGGGTGTTGGCCTGCTGCTGGCGGTCGATCCGATCCTCGATATGGGCCGGACCGCGGTCAATGTGGCAGGTCAGGCTCTGATCCCTACGATTGTTGCCAAGCGTCAAGGCATCCTCGACCAAGCTGCTTATGATCGCCATGAAGGCATCGACGCACTCGATCCGGCAGCGACGCCCGCGGAATAGGTCTGCTCGCAAGCTTGAGAAAAAGCCCGCCCTGCACCGCAGTCGGCGGGCTTTCTTTCTAGACGCTTACGCGTGGTGACTGATCGACGATGAAAGGGCGCTCGGCGGATGGCCGACGATGCGCTTGAAGGCGCGGCTGAAGGCGGCCTGGGAGCCATAGCCAAGCTTCACCGCCGCAGTTTCGATCGGCATTCTCTCCTTGCCGATCCATTGCATGGCGCATACGCAACTCGGTGAGATAGCGCACCGGCGTCATGCCGGTCACCTCCAGAAAACGTTCGGCAAAGACGGAGCGCGATGCGCCCATCACGCCGGCCAGTTCCGCCAGCGTCCAGTCGTGACCGGGATTGTTGTGAATGGCGAGGATCACGCGCCCCAAACGAGGGTCACGAAGCGCGGCGACCCAGCCGGAGGAATCGCCGCAGCCGCATTCCACCCAGGCGCGCACAATGAAGGCGGCGACCACATCGGCAAGCCGTGCGAGGATGCCAGCAAAGCCGGCACGGGCCTGGCGCGTTTCCCGCTCCATCGCTTCTAGCATGGGAAGGAGTTCCGGATAGCGCGAGGTGAGCGTGTTGACGAACATCACTTCGGGCATCAGTCCGGTAATCGGGTGCATGGCTCCGAGATCGAACTCCATGCAGCCGCTGAATACCAGCACGCGCTCTTCGCTGGGCACATCGGGTTCACAGGTCTTGATGGCGCTGACGGAGTTGCAGAGCGGCGCGGCATCCAGCGAGCGGATGTTCTGACAGGCAATGTCGGGATCGGAAAGCAGCGCATGGGGCCCACCCCGCGGCAACAAAACCGCATCGCCCGCATTCATCTTGTGAAGCGTACCGGATGAGGTGCGAAGATAGACTGGTCCGCAAGCCACAAAATGAAACTGCGCGCGACCTTCCACCTCTCCAAAGGAGAAGCCAAAGGGCGCGGAGGCTTCGATGCGGCGATAATCGAGGCCCACAAGCCGCATGCCCATCAACAACTCGCTGATGAGATCGGGTAAGGGTTGATTTCCGGACGTATGATCAAGCATGGCGGATTTTGTGGCATGGATCGTCCGGAAAGTCGAGTCTATGCTTCTGCCATCCTCTCCTCCCAAAGGACATACAGATGAACCCGACACCTAACTCCCTTCCCGCCGCGGATGGCCCAGAGGCGCCCGCCTGGGGCGCCGTCATATCCATGGCGCTTGGCGTCTTCGGGCTGGTCACCGCAGAGTTTCTGCCAGCAAGCCTCCTCACACCCATTGCCGCAGACCTCGGCATCACCGAAGGTGCTGCCGGTCAGGCGGTCACTGTCACCGCCGTTGTCGGCATGGTGGCAAGCCTGTTGATTACCTCGCTCGCGCGCAACATCGATCGCCGCCACCTGATGATGATCTTCTCAGGTCTCCTCGTTATCTCGAACCTGATGGTCGCCGCGGCTCCCGGCCTGAGCGTACTCCTGATCGGACGCTTGCTGCTTGGCGTGGCGCTCGGTGGTTTCTGGGCCATGTCCACCGCAATCGTGATCCGGCTGGTCCCTGCGGCCAGCGTGCCCCGCGCGCTTTCGATGATCTTTAGCGGCGTGTCCGGCGCAACCATCGTCGCGGCACCCGTTGGCAGCTATGTCGGTGAACTAGCTGGCTGGCGCTTCGTCTTCGTCCTGACGGCACTGCTCGGTGTGGCCGCTTTGTTCGCGCAGTTTTTCACCCTGCCGAAGCTTGCGCCGACAGGCACCAGCAGCATCAAGACGCTTGGCACTGTGCTGAAGAGACCTGGTATTGCGCTCGGTCTTGTTGCGGCAACGCTGGTTTTCGGCGGCCATTTTGCCTTCTTCACCTATCTGCGTCCCTACCTGGAAGCGGATATCGGTGCGGGCATCGGCATGGTTTCCGCCCTGCTGCTGGGCTTCGGATTGGCCAACTTCGTCGGCACCCTCGTTGCCGGGTCGTTCATCAGCCGCAGCCTTAAAATGTCGCTAGCAGCGCTTCCCCTTTTCATGGCGTTCATTGCAGTGCTCCTGGTGACGACGGCACCGCCTCTGCCGCTTGCCGCAGTCCTCGTCGCCTTCTGGGGCTTCCTCTTCGGCGCCGTACCGGTCGCCTGGTCCACCTGGCTCGCGCGCACCATTCCGGATGAAGCGGAAAGCGCCGGTGGCCTCCTCGTCGCCTCCATCCAGTTCGCCATTGCCATGGGTGCGGCAGTTGGCGGCATCATCTTCGATCTCAGCGGCGCAATCAGCGTCTTCGGCACCAGCGGACTCATTCTCGCCCTTGCTGCCATCGGCATCATGGTCGGCGTGAGGTCGCGGCCTGAAGCCAGCATGGCATAAGGCAAGCCAAAACTGACATCGCAAGCCGGGGGGAATCTTCCCCGGCCCGTGCCATTGGCCAGCATGTTCACTATAGTCATGCCGGACTACCGCCCGAACTCGATGGCGCTTGAAGCTCACTGGAGAACCGAGATCATCGCGTTATGTCGGATGCTCCCAAAAATCTCGCAGTGGATTTTCGCGGGATAAGGGTCGGGGCGGATACCAAAATCCGGTTTTCGCGCGGGGCAGTGGTTTGAGTGAGCAATTCCAAAGCGTGCGACGCAATTTGGTCGAAGGGAACGCGCAACGTCGTCAGAGGCGTCGAAAGATGGCTGACGACGGGGATGTCGTTGTAGCCGATAAGCGAAATGTCTTCGGGGACGGACAGGCCCATCTTGTTCAGCGCAGACAGCGCGCCAATCGCCGTATTGTCATTGACGGCAAAAATCGCCGTAGGCCGACAGTCGAGCGCCATCAGCGTCTGCACCGCTTCGGCACCCGACTGGATGCCGAATGTCGATGGGACGATGAGTGCGGGATCGACTGAAAGCGATGCCTCGTCAAGCGCCTGTTTATATCCTTCGACACGTCCGGTGGCACTGGAGGCATAATCCGGTCCGGCAATCACGCCGATCCGTTGATGTCCGAGATCAAGCAAATGGCGTGTCGCCAGATACCCACCCAGTCGATCATCGCCAACAGCGGAGAGGCTATGATGATCCGTTCGCAGCGCCAGCACATAAGGTACGCCACGCTCGTTCAGTTCATCCGGAAAGGTATCGTCGTTCCGTGCCGTTGAAAGAATAAGCCCGTCGACACCGCGGTTGAGCAGCGATTCCGCAGCCACGCGATCCGCCTCCGGATTATCTTCCGTCGTCGCCACGATGGCGAAACGACCGGTGCGGGCACAGGCTTTGACGATTGCCTCATAAAGCATCGCCATCACCGTATCCGTGAGCCGAGGTACGATGACGCCGATCGTCATCGTATTGCCGCGCCGCAGACTGGCTGCGGAAACATCCCTCACGTAGCCCAGGTCCGCGGCAATTTTCCGTACGCGCCGTGCCGTCTCGCTGTCGGACCGCGGAAGCCGTTCGTCCAGAATGCGCGATACGGTCGATTTCGATACGCCTGCAGCAGCCGCCACGCTGTGAACCGTTACTCGCGGCTGACGCGAACGCTCTCTTGATTCCATGTGTGTTTTTCCATTCCAGCTCTGGTGCTGAGCACTCGAACATCACTTTGCACGAAAAACGCCGTTGACTCCAGAACAATAAAGATCGATAACGGGAACGTTCCCATTAACGATCCCACCTGCTGATCGATAGAGGACAGCAGCTGATAAGGAGGAGAAATCAGATGCAACCCATGGATCTTCGTGGCCTGAGCCCAGCACCCGTCACCGCTTTCACCCGTGATGGTGAGGTGGACTACTCAGCCAATGCAAAAATCGCCAAGTGGTTGGCCTCGATGGAAGGCGTAAAGAGCCTCGTCATTCTTGGTCATGCCGGCGAGGGCACTTTCCTGACGGAAGACGAACGTCTCGAACTCATCCGTGTCTATGTCGACGCTGTCGGTGGGGAAATCCCGATCATCGCCGGCATCACCGGTGAGGGCACACGTGTTGCCGCAGCAGAAGCCAAAAAGTGCAAGGCTGCCGGTGCTACCGGCGCACTCGTCTATCCTAATCACGGTTGGCTGCGGTTTGGTTTCCAGAAGGGTGCTCCGCAGGATCGCTACAAGGCGATCTGGGAGGAATCCGGTCTTCAGGAAATCCTCTTCCAATATCCAGATGTGACGAAAGCCTCTTACGATCTCGATACGCAGCTGGCCATTGCCACCCAGCCGGGCGTTGTCGCCACGAAGAACGGCGTGCGCAATATGAAGCGCTGGTATGTCGAAATTCCTGAACTCAAGAAGGCCAACCCGAACCTGCAGGTTTTGAGCTGCCATGACGAATGGCTGCTTCCGACCATGTTCGATGTCGACGGTCTTCTCGTCGGTTATGGCAACATAGCGCCGGAACTCCTGGTCGATCTGATCAAGGCTGGTAAAGCACAGGATTATCCGAAGGCCCGCCAGATTTTCGAGCGGCTGCTACCGGTAACGCGCGCCGTCTACCATCGCGGTTCTCATATGGAAGGTACAGTCGCCTTGAAGCTCGGTCTCGTGCATCGCGGCATTCTGGATCACGCGACGATCCGCGAGCCGCTGAAGAACCTTGGTGAGAAGGCCGAGCAGGAGATTTTCGCCGCTTTTGAAGCCGCTGGTATTGGTCGCGTCGAGCAGCTTCTTGCTGCCGAATGATCGTCACGCCGTCTCGGCATTGGTTGGGACGGCAAACACTTGGAGCCGGATCGGCAGTCCAGCCGATTCGGCTCCCCTAATTGATGTCTGACAGCAACGTCTTAGAAAGAAGCAGAAGAGCAGAAACAAGGTCGCCGTCGGGAGAGAGCGGCGAGGGTGAGGAGGAACTCATGAACATCATGCAGCCCGTAAAGGGCAACACGAAGGCCCTTGCGGATCCGCAGGCCGATATCAGCGCCAGGTTGGAACGTCTTCCGATTACCAGAGAAGTCTTCTGGGCGCGCAACATCGTCGGAGCGGCAACGTTTTTCGACGGCTACACGGTTATCGCAATCGCCTATGCAATGCCCGTTCTCGTGCGCGAATGGGGGCTTACCCCTGCCCAGACGGGCATGATCCTGTCGATGGGATATCTCGGTCAGCTGATCGGCGCGATCTTGTTTGGCTGGCTTGCTGAAAAGGTCGGGCGCCTGAAAGTGCTGCTCTTCACCATCCTTCTCTTTGTCAGCATGGACGTGGCCTGCCTCTTTGCCGCTGGTGCCGGAATGATGATGGCCTTCCGCTTCGTGCAGGGGATTGGAACCGGCGGCGAAGTGCCGGTTGCCAGCGCCTACATCAACGAGTTGATTGGCTCGAAAGGACGTGGCCGTTTCTTTCTGCTCTACGAAGTGATGTTTCTGCTCGGCCTCGTGGGCGCCGGTCTGATCGGTTACTTCATGGTGCCGGTCTATGGTTGGAAAGCCATGTTCGTCGTCGGTCTGGTTCCTGCCATCCTGATGATCCCGCTGCGTTGGTTCTTGAAGGAATCGCCCCGCTGGCTTGCCGCGAATGGCCGCTATGATGAGGCCGACGCTATCGTCTCTTGCATGGAGGAAAGTGCACGCGCATCCGGCAAAGAGCTTCCAGAGCCGCGCATCGTGGCAACGCCTGTGAGACGCGAATCCGACTGGAAGGAACTGTTCCAGGGCATCTATCTGAAGCGGACGCTCTCGATCTGGGCGATGTGGTTCTGCGCCTACATGGTGGCAAATGGAACAATCACCTGGCTGCCGACGCTCTATCGCCAGACCTTCAACCTGCCTCTCGAAACCAGCATCCTCTATGGCTTTATGACCTCTGCTGCTGGCGTCGTCGCAGCTGTCATATGCGCCCTGCTGATCGATAAGGTCGGCCGGAAACGCTGGTATGCTGGCGCCTTGCTTCTTGCTCCGATACCGCTCGTCATTCTCGCATGGCTTGGCGCGACCTCGCCAGTGCAGGTGCTGATCCTGGCCGGACTTGCTTACGCCATCGTGCAGACGGTCACTTTCTCGCTCTACCTCTATTCGGCGGAAATCTACCCGACCCGTATGCGTGCAATCGGTACCGGCACGGGTAGCGCTTGGCTGCGTCTCGGCTCTTCCGCTGGCCCGATGCTTGTCGGCTTCGTCATGTCATCCTTTGGTATCCAATATGTGTTCGCCACCTTCGCCGTCATCCTGATTATCGGTGCCATCGTGACGATGCTGTTTGCGGTGGAAACCAAGGGCAAGGTTCTTGAGGAACTGTCGCCGTAAAACGGTTCCTCAGCCTGACGACGCAAAAAAGCCGGGATCGGCGTCCCGGCTTTTTCGTGAGCGATCAGGTTCTTTAAGCGGACGCCAGCCCCGCCAGCGCCTTGACCAAGCCTTGGGTCGAGCTGTCGTGACCAGCCGCACTTTCCTTGCCTTCCACCACTGGCAGCAGGCCGGTTGCCAGTTCCTTGCCGAGCTCCACGCCCCACTGGTCGAAGGAGTTGATGCGGAAGAGCACGCCTTCGACGAAGACGCGGTGCTCGTAGAGCGCAATCAGGCGTCCGAGTGCGAAGGGTGTCAGCTTGTCGTAAACGAAGGTGATCGACGGGCGATTGCCCGTGAAGACGCGGTGCGGCGCGATGAAATCGGCCTTCTTGTCGTCCATGCCCTTGGATGTCAGCTGTGCCTTGGCTTCCGCCAGCGTACGGCCCTTCATCAGGGCTTCGGATTGGGCAAGGCAATTGGCGATCAGCAGCTGATGCTGATGGCGCAGTTCCTTCTCGAACCCATTGGCGGCGATCATGAACTCGGCGGGAATGATGCTCGTGCCCTGGTGGATCAGCTGGTAGAAGGCGTGCTGGCCATTGGTGCCGGGTTCGCCCCAGACCACCGGGCCGGATTGGCCGTCTACCGGTGTGCCATCGATGGTCACACCCTTGCCATTTGATTCCATGTCGAGCTGCTGCAGATAGGCCGGGAAGCGCGACAGCCGCTGGTCATAAGGCAGGATGGCGCGCGTCGGGTAGTTCAACACGTTGCGATGATAAAAGCCGATCAGGCCAAGCAGCATCGGCAGGTTCTGGCGGAACGGCGCCTCGCGGAAATGCTTGTCCATCGCATGCGCGCCGTCGAGGAACTCGCCGAACTTTTCCGGACCGATAGCGATCATCAGCGGCAGGCCGATGGCAGACCAGATGGAGTAACGTCCGCCGACCCAGTCCCAGAAACCGAAAATGCGGTCGCTGTCGATCCCGAAGGCGGCGACCTTGTCGAGTGCGGTGGACACCGCGCAGAAGTGATGCTTGACGGCCTCTTCACCCAGCGCATCGGCGATGAACTTGCGGGCAGTCGCCGCGTTCGTCATCGTTTCGATGGTGGTGAAGGTCTTGGAGGCGACGATGAAGAGCGACGTTTCCGGGTTGATCAGCTTCAGCGTGTCGGCAATGTGAGCGCCATCGATATTGGAGACGAAATGCGAGCGGGGACCGTCATGGAAAGGCGCAAGAGCAAGCGTCGCCATGACCGGGCCAAGATCCGAGCCACCAATGCCAATATTGATGACGTCGGTGATCTTCTTGCCGGTCGCGCCCTCGAGCGAGCCGGAGCGGATCGCATCGGCAAACTTGCCCATGGCGGAAAGAACGCCGTTCACATCCGGCATCACGTCCTTGCCGTCGACGAGTACGGGCGTGTTCGAACGGTTGCGAAGAGCGGTATGGAGAACAGCGCGGCCTTCGGTGAAATTGATCTCCTTGCCGGAGAACATCTCTTCGCGCTTTTGCGCCACGCCGCCTTCGGCTGCGAGCTTTTCGAGCAGCGCCAGAATGTCGTCATTCACGGCGCATTTGGAGTAATCCATCAAAAGGTTGTCGAAGCGCGCGCTGAACCGTTCGAAGCGCTGACCATCTGCGGCAAACGCGGCTCGAATGTCCGTCGCATTGGTGCTGGTGGCTGTGGATTTCAGGGTCTCGACGATGGCCTGCATGGAAAGCTCCTCATGCTCCGTGGAAGGATGAGGAAACTATTCTCTTTCATCGGGCCAAATCAAGGCGTGTTCGGCTGAATTATTCCAAACGACGCCAATCAGTTAGCCAGCTTTCTCAGTTCACGGCGCAGGATCTTGCCGACATTGGTCTTCGGCATTTCGGCGATGAACTCGATATGCTTGGGTCGCTTGTAGTTGGTCAGGCCCTCGGCGCAGAAGGCTTTCAATTCCGCCGCAGTCAAAGACTGGTCTTTCTTGACCACATAGAGCTTCACCGCTTCGCCAGAATGCTCGTCCGGCACGCCGACAGCGGCACATTCCTGCACACCCGGATGGGCCGCCGCCACTTCTTCGATCTCATTCGGATAGACGTTGAAGCCGGAGACGAGGATCATGTCCTTCTTGCGATCGACGATCTTGGTGAAGCCGCGTTCATCCATCACGCCCATGTCGCCTGAGCGGAAGAAACCGTCCGGTGTCATCACCTTGGCGGTTTCGTCCGGACGCTGCCAGTAACCCGCCATCACCTGCGGACCGCGAATGCAGATTTCACCCACGTCACCAATCGGCAGGCTGTTGCCGTCATCGTCGCGAATATCGATATCGGTGGACGGAACGGGAAGACCAATCGTGCCGCTAAAACCGTTTTGATCGAGGCAGTTCACCGTGGCGACCGGCGAGGTCTCCGAAAGGCCGTAGCCTTCGCTGATCGCTGTACCAGTGATCGAGAACCAGCGTTCGGCCACCGGGCGCTGCACGGCCATGCCGCCGCCCAGCACCAGCACCAGTGAGGAAAAGTCGAGCTTGCGGAAATCCTCATTGTTCATCAGCGCGTTGAACAGCGTGTTGATCCCTGGGAAGACATGCGCTTTGTAGCCCGACAATTCCTTGACGAAGCCGGGAATATCGCGCGGATTGGCAATCAGCAGGTTGTGCCCGCCAAGCGCGATGCCCATCAGCGAATTCACCGTCAGCGCGAAGATATGATAGAGCGGCAGAGCGCAAACGAAATTCAGTACCTCGGGCCGGTTCTTTCGGGCAAAGACCGGCTCCATCCACAGCGCGATCTGCGCCTTGTTGGCCAGAAGATTGGCATGGGTAAGAACCGCGCCCTTGGAAATGCCGGTCGTACCGCCGGTATATTGCAGAAAAGCGACATCGTTGCGGGTCAGATTGACGGGTTTCAGCGTCGTGTTGCGCGCCTGTTTCAGCACGCTCTTGTAGCTGATCGCCTGCGGAAGCGCATAAGGAGGAACGAGCTTCTTGACCTTGCGCACCACGAGATTGACGATGTGACCCTTGAAGCCCAGGAGATCGCCCATGGTCGCGACGATCACATGCTTCACATCGGTTTTTGGCAGCGCCTGTTGCACCACATGGGCGAAGTTTTCCAGAACGAACAGCGCTTTCGCACCGGAATCCTTCAGTTGGTGTTCGAGTTCACGCGGGGTGTAGAGAGGATTGACATTCACGACCGTCAGACCGGCGCGCAGGATCGCGTAGGTTGCAACCGGGTTCTGCAGAATATTTGGCATCATCACCGCGACGCGGTCACCCTTCTGCAGATCGATGCTCTGCAGCCAGCCGCCAATGGCGCGCGTCTGTTCTTCAAGCTCGCGGTAGGTGATGGACTTTCCCATGCTGGAAAAAGCCTTGCGATCGGCAAACTGCTTGCAGCTTCGTTCCAGGAGTTCGGCAAGCGATGTGTAGCCGAGATCGGGCAATTCCACCGGTATGCCTTGCGGATAAGATGCAAGCCATGGCCGCTGCACGGCACGAGGCTCCTGACGAATCGCACTTGTATCGCTCATTGCTTTCCTCCCACGCTGCTCCTCGCAACCGTCCTCGGCATCCTTATCCATCTGAAGGGTCCTCATCCATCAGATTGTCTGCCGTCCTCGGCCACGAGGGTAGATGATGCTCCCGAAGTCATCCACTCACTTCAGCGTAATTAACTCTAACGTAAACGTCAACTCTTCCGCGTCACCAGCCGCGTGCTCTCGGAAATTTGCGTTTTGACTTTAATCCTGAATTGCGCAATCAACAAACTGACGTCGATAATGGATGTTTTTGATGACAGAGGTTGCAGCGCTACAACTGAATGGAATCGGCAAGGTCTTTGCCGGCTTGCCCGTTTTGAAAGATATCGATCTTTCAGTATCGAAGGGTGAGATCATTTGCCTGGTCGGCCGCTCAGGCTGCGGCAAGTCCACGCTGCTGCGCATCATTGCCGGTGTCGAGACGCCGGACGCGGGCAGCGTGCGTATGAATGGCATCGAGATTGCTGGCCCTTCTCGGTTCGTCGAACCGGAAAAGCGCCGCATCGGCTTCGTCTTTCAGGATTATGCGCTGTTTCCCCATCTGACCGTCGAGCAGAATGTTGCCTTCGGGCTGAAGGGAATGCCACGAAGAGAGGCGCGCGCGCGCACCGCAGAGATGCTGGAGCATGTTCGCCTGTCGGACCTTGCCAAACGATATCCGCACACGCTTTCCGGCGGCGAGCAGCAGCGCGTGGCGCTTGCCCGCGCCTTGGCCCCGAAGCCGGAAATTCTGCTGATGGATGAGCCATTCTCCAACCTTGATCGCGGCCTGCGTGACAGCGTGCGGGAAGAAACGATAGGCCTGCTGCGCGCGCTTCAGACGACCGCGATCATGGTGACGCACGATCCGGAAGAAGCGCTTTCAGCTGGCGACCGCGTCGTTCTCATGCAGTCCGGCCATATCGTCCAGTCGGGAACAGGCTATGACCTGCACGACCGCCCCGTCAGCCGCTATGCAGCCGATTTCTTCTGTGCCTTCAACAAGGTGGAAGGGACGGTCAGAAACGGACATGTGGAAACGCCCATCGGCCGGTTCTCCCATGGCGGCGACTTGAAGGAAGGGGCGCCTGCTCTGGTCTATATCCGTCCCGCTGAGATCGAGGTGCAGGGCGACAGCACGCCTCACGCCAATCTTCTCTTAGGACAGGTGTCGGGCCGGATGTTCATGGGCGAGATCGAGCAACTGTCGATCAGCGTTCCGGGTTTGCAGCGGGATCTGCGCGTGCGCAGCATGAAGCGCACACCAATCGATGCTACGGACGTTCGTTTTGCAGTCGACCCTCAGCATGTGCTGATATTTACCCAGGATTGAAATCCAAAAAATCGCTTCGAAAATTCCGATCATTTTCAACTCAAAGTGAACATTTCGGCTGATCGCCTACCAGATTAAACTTGATTTACATTATCATGTATGGTCAGTGCCTTCGACATCATTCAAGTCCGAAGGGGAGAGAGATGGGTTTTTTCAATACCAAAAATATTGCACTTCTAGCAGGCGTCACCGGAGCGGTTTTTGCAGGCGCGGCCAATGCTGCGGAAGTCAACATCTACACCACGCGTGAACCGGCTCTCGTTCAGCCATTGCTGGACGCCTTCAGCAAGGAAAGCGGCGTCAAGGTCAACACCGTCTTCATGAAGGATGGTCTTGCCGAGCGCGTGCTGAGCGAAGGCGCGAGCTCCCCAGCTGATATTCTCATGACGGTGGATGCCGGCAATCTCGTCGACCTCGTCGAAAAGGGTGTTACCCAGCCGGTCGAGTCCAAGGTTCTGACCGAGTCCGTTCCAGCAGAACTGCGGGACGCAAAGGGCAACTGGTTCGCGCTCTCCATGCGTGCCCGCGTTCTTTATGCTGCCAAGGATCTCGACCTGACGGCCTTCAACTATGAAGATCTGGCCGATCCGAAGTGGAAGGGCAAGGTTTGCATTCGCTCGGGCCAGCACCCCTACAACACCGCACTCTTTGCCGATTATATCGCCCATTACGGCGCTGAAAAGACCGAAGCCTGGCTGAAAGGCGTCAAGGACAACCTCGCCCGCAAGGCCGGCGGTGGCGACCGTGACGTTGCCAAGGACATCCTCGGCGGCATTTGCGATATCGGTCTGGCAAACTCCTACTATGTCGGCCTGATGCGCTCCGGTAAGGGCGGCGAAGAGCAGGTCAAGTGGGGCGAAGCGATCAAGGTCATTCTCCCGACCTTCAAGGACGGTGGCACCCAGGTGAACATCTCCGGTGCGGCAGTTGCCAAGAACGCGCCGAACAAGGCCGATGCCGTGAAGCTTCTCGAATACCTCGTCTCCGACGAAGCGCAGAAGATCTACGCTGAAGCCAACTTCGAATATCCGGTGAAGCCAGGCGCAGCACTGAATGAGGTCGTTGCATCCTTCGGCACGCTGAAGATCGATCCGAAGCCGTTGACGGAAATCGTCTCCCACCGCAAGCAGGCGAGCGAACTGGCTGACAAGGTCGGCTTCGACAACTAAGGCTTCGACCTCGGATCAGCGATCCGGCATATGCATGACAAGGCGCCCGTATCACGCGGGCGCCTTCACCTTTTTCAGTATATCGATATTTCATGCACGATAAGGCTTGAGTACCCGCATGGTTTCAGACAGCGCCAGTCCCACGACGATGAAGGCCAGGCCAAGACTCCATGCGAATGTCTGGTGGCTGGTAGCATCGGCGATGATTGCAGGGCTTGCCCTTCTGCCAGTGGCGGCATTGGTGACGGAAGCCATGCAGGGCTCGACGGGGCTGTGGGCACATCTTCGCGATACGGTGCTGGCGACTGCCTTGCCGGATACGCTGATTTTGCTTCTCGGCGTCGGGATTCTTGCAGGTATTCTGGGTACGGCGTCGGCCTGGCTCGTGGCAGCGCATGATTTTCCAGGGCGCGGCGTTCTCGAATGGGCGCTGCTCCTGCCGCTCGCCATGCCCACCTACATCATGGCTTACGCCTATCTCGATATTCTCCACCCGCTAGGCCCCGTCCAGGGGGCAGTGCGCTGGCTGCTTGGCTATTCCAGCCCGCGCGAGTTTCGCCTTCCCGATATCCGATCCATGACGGGATGCATCCTGCTGCTCGGCTTCGTACTCTATCCGTATGTCTATATTCCCGTGCGAGCCATGTTCCTGACCCAGGCCGGCAATCTGCTCGAGGCTGCGCGGCTTTTGGGTACGTCTCGCAGATCGCTCTTCCTGCGGGTGGCCGTCCCCTTGGCGCGTCCGGCAATCGCTGTGGGCATCAGCCTGACCTTGATGGAAGCGCTGAACGATATCGGCGCATCGGAATTTCTTGGCGTTCGCACCCTGACGGTGTCGATCTATACCACCTGGGTGACGAAGTCGGATCTGCCGGGAGCAGCGCAGATTGCCCTTTGCATGCTGGTGCTGGTCGTGGGCCTTGTGGCGTTGGAGCGCTGGGCGCGGCGCAGGCAGCGCTACGCGCTCTCCGCCCAGAAAAGCAGGACGCTCGAACCGCTGCGGATCGAAGGCGCCTGGGGTTGGCTTGCTTTTGCGCTCGGCAGCCTGCCGATCCTGATCGGCTTTGCCGGACCCGCACTCTATCTCATCAGGCAGGCATGGACGCGCTATCAGTTCAGCGGTGTCTCCACGCGCTTCCAGTCCGAGGCCGTGAACACGATCGTCTTTGCCGGACTTGCCACCCTTGTCACATTGTTTCTCGGACTCGTGGTCGCTTATGCCATGCGCATCGTGCCGGGCAGGGCGTCCCTATGGTCTTTCCGGCTGGCAACGGTCGGCTACGCGGCACCCGGAACCGTGATCGCCATCGGCGTGCTGATCGCTCTTGGCGGCTTTGACAGGTTTGTCGATCAAACCATGCAGAGCTGGTTCGGCATCTCCACCGGGCTTCTGCTGATCGGCAGCGGGGCTGCCTTGATCTTTGCCTATACAGCGCGGTTCCTGACGATCGCCGCAGGCGGGATCGACGCCGGCTTGAGCCGCATTCCTCTCTCCTTCGATCACGCATCGCGCACCTTGGGGCGTGCGCCCGGCGCAACCTTCCGCCATGTGCATCTGCCGCTATCCAAGGCTGCGATTGCCGCAGCCGGCCTGCTGGTCTTCGTCGATTGCGTCAAGGAGCTACCGGCAACGCTGCTTCTACGACCTTTGAACTTCGAGACTTTCTCGACGCAGCTTTATGGCGAGGCGGCGAGGGGGACCTATGAGGAAGCTTCGATAGCTGCCCTCGCCATCGTGCTGATCGGTATTCTCCCGGTGATCCTGCTGGCCCGCGTCGGCAAGCCGAACACGGCCTCAGGCGTGATCTGACATCACCAACTCACGCAAATGCGATTGGGCGACCCGATGCGCTGTGGGAACGATTTTTCCACGGTTGGGTTAATTTGTCATAACGCACTCGAGAGGAGATTTATCATGCTTCACCATGAACCCCGTGCCGGTCAGGACCCATATGTCAAGGATACCCCAAGCTTCATCGCCAGCGATAAGGTTGAAGGTACGAACGTCTATGGCGCCGACGGCAAGAAGATCGGCTCGATCGAACGCATCATTCTCGAAAAGCGCGGCGGCCGCGTTGCTTACGCCGTCTTGAGCTTCGGTGGCTTCCTCGGCATCGGCGACGAGTACTATCCGCTGCCTTGGGAAAAGCTCCACTATGATGAAGAGCTTGATGGCTACCGTGTCGATCTGACCAAGGAACAGATTGAAAATGCGCCGCGCTTCGCCGAACGCGAAGACGACAGCTGGTATGGACGCGAGGACCGCAAGGTCTACGATTACTACGGCGTTCCGCCATATTGGATGTAAGAACATCACACGTTAAACGGCTCCGAAAGGGGCCGTTTTTCTGTGCGGGCTAAGCGTAAAGAGGCAGTGCTGTCGAAGGGTTCCGGTAGGATCACCGAAGTCCCTATTTCCAGAAAAGGACGTCCTTGAGCCCTGAGTCTTAGCCGTGATACACATTGTCCTCGGGCGGCGCCCGGGGACGGCAGAAGGAGGATGACGGGATCTCCGACAGCATAAAGGCCGCTCAGTGCGGCCTTCGTGTGGTTGCTTCAGACACTGCGTCTTCAAAGCAGCGGCGTGCTTCTTCAGGCGTCTTACGTCCGTCCAGTGCTGCGCGGCATGCGCTACGTGCTCGGACAAAATTCAGCCCACGTGCGTGCGGCCAGTTTTCGGTAAGTAGCGTCAGCGCATCGAGGGGGCCGGAGATCACGTTCCGGCTATTCTTGTCAAAGATGACTTCGACAGGCTCTGTCCATATGGTCTGCTTCATTGAACACCTCCCTAACAACCCAAGCTAACGCGTCATGCATTGGCTCGGTTCCCGTTAGGGAGAGTATTCCGATGCGCCCGATTTTACAACCGGGAGCTTAGCATCAACGAAAGCCGAAGAAAGACAGGATCGCAAGAACGATAACGACCAGGCCGACGATATAGATGATCTGATTCATGGGTTGCCTCCGCTGGGAGCCGGCTGTGCCGGCGCTTCAAATCTGTCACCATAACGTGAAGAGAGGCCGCAAGTTCCCGAGGAAGGCGTATTTTCGGTTGTGGGCGAGCAAATCGCGTGCGTTGTTTTACGTCTCCAGCGTGAACTGAACGACGTCGATCCGGCCGCCTCTGAAGCCCGCCGCGCAATAATGAAGATAATATTGCCACATGCGACGGAAGCGCTCGTCAAAGCCCATTGGCTGGATTCGTTCCCAATTGGCGATGAAGGCACGATCCCAAAGCATCAGCGTCCGGTCGTAGTCCTGGCCGAAGCGCAGCTCATCGGTGACTGAAACGCCTTCGCGTGCTGCCGCCTGGCGGAATGCGGTGATGGAGGGGAGCATACCACCGGGGAAGATATAGGTCTGGATGAAATCGGCGTTGCGGCGGTACTGGTCGAAGAATGGCTCGTCGATGGTGATGACCTGCACGACGGCCTTGCCACCAGGCGCCAGCAGTTCCCGCACCCGCTTGAAGTACACCGGCCAGTTCTCCTCGCCGACGGCTTCGAACATCTCGATGGAGACGATCTTGGAGTAGGTGCCTTGGCAATCGCGGTAATCCTCCAGCCGGATGTCGCTGCGCTCTGACAAGCCTGCCTTGGCAAGCCGGTTACGCGCATAGGCAGCCTGCTCTTGAGACAGCGTCAGCCCGGTGACACGGCAGCCTGTCTTTGCAATGGCATATTCGGCAAAGCCGCCCCAACCGCAGCCGATCTCCAGCACGTGGTCGTCGGGTCCGATCTTCAGTTCTTCAACGATGCGGTCGTATTTGGCGTTCTGCGCTTCAGCCAGCGTCTGGCCGGGTTGTGTAAAGAGCGCGGAAGAATAGGTCATGGTCTCATCGAGCCATGCGCCGTAGAAGCGATTGCCAAGATCGTAGTGGAACGCGATGTTGCGGCGGCTTCCAGACTTGGAGTTGCGGCGCAGACGATGGCGCAGGTAGTCGATGGTTGCCGTCAGACGTGACGGCTGCGAAAGCGACAGCCAGCTTTTTTCGTTGGCAACAGCGAGTTCCAGCAGTGAGGAAATATCCGGGCTGTCCCAGTCACCATCCATGTAGGCCCGTGCAAAACCCATATCGCCACCAGTCACCAGGCGACGAACCAACCGACCTCGGTTCAGGCAAATGACCCCATGCGGTCCGGACTCCTTGCCTTGCAACACATATTCCTGCCCGCCGGGAAAAACGAGCGTCAGACGTCCATGCGTCAAACCGCTCAGTCTCCGGCAGATCATCCTTTGCCATAGTGGAGCGGTGTGAGGGAGAAACGGGCGCGTTTCCTGTTCAGCGTGGCTCATTTTTCATGCCTCCCATGATTGCGGCGTTTTGGCGGGGACGGAGCTCGCAATGCGGCGCTCAGCGGCCTTGTGACGATAAAGTGGATTGCCCTTGGCCCAGAGGAGAAGGGCTTCCCAGTGGATGGCGCCCATGATCTTGAGCGTCATCAGCGGATGGGACAGAAAACATCTGGCAAGCGCGCCATCCGTCAAAGGACGGCGCTTGCCAGTAAAGGAGGCGAACAGCAACTCGCCCTCGGCATCGCGCTCGTTGATGGCAACACGCACCATCTCCTGTGGCGGATCGATGCGGAAATCGTAGGTGCACTCCATCGGCACGAAGGGCGACACATACATTTCCTTGTCGCAGCCATGCCGGACGGTGCCGTCAGCGCCTTGCGGAGTGGGAATGATATAGGTGTGGCGCTCGTGGAAGGTGTTGCAGACCTCATAGAGAATGGCGACCAGCCGGTCGTTCTCACGCCGGTCACGGCAGAAATAGACCGTCAGCGGATTAAACACATAGCCGAAGATGCGCGGGTAGCAGAGCATTTCGACACGCAGCTCTTCAAGCGGCACATCGATATCAGCCTCGCCAAGCCTCGTCCGGCACCAGTCCTTCAGCGCGCGTTCTTCACCGATGCCGTGGTCCTTGTCGTGAAAGCTGAAAATCGAAAAGCGATTATGGGCAAAGAGCCGCGTCGTCTGATCGACCAGCGGCAATTCGTCCAGGTCGAGAAGAAGCGAAAAAACGCGGTAACGCAGCTTGTGCGGGCGCGGACGATGGCGCGCATGCACAACGTTGCCAGCGTAGATCGCGGAGCGCAACGTCATCAGACGCGCTCCTCGACGGGCGACATGAAGATGCGACCGGATTCGTTTTCGACCGTCCAAGGTCGTTTGACACCGCCCAACGCTTCTGCGACCGCAAGGCCGGACTGAATGCCATCCTCATGGAAGCCGCTGCCGAAATGCGCGCCGCAGAACCAGGTGTTGCGGCGGCCCTGCAGCGACCACAGGCTCTTCTGTGCTGCCATCGCCTTGGTATCGAAAAGCGGATGGGTGTAATCGAAGCTCTGGATCACCTTGGCCGGATCGACGGCGCGGGAGGGGTTGAGCGTGACGAAGAGCGGCGTTGCAGGATCGATAGGCTGGAGCTTGTTCATCCAATAGGTGACGCAAAGCGCCTCCGTTCCGCGCGATCCCGGCTCGCTGAGATAGTTCCAGCTGGACCAGACCGCCTTGCGCTTCGGCATCAGGCGCTCATCGCTGTGAAGCACGGCCGTGTTGTTTGTATATTCGAACGCGCCAAGGAGGGCATGCTCATGATCGTCAGCGTCGGCGAGAAGCGACAAGGCATCATCCGCATGCGTGGCGATCACCACATCATCGAAAACCGAGACATCGCCTGCGCGGTCGAGGACGGTCACGCCTTCGGGCGTGCGACGGATGGCGGCAACCGGGCTTGAAAGGCGCACCGTTCCGCGAAACTCGGCAAGCACGCGCGACACATATTCCCGGCTTCCGCCTTTGACCGTCCGCCATTGCGGGCGGCCGGAAAGCTGGACGAGGCCATGATTGACGAAAAAGCGAATGAAGGCGTGCAGCGGATAATCGCGCATGTCGTTGGCGGTCATCGACCAGATCGCAGCCCCCATCGGCAGCAGATGATCGTCGATGAAGCCCGCTGAATAGTTGTTTCGATCTAGATAGGCGCCGAGACTGACGCCGCGCAGGCTCTCGTCTTTCAGAAGATCCGGCGCGACCTTGTAGAAGCGCATGATATCACGCACCATTTTCCAGAAGCGCGGGCGAAAGAGATTGGACTTCTGGCCAATCAGCCCTGCAAGGTCGGAGCCTGAATATTCAAGCGCCCCGCCGCCAAGCGATGCTGCAAAGGACATGTCGGAGGCAGCTGTCTGCACGCCGAGATGCGCAAACAGAGCCACAAGATTGGGGTAGTTCTTCTCGTTATAGACGATAAATCCCGTATCGACGGCAATGGGAGCCTTGCCCGCAGGTTCGACATCGACCGTATTGGCATGGCCGCCAGGTCGATGGTTGCTCTCATAGAGCGTGACGTCGCAGGACTTGTCCAGGAGCCACGCAGCCGAGAGGCCAGAGATACCGGAACCGATAACGGCAACCTTACGCTGTGCCCGTCCGTCTCTTGCCCGCGACGATATATTCATGACTTCCAGGTCCATCTTCTTCATGTCGAACGTTACGCATGCCGATGCGCAATGGATTTCCGAAACGTTAAATTTTGTCTTCAGCCTTACCTTGAGTGATCCACTGAAATAGACGTGCCGTAGTCGCCATCATGACGATAAATGTTTCCATAGCGTCGGCGCCGTGCCACTATATGAGCAACAATAGGAAGAGGCCTGTTGCTCAGAAAACGCGTGGGAGCGAGGTAAAGCCTATTCGCATGGGTGAAACGGTCCAGAACAATATCGAGGACGAGCTTCCCGGACTGCTGAGAGCGATTGCATCGGAACGCAGTGTGGAGGCCTTCGAAGCCGTATTCCGGTATTTCGGGCCACGCGTGCGGATCTATATGTTACGGCAGGTGCGTGACGCGCAGGCCGCCGAGGAACTGATGCAGGAAACAATGATGACGGTCTGGAACAAGGCCGCCCTCTTCGATCCGGCGAGAGGCAACGTCTCCGCCTGGATATTCAGAATTGCCCGTAATCTCAGAATAGATGCGCACCGCCGCGATCGCCGCCCCGAATTCGATTTGAACGATCCGGCCTTCGTCGCCGATGATGCGCCGGCGGCCGATACCCAGATGGAAGAGTTGCAGGATGCAGAGCGTCTGCATCGGGCGCTGGCCGACCTGCCGCAGGAGCAGCGTGATCTTCTGAAGCGTTCCTTCTTCGAGGAAATGTCGCATAGCGTCATTGCCCAACAGCTTGGCCTGCCGATCGGAACCGTCAAGTCGCGCATCCGGCTTGCCTTTGCCAAACTGAGAACAGCACTGGAGTCGCGCACATGAGTGTTCGGCACCACATCAGCGATGAATTGCTTCTGGATTATGCGTCGGGCAGTCTGGCGGAAAGCTGGAGTATGGCGGTCGCTACTCATCTTGCGCTGTGTCCCGAATGCCGCAAGCGGTTGCGCGCCATGGAAATGACCGCGGGTGCGCTCTTGCGTGACGTGGAGCCTGCCCAGGGAATTTCCGAAGGTCAATGGAGCGCCATGAAGGCCCGCCTGCGCGCTGAAGCGCCTGCAAAGCGACCTTCTGCAACAGCGTCAGCCGCGACCAAGGCGTCGGTCTTGCCAGAGCCTTTGCGCTCCTACGCCGGTGGAGATATCGACAGGTTGAAGTGGAAGCCGCTTGGCCCTGGCGCCTATCATTTCCCCATTCCCACGCGTGATGGTGAAGCCCAGGTCCGCTTGCTGAGGATCCCGGCTGGAAAGCCTGTTCCCGAACACACCCATGGCGGGCGTGAGTTGACCGTCGTTCTCGCCGGATGCTTTCGCGATGGCGACGACGTTTTCCATCGCGGCGATTTCGAAGAGGCGGATGAGGATCTTACCCACCAGCCGATAGCCGGCGAGGGTGAGGATTGTATTTGCCTCGCCGTCACCGATGCGCCGCTGAAGTTCAAAAGCTGGATCGTCAGGCTGGTTCAGCCGGTTTTGGGAATTTGACACCCGCTCATAAAAGGAAGCTCGCCGTATGCAACTGATCATCGCCTATGTCGCAACGGCCATCGTCTTCTTCGGGCTGGATTTCGTCTGGCTCTCAAAGCTCGCCGTCGGTTTTTATAAGCGGGAAATCGGGCAGCTGATGCTGCCCAAGCCCAATTTTGTAGCAGCAGGCGTCTTCTATCTCTTCTACATCGCAGGCATCGTCTACTTCGCCGTCGCGCCGTCCTTCACAGGTGGCTCGATCGGTGAAGCGCTACTCTCCGGTGCCATCTTCGGCTTCCTGGCCTATGGCACCTATGACATGACGAACCTGTCCACCCTCAAGGGTTGGACATGGCGTCTATGTGTAGTGGATATCATCTGGGGAACACTGCTCACCGGCCTCGCTGCCGCAGCGGGAGCTTGGGCAACGCAGGCTTTCGCGTGAGTTCGTCTATATGAACAGCGCCAGCGCCGCCTACCGCAAGTGGATATTGATCACTTACGCAGGATGACCCAGATCGCATGGATGATGCCGGGTAGATAGCCGCACAGCGTGAGCAGGATGTTCAGCCAGAACTGAAGGCCGAGACCTACCTGCAGGAAAACGCCGACGGGCGGCAGGATGATGGCGAGCAAAATGCGAATGACGTCCACGATCTAAAATCCCATGTCCATTGTTATCTGGCCAGTAACGTGATTTGACACCAATTGGTTCAACGCCAGTTTCCACCGAGCGCATACAGTCCGTCCATTCGTTACGGACGCGCTTGCCGCCACAGTGCACTTCCACAGGGTCACGCCCTAAAATAGTTTTGCAATAAAACGGCTATGATGTTGTTTCTTTACGGTTTGATAACCAAATATGTCTGACGGTAAGAAAGGGTGTTCATCGCCTCACCATATCCACATTAGCGCCTATGGTAGGATCCATGAAAAAGCCGATAGACAAAGCCGGACTGATCTTCGTCGCTCTCCTCTGCGTCCTGATCGGTCTTGTCCTCAGCATCGCCCTTTTTCGCGGCAACGTCCACATTGCCCCGCAGGGTATCGCTCCACAGGGCCAGGATGGGTCTCTGATTCCCCACACAGCACCACATCAACAGACCAATTAAGCTCGGTCAGAAACCAATCTGACCGCTTGGCTCGCGTGAGAGCGTGACTGGACGCAAAGCCTCCTTGTGGCCATGGGTCTGCATCGACGAAGATCAAATTCCGCTGAGCGCAACGTCGCGAGAGGCGTGATCAATACGCTCCTGCAGCGCCACGGTGACTGCCTGTAGAAATTCATGGCGCCGCAGCTCGTCGTCTGCTGCCGGTGCGGATTTCAATCGCCCGAGAATTTTGTTCATGAACCCCACATGGTTGAAGCTGTCGGCTGCGATGTTGACCTCAACCTCTTCCATGTAATGGGAGAGGTGAGGCTCCAACTCCAGGTTCTCATCCATCTGATACCGATTGGCCATCTGCTCCCCAAGCGTCGCCATTTGTGCGTAAGGGCCAAATTCGTCGATCATTCAATCTCCTCTTGTGTTGAGAGACTAAGATAGGCGAGGCGATGAAGAAGCACGAGAGGCAGAAAATCCACATCGCGAAAACGTGAGATTGTGTTGAAAGGGATGCGGTGGAGAGGTTCAAGCGCTCTTTCGTGCCTCAGTCATTGCAACTGCCTCGATCAACAGGAATATGCCGGCGTTAATTTAACAACCGACGCCTATACGCGCTCGCATCCAAAATTAAAGCCCTTGTCCGCATCTACAGTGGTTATCAGGCTCCCGCGTAAAGCGGCTGGCCGCGATATGTCGTCCGGTGCTTCGAAGTACCTTGCACATTCACAGCGATGAGAGCGGGCCGGGGATCGGGTTGTTAGAATGCAAACCCTGATTGTCTGTGAATAATCTAATTAAATTTTCGGTTGGGGTGCGGATAGCGTTGCAAATCTAATCTATCGATGATCCTTTTTATTAAGGGTCAAATATTGGGTGGATTATGCAAAAAGTTTCACACTATCGTCGCGCTATGTGGCCAACCGAGGGGCGGTCAGTCGAACAACTAATAAGGAGAGCGCTTCTTAATGCCCCGGCTGTTAGTGATACCAAGTTTCGCTACAACGGTGATGTTTCGGCGCAAGTAACCGCACGTGATTTACAACAGGGAAGTACAGGACTGTATTTCACGCTCTTCGCAGAAGGTGGCGAAACGGGAACCGTAGAGAATGGCGGCGCGCGAGTGGGTAGAACCGGCGCACCTCCGGGAACAGAGTTCTTAAAGACTGGCGTTCACATGGTCATGGAGGGAAACCATCTTGCCTATGTTGCCAACGGCCAGACGAATGATGGGCAGATAACCAGACTTTTAGCGCAGTTTCTTGCTTCGAAGGGAATCGAGGGGGCAGACGCGCAGTTTGTTTACCTTCCTAGGTCAAACAGGAGGGAATTGGAACGCCTTCTGCGAGTAGGTGTGAAATCCGTCGACTTGGGCGTGTCTTCCTTCTTGGTGGCAGCCCAAGAACTGGCAGACGAGACCGGCACAGCCCATGATTCCGGCTTCGGTCGGACGCTGTTCAGGGCTGCAAGGGGAATATTTGGCAGAGGAAGATCGCCACAGGAGGTCGAGGCCGCCGCAGATATTGAAGCAACCCTTCATCTCGGATTTGATGGGAGAAGTGCGAGCCAACTAGTCCCCCAGGTTTTAAGCACTCTTGCTCTACAGATCACCGACGGGCCGGACGAGTTCAAAATTGTCACTCAGGATGGTAATATCATTACGCGAGACAAGCTTGTGATAAAGCGTGAGGTCAATGTCGACGGTGACGAAATTTCACTTGAAAACGCAAGCGCTTTTTCTGCTCTGCGTGATTGTCTGGCAGACTGGGGACGAAACGGGGTGATGGAAGAATAATGGGAGCGCGGGGCATCTATATCATCATAGCCTTTACGGCTTCTGTGGCGGTCGCCTATTTTTGGGGAGGATACCTAAAGAATAGCGACGATGCCATGAGCGCTCTGATCGATGTCTTTGCGATTCTAGCAGGTGTTCTTGTTGCCGTGATTTCAATTGTGGGCGATCCCTCTATGCTTCTGCCGGGGAACTGGAGGGTCGCATACGTTCACGCCGAAGACATGCAAAATAGGATAGCGAATTTCTCGCACCTCTTTTTCGTCTACATCATGTCGTTGCTTCTGCTTGTGGTCGGGATGGTGTTGAAGGATGCCAAGGCCGAAAATGTAGAGAGTGTATTCGCCTTGATGACTTTTTTTTCGACCTTCGGAGTACTTCTATCGATACCTCTCCCGTACAGTCTAATGGCGCTGCAAAAGGAGAGAATGAAAGAAGAGATCAAGGCGCGCCGGGCACGGGGTAGTAATTCAGGTGACTGAGACATGTCTCATATGTACTGCCGGATCCACGTCCGGCTTGGCGTTATGTTGCCTTTGGGCTATTATGATATGAGAAGTTTCTGACTTACCTTGATGGCAAATTGTTGCTTTCCTCAAAACGGAATGTCGTCTTCAGTTAATTTTTGGTACTCCTCGTACGAGATGAATACATCGGTCACGACATTGCCGAGATGGTCGCGTGGCGGGTTATCCGGCTTGTAATAATTCCGCCCTTCCTTGATTGAGTGGGCATCTAGAATGCCATACACCTTTATGGCGCAGTCGCTAAAATCGCAATCCTTGAATGTATTCCGACTAAGGTCAAAATCGTCAATGACTTCGATCCGGCAGTCCGAGAAAACACATTCGCGGAATGATTGGGACTTGGTGATACGGCACTCGTGTAGGCGCACTTTTTCAAGACGACCCAAGCTGTCTTCCATAGAGTCGTAGATCGTCGGCCAAAGCGCCCCTCCGACGAGATGCAGTGGTCTGATCCCCGCGATTCGAGGCCAATGCTTGTCAAAAGAACTTGAACTGACAGGCTTTTGAAACTTAGCCGATGTCCTGGATCGGGCACCTTTTTCTTCACCAGTAACGAGCGCTCGTAACGTAGCGCGATTTACATTATCGAAGCCGGGCTTTTCGTAGGTATCAATAAGGAGATCGGCTAGAAGATCCATCGCTTCAACTGCAAATCTCTTCTGCGGTTCGGTTAAGAGAATTTCTAGCGTTGAGATGCCAGCTACAACTTGAGGAATTTTTTCCTTTTCCGCGATCAGTTTTGCGGCCTCTTGCAGCAACTTAGAATAATTGGCCTCATCATTTGCATCGTTTTGGCGCTTCTGCTGGTCCGCTTGGCGAGACGTTACCATGCCGCGCCATGCTACGGTACAGAAAGTCATTAGGGCTAAGTAAATCGCGCCGAATGGTGTGACAACGTCGATGCGTTGCTTCATTTCAAGGACTGAAGTTCCCCCAAAGACCCACCACGCAGCAAAGAACGCGGCGATGATCGCGCCGATTGCGAGGCAAATGGCGAAAACGTACCAGTCCTTCTCTGTTAACTTAGGCCAATTGGCCTTGTCTGTATCACGTGCTTGAGAGTCGGGCATAGGCGCGTTCCAATTGCAGACCTACATTGGGAATTAAACAAACATTCTTCTGGTAGCAATATGGTCGCACGTGCAGTCTTAGGCGAGTATCGCAGCAAAGACATCGGGTGCGAATGCAAGGTAAAAGACTGATTATACTAGGGAAAAATGGTGCCGCTTACGTGACTCGAACACGTGACCCCGTCATTACGAATGACGTGCTCTACCGACTGAGCTAAAGCGGCCTGCGCAAACGCCGAAGATCTCTCGGCGCGGCGTATGGCGGGCTGATACAGCCATTGGGGCAGGATTTCAAGCGCTGAATGTCAGCTTGTTGAAAATTTCCCGCTGGCGACGAGCTTGTTCGCCTATGACGCGCAGACGCGCTGCTTCGCCGCAGCGTACTCCTGCGCGAGCCGGTCGACGAGTGCGGAGACGGGTTCGATGGCTTTCACCGCACCCACACCTTGCCCCGCGCCCCAGATGTCCTTCCAGGCTTTGGCGCCTGTGGAGGCGGCGGCGAAATCCATTTTCGAGGGATCGGCGACGGGCAGATTGTCGGGATCGAGACCAGACGCGACGATCGAAGCTTTCAGATAGTTGCCATGCACGCCGGTGAAGTAGTTGGAATAGACGATGTCATTGGCATGCGCCTCGACGATCGCCTGCTTGTAGGCTTCCGTTGCGCGCGCTTCGCGGGTGGCGATAAAGGGCGAGCCGATATAGGCCATATCCGCCCCCATGGCCTGGGCCGCCAGAATGGAGCCGCCATTGGCGATGGCGCCAGCCAGAAGCAGAGGGCCATCGAACCATTCGCGGATTTCCTGAACAAGCGCGAAGGGGGACAGGGTACCCGCATGGCCACCGGCACCAGTGGCAACTGCAATCAGGCCATCCGCACCCTTTCGGATCGCCGAGTTGGCGTGGCGGTTGTTGATCACGTCATGCAGCACGATCCCGCCATAGGAGTGGATCGCGGCGTTGACCTCCGGGACAGCTCCCAAGGACGAGATCACGATCGGCACCTTGTATTTCACGCAAAGCCCAAGATCATGTTCCAGCCGTTTGTTGGACATATGCACGATCTGGTTCACCGCAAAAGGCGCGGCCGGCCGGTCCGGGTTGGCGGAATTGTGCGCAGCAAGCTCTTCCGTCATCATCGCCAGCCACTCATCCAACTGGCTCTCCGGGCGGGCGTTCAAAGCGGGAAATGCCCCCACGACGCCTGCTTTGCATTGTGCCAGCGTCAATTCCGGATGAGAAATGATGAAAAGTGGTGAGGCAATCACCGGCAGTCGGAGATTGTCCTTGAGAATGGACGGTAGCATAGTTCCTCCCACGGAATGATACTTGGCGATTTACGTTTACGCGCACGTAAGATTTAGCCGAGGTGAGCACCGTTGAAAAGCGAAAAGCGCAGGCAGACAGTAAGGCGTTGAGGACGTGCGGTGAGGATTGTGATGGGCGCTTGCCGGTAACCTTATGGCCCGACTGCCATAGTGGCGACGTTTTCCCCAAGCCAATCTCCGCTTTGCGGGTGAGGTGGCTTGCGGTTGGGGACGCGAGTCGTTACCGAATCGTAAACGTGGTGCCGAAGCGTTGATCTTTCGCGTATGGCGAGGAAGAAGGACCGAGAGTGAGCGGACTGGAAACGGCAATCAGAAATGCCCTGGAAAAATCGGATCGGTCGAATGCCGAAGTGCGCGCGCGCATCTACCAATCGTCGCGCCAGGCCTTGGAGGCCGGTCTGCGTAAGCAGGGCATAGATGACCAGACTGTCGTGGCGCAGCAACGTCAGCGTCTGGAAAATCTCATTCACGCCATCGAGACGGAAGAGCGCAACCGCCTGCTGGATGTGGTCGAGGATCATGTGCGTCGGGAAACGCAACGTGCCGCGCCGCCTGTTGTCGAGCCTCCTGCCGTCGCGCAGTCTGCTTCCGCTGTCGCGGCACCGTCCGTTGCGCCCGCGCGGCGGCATGAAGACGAGGATGAGGGTGCCGCAATGCCTGTCGAGGCGCCGGTGCGCGCTGAGCCGCGCAGCGAGCCCGCATCTGAGCCGCCGGAGATGAGCGATTTTCGCGCCGAGCGCTCCGACGAGGACTTGGGCCGCATGACCTCTGCGGCCGGTCCGTCCTTCGAGGCCTCTTCGCTTGCCTTCAAGCCGGAGCGTGCGGCCAAGGGCCGTCGCAAGAAGGGCATCATCACACGCCTTTTCATCTGGTTTACGCTTTTAACCTTCATCGGCCTTGGTGGCTGGTGGGTCTACAGTTCCGGCTTGCTGCTGAGCCCGGCCCAGCGGGACACCAGCGTGCCAAACCCGCCGCCTTCGGTGGAATCGGAAGATTTCGACGGTCAGCAGAGCCCCCAGGAACCGACGCTTGCCGCCGGCCGCGGTTTCTCCGACGCCTGGCAGGAGGTTTTCAACGCGGATCGCGGAAATGCGGGGCTCCAGCCCGGTTCGCTCTCCAAGGTGGAAAACGTGGCAACCGGCGGCGGAAAGGCCGTTCGCGTCACATCGCAGACGGCGGATGCCGCAGGTAACATCGCCATCACCGTTCCGGCCGAAGTGCTGCGCGAGATGGCGGGCAAGTCCTCGACGATTTCCATCACACTGCAATCTGGTAGCAATGGTCAGAGTCAGGTGTCGGTATCCTGCGACTTTGGCACGCTTGGCGATTGCTCGCGCCACCGTTTCACTGCCACGCAGGAGCGGGCGGATATGCTGATCAATGTGAGTTTCGATCGAACCATGGCGCCGAATGCGCCTGGCCGTATCTTCATCAACAGCGATATCGATGGCACCGCCCGCCCGATCAACCTCTATTCGGTTCGTATCCTGCCTGGTCAGTGAAACCAGAAATGAAAAGAGGCAGGCCGCTGTGGGTCTGCCTCCTCTCCTTGGATGTGCTAATCACCTCGGCCTGAAGCCGGAGCGATCAAGATCGTCGCTCAAGCTATTTTAAAAACTTCGGTCCGCTTCCTAAGATCTTCTCATCGATCTTGCCGATCGCCTTCTCATCCTTGCCGTCATAATTGAGCGACGTGAGAATATGGCGGATCAGGTTGAGCCTCAGCCTGCGCTTGTCATTGGCGCGGATCACCGTCCACGGCGCGTCGTCTATGTGGGTCTTGTCCAGCATCTCGTCGCGCGCTGCGGTATAGTCGTCCCACTTGGTCAGGGCGGCGATATCCATGTCGGAAAGCTTCCAGGATTTCAGCGGGCTGTGGCGCCGGTCATGGAAGCGCTCGAGCTGGGTCTCGCGTCCGATATCCAGATAGAACTTGAAAAGGTTCACGCCCTCATGCACCAGCATTTTTTCCAAACGCGGTACTTCTTTCAGGAAGCGTTTGTGCTCTTCCGGCGTGCAGAAGCCCATGACCGGTTCGACACCGGCGCGGTTATACCATGAGCGGTCGAACAGCACGAACTCTCCCGCTGTCGGGAAATGGGCGATGTAGCGCTGGAAATACCATTGGCCGCGTTCGGTTTCTGTCGGCTTCGTCAGCGCCACCACGCGTGCATAGCGCGGGTTGAGATATTCGCGAACGGCGGCAATAGAGCCGCCCTTTCCGGCAGCGTCGCGGCCCTCGAACAGCGCCATGATGCGTTGGCCCGTGGCCTGCTGCCAGAACTGCACCTTCACCAGTTCGATCTGGAGCGCTTCAATCTCCGCCTCGTATTCTTCCCGGCCGAGCTTCTTGTCATAGGGAAAATCCCCGGATGTCAGCTTCTTGTCCTCGACCCAGTCGGGCAGCACCGAAGCGTCGATATTGAAGACCCGCTCCTTGCCATCGATCGTCAATGTCACGGATCTGTCCTTGACGGTTTCGCTCATGCTCACTCCCTTTTCAGCCTTTGGCATTTTGTGTTCTTAAGGTCAGCCTGACACTCAACGAATTCAAGAGCAAAGAGATTCCGGCATCGAAGCCCCATCCACATAAATTTTGCCGGCTAAGGCTTGTAAAAGGACAGGGCGAAGAATCTCTGTCATGAAAGGCGATTATGACGGTCGGATCGGGAGCGAGACGAATGGACAAGATTCGCGATGGCAATGGCAGCGATGGACGGGGAGGGTGCGTTGTTTAAACAGATGCGCCGCATGCGGAGAAACTGGCTTGCGCTTTTCGTCGTCACGATGCTGGCAGCCTTGGCGCTTGTCGAATGGCGTTCACCTTACGTCGTCGTTGCATTGTGGCTTGCCGCCGTCCTTGCCATCCTCTTCGTTGCGCCATCCAACGTCATCAAAAAGGACGAGAAGAAACCCAAGGTGGAAGCGCAGCCTCAGGGCGCGGTTGATCAAGGGTTGATCGCAGGCGTGCGAGCCGGCATTGCCGCTCTCGATACGCCCGTTTTCATCCTTGACCAAGACGCCGGCGTGCTCTTCGAAAACGCAGCCGCCGAACGCGCCTTCGGTACTCTCCCGGTTGGTTCGCATATTTCCGGAAGGCTGCGCTCGCCGGGCCTGCTCGACGTTATTCGCGAAACCATCGCCACCGGTCAGCCGAACCAGGTGGAGCATTCCGAGCGATTGCCATCCGAACGCGTGTTCATTGTCCGCATCGCGCCTGCAGACATGCCACGGACGTCGGGTGCGCCCTTCTATATCCTCTCCTTTAGAGACATCTCCGATCTGCGTCGGATCGACCGTATGCGCAGCGATTTCGTCGCCAACGCCAGCCACGAGCTGAGAACGCCGCTCGCTTCCCTGCGCGGCTTCATCGAAACCATGCAGGGACCGGCACGCAACGACCCGAAGGCGCAAGAGCGCTTTCTCGGCATCATGCTTGATCAGGCAACCCGCATGAGCCGCCTGGTCGATGACCTGATGTCGCTGTCGAGGCTTGAGCTTCGCGCCAATATCGCGCCGGATCAGACAGTCGATCTCGTGCCGCTTCTTGGCCATGTGCGGGATTCACTGCTGCCGCTGGCTGGCGATCTGGATGTCGAGATCAAGCTGCACATGCCGGAAAGACCCGTAGAGGTGAATGGTGACCGGGACGAGTTGGTGCAGGTGTTCCAGAACCTTGTCGAAAACGCCTGCAAATATGGTCAGGATGGCAGGGCCGTCGATGTGTTTTTGCGTCCGGACGCCGGCAAGCCTGTCGAAGTCAGCGTCGTGGACAAGGGTCCGGGTATTCCTGCCGAGCATGTTCCACGCCTCACCGAGCGGTTCTACCGCGTCAGTGTCGCAGACAGTCGCTCAAAAAAAGGCACCGGTCTCGGCCTTGCCATCGTCAAGCATATTCTGACCCGCCACCGCGCCCGGCTCATTATCCGCTCCGAGATTGGCGTCGGAACGGACTTTACGGTGAGGTTTTGACACAGAAGCCGGGTCGTTTTCATCTGATTTTTAAAATGTCATATTAAATCAATAAATTAACGTGTCACAAATCTTTCACCGAAGTGACATAAAAGGGTGTGGCAAGACTGGTTATGAAGAGGCCGCCGGGACAGCCCAGACGGGCTTAAGGATCAAGCCTCTTGCCGGCACAGTTCACGAAAGCCCGAAAAAGGGCCCCACGACGGGAGAGTCATAATGAACTTCTTTAAATTGTCTGCAGCAGCTCTGGTGGCGTCCGTTGCCTTCGCGGGTGCCGCTTCTGCTCGCGACCAGATCCAGGTTGCTGGTTCCTCCACGGTTCTGCCTTACGCAAAGATCGTTGCTGAAAGCTTCGCCGAAGCTTTCCCGAACTTCAAGGCACCGGTTGTTGAGTCCGGCGGCACGGGCGGTGGTCTGAAGGCATTCTGCTCCGGCGTGGGCGAAGGCACGATCGACATTGCCAATGCATCGCGCAAGATCAAGGCTGACGAACTGGCAGCCTGCAAGTCCGCTGGCGTTGCTGACGTTCAGGAAGTGAAGATCGGTTACGACGGTATCGTCTTCGCCATGGACAAGTCCAACAAGGACGTCAAGTTCGAGCCGAAGGATCTGTACCTCGCTCTCGCCGCTGAGGTCGTCAAGGATGGCAAGCTGGTTGCCAATCCCTACACCAAGTGGTCCGAAATCAACAAGGAACTGCCTGACGTAGAGATCGCTGCCTATATCCCTGGCTCCAAGCACGGCACGCGCGAAGTCTTCGAAGAGAAGATCATGGCTGACGGCTGCAAGGAAGCTGGCGCAACAGACGTGATCAAGGGTCTGGTTTCCGACGCCAAGCAGGCTGCTGCCAAGTGCGTTGCCATCCGTAAGGACGGCAAGGCTGTCGATATCGACGGCGACTACACCGAGACGCTCGCTCGTATCGATGCCAACAAGTCCGGCGTCGGCGTCTTTGGCCTCGCTTTCTACGACAACAACAAGGACAAGCTGAAGGTCGCGACCGTCGGTGGCGTTGTTCCGTCCACCGAAACCGTTGCTTCCGGCAAGTACCCTGTCTCGCGTCCGCTGTTCTTCTACGTCAAGAAGGCTCACCTCGGCGTGATCCCTGGCCTGAAGGAATATGTCGAGTTCTTCACCTCTGACGAGATGATCGGCCCTGACTCCCCGCTCGCCAACTACGGTCTGGTTGCTGCCCCAGAAGCAGAGCGCAAGGAAATCCGCGCTCAGTTCGAATCCGGCAAGACCATGTAATATAACTTAAGAAAGCGCAGTGCTGAAACGCTGCGCTTTCTCACCTCTTCCTGTTGGCAAAGTCGGTTTGTCGGGCCTTGCGACATCTCGAAGGGTTGACAGTTCCTATTTATCGTAAGACGACCCCGCCGATAAATATGATGTATCAACCCGGAATGCGTGAACTGAATACAGATCCGGTATCGTGCGGTGATCAGCCGTCGGTGCTGCGCTCTTGGTGAAATGATGCCGCATCGTGCCGCGTGGCGCGCCGAGGAAACTCTCCATGAACATATCCATCCTTCTGCTGATATTGGCGCTGATCGGCGTCTCCAGCTACGTGCTTGGCAAACGTCGGGCCATGGCGCTTGCGGGCGGACGCCCCTCCAGCATGCACTCCCGTTCTGGCTATCACGGTTCCTACGTCCTCATCTGGGCGCTTATTCCTTCCGCGCTGATCCTGGCGGCGTGGCTGATCATCAGCCCGATCATCGTCAACTCTGCAGTGCATGAAAGCTTCCCGGATGACATCAAGGCTCTGCCGGAAGCCCAGCAGAGCCTTACCTATGGCATGGTCGTCTCCATTGCCCGCGGCCTTACCCAGGTCTCGCCGCAGGAATATGACGCGCTGAAAGCCGATCCCGCGACGGCACGCGCGGTCCTCGCCTCTAAAGGTGTGGCCATCGCCGGCGATCCGCAGCCCTTCATGATCGAGTCCGCAGAAAAGCTCAATAACATGTCGGCGGTCAGCCGTATCGCCATGGTATTCGTAGTGCTTGCCACGGCCATCGCTGGGGCCTTCAAGGCGCTCCGCGGCCTGGCACCGCGCTTTCGTGCCCGCAATCAGGTGGAAAAGGTCATTCTCGGCGCGCTCGTTCTTGCATCGTCGATCGCGATCTTGACCACGATCGGCATCGTTATGTCGATGCTGACGGAAGCCACGCAGTTTTTCCGGATGGTTCCGGCGCATCAGTTCTTCTTCGGCACGGTGTGGGATCCGCGTTTTGCTGCGGCTGGTTCGACAGACAGCTCCGGTCAGTTCGGCCTCATTCCGCTCTTGGCGGGTACGCTCTATATTGGCTTCGTCGCCATGCTGGTCGCGGTACCGGTCGGTCTGTTCTCGGCGATCTACATGGCCGAATATGCAAGCCCCCGTTTGCGCTCGATTGCCAAGCCGCTGCTGGAAGTGCTCGCCGGCATTCCGACCATCGTCTACGGCTTCTTTGCGCTGACGACTGTGGGGCCGTTCCTGCGTGACATCTCTGCCCAGATCAATGGTCTGGCAACGGGCGACTATGCCAGCTTCATCCAGGCGCAGAGCGTCATCACCGCCGGCTTCGTCATGGGCATCATGCTGATCCCATACGTCTCCTCGCTGTCGGATGATATTATCACCGCGGTGCCGCGCTCGCTTCGCGACGGATCGCTCGGTCTTGGCGCGACGCGCTCCGAGACGGTCAAGAAGGTCATCCTCCCGGCCGCGCTTCCGGGCATCGTCGGGGCGATCCTGATGACCGCGTCACGCGCTATCGGTGAGACCATGATCGTGGTTCTGGCCGCTGGTGTCGCCGCACGCCTGCAGCTCAACCCCTTCGAGCCGATGACGACGGTGACCGTCAAGATCGTCAGCCAGCTGACCGGTGACCTTGAGTTTACCTCGCCGCAGACGCTTGTTGCCTTTGCGCTTGGCATCACGCTCTTTGCCATCACGCTTTGCCTCAATATCTACGCGCTCTACATCGTGCGCAAATACCGGGAGCAGTATGAATGACCGACGTCGTTACTCCGGGCATCTCCGCCCCTGCCGCAACGAAGAAGGTCCGTCGCGATATCGGCATCAAGCGCCGTTACGCTGCAGAGCGCCGCTTCCGCGCCTATGGTGTCGCCGCGATCTCCTTCGGCCTGCTGTTTCTCTTCCTGCTTCTCTGGTCCGTCATCGGCAAAGGCTACACGGCCTTTCAGCAGACGATGATCACGATCCCGGTCGAGTTTTCGCAGCAGATCATCGATCCGGACAATGTGCGCGCGCAGAACCCGTCTAAGCTGATGACGGCCAACTACCCTGTCGTCGCCCGCAACTCGCTTGCCAAGGTGCTCGGCGTTTCGCTGGAGGATCGCACGGCGTTGCGCGCCGTCAACGCACTGATTTCTGACAGTGTCCGCACGCAGCTTCGCGACATCGTCACCTCCGATCCAAACGTCATCGGCACGACGCGCACCGTGTCGCTCCTGGCATCCGGCGATGTCGACAGCGCCTTCAAGGGCCAGGTCGATATGTCGGGCGAGGAGCAGAACCGCCGAATCTCCGACCAGCAGGTCGGCTGGATGAACGAACTGGTTGGCAAGGGTGCGCTGGAAAAGAAGTTCAACACCGGTATCTTCTTCAATGGCGCATCCAGCCGTCCTGAGGCCTCCGGTGTCGGCGTCGCGCTGATCGGCTCCTTCTACATGATGCTGATCGTGCTCGTTCTGTCGCTGCCGATCGGGGTTGCCGCTTCCATCTACCTGGAAGAGTTTGCGCCGAAGAACCGCCTGACGGACCTCATCGAGGTCAACATCAACAACCTGGCAGCGGTGCCGTCCATCGTTTACGGTCTGCTGGGTCTCTCGGTCTTCATCAACTTCATGGGCCTTCCGCGCTCGGCCTCGCTGGTCGGTGGTCTGGTGCTGACGCTGATGACGCTGCCGACCATCATCATCGCCACACGCGCTGCCTTGAAAGCCGTGCCGCCTTCGATCCGCGCCGCAGCGCTCGGTCTCGGTGCCTCAAAGATGCAGACCATCTTCCACCACGTGCTGCCGCTTGCCATGCCGGGCATCCTGACCGGCACCATCATCGGCCTTGCACACGCGCTTGGCGAAACCGCGCCGCTCCTTCTCATCGGCATGGTGGCCTTTGTGGCAAATTACCCGACGACCCCGCTTGATCCTGCAACGGCCTTGCCGGTTCAGATCTACATGTGGGCGAACGAAGCCGAACGCGCCTTTGTCGAAAGAACATCCGGCGCTATCATCATCCTGCTTATGTTCCTCCTGGTGATGAATGTGGGCGCAATCCTGCTGCGTCGCCGCTTCGAACGGCGCTGGTAAAGCATCTCCAGGAAATGTGGATACCGGTTTTCTGCTCGGAAATGCGATAAGAAGCAAGGGAGAACGGAACAATGAACATGTTGTCGGAAGCAGCAGTTGAAAAGGCGCTGGACAAGAAAATGAATGAAGTTTCCTATAAGATGATCGGCAAGGACGTCTCCGTATATTACGGTGAGAAGCGCGCCCTTTACGATGTGAAGCTCAACGTTCGCGAAAACACGGTGACGGCTCTCATCGGCCCCTCGGGCTGTGGCAAATCCACCTTTCTGCGCACGCTGAACCGCATGAACGACACAATCGATGGCTGCCGCGTCACCGGCGAGATTACGCTCGATGGTGAGGATATCTACGATTCTGCCATCGATGTCGTCGAGCTTCGCGCTCGCGTCGGCATGGTGTTCCAGAAGCCGAACCCATTCCCGAAGTCGATCTACGAAAACATTGCCTACGGCCCGCGCATCCACGGTCTTGCCCGCAACAAGGCGGATATGGACCAGATCGTCGAGTCCGCCCTGCAGAAGGCAGGTCTTTGGAACGAAGCGAAGGACCGCCTGCAAGAATCCGGCACGGGTCTGTCCGGCGGCCAGCAGCAGCGCCTGTGCATCGCACGTGCCATCGCCGTTTCACCGGAAGTCATCCTCATGGATGAGCCATGCTCGGCGCTTGACCCGATCGCGACCGCCAAGGTGGAAGAGTTGATCCACGAGCTTCGTGCCAACTACACCATCGTCATCGTGACACACTCGATGCAGCAGGCCGCTCGCGTTTCGCAGCGTACCGCCATGTTCCACCTCGGCCACCTGGTTGAGGAGAACGATACGGACAAGATGTTCACCAACCCGGATGACCAGCGCACCCAGGACTATATCATGGGTCGTTTCGGCTGATCCTGTTGCTGCTTGCACATTCCACCGCGTCTGTCGCTCGAGCCACTAAAAAGGCTTGCGACAGGGCGTTTCGAAACTGGAGACTACGAACATGTCGACACATTCCCACATCATGTCCGCCTATGATGAGGAGCTGAAGTTCCTCAGCCGCCGGATCGCCGAAATGGGCGGCCTGGCCGAGCAGATGTGCGCCGATGCCGTGCGTGCGCTCGTCAATTCCGATGCAGCCTTGGCGCAAAAGGTTATCTCGGACGATACGATCCTCGATCACGCCGAGCGCGAAATCGGCGACAAGGCGATCGTCACCATTGCCAAGCGCCAGCCGATGGCAGCAGACCTTCGCGAAATCATTGGTTCGTTGCGCATTGCCGCAGACCTGGAGCGCGTCGGCGATCTGGGCAAGAACACCGCTAAGCGCGTCATCGCTGTTGCCGGCACCGGCGTTCCGCGCAAACTGGCACGTGGCCTTGAGCATCTGTCGGAACTGGCGCTTGTGCAGTTGAAGGAAGTGCTGGACGTCTACTCCACGCGATCGGCGGAAAAGGCCCAGGCCATCCGCGAGCGCGACGAGGAAATCGACGCCATGTACACCTCGCTCTTCCGCGAGCTTTTGACCTACATGATGGAAGATCCGCGCAACATCACCACCTGCACGCATCTTCTGTTCTGTGCCAAGAACATCGAGCGTGTCGGCGACCACGCCACCAACATCGCCGAGACCATCTACTACATGACCACTGGCAGCCAGCCGGAAGGTGAGCGTCCGAAGGACGATAGTTCCAACACGCTCGGCGCTGTGACCGAGTAAGCGACAGATAGGATCTGGAGCCATGGTGCCAAAAATCGCCGTTGTCGAAGACGAGGAGGCGCTGAGCGTCCTCCTCCGTTACAATCTCGAATCCGAAGGCTATGACGTGGACACCATTCCGCGTGGCGACGAGGCGGAAATCCGCCTTCAGGAGCGCACGCCGGATCTTTTGATCCTCGACTGGATGCTGCCGGGCGTCTCCGGCATCGAGCTTTGCCGTCGCCTGCGCATGCGTCCGGAAACCGAGCGTCTGCCGATCATCATGCTGACGGCGCGCGGCGAGGAAAGCGAACGGGTTCGGGGCCTGGCGACGGGCGCGGACGACTATGTCGTGAAGCCCTTCTCCACGCCGGAACTGATGGCACGCGTCAAGGCGATGCTGCGCCGCGCCAAGCCGGAGGTCCTGTCCTCGGTGCTGAAATGCGGCGATATCGAACTTGACCGTGAGACGCATCGCGTCCATCGCAAGAGCCGCGAAGTCCGTCTCGGGCCGACCGAATTCCGTCTGCTGGAATTCCTCATGACCTCGCCTGGTCGTGTGTTTTCCCGTTCCCAGCTTCTCGATGGTGTCTGGGGTCACGATATCTATGTGGATGAGCGCACGGTGGACGTCCATGTCGGTCGTCTGCGTAAGGCGCTGAATTTCTCCAGCATGCAGGATGTCATCCGCACCGTTCGCGGTGCCGGCTATTCCATGGAAGCCTGATCGGCTTCGGGAGCGCTTTGCTTGAAGGTACAAGCGCTCCTATTCTTGCGGCGTCAGAGCGGACAGCCCGTGGCTTCCCGGCGTCAAATCAATGTTGACGGAATGGGATATCGCGCGGCGTCTATCTCGTCCCTCGACAACGGGCTGCGCGTCAGCACCTCGGCATAATTGGCTCGGGTTCGAGCACCATAACTCTCCTTGATCGCGCTCATCAGTTCGATCTCCTGGTACATCCAGTTCCAGCGCGAATAGTCGTCCGGGCCGGTCGACTGGCGGCGCGCTTTTTCCCGAACCGCAAGCTCGCGATCGCGCACCACTTCTCCCGTCACGATCGACATCAACTGGAAGGCGGCATCGTCCATGTCCGTGGCTTCCCGACGCCAATATTCCTCTCCGCGCTCCTCGCAGATCAGCCAGTAGCTGCCGCGTCGCCATTCGACGTAAACGGTTCCGTCGCCACGGGTGCTGCGCGGGATTGGCGGGAAGGGCGTGTCGACGGCCCTGGCCCATAGCGCCGAGATATAGTCGTGCAGTGTGTCGATCGCGTCCATGATGATAGTCTGGGCGCGATTATTGCTGCAGGCAAGCTTGGATTATTTGGCAAAGCTGGAGACTGCCCAATAAAAAAGCGGACCGAAGCCCGCTTTCTGAATTGGTTCTGAGACAGACCTTACGCCTTGCGGCGTTCGCTGACCGGCTGGTAGGCCATCTTCGCGTGGAACTTGCAGTAGGGCGAGGCTTCAGACGCCTCGCAGCCGCAGAAATGGAAGTCGTCCTTGAGCGGGTCGCCGACCGGCCATTTGCAGGTACGCTCGGTCAGTTCCGTCAGCGTCAGGCGACGCGAGATCGGGATAACGACATTGTTGGAAGAACGAACATATTCCATGGGCTCGACGGTGTCGATGTCCATGTCTTCCTTGAAAGCGAGGGCACCAGAGCTACGGGCCGGTGCTGGACGGCTGGTCGCAGCGCGGGCCGGAGCCGCATAGCTTGCCGGACGCGGCGCTGCTGCGGGACGCTTGGGCGCAGGACGCGACGTGGCGACCGTGCCGCCGGCCTTGGCGCGACCTGGCAGGTTGAGGCGGTGAACCTTGCCGATGACGGCATTGCGGCTCACACCGCCTAGTTGTGCTGCGATCTGGCTTGCGCTAAGCCCTTCGGACCATAATCTCTTGAGCTTTTCTACTCGTTCGTCCGTCCAGTTCATGCCGCTTCTCCGCTCGTCGCGTTGTTTTCGGGCAGAATCCACCTACTATGCCATGGAGTGAACCACGCGCAGGCCATTCGCCAGATTGTAGGTGACTAGTTCCGCCGCATTGCAGTCTAGTAATTGACGGTTAACCTAATCGTCGGTTGACTCCGTGACAAGAGTCGCAGGAATCATCTGGAATCGATTTTCCGGTTTTCCCCAACTTGCTTCCCCTGTGAGTCAGAAAGGCAACACCTCGGGCCTGCGCGGCAAGCACCTACCAAGGCTTGTAAATGCCCGGAAGTGCCGAGATTTGTTGACATTAGGCGGGGAAGTGACAATAGTGCTCTCGCAATGAAGACAGCATGCAGGCCGCCGCGAGGCGGCATTTTTGATTTTCAGGGCAGGGATAACCCGCGAGCCCTATTGACAGTCGTCTGTCCCGACTTGACGTAAGGAGTGATGTCGCCATGGCCGAAACTGCCCCCAAATCCGGGCCGTTGTTCGATACGTTTTCCAAAGCCCCCCTGCGCTTCGAACGAGGCGAGGGCGTTTGGCTGATCACGGAAAGCGGCGAGCGATATCTCGATTTCGGTGCAGGCGTTGCGGTGACCTCGGTCGGCCATAGCCATCCCCATATGGTTGAATCCCTCAAGGCACAGGTCGAGAAGGTCTGGCACCTGTCCAACCTCTATGAGGTTGCAGGCCAGGAAGTGCTGGCAAAGCGGCTGACGGATGCAACATTCGCCGACAAGGTGTTCTTCACAAACTCCGGTGCGGAAGCGCTGGAATGCGCCATCAAGACGGCACGCCGTTATCAGTACACGCACGGCCATCCGGAAAAATTCCGCATCATCACCTTCGAAGGTGCATTCCATGGCCGCACACTCGCCACCATCGCGGCTGGCGGCCAGGCCAAATATCTCGAGGGCTTCGGCCCCAAGGTGGAAGGCTTCGACCAGGTGCCATTCGGCGATCTCGAAGCGCTGAAGGCGGCGATCGTTCCGGAAACGGCTGCCCTTCTGATCGAGCCGATCCAGGGCGAAGGCGGTATCCGTGTCGTTCAGCCTGATTTCCTGCGCACGCTGCGTGCGCTCTGCGAAGAGCACGGCTTGCTTTTGATCTTCGACGAAGTGCAGACCGGCGTTGGCCGTACCGGCAAGTTCTTCGCCTATGAACGCTCAGGCGTCGCGCCTGATATCATGGCCGTTGCCAAGGGCATTGGCGGTGGCTTCCCCTTCGGGGCATGCCTTGCAACGGCAGAAGCCGCGTCCGGCATGACGGCGGGCTCGCATGGCACGACCTATGGCGGCAATCCGCTGGCCATGGCGGCCGGCAACGCCGTGCTGGATATCGTTCTGGCCGATGGCTTTATCGAGCATGTGCGCGATGTCGCGCTGATCTTCCGCCAGGGACTGGCGTCGCTGAAGGACCGTTATCCGGATGTGATCGAGGAAATCCGTGGCGAAGGTTTGCTGCTCGGCATCAAGGCGCGGGTTCCATCCGGCGATCTGCTCCAGGCCATGCGCGCGGAGCATCTTCTTGCCGTTCCGGCAGGCGATAACGTCATCCGTCTGCTGCCGCCGCTCGTGGTTACGGCAGAAGAGGCGCGTGATGGGCTTGCGCGCGTCGAGAAGGCTGCCGAAGCACTCACCACCAAACTGGCAAAGAGCGCCTGACGAGGCGCATCAGGGCCGGCGTAAAGGGTGGCCCGCATTGATGGGACTGAATTAAAATGGCAAAGCATTTCCTCGATCTTTCGGCCGTCGGCTCGGAAGACCTGCGGCTCATTCTTGAAGACGCCAAGAGCCGCAAGATCGCAACGAAGAACGGAACGGCGGAAAAGCCGCTGGCTGGCAAGATGCTGGCGATGATCTTCGAAAAGCCGTCGACGCGCACCCGCGTGTCGTTCGATGTCGGCATGCGCCAGCTTGGCGGTGAAACGCTGTTTCTCTCCGGCACCGAAATGCAGCTCGGCCGCGCCGAAACCATTGGCGATACCGCCAAGGTCCTGTCGCGCTATGTCGATGCCATCATGATCCGCACGACCGATCATTCCCGCCTGCTGGAACTTGCCGAACACGCCACCGTTCCGGTTATCAACGGCCTGACGGACGAGACGCACCCGTGCCAGATCATGGCCGATATCATGACCTTCGAAGAGCATCGCGGCCCGGTGAAGGGCAAGACCATCGCCTGGACGGGTGACGGCAACAATGTGCTGCATTCGCTGGTCGAGGGCTCCGCCCGCTTCGGCTACAAGATGAACATGGCCGTGCCCATGGGTTCGGAGCCGCTCGACAAGTACCTCAACTGGGCCCGCAACAATGGCGGCGAGATCATGCTCTGCCATGACGCCGAACGTGCTGTCGCCGGTTCGGACTGCATCGTCACCGACACCTGGGTTTCCATGAACCAGGAGCACAAGGCACGCGGTCACAACATCTTTCAGCCCTATCAGGTGAATGAAGCGCTGATGAAGAAGGCCAATAGCGAGGCGCTCTTCATGCACTGCCTGCCCGCGCACCGCGGCGAGGAAGTGACCGATGCGGTGATCGACGGTCCGCAGTCGGTGGTCTTCGATGAGGCGGAGAACCGCCTGCACGCGCAAAAGGCCGTGATCGCCTGGTGCATGGGCGTTATCTGATAGCAGGGCCGAGCTGAGGATGGGGGCTAAGCCGGGAGCTTGAATTTCAAGCGCGGCGCCCCATCTTTACGCCAACCAGTGCTGCCGGTTCACGGCGGCGTTTCATCAATCGTTTATCGCGACATTTGGGCCGGGGATGGTTTCGTTTTGCCATTCTCCGCTCTATCTTTGCGAAAACCGGACAAGAGACCTGCTGGTCGCGGCCGAAAGCGTGGCGATCATTTCCAAATTCCGGAAGGCGGGTTCGAAGGAGCAAAACCATGGCGGACGTAACCGTAGAACTGGAAGATATGAACTTTGCCGGCGACGACAAGGTCGTCCCCTTTCAGGTGGAAGGGCTCGACGTTCGCGGCCGCGCCGTGCAGGTCGGTCCGTTGCTGAATGCCATTTTGCAGCGCCATGATTATCCGCCTGTCGTCGCCCGGCTTCTGGCGGAAGCTTTGGTGCTGACGGCACTGATCGGCACGTCACTCAAATTCTCCGGCAAGCTCACGGTGCAAACCAAGGGCGATGGCCCGGTGGATCTCCTGGTGGCCGATTTTACGGCACCTGAGAACATGCGCGCATATGCCCGCTTCGACGATGAGCGTCTGGCACAGGCGATTGCTGCTGGGCAGACCTCGCCCGAAGAGCTTCTCGGCACCGGCATCCTCGCCTTCACCATCGATCAGGGTGTGGGCATGCAGCCCTATCAGGGCATCGTGCCGTTGGATGGCTCTTCGCTGGAGGAAATCGCCAGCGTGTATTTCCGCCAGTCTGAGCAGTTGCCGACGCGGGTGCGCCTTGGTGTGGCGGAGTTCTTCGACCGTGATAGCGAAGGCAAGCCACGTCGTGGCTGGCGTGCGGGCGGCATTATTGCCCAGTTCCTGCCGCAGGCGCCGGAGCGTCTACGCACCCGTGACCTTCATGGCGGCGATGGCGACGAAAGCTCGTTCGGTGAAGCCGAAGACGATGCCTGGACGGAAGCGGTGGCGCTGATCGACACGGTGGATACGGATGAACTGACCGATCCCCAGGTTCCGGTGGAGCGTTTGCTGTTCCGCCTCTTCCATGAGCAGGGCGTGCGCGTCTACGAGCCTCAGTCGATCATCGACAAATGCAGTTGCTCGCGGGAGAAGATCAAGGGCGTGCTGTCCGGATTTTCGGCAGAGGAGATCGAGGACAGCCAGGAGGACGGCGTGGTGTCGGTGAGCTGCGAGTTCTGCTCGACGACCTACCGTTACCCGGTCGAAGAACTGTCGGCATAAGGATAAGGAGCGGGGTGAGAGCCCCGCTCAGTTGAGCACGCGGGCAAGCCCAGGGCTGTCCAGCGAGAAGGCGGGAATGTCTACCGTGAAGACCTCGCCCGTGTCCGTTTCCATTTCGTAATGGCCAAACATCATGCCTGACGGGGTGTCCAGCGGGCATCCGGAGGAATATTCGTAGCTGTCGCCTGGTTGCAAATGGGGTTGCTCACCAACGACACCCGGGCCCGAAACCTCGTCCACCACGCCATTTTGATCGGTGATGTGCCAGTAGCGATTGACGAGCGTCACGGCCTGCTTGGAGTTGTTCGTGATCACGACCGTATAGCCCCAGACATAACGGCTATCGTCCGGGTCCGATTGCTCATCGAGATAATATGGGTCGACGGTGACCTCTATCTCTTTTGTCGATGCACGATACATGTTCGCGACCTTGGCTGTCTCTGCCTCTAGCATTTTATTCTACTACACCGAATGAAGGACGGGAAAGTCCGTTGATTGGAGCTGAGTTGTTTGAATGCGTTAAGAGGCTAAAGCGTTGCGTATCAGGTTTGTTTCTCAATTCAATACGCACAAAATCGTGAAGAGACAGTAGAAAAAACGCAATTTGTCTAAAATAAACTAGGGTTGGCACTCTACGCGTGTTGCGCGCAGAACATCCGGAAATCGAGAAAGAAATTGCCCGATGATGGCTCACCGGGCATTTGATATCAGGCAGAAACCTTCGAAAGCGCTGCGGCGAAATCTTCCAGCAGGTCGTCGGTGTCTTCGATGCCGCAGGACAGACGAAGCGTGCCGCCGGAGATGCCGAGTTCGGCGCGTGCCTCGTCCGTCAGGTTCTTGTGGGTCGTGGTGGCGGGATGGGTGATCAGACTCTTGGCATCACCGAGATTGTTGGAAATCTTGACGACCTCCAGCGCATTCTGCAGCTTGAACGCCGCTTCCTTGCCGCCCTTCAATTCAAAGCAGACAAGCGTCGAACCGCCCGACATCTGCCGCGCAATAATATCGGCCTGCGGATGGTCGGCACGACCTGGATAGATGACCTTCGCGACCTTGCTTTGGTCCGCCAGGAAATCCGCAATCTTGCCGGCATTCGCCGTCTGTTGCTTGACGCGCAGCGGCATGGTCTCGATGCCCTTCAGCAATGTCCATGCGTTGAAGGGAGACAGTGCGGGGCCGGTGTGGCGGAAGTAATCCTGAAGTTCTTCCTCGATCCACTTCTTGTCCGACAGCACCACGCCGCCAAGGCAGCGTCCCTGACCATCGATATGTTTGGTGGCGGAATAGACGACGATATGCGCACCAAGTTCCAGAGGCTTCTGGAAGAGCGGCGTCGCAAACACGTTGTCGACAACGACCTTGGCACCAATCTGGTTAGCAAGCTTGGCAACGCCTGCAATATCAACCACTTCCAGCGTCGGATTGGTCGGGCTTTCCAGGAAGAACAGCTTGGTGTTCGGCTTGATCGCCTTTTCCCAATTGGCAAGATCGCGGCCATCGACCAGCGTGCATTCGATGCCGTATTTCGGCGCCAGCGTCTCGACCACCCAGCGGCAGGAACCGAAAAGCGCGCGGGCCGCAACGATGTGATCGCCAGCTTTCAGCTGGCAGAGAATGGCAGCGCTGACAGCGGCCATGCCGGATGCCGTGGCGCGCGCATCCTCGGCACCTTCCAGCAGGCACATGCGCTTTTCGAACATGTCATTGGTGGGGCTCGCATAGCGCGCATAGATGAAACCGTCCGTCTCTCCCTTGAAGCGCGCTTCTGCCGCTTCCGAGCTTTCATAGACAAAGCCCTGGGTCAGGTAGAGTGCTTCGGACGTCTCACCGTAGGGGGAGCGCAACGTGCCGCCATGTACGAGTTGAGTTGCCGGGCGCCATTTCTTGCTCATTTGATCACCTTCAAACAAAAAAACCGGTCGCAAAAGCAGACCGGTTCCAAGCACCCGGTCTTTTTAGCCACTTGTTTAACGTGGCTGCAAGCCGACCGGCCAAATCACCACGGGATAAGATTGCCTTACTGCCGTTAACAACTTGCGTCAATGGCCTGCTTTTGATTTTGTCGGCGCGGAACAGGGGCACTGACGATGATGAGAACCACGGGTATTCTGGCCGATGGCGCGATACGGGCGCTGTTTTCTTCCGGCCACCTGAAGAGCGAGCGAGCGCTGGATGGAGACCAGGTGCAGCCGGCAAGCCTTGATCTGCGTCTCGGTGCCAAGGCTTACCGTGTGCGCGCAAGCTTCATGCCCGGCCCGGGCACCAAGGTCATCGAAAAGCTGGACCGCCTGCGTCTGCACGAAATCGATCTCAGCGAAGGCGCCGTGCTGGAAACCGGCTGCGTCTATATCGTGCCGCTGATGGAAACGCTGGCGCTGCCCGCCGACATGTCCGCCTCGGCCAACCCGAAGAGCTCCACCGGCCGTCTCGATATCTTCACCCGCGTCATCACCGACCACGCGCAGGAGTTCGACAAGATCCCCGCAGGCTATCAGGGACCGCTTTATCTGGAAGTCAGCCCGCGTACCTTCCCGATCGTCGTGCGCCAGGGCTCGCGCCTGTCGCAGATCCGCTTCCGTATCGGTCATTCGCTGTTGAACGAGGGCGAGTTGCAGGCGCTTCACGAGAGTGAAATCCTCGTCGCCAGTGACACGCCAAACGTATCCGGCGGCGGTATTGCGCTCTCCATCGACCTCAAAGGCTTCGGTGACAGCGGCCTCATCGGATATCGCGGCAAGCACCACACCGCAGTTGTCGATGTGGACCAGAAAGCAGCCCACGACGTTCTGGATTTCTGGGAGCCGCTCTACGCGCGCGGCCGCGCCGAACTGATCCTCGATCCGGATGAATTCTACATCCTCGTCTCGCGAGAAGCCGTGCATGTACCACCGCTCTACGCTGCCGAGATGACACCGTTCGATCCTCTGGTCGGCGAGTTCCGCGTCCACTATGCCGGCTTCTTCGACCCCGGCTTCGGCCACGCCAGCGCCGGCGGCACCGGCAGCCGCGCCGTCCTAGAAGTCAGAAGCCACGAGGTGCCCTTCATCCTGGAGCACGGCCAGATCGTCGGGCGCCTTGTCTATGAACATATGCTGGCCAAACCCGAAGGTCTCTACGGCACGGGCCTCGGCTCCAACTATCAGGCCCAGGGCCTGAAGCTCTCCAAGCATTTCCTCGCAGAGTGATCGGCCAGAGGCCGCGGTGCGATAGCGGAATGCCTTGCGGCGCGGCTTGACAGCCGCATCGTTCTATCGGAAGTTTTTAAGCGCGCGGGTGTAGCTCAATGGTAGAGCAGCAGCTTCCCAAGCTGAATACGAGGGTTCGATTCCCTTCACCCGCTCCAGCTATCTTGCAAAGGCTATTGTTTTTATTGCGTATTTTTTATCGCACCTGAGATCAGCGTACGGATGTAATGCGCTGAGCGAGCCGTTATTCAGGCGCGATCGTAGGTGAACGATGTCAGCAAGGACGTGACGAAGTTGCTGGCTTTTTCCTTGACGAGGACTTCCGTCCATTCGTCCGTTCCGCGAAACCTGAGATCCGTCTGGATACTATCGACCGCTGCCATTTCGATGCGCTCGATATGTTGTTTGAAATGCGCTTCGCCCTTGGCCTGGTAAAGATCGCGGATCACGACCCGCAGGATTTCCTGCATCGCGATCTGCCAGGCAGTGTTGGTCGCATTGAGTTCGTTGGTTGTCGTTGACATGCATCCCACCTGTGTTGCTGGATTTCTTGGCTCTCACCGGCGATATCGCGCAAAAGCGCAATGCGGCTTTGCGAAAGCGACATGCGATAAAACGAAGGCGTGAAGCGCAAGGAGCGAGTCTGAACGACCGCGACGCGATTTTAAAGCATGGTCCGTGCAAAATTGTGCAGCGGTTCTGCGATAACGACATGCGAGAACAAGGACTTAAAGCGTAAGAGCGAATCTAAAAGATCGCAACACGCTTTAAGACGTCGGACAAGCCGACGGCGTCTTCTTGGTGCGTTTGGTCACCAGAGCGGCCACTGTGGATTTGCGATCGGCCAGTTCTTTTGCAAGGCGGGCCGCCTTTAGTCTGGCTGTTTTCGCGTCCCGCGCGTCGACGGCAGCTTGCAGTTCATCGACAGCGTGATTTTTTGCGAAGAACGGCGTCTGAAGCTTGCCGAAGGCAAGCTCCGCCTGCTGGCGAGATTTGCTGTGTGTTTGTGTCATGGGGTATTTGCCTCTCCGGCCATATGCCGAAACGAAAAAGGCCAGGCGCAATGCCTGGCCTCGAATGAAATTGCTCCCGGCAGTGCCAGTACATCCGTGGTCAAAGGGAAGCGGATCTCAATTATGCGGACTGCAGATTGGTCGCAGACATCTTGCCCGACTTGTTGTCGCGCTCGAGTTCGAAGCCAATCTTCTGGCCTTCGACGAGTTCGCGCATTCCTGCACGCTCGACAGCCGAAATGTGAACGAACGCGTCAGCGCCGCCATTGTCAGGCTGAATGAAGCCGAAGCCTTTTGTGGAATTGAACCATTTAACTGTGCCAGTGGTCATAATAAACCCTTTCAAAGCATAGAGTGAAGGACCGCGTAACGGATGCCACGCGGATAAAAACCGACTATTTTTGAAAGAGAAGTTCGCTTAGAGCGCGGTGCCAATCGCGCGGTAGACAAAGCTCGGCAAGCAAAAGATCGATGACCTATCTATAGGGGAGTTCATCACCGCAGTCAACGAAAAGTTTTCACATTTATCGATGTTCGTCTTTTGGTTGTGCTTTCGGGGGATTGCGTCACTTTTCTTTCCCAAGGATCGAGCGGCGTTGGCGCGGGGTCCTATTCCGATAAGGAGCGCCGTTTCACCTTCAGTGATGGGAGGGGAGTTGTCGCGTTCATATGCTTGTAGCTCTTCACCGACCATGTGCCTTATGACGCGAAACCAGCAAACGTTTCGACTGGAAGATTGGCGATGAACGTTCCTGGCGCGCTAGAACCTGGCTCCCAGATCTTTCGCGCTTGATACAATCGCAGCCGCCTGGGCCTCGCCTTCCAGCGATCCATATAAAATCTCGACCTTGCCTTCATTCACACTGCAATAATCGAGGATCCCCACCTTCAGCTGTGTGCGAAAGGCGATGTCATAGCCGCGCTTGCGGTAGTCATCCTCCGTTGCACCGGCGATGCCGACCATCAGCACCTTGGCATGTGGATAGGTCTTACTTCCGAAGGCCCAGTTCTGAGCCCACACGCGGTCGATCCATCCTTTGAGGATCGCCGGCATGGACCACCACCACACGGGAAAGAAGAGGACAGTGGCATCGTTGCGTTCCACGCGCTCCATCTCTCTCCGAACATCTTCAGCGAAGTCTATATCTCGTCCACTCCAATCCGGCTCGTCCTCGGCTTTGAGCACCGGGTCGAAATTCTCGGCCACCAGATCGGCGAACTCGACCTCGTGGCCGTTCGCTTGCGCTGCCTCGGCAAAAGCGCGCGCCGCTTGATGTGTCAGGGAGTTTTCCCGCGGATGGGCGATGACCACCAAAATCTTCATAACGGCGATGTCCTTCATAGTGACCAGACGACCGCAGGCGACGCGGCGTCGTTCAAGGACTGTGCCGGTTATGGCACCGTCCAGGCGGTCTAGGTATGAAGGGAGGACCGGCACTTCAATCCTGTCACGACATCGTGCCTCAGCAGGGATCGTTGGAGCAGGGGGCCGTCGCATGCGGCCCCTCGCTCTGTTGATTGGCCGTTACCGCTTGTTCACAGCATCTGCCAGCTTCAAGGCCCGCTCCAGGCAAGCGGGCTGCTGGTCGGCAAAGCGTTCTGCGCCGATTTCCATGATGAGGGTGGTGTCGGGCAGGAAGGTGAGTTCGGAGAAAATGTCCTCCCAGTCGATATCGCCCCAGCCGATCGGCAGGTGAAGGTCTCCGATGCCGAGTGCGGTGGCTTCTGCGGGGTGGTAGAACTTCTTCATCGTGTAGGGCAGGCCGAAGCTGTCATGCACATGCAGATGGCCGGTAACCGGCGCCATGGCGCGCAGTTCTTCGCGGAAATCCAGACCCTTGAAGGTGGATTCGATATAGGCGTGGCTGAAGTCGATCAGGGCGGCGAGATTGTCGTGGCCGACGGCCTTCACGGTTTCTGCCACTTGCGATGGCGTCTGGCGGTACTGGCCGTCTTCCGTGGTGAAGATGTTTTCCAGAACGATGCGCACGCCATAGGATTTGGCAATCTCGGCCATTTCGAAAAGAGCCTCACGCTCCATCTGGTCGAGATCGCTGCCACTCATGCCATCGGAGAGGATTGCATTGCCGCTGTGGTGGACGAGCACGCCAGCGCCCAGCCGGTCACAGAGTTCGAGCATGGCATGCACGACCTTCTTCTGCAGATGCAGGTGCTCGCGATCCATGAAGTTGGAGACGATCTGGCCATGCAGAGAGAGCTTCTTGAACGCATACTGCTTGACGATATCGCGGACGCGCTGTGCGCGGTCCTCGATGATGCGACCGCCGGAGATGATCTCCTCGCCATAGATGCCGATTTCGCAGGCGCTTGCGCCGGTATCGGCAATGATCTTCAGGGACGAGTCCAGGGTGGAAAGATCGCCGCGCCCGGTGGCATTGCAAAAGCCGACGGCGGAAATGATGGAGGTCATGTGCGTTTCCTTGATGCAGTCAATGAAGGCGGGAGATCTTCAGGCACTATGGGCCAGAACATCCAGGTTGGTGAAGCCGGCTTGATCGGCTGACGCGAGGCTTGAGTCGATCCGCCGTTCCGTTATGGGATCGAAAAAGTGCAGATGCGCTGCGGGGAACTGCAGAATAACCCTGTCGCCGGGGCGGACGGTGAGATCCTCACCAATCGCGGCAGCAAAGATCTGGCCGCGAATGTCCGCATAGACGATGCGACCGGAGCCGAGTTCCTCGACAAAATCCACCACGGCGGAAATACCGTCGCCCTGACGGGAGACGACGCACTGCTCTGGCCGGATGCCGGCAATCACGTCCTCACCCGATAGGGTGCGCGCGATCTCCGCTGGCATTGGACTGGACCAGTTGCCGAAGCTGACCGTAGCGCTCTCACGATCCACCTTGGCATTGAAGAGGTTCATGGCGGGAGAGCCGATGAAGGATGCGACAAAGGTGCTGGCCGGTCGGTTATAGATGTCGAGCGGCTGCCCCACCTGTTCGACATTGCCCTTGTTCATGATCACCAGCCGATCCGCCAGCGTCATGGCCTCCACCTGATCATGGGTGACGAAGACCGATGTCGCGGACAGGCGCTGGTGCAGCCTGCGGATTTCAGCGCGCATGGTGACGCGGAGCTTGGCATCGAGGTTGGACAGCGGCTCGTCGAAGAGAAAGACATCCGGCTCGCGAATGATGGCGCGCGCCATGGCAACGCGCTGGCGCTGACCGCCGGACAGCGCCGCAGGCTTGCGCTCCAGATAGTCCGAGAGGCCGACGATCTTCGCCGTTTCCTCGATCCTGCGGCGGCGCTCTACCTTGGCCACGCCGGCGACCTTCAGCGCGTAGCCGATATTGTCGGCAACCGTCATATGCGGATAGAGCGCATAATTCTGGAACACCATGGCGCAACCGCGTTCACGCGGCTCCAGGCGGTTCACCACCTTGCCGGCGATGGCGATTTCGCCGGCAGTGATGTCTTCCAGTCCGGCAATCATGCGCAGCAGGGTGGATTTGCCACAGCCGGAAGGGCCAAGGATAACGACGAATTCTCCGGACGGAAAGATGAGGTCGACACCATGCAGCGTCTTGGTCTTGCCGTAGGATTTATGCACCTGACGAATGTCGATCTGCGCCATGGTTTGGCACTCCTGTTCTATAACTGTCATTTCTCGGTGGAGACGAGGCCACGCACGAACCAGCGCTGCAAAAGCCCGACGACGAGAAGCGGCGGCAACATGATGATGAGGGAACCGGCAAGCGTGACATTCCAGTCAGGCGTGCCGTTTTCGGAAGGAAGAAGGCTGGAGAGCGACATCATCACCGTCTTGTAGGACGGGTCGGTCACCATCAGGAGCGGCCACAGATATTGGTTCCAGCCATAGACGAACATGATCGTCGTCAGCGCCAGCATGTTGGTGCGTGACAGCGGCAGGATCATATCGACGAAGAAGCGCATCGGTCCGGAGCCATCCATGCGCGCCGCCTCGGCCAGCTCGTCCGGCAACGTCATGAAGAACTGACGGTAGAGAAATGTGCCGGTGGCCGTGGCGATCAGCGGCAAGGTCAGGCCCGCATAGGAGTTCAACAGGTTCCATTCGATCTTGATATCGATGCCGGAGACGGCGTTGATCAGGAGCGCGAAGGGATGGAACATGTCGGCGGCCACGGCGTAGGTCGGCACCACGCGCACTTCCAGCGGCAGCATCAGCGTAATGAACACCGTCCAGAAGAACAGGTGTCGCAGCGGCGAGCGGAAGAAGACGATGGCAAAGGCCGTGCAGGCCGACAGCGCCACCTTTCCGACGGTAACAAGCGAGGCCATGATGAAGCTGTTGAGCATGGCATTGCCGAGATTGGCACGGTTCCAGGCCGCATGCATGTTCTCGAACAGGCGATCGCTTGGCATGAAGCTGAAGGGCACGCTGTTGATCTGCTGCAGCGACTGGCTGGCACCGGAAATGATGACGATGAAGGGGCCGATCAGCAGCAGGAAACCGATGATCATCAGGCCGTAGGTGAAGGCGTCTGCGTAAGGGGTGCGCTGGATCATCGCCGTCTCACTTGTAATGCACGCGCCGCTCGATGAAGCGGAACTGGATGAAGGTGAAGACCATGATCAGGCCGATCAGAATGATGCTCTGGGCCGAAGCACCCGAATAGTTGAGCCCCTGGAACGCCTCCTGCACGATGCGGAACACCATGACCTCGGTCGCATGGTTCGGCCCGCCGCCGGTCGTGTGATGGACGATGCCGAAGGTGTCGGAGCCGACAAAGCCTTCCGTCATCATGGTCACGGTCAGGAAGAACAGCGTGGGCGCAAGCAGCGGCACCTGAATATCGATTGCGCGGCGGATCGGCCCGGAGCCGTCCATCGCAGCCGCTTCCGTTAGGCTGCGCGGTACCGATTGCAATCCGGCCAGCAGGAAGATGAAGGTGTAGCCCGCCCATTTCCAGATGAAGATGATGATGACCAGCGCCAGCGCATGGCTGCCGAATTTGGCCGGATTCCAGATATCGGGATAGATCGCGTTCAGCGAGGCGGCAAGGCCGCGCTCGGGCGAGAGGATGAAGCGAAACGCCATGCCCGCTGCCGGACCGGCAATCGCAAAGGGCAGGATGTAGAGGACGCGGAAGAAACCGGAGCCCGGCAGTTGCCGATCGACCGCCAGCGCGAGCGTGAGCCCGATGAGAATGGCGAAGAACGGGCCGACAATCGCGAAGATCAGGCTGACGGTCACCGAGTTCCAATAAAGCGGATCGGCGAAGGTCTCGTAGAAATTGGCAAGCCCGACAAATTCCGCAGCTCCGCCGAAAGGCGGCTCCAGCGTGAAGGCCCAGTTCACCACCGCCACGGCAGGCCAATAGAAGAACAGGGCAATGAGAGCGAACTGCGGCAGGGCAAAAAGCAGAGGTAGCCAGGTGCTCTTGAAGACGGAGCGCTTTTCCATGGAAATTCCAATAGACAGTCTGGATTGTCGTGCCACCCGCGTTCACGGGTGGCACTGGTATGAGCGCTTAGTTGATGGAGACGCCCGAGAAGGTCTTTTCGAAGCGGCGCAGGCCGACATTGGAGCGCTCGACGGCCTTGTCGAGTTCCTGCTGAACGTCGCCATTCTGCATGTAGATCGCCTCAAGTGCCGTGGAGAGTTCCTTGCGGATCTGCGTGAAATTGCCGAGGCGGATACCGCGTGTGGTATCGGTCGGCTCGGTCAGCGTCAGGCTTTCGATGGCGACTTCACGGCCCTTGTACGGCGCCTTGTCGTAGAAGCCGTTCTTCTTCATGCTCTCGAAACCGGTCTTGGTGACCGGGATGTAGCCGGTGACGGTGGACCACCATTCGACCATGTCTGGCTGGGCAATGAAGTTGAGGAACGCCGCAGCGCCCTTGTATTCAGCATCCGGACGGCCAGCCATGACCCACAACGAAGCGCCGCCAACCAGCGACTTCTTGCGCTCGGTGCCCTTGAAGACTGGCAGCATGGCAACATCCCACTTCACGCCTTCCGGCAGCGTCTTGCCGACGGTGCCGTGGTCGGCAATCGAGCTCATCACCATCTGGCAGGTCTGCGAGGTGAAGGAGGGAACCGTGTCCATGCCGAGCGTCTTGGTCTTGACGACGAAGAGCTTCTCGTCCTGCATCTTCTTGAAGAACTTCAATTCGTCGACGACCTTGGTCTTGTTGACGACGAGTTCCGCATTCAGGCCCTTATAGCCGTTGCCCTCTGTGGCAATCGGCTGGTCGTGGATGGCGGAAAACTGTTCGATTAGCGGCCAGGTATCGAAGTTGAACGCCAGCGGGCATTCGTAACCGGCAGCCTTCAGCTTCTTGGCGGCCTCGGCAACATCTTCCCAGGTTTCCGGCTTGCCGGTCACGCCAGCCTTTTCAAAGGCGCTGACGTTATAATAGAAAACGGCGGTGGAGGAGTTGAACGGGAAGGAGTTCAGCTCACCAGCGGCCGTTGCGTAGTAGTTGGCAATGCCGGGGAAATAGTTGCTCCAGTCGATCTTGTAGCCATTGTCGGCCATCAGCTGCTTGGCCGGAACGAAGGCCTTGGACAACATCATGTCCAGCGTGCCTGCATCATAAATCTGCGAGATGGCGGGGTGCTTCTTGGCGCGGTAAGCTGCAATCGTGTTCTGCAGCGTTGCGTCATAGCTGTTTTGCGAGGTGCAGACGATTTCATAATCCGGCTGCGACGCGTTGAACTTCTTGCAGGCGTCCTGCACACGCTCGCCGAGATCGCCGGAGAGGCCGTACCAGAACTCGAATTTTGTCTTTTCAGCACGAGCGGCCGTGGTGCCGAGCGCGGCGACGACAGCAAGCGATGCCACGAAGGAAGAAAGGGTCGACGTTTTCATGAGGGGAGCCTCGTTGGAAAGAAACGATGGCCTGGTCGCGGAATTTTTCGGCCCGGCGAGCAAAACCGGCGCCGTCCTAACAATGCTGTATGACAGGTCGCGGACGTTTTCTTGAATATTGGATGACGGGTCTTCGTGGCCGCACCGTCATCGACCATCGAAGGGATCATCACCGAGCTGTTACGGCAGGCACATCGATGCTCTGCAATTTCTTGCCCCAACGGCATGGCTTTGCGCGAATCTTATGTATAATCACACGTGTAAGCACTGACCTGCACCATCGTGCCAGCCCTTGAGCGATGGCGCTTTCACTTCATACCGGGCCGGATCATCTGAATGCGCTCTTTGATGGCACGATTGAAAAATCTCGGTCTTCGAACTTCCATTGTGTGCATGACCGCACTTGCGTTAAGTGGCGTCGCACGTGCCGAAAGCGGGAACCTGCCGGTGCTCTTCGACAAGCAGGAACGTCTGCCAGGGGCAGATCTCTCGTCCATTCCCCGCGTCCGGTTTCTGATGTCGGTCGATTTCCCGCCCTTCAATTTCACCGATCAGGACGGCAGGCTGGTGGGTTTCCATGTCGATCTCGCCCGCGAGATCTGCGCGCAGCTGAAGATCGAAAGCAAATGCCAGGTCCAGGCGCTCCCCTTCGATGAGTTGGAGGCGGCCCTGGAACTCGGCGAGGGAGAGGCCGTGATGTCGGGCGTTGCCTCGACGTCGGATCTGCGCAAAAGCTTCAGCTTCACGCGGCCTTATCTGCTGCTGCCAGCGCGTTTCGCCGTGTCGAAAGCTGCCAAGGTGGAGGGACAATCTGCGGCCACTGCTCTGACCGGCAAGAAGGTCGGCGTCGTCAGCAATTCGCGCCATGAAGCAATGCTGAAATCGTTCTTCCCGAACGTCGTTCCTACCGGTTTTGCCGGCTACGAGCCGATGTACGAGGCGCTGAAAACCGGCAAGGTTGATGCGGTCTTTGCCGACAGTTTGCGTCTGCCCTTCTGGGTCGCCGGCACCGCTTCGGAAAATTGCTGCGCCATGTTCGATGGCCCCTATATGTCGGACAAATTCCTGGGCGAGGGGCTCTCGATCATGACGGTCGATCCCGAAAACAAGCTCGTACCCGCCTTCGACCAGGCGCTTGCAGCCCTCTCGCGCAACGGGCGCCTCGAGGAAATCTACCGACGCTATTTCCCTTACGGACTTTTCTGACTTCAGACAGTCAATAAGGCGGTGTCAGCCTGTTATGCCACGAGAGCAGGTTGGTTCAGTTTGGATAGCTGAATCACTGCCTGCGTCCGACTATCCACATTGAGCTTCAGCAATATAGCCGAGACGTGTGCCTTGATCGTCGCTTCGGAGACGTTGAGTTCATAGGCGATCTGCTTGTTGAGCAAGCCTTCCCCAAGCATGCCGAGCACGCGGCTTTGCTGCGGCGTCAGCGTCCTCAGTCTGTTGATCAGGTCCGCCATGTCGGCATCCTGATCGCGACTGGACTGACAGGAGGCTGGGATCCAGACGTCGCCCTCCAGCACGGTGCGGATGGCGGTGCGGATATCATCGATGCCGGACGACTTGGAAATGAAGCCGGACGCGCCAAGCTCGATGGCACGGCGCATGGTGGCCGGGTCGTCGGTGGCCGATACGATGATGATCGGCAGGCTGGAAAATTCCGCCCGCAATGCCATCAGGCCGGAAAAGCCGCTGACACCCGGCATGGCAAGATCGAGCAGCATGAGATCAGCATCCGGCTGCTCTTCCGCGCAACGTCTCGCATCGTCGAAATCGCCCGCTTCGATGAAGCTATTGTTACCTTCGAGACCAGCCACCGCCTGACGCAGAGCGCCGCGAAACAGCGGATGGTCATCCGCAATGATAATCGTGAGTTCTGCCATGCCGCGCCCCCTCCCAAGAGCATTTCATGCGACTCTTCCTCCCGCAGGCCGACAGGCGACTGCGCCGTTAAGATTGCGCCAAATCGTGAGCAACACAAGTCTTCAATTGCAGCCAAGCCTCACTACCTCCCGGTCGAGGATAAAAATCTGTGTGAAGCGATGGACAACGGGAACCATTTGCGGCAAACCGCCCTGACGTGAAGGAGATGCCCGATGAGCCAGACACCCCCTGTCATCTACAAGATCGTGCCGGATGCCCTGTGGCAGACAGCAAAGCACGAGGGTGTTTTCAAAGGGGCGTCAATCGATCTGACCGATGGCTACATCCATTTCTCTACGGCCGAACAGGTGAAGGAAACGGCAGCCCGTCACTTCGCCGATCAGCAGGACTTGCTTCTCATCGCGGTTGATGGTGGCGCTCTCGGCGACAAGCTGGTCTTCGAGCCCTCCCGTGGTGGCGATCTCTTTCCGCATCTCTATGGCGAGCTTCCGCTCAATGCCGTGCTATGGGAAACGCCTTTGACGCTGGGCGACGATGGCGCCCACCAGTTTCCGGAGGTTTGAGCATGAGCGGATTGTTTTCCTCCCTTGGACGCAAGGGCCTCTTCCTGCTCGATCCCGAAGTCGCGCATGGCATGTCGATTACAGCTTTGCGTAGCGGCTTCATCCCCACCTGCAACGTACCGCATGATCCGCGCCTGCAGCAGACGGTGGCGGGACTGGTCTTCCCTAATCCGCTCGGCATGGCCGCGGGCTACGACAAGAATGCGGAAGTTCCAGGCCCACTTCTCAAGCTCGGCTTCGGATTTACCGAGATCGGCACTGTGACGCCGCGCGCGCAGGCGGGCAACCCAAAGCCGCGCATCTTCCGACTGGTGGAAAACGAGGCCGTCATCAACCGCCTTGGCTTCAACAATGAAGGGCATGCGGCGGCACTTTCGCGCCTGATTGCCGCTGGCCTGCGCGGCATCGTCGGTGTGAACATTGGCGCCAACAAGGATAGCGACGACCGCATCGCCGATTACGTGAAGGGCATCGAAACCTTCTCCACCGTTGCCTCCTATTTCACGGCCAACATCTCTTCTCCCAACACGCCAGGCCTTCGCGATCTTCAGGCACGCGAAAGCCTTTCGGCACTTCTTTCCGCGGTGCTGGCGCAACGCGATCGCGAGGCGGAAAAGCTGTCGCGCCACGTCCCCGTCTTCCTCAAGATTGCCCCTGATCTGACCGAGGAAGGGCTCGACGACATTGCCGCCGAGGTCCTGTCGCACCGGCTGGACGGCCTGATCGTCTCCAACACCACACTTTCCCGCGACGGACTGGCGCCGGGCAGCAACAACCAGGAGACCGGTGGCCTTTCCGGCAGGCCGCTCTTCGAACGCTCCACCACGGTACTCGCAAAAATGCGCAAACGCGTCGGACCGGATCTGCCGATCATCGGCGTGGGCGGTGTGTCGTCGGCAGAGACTGCTTTGGAAAAAATCAGGGCAGGGGCCGACCTGGTCCAGCTCTATTCCTGCATGGTCTACGAAGGGCCGGGCCTGCCCGGCACGATTATCCGCGGCCTGTCGGAGAGGCTGCAGCGGGACGGGATCAGGAATATCCGGGATTTGCGCGACAGTTCAGTGGAAAGCTGGGCGGCGCGGTCCATTTAAACGGCCCGCTCCCTTTCGCTGTGGCCATCCTCGCTTCAATGGCAAGGATCACGACAGAGACTGTGATGAATGTCAGCTCGCATAGAGCGCGAACACGCCTCTATCAGGCGCAAAGCACCATCGCCCAATAGGGACGGTTCTTCGCCGCGCTGTCATAGGCGACAGCAACGCCAAGCCCGCCATAATTACCCAGCATGTTTTCCAGGTGATGCGGTGAGCCGATCCAGGCTTTGACCACCCGCTCGACTGTGTCTTGACCTGCGGCGACGTTTTCTGCAGCAGGCAGGGGCACGTTGCCGTTTTTCATGCGGATCAGAAAGCTGTCGGTGATGCCGATGAGATGCGCCATCTTCTGCGCCTTCACCATGCGGTTGGCCTGATAAATGGCCGCCTGCTGCGCCGCCGGGTTGGCAGAAAGCGTCGAGAGACCTTTCGAGCGGCGAAGTTCGTTGACCATCGGCAACGCCGCGGCCGTCTCGTCGCGGGTGCCGGGTGGCAGGCCCTTGTTGGTGGGAACGGAAACGCAGGCCGATAAAACCGAGCCAGCGGACAGCAGCACGAAGCCGCGCCGGGAAAAATTCGTCAGGGAATGGTCGGTCATATCAACGCAAGCTTAGAAGTCTGAGGACGATGAAGACGGGGATGACGATGACCGCGCCCGCCAGAAGATAGTCGCCGATGCTGCCAAGCGCGTGGAAGCCCGAATACCAGATGTTCAGAACGAAGTCGCGCACACCATAGATGATGCTCCACGGCGTCAGCCCGAAGACGGCCATCAGAAATCCGACGATCAGTGATATCACCAGCAGCTTGACGATCGTGCGCCCAACGCTGTCACCCAGCACCTTGTTGACCTCACCGGCCATCAGCAAATCTCCTAAAGCCTGTCATCGAACAAACCCGCATCCGCGGGAGGATGACAAACACCTTCAAACCTTGATCAAGACATATGAAGCGCGGCGCTTCGATGCAAGCATCGCGGTGTTTACACCGTCGATCCGGGTTTTGCGATGAAATAGGACTTGAGTTTTTTTATGGCTTGATGAAAGAGAGCCCACCTCTTTCAGGAAAAATCCGTGAATGGCCCAGAACCAGCATTCCTCCGGCGACGTCATTGCTGATCGTCGTGCCGATTACGCCCGCATGCTGGCAGAAAGCGGCGACCACCAGGCTGCCGCGGAATTGATCGAACAGGCACTGGAACTCGCCCCACTTTGGGCAGCAGGCTGGTTTCGACTGGGCGAGTACAGCGAAAAGGCGGGCCAGCAGGACAATGCGGTGAAGGCCTATGAAAAGGTCGCCGAGCTTGACGAGGAGGGGATATTCGCCGCACCCCTCAAGCTTGCCGTGCTGGGCGCAGCCGAAACGCCGGAGCAGCCACCGAGCCGCTATGTGGAGGGCCTTTTCGACGACTATGCTGACCGGTTCGAAACCTCGCTGGTGAAGAAGCTCGATTACAGCGTGCCGGAGAAGTTGGCGGCTCTCATCGAAACGGCGCGCCCCAGTGGCAAGCGCTTTCGCTGCGCGGTCGATATCGGCTGTGGCACGGGATTGCTGGGTGTCGAAATCCGCGACTGGACCGAACGCCTGGAAGGCTTCGACATTTCCACAAACATGCTGGCAAAGGCGGAAGAGAAGGGCATCTACCACCATCTCTCGCAGGCCGATCTTTCTCTTGATGAGGAGACATCCGGCCTCTTTGCCGATGGGCTTCAAAAGGGCCGCGCCGATCTCGTCGCCGCTGCCGACGTGATGATGTATCTCGGCAGTCTCGAGACGGTCATGCCACTGGTTCTGTCCCTGCTTGAGCGGGGCGGCCTTTTCGCCTTTTCGGTCGAAGATGCGGGCGAGGAGGAGGGTTTCGTCCTTCAGCCGTCGCTCCGCTACGCGCACTCACAAACCTATGTGAGCAATCTCCTTGCCGCCTTCGGCATGGAGATCCTGCAAATCCAAAAAACAACCATTCGCAAGGATGCCGGAAAACCACTTTCCGGCATTCTGTTTCTTGCCGCAAAACCCGCCTAAGCTTTTCGTTTCTTGCCATTTTATCGATTGGTCAGGAAGGCTGACATATGGCGGTTGTCGAGCGCCATTTTGCAGTGCAAAATAGCCGCGTCTCTGCCGCTGATACTTTGTGATAGCGACATGGAGACCATCAACAAAATCAGGTCCTGTCGAGGGGATTTCGCATGGCATTCACCAGAAGCGTCTATGGCATGTGGAGTGTGGACCCGGCCAAGCATTCACCGATCGAGGACGTCCAGGGCATCGTCACCGGGAGTATTGTCTCGGCGCTCGGCTTTTACATCCTCAACAAGGTCGGCCTCCTGACCGGTGGCACAGCAGGCGTCGCGTTTCTTATCCATTACGCCTTTGGCATCAGCTTTGGCCTTTTATTCTTCCTCGTCAATCTGCCGTTCTACTACCTCTCGTTCCGCCGCCTCGGCCTTGCCTTCTCGGTGAAAACGTTCATCTCAATCGGGCTGGTATCGGTCCTGACGGAACTGGAATCGCGCTGGATGGTGATCGACAGCGTCAATCCGCTTTGGGCTGCCATTCTTGGCGGGCTTCTCCTCGGTTACGGTCTTCTTGCGCTTTACCGCCACCGTGCCAGCCTGGGCGGCATCGGCATTCTGGCCATCTATATCCAGGATCGTTTCGGCATCCGTGCCGGTCTGATCCAGCTTGCCTTCGACACCTGTGTGATGATCGCCGCCTTTGCGGTCATCGAACCGAAGACGGTGCTCTACTCCATCGTCGGTGCCTTCTTCCTCAACATGTTCCTCGCCATCAATCACCGGTCCGACCGCTACATCGTGGTGCGCTGACGCTTGAAATCTGGCCCGGCGTGGCGCAAGGAAAGCTGTCGAAATCGGGGGGGTGGCAATGCGCGATATGATCTGGAAAAACCGTGCAAGGCTGTGGGCCACGACACCCGACCGGCATTCTCTGCTGGAAGATGTTCAGGGCGTTCTTGCCGGAGCCATGTTGGCGTCTCTCGGCGTCACCCTGTTTTCCGCCGCCGGTCTGCTGACAGGCGGAACCGTCGGCCTCGCGTTCCTCGTCCACTATGCGACGGACATCCGTTTCGGTCTTGTCTTCTTCCTGGTCAACCTGCCCTTCTACTATCTTGCCTTTCGTCGCCTTGGGCCTGCATTCACGGTCAAGACCTTTAGCGCCATCGCCTTGACGGCGGTGCTGTCCGACATGATGCCGCGGCTCTTCGCCTTCCAATCGATCAATCCCATCGCCGCTGCGCTATTCGGCGGATTGACGGTCGCAGCAGGCATGCTGGCGCTTTTCCGCCACCGCGCCAGCCTCGGCGGTTTCGGTATTCTGGCGCTCTATCTGCAGGATCGTTTCGGTTGGCGGGCGGGCTTCATCCAACTGGCCTTCGATGGCATGGTGTTGCTGGCATCGTTCTTCATCGCCACGCCCTTCGTCATTCTTTGCTCGGTTCTTGGCGCGTTGGTGATGAACCTGGTCATCGCCATCAATCACAGAAACGACCGCTACATCGCCATGTAGCAGTCGTTTCGATTGAGAGGGTCAGGCGGCCTTGGCGGCGGCATCGACCGGATGCTGCATCCTGAAGCCGACGGCAATGCGGTTCCAGGTGTTGATCGTGCCGATGGCAAGCGTGATCTTGACGATCTCCTCTTCGCTGAAATGCGCTTTCAACGCGTCGAAATCACCATCCGGCGCGCCAGTCTCGGCAATCTTCGTCACCGCATCCACCCAGCCGAGCAGGGCTCTTTCCTGTGCGGTGTAGACGGTCGATTCCCGCCATACGCTCATCAGGTTGATCCACTGCTCCGAAAGCCCGTCGCGGCGGCTCTCCTTCACATGCATGTCCACGCAATAGGCGCAGCCATTGATGATGGAGGCGCGCAGTTTGATGAGGTGAATGAAGCGGCGCTCCAGCCCGGAATTTTGCACGAATGTTTCGAGCGCCAGAAGAGCCTTGTAGGATTCGGGGGATGCCTTGGTGTGATTCAGTCTCGTTTCCATAGTCGTTTCTCCTTAGTTGCTTTTGGTCATGCGTCATCGTTCGAACAGGCGGTGGCCTGTCCGTCATGGAATTGAAAGAAGTGCTTGTCTCAGCGCGTCGTCTTGCGCTCGTTCAGCTCCAGAAAGGCGCAGCCGCGTGCGGCAATGCCGCCATCGTCTGCGCGGGCGAGGTCAGTACGAATATCCGCAACGGTGGTCTTGGCAAGCTCTGCCCGGTAGGCTCTCTCCGCTTTCAGCATGGCGGCATTGATGCCGCATGGCTTGCTGAAATAGCGGTCAGGCAGCGGGTTTGGACCTCGTTGCCGGATTTCGGCGCAGCGAAAAGCCGGTGCCGGGCCTTCCACCGCAAGCACGATATCGAGAAGCGTTATCTCCTCGGGCTCTTTCGCCAGCCTGTAGCCACCTTTCGGCCCGGGCACTGTCGAAAGAATACCAGCACCTGAGAGCGACTGAAGGTGCTTCAGCAGGTAGCTGGTCGAGACGCCATGAAACTCTGCCAATGCCGCCGCTGACAGTACGCCGTCGGGCGAAAGCGAGGCAAGCATTGCAACGCTGTGGATGGCCTGTTCGACGCCATCGCTCATCTTCATCGGGTCACCTCCATAATCATGGATATTATTTATCCGCGATTATGTGGCTCTGTCAAGCGGCGTCTAAAGGCTCTTCTTTTTTGGAAGAGTTTCACTACCTTAGAGGGGTGAAACACATCGATCCGCCAATCTTAGCGAAAAGCGCCGGAACACTGCCTTTGCCCTTCCAGAAATGGTTTGCGGAGAAGGGCTGGAGTCCGCGTGCGCATCAGCTGGAATTGTCCGCCCAGGCACGGGGCGGGGAAAACATGCTGTTGATTGCGCCGACCGGTGCCGGCAAGACGCTTGGCGGTTTCATGGCATCGCTGACCGATCTGGCCGAGCGTGGCAAGGTGCCACCGGGCTCTGCCTTTGTCGGCGTCCACACGCTCTATATCTCGCCACTGAAAGCGCTCGCCGTCGATATCGAGCGCAACTTGATGAAGCCGGTCTCGGAAATGGGCCTGCCGATTACGGTGGAAACCCGGACCGGTGATACCCCTCAGGGCAAGCGCCAGCGACAGAAGCTCAAACCCCCGGATATTCTTCTGACCACGCCCGAACAGGTCTCGCTGCTGCTCGCCAACAAAGAGGCAGAGCGCTTCTTCAAGGATCTGAAATATGTGGTGCTGGACGAGTTGCACTCGCTCGTCACCTCCAAGCGCGGCCATCTCTTGTCGCTGGCGCTCGCCCGCATCCGCCGCCATGCGCCTGCCATGCGCACCATTGGTCTTTCGGCAACGGTGGCAGATCCGATGGATTTACAGCGCTATCTCGCACCACAGGTGGAAGGCGAACCACCGGCGGGGCTGATCACCGTCGAGGGCGGCGCGAAACCGAATATTGCGATTTTGCAGACGGAGGAGCGTATTCCATGGTCGGGCCATTCGGCCCGCTACGCCATGCAGGATTTGTATCCTGAAATCAAAGACCATCAGACGACGCTGATCTTCGTCAATACCCGCTCGCAGGCCGAGCGAATCTTCCAGGAACTCTGGACGATCAACGACGACAACCTGCCGATTGCGCTCCATCACGGCTCGCTGGATGCCGGGCAGCGGCGCAAGGTGGAACAGGCGATGGCCGAAAACAAGCTGCGCGCCGTCGTCGCCACCTCCACGCTCGATCTCGGCATCGACTGGGGCGATGTCGATCTCGTCGTGCATGTCGGCGCTCCGAAGGGCGCAAGCCGCCTTGCACAGCGTATCGGCCGCGCCAACCACCGCATGGATGAGCCCTCCAAGGCGATCCTCGTTCCTGCCAATCGCTTCGAGGTGATGGAATGCCGCGCGGCGCTCGATGCGAATTACATCGGCGCGCAGGATACTCCCCCGATTGCAGAAGGCGCGCTGGATGTGCTGGCGCAGCACGTGCTCGGCATGGCCTGCGCCGAGCCTTTCGATGCGGATGAGCTTTATCGCGAGGTCACCAGCGCCTCGCCCTACGCCGACCTGTCACGCGAGATGTTCGACCGCGTGGTCGACTTCACCGCAACCGGCGGTTATGCGCTGCGCACCTATGAACGCTACGCCCGCATTCGCCAGATGAAGGACGGGCGCTGGCGTGTCTCCAATCCGCAAGTCGCGCAACAATATCGCCTGAACCTCGGCACCATCGTCGAGGCGGCAGAGCTGAACGTGCGGATGGTGAAGCGCAACGCCAAGGGCACGGTCGGCCGTGGCGGCATGTCGCTGGGCAAGGTGGAAGAGCATTTCCTCGAGCAACTGGTCCAAGGTGATACGTTTCTCTTTGCCGGCAAGGTGCTGCGCTTCGAAGGTATCCGAGAAAATGAATGCCTTGTCAGCCAGGCATTTTCGATGGACCCGAAGATCCCCTCCTATGCCGGGGGCAAGTTTCCGCTCTCCACCTATCTGGCAGATCAGGTGCGCTCCATGCTCGCCGACCCCTCGCGTTGGCATACGCTGCCCGATCAGGTGCGCGACTGGCTGGCGATCCAGAAGGAGAAGTCGATCATCCCGAAGCGGGACGAGTTGCTGGTCGAGACCTTTCCGTTTCGCAAGCGCTTCTTCATGGTCATGTATCCGTTCGAGGGGCGGCTTGCGCATCAAACGCTTGGCATGCTTCTGACCCGCCGGCTGGAGCGGGCAGGGGCAAAGCCCATGGGATTTGTGGCGACCGACTATTCACTCGCCGTCTGGGCGATGGAGGATATGGGCAAACGCCTGCAATCGCGCCGGCTGTCGCTTGCCGACCTGCTGGATGAGGATATGCTGGGCGACGACCTCGAAGCCTGGCTGGATGAATCCTATCTTTTGAAACGCACCTTCCGCAATTGTGCGGTCATCGCAGGACTGATCGAACGCCGTCATCCTGGCAAGGAGAAAACCGGACGGCAGGTCACGGTGTCGGCCGATCTTATTTATGACGTTCTTCGCAGCCATGAGCCGGACCATATCCTGCTGGAAGCCACGCGACGCGATGCGTCGGCCGGACTTTTGGACATTGCTCGACTTGGCGATATGCTAAGGCGAATCAAAGGCCACACGCATCACCGTGCGCTGGACCATGTCTCCCCGCTTGCCGTTCCCGTTATGCTGGAAATCGGCCGCGAAACGGTTGTGGGACAGGCGCAAGACGATGTGCTGGCCGAAGCCGCCGACGAGCTGATTGCCGAGGCGATGGCGTAGGCTTCTTTCGAAGGCCGCGCCGGAAGATACGTGGAAACAAAAGAGAGAGCAGTAAGATTGCTCTCAGGGAATTCGAGACGCCGTGCTGAGCCGCCTTGCCTTGAGTGAAAGATTGTCCACCGGCTTTGAATGCTTCGGAGCCGAAACCGCCATCAATGGCGTTGCGGCGCTGTGCGATCCGCTGGGCGGCCTTTACATGCCGGATCTGTCGCTGCTCGTCGTCTCCGACCTTCATCTGGAAAAGGGTGCGGCCTTCGCGCGGCGCGGTATGATGCTGCCGCCCTATGATACGATCGCGACATTGAAGATCTTCGCCTCGCTGATTGCCCGCTACGATCCGAAGATTGTCGTCAGCCTCGGCGACAATTTCCATGACCGCAAGGGATCGGAACATCTGCCGCTGCCGCTGCGCGACATTATCAAGGAGATGGCAAGAGGCCGCGAATGGATCTGGATCAACGGCAACCATGATCCGGATGGAACGGTGGATCTGCCGGGCTCGTCGGTCGATGAGATGTTCTACGCCAACCTTGTCTTCCGCCATGAGCCGAAGCTGAAGGGTATAGACACGAAAGGCGAAATCGCCGGCCACCTTCATCCATCGGCCACGGTGCGCCGCCGCGACAAGACGGTACGCCGCCCATGCTTCGCCACCGATGGCGCACGCTTGCTGATGCCCGCCTTCGGCGTCATGAGCGGCGGCCTCGATCTGCGCCATAAAGCCATGCGCGGCCTCTTTGACCATGCGGACCTGATTGCGCATCTGATGGGACGCGACCGGATCTATTCGGTTCGGTTTGGAAGCCTGCTGGGATAGGTGGCAATCAGTCCCTGCGGAACAACAGGCTTGCGCCCCAGCCGGTGATCACAGCCGTCAGCACGCAGAGAATACCGTAGACGACCGGCGTCTGATGGGCAGCATTCGTGATCGCCTGCTCCATGCCGGTTTTTACCACGCGCAACTTGAGTTCTCGCTGGGCAACAGGCATGCCGCTCTTGAAGAGGTAGGCTCTGGCGGTATGGACGCCATTCGGCACGTTGGCGGGCAGGCGAAGCGTTGCCCAGAAGAGGCCGGTTCGCTCCAGCCGCACCCCGGTCGTGTCGTTGCGATAGATGCCGCTGGCAAGTTTCAGGCGGCGATAGGCCTCCTGAAAATCATAGACATTGTCCGGCACGCCGGAAAATACCGCGCTGTTCAGTGGAAGATGCTCGACGCCGAGGCCCATGGCCTTCAACGTGCCGGGAGAGGCAATGTCGTTGATGTTGCGGGTGCTGGCCATGGAATAGGATTCCGGCAGGGGCGCGAATGTGATGGCGCTGGTATTGATCCAGATTCCCGCCACCCGGCTCTTTTTACGCACGGTCGTATATTCGTTCGGGCCCTCCAGCGTGACGACGATGTCGTATTGCCCGATGGCAAGCAGCAACTGGTCGGCATTGTTGAGCGCGCCGAACATGGTGAAATCCGCACCGCGAAAATCCGACGCGATCGAGATTTCATTCGTCGATGCACCGATCTCGATGTTCTCTTGAAGCGTCCGCGGCTTGCCCTGAGCGTCTGGAGAGACCGCGAGCGGGGGCGTTTGCGCCAGAGCTGCACCGGCGCAGAAAACCACCAATGATGCAAGGAGGGCAGCGCGCATCAATAGCCAAGCCCTCCGACCGCAACGGAAAAGAGATCTTCCGGTCGCACCACAAGCCCGATGGCAAGGCGGATGCCGACAGCCAGCACCAGAAGCGCCAAAAGTGCGCGCAGCTGCTCGCCGCGCAGCTTCTGCCCGACACGCACGCCATATTGGGCGCCGATGACACCCGCCAGCATGAGAATGAAGGCCAGCACGATATCGACCGAATAGTTCGTCGCCGCCTGCACGATCGTCGTATAGGCGGTGACGAAAATGATCTGGAAGAGCGATGTGCCGACAACGACGTTGGTCGGAATACGCAGGAGATAGATCATCGCCGGCACCATGATGAAGCCGCCGCCGACACCCATCACCGATGTCAGGATACCGATGGCAAAGCCGAGCGCGATGATCGGGATGACGCTGAGATACAGTTTCGACTTCTTGAAGCGCATCTTCAAGGGCAGGCGATGCACCCAGTTATGGTGGCCGGGACGGCGCAGCGGAATGGTTTCATTGCGCGCCGTGCGGCGGATGGCAGAGATGCTCTCCTTCAGCATCAACCCGCCGACGGTCGACAGCAGAATGACGTAGAGAAGCGAAATGATCAGATCGAGCTGGCCGATACTGCGCAACAGAGTGAACAGCCACACACCGACGGTCGCCCCGCAGAGGCCGCCGATCAGCAACATGGAGCCGAGCTTCACATCCAGCGTGCCGCGGCGAAAATGGGTAATGGAGCCGGAGACCGAGGAAGCGACGACCTGGTTTGCCCCCGTGGCAACCGCCACAACCGGAGGAATATTGTAGAAGATCAGAAGCGGGGTGATGAGGAAGCCGCCGCCCACCCCGAACATGCCGGAGAGAAACCCCACAGCCGCGCCCATGCCGAGGATGATGAAGACATTCACCGACAATTCCGCGATGGGCAGATAGACAGTCACAATCGGACCTCTGGCAATGGTTCCGGGCGTCCCGGTCGGCTCGAAGCCACCTGTCCGCCAATTCAAATCTCTGTCCTGAAAGAAGGCTTTAAGGGCCTTCGTTGGTCATGCCCGGCAGGCCACGACCTGTCAATCATTCAACGGCAAATACGTTGATAATTTGAAAAGAAGAAGGGCCGGAGCGACATTGTCGTCCCGGCCCTTCCAATAGCTCTGTTTTTCGTTCGATTACTTGTTGCGGGCGAGCAGCGCCGTCACCAGTTCGTCGGTAATGCGACCGTCCGGAGTCTGGCCGACGGATTTCTGGAAATCCCGAATGGCCGCGACCGTGGTCTTGCCAAGCTTTCCGTCCGGCACACCGGCCTTGAAGCCGTTATTGTTGAGGATGGCCTGAATGTTGCGGATTGCCTTCTGCATGTCGACCGAAGAGGTCTTCACGCCGCCGGCATTGGTCCACTCGTCGGGAAGGTTCACCGAATTGGCGTCTTCATCGAGCGGCGTCACTTTCCAGGCGTCGACTTTGGCCTTGGCGCTGGCAAGCTGCTCCGGCTTCATCGCCTTGGCCACATCGTCGCGCTTCTGGGCTGCATCGGCATCACCATCGCGGGCAGCAATGGCGAACCACTTGTAGGACTCTTCCAGGCTCTGCTGAACGCCGCTGCCGCGCGCGTACAGGATGGCGAGGTTGAACTGGCTGTCGCGAACGCCGAGATCGGACGCTTTGATGAACCAGTCTGCAGCGGCCTTGTAGTCGGGCTGGCCTGCCGCGTCGGATGTCAGCAGGACGGCGAGATTGTGCATGGCGCCGGCATTGCCCTGGCTGGCGGCCATTTCGTAATAGCGCTTGGCTTCCGGCAGATTGCGTTCGACGCCATTTGCCTTCTCATACATGTTGCCGAGACGATATTGCGCCGGTGCGAAGCCACGGTCCGCCGCAAGCTTGTACCACTTGGCTGCCTCTGCGCGATCCGCCTGAACGCCGACGCCATCAGTATAGCGTACTGCGATTTCGAAGAGCGCCAGCGCGTCGCCTTTGCCTGCGGCCTCTGCCAGAGAAGCCGGCGTGAGGCCCGCCGGGACGGCAATGGTCGTTTCAGTCTGCGGTGCGGCCTCGCTGGAGTGGGCGCCAACGGTGTCGGTCTGTGGTGTCACACTTTGCTTTAGCTGCTCGGCCACAGCCATCTCGCCGTGAGGTGCTGCGACATTGATGGCAGGCGCCTCTTGCGGCAGAGGTGCGCCGCCAATCGGCCGCGTGTCGATCAAATGCCCCTGTCTGTCGGCATCGCTCTGCATCCGGTCGGCTGCCGCCTGAGCGGTTTCGTCAACCGGGGCGGTGGAGGGCTCTGTAACGGCCTGATTGGTAACGTCCGGAATTGCGGACGATACAACGCCGGGCTCAGCGTCGTTCGTGCTCGTCGTCACCCGTTGAGCGGGCGGTGTGTCGGAACCAACAAGCGATTTGACCATGGGCATGGCCATCATCGCCAGAAGAATGGCGCCAATGCCGAGCAGAAGTGGGCGACGATAGCGCGCCAGCATGGACGCGCCCTTGGGGCTGCGGCCACTTTTTGCCGACCCGGAGTTTGTCGCCCTTTCTGGCATGGTTTCGAGTGCGGCGGCCTGGGCCGCACGACGTGCAGCTGCGATGAAATCGGCGCGGTTGTCGCCGTCCTTGTCGCCGGCACGCTGAGCGTTCTGGCTGGCGCGAACCCGCTCCAGAATCTTCTTCACGTCCGGGGCGCCGGTGCCGGGCTCCAGAAGCTCATTCTCATCGTCGGACGAGAGAAAATCGATCGGATCGAGAGCCGGCGCCGGGTTGACGTTGGTGCGCCCGTTTGCAGGGGCAGACGCGTCACCCTCGGATCTGGCTGCGCCCGATTTGAACCGGCGGGTCAGGCTGGCAAGGAGGCCCTGCTTTTCTTCGGCGACAGGTTTGGCCGCTGCGGGAGGCGCAAAGGCGGTAGCCGTATCCGTATCGAAGGAAGATGTGGCGGTCGCAGCTGCCAGCGAGGAGAGACTTTCCTCCGAGAAGCTGGCGAAAGGCATTGGAGAATTGGAGGCCGAATGCTCTTGCTCATAGGCAGGCTCGGGCGCGCGGCGATCATCCAGCGCATCCAGACGGCTTGCGATCTGCAACAGGGTTTCGTGTAGAGCCTCGAAGGTGCGGTGGGTGCGTTCATCGGTATTGCGGCTCAGGCCCTCGAGTTTGCGAAGGTCGTTTGCCAGTTCCGAAAGCAGCACCATGTCCGCTGGGCTCGCGGTCTGCGCCAGGTTGTTGCGCGTGTGAGCTTCCAGCACCGCTTCCGCTGCCTGTCGTGCAGCCTCGATGATATATTCGTCATTGGACGCCATATAGTCTTCGATTGCGCTCATCCGCGCATCAAGCTCAGGCGGCATGCCCATGGGCTGGGCGTGGCTCTGCTCGTTTAGCATCGAGGACAGATTGGCGATGTGGCTCTCGAGGCTCGCAAGCGCGCCGGGATCGGTATTGCTGGAGCGGGTTGTTTCGTCGAGCTTGGCTGCGATCTTGCCGAGGCGGTCTTCAAGGCGAAGGAAGGCAGAATCATAGGCCGCGTTTTTGCCGGATGCCGGACGCGTATCGATATCGTCGATACGCCGGGCAATCTTGTCCAGCCGCTCGGCCAGCTTGTCATTCACCGCACCATTGCCGAGCAGATCGATCTTCTTGGAAATATCGGTGAGGAACGACGTCAGTTCAGGCTGCGCCGGCGTGCGCTTGGATTGCTCCAGATAGGCAGAGAGTTGGTCGAGTTGCTCGGTAAGCTTCGAGATGTGGCGGTCTGATGACAGCTCCTCAATGCGGTTTGCCAGCGCGTCGAGACGGCCCGTCAGGGCCTCGGACGGCTTGTCCTTCTCAGCACTCATGTCCTTCAGCTGGTCAAGCTGGCCCGAAAGACCGTTGAGGCGGGTCTCAAGCCGTTCCATCAACGCGGCATCTGGCGAATGGTGAGCACGATTGGAGGTCGCGGCGATCGCGCGGCTGATTTCGTCCAGACGCTGATCGACACCGGAAAAATGCTCGGTGAGAACATTCTCGTTCGGCTGAATGCGGCGGCCCAACTGCTCGACGAAGCCCGCCATGGTGATGAGCTTGTCCTCCAGCGCGCGGATGGCCGGGTTGTTATTGGCATTGCCAAGGTCGCTCTTGATGTCGTCAAGACGATAGGCGAGCGCGACGATCTCTTCCTTCAGCGCAGTCTGGTCGAAACCGCGTAGCGTGTCTTCGACCTCGTCCCAACGACGCTCCATCTTGTGCATGCTGTCCTGGCGCGCCATCTGCTCGACCAGCGAGCGGAGTTCCTCGACCTCGGAGCGCAGTGCCTGGGATTCCGGTCCGGACGTCGTGCTGAGGCGGTCGATGCTCGCGGCAAGACGGGCAACGTCTTCGCGAATATCTTCGGCGAAATCCTGGTTTTCGGCAAAGGAGCGGATGTTGCGCAATTCGCTGCGCACACCCTGCATCTCGCGCGCAACGCCTTCGGAGAGTTCGTTCTTCAATTCCTGTCGCAGGTTGACGAGTGCCTCGGCCACTTCGCGCAACGCCGCATCGCCCTGCGAGGCCGGTGCTGGGGCGGCTGGTGCGCGTGAAGGGCGGCTGCGCTCGACACGCGGCGCTTCTACTGGGGCTACCGGTCGCGTGCGATAGGCCGGAATGGCGGTGGAGGCACGGTAATCCTGATCGTCATAACGGCGCTGTTCCTGCTGCATCGCGCTGCGGGCAGGCTGCGGCGCTTCGTAGGCGTCGCGGCTCCAGCGGTCATCGAGCGCTTGCTGACGGCGGCGAATTTCATCGACGGGATCGAATCGGCGAGAGCTTGGTTCGCGCTGGGCACGAGACGGTGCGGGCGCGCGCTCCGGCGGGCGTTCGGCAGGTGGTTCGCGACGGCTTCTTTCCATCGGGCCGCCCAGCAGGTCTTCAAGCCGTGCTTCCAGACCTTCGATGGTGCGATTGAGCGCGTCCAGCGACGATCTGTCACTCTGTCCTCGGGAATTCGATCGCAATCCGCTCATCTTGCTGCTCGCTTCGTCTTTGCCGTTTGACCCTTCCACCGACTGGAAAGGGGTATGCCGTTCGTCTCCTCTGGAACTGCGTCGTTTCCGAAGCACCTCCTTAAAACAGGACAATTGCCTATCTATGGTTAATTAAGAGTTAATTAGAATTTACTGCTTTAATACTTTCTTCATGATTATCCTTGCGCGAAACTTGATGCGGGATACACGATATTGTTGCAAATGGTGATGAGGGGAAAATTCTCGCCAAAGACATTTGACGTTTACGCGCACGTCAAATATTGTGAGCTCATCTTGAGGCCGGATAAGGTCCGGCGAACGATGCGGAGGAACATCGGTAATGCCTGTGTACAAGGCCCCTGTTAAGGACACTCTTTTCATTCTCAACGACGTTCTGGGTCTGGAGCGCTACAACAACCTGCCCGGTTTCGAAGACGCAACGCCCGATATGATCGAGGCGATTACCGGCGAGGCTGCAAAGCTTGCCGAAGAGCAACTCTTCCCGCTCAATCTTTCCGGCGACCAGCAAGGCTGCAAGCGCGCCGAAGATGGCACGGTCTCCGTGCCGGACGGTTTCAAGCAGGCCTATGACGCTTACTGCGAAGGCGGTTGGAGCGGTCTGGCCGTGCCTGCCGAGTATGGCGGGCAGGGGCTTCCCTACACGCTGCACGCCGCCGTTGGCGAATTCATGTCGTCTGCCAACCTGTCGCTGATGATGTATCCCGGCCTGACGCAGGGCGCGATCGCCGCGATCCTCGTTCACGGCACGGATGAACAGAAGCAGACCTATCTGCCCAACATGGTGGCTGGCACATGGTCCGGCACCATGAACCTGACCGAGCCGCATTGCGGCACCGATCTCGGCCTGCTGCGCACCAAGGCCGTGCCGCAGGGTGACGGCACCTACAAGATCTCCGGCCAGAAGATCTTCATCTCCGCCGGCGAACATTCGATGACGGACAATATCGTCCATCTGGTGCTCGCCCGTATCGAGGGCGCACCGGAAGGCACCAAGGGCATCTCGCTCTTCATCGTGCCGAAGTTTCTGGTCAATGCCGATGGCTCGCTTGGCGAGCGCAATGGCGCAGTCTGTGGCGCGATCGAGCACAAGATGGGCATCCACGGCAACGCCACCTGCGTCATGAACTATGACGATGCGACCGGCTACCTGATCGGCGCGGAGAACAAGGGCCTTTCCGCGATGTTCGTGATGATGAACGAGGCGCGCCTCGGCGTCGGTCTGCAGGGTCTTTCGATCGGCGAGATCGCCTACCAGAACGCTGCAAACTACGCCCGCGACCGCATTCAGGGCCGTTCGCTCTCCGGCGCCAAGCATCCGGACAAGAAGGCGGACCCGATCATCGTTCACCCCGATATCCGTCGTTCGCTGTTGACGATCCGCGCCTATAACGAAGCCGGCCGCGCTTTCCTGCTGTGGACCGCGCTGCAATCGGACATTGCACATCGTTCGACCGACGAGGCGGCACGCCAGGCGGCAGACGATCTGCTCGGCCTCGTCACCCCTATCGTCAAGGGTGTGTTGACCGACAAGGGCTTCGACCACGCAGTTGCTGCTCAACAGGTCTATGGCGGTCACGGTTATATCGAAGAATGGGGCATGAGCCAGTATGTGCGCGATGCCCGCATTACCATGATTTACGAAGGTGCCAACGGCATCCAGGCGCTCGATCTCGTTGGTCGCAAGCTTGGTCTCAATGGTGGTCGCGCCGTTATGGCGCTCTTCAAGGAAATAGGCGATTTCTGCGAAGAAAACCGCGCGGACGAAAATCTGGTCGTCTACACCAAGGGCCTGAAGAAGGGCTTGAACGATCTGCAGGCTGCAACCATGTGGTTCATGCAGAACGCCATGGCAAAGCCGGACAATGCCGGTGCCGGCTCCACCGACTATATGCATCTCTTCGGTCTGGTGGTCCTCGGCTACATGCATGCGCGTATGGCGAAGGCGGCCCACGCTTCGCTGGCCTCCGGTTCTTCCGACGAGGAATTCCTGAAGGCCAAGCTCGTCACGGCCCGCTTCTTCATGGAACGCCTGATGCCGGAAACGGCGCTGCGCAAGACCCGCATCGAAGCTGGCAGCGACACGATGATGGAGCTCGCTGCCGAAGCGTTCTGACTCGGATCAGGAGGCTGCATGCGGCCTCCAACAATTTTCAGGCAGTCACCTGCCACAGGGAGATGAGACATGACCGACGTTTTTATTTATGACCACGTCCGCACCCCGCGCGGACGCGGCAAGAAGGATGGTAGCCTGCACGAGGTGCCGTCTGTTCGTCTTGCCGCCAAGACGCTTGAAGCGATCCGCGACCGTAATGGACTCGATACGGCGACCGTTGATGACATCATCATGGGCTGTGTCGATCCGGTCATGGATGCCGGTGCGGTGATCCCGAAGGCAGCTGCCTTCGAGGCGGGATACTCCACCAAGGCGCCGGGCATGCAGATCTCGCGCTTCTGTGCGTCGGGTCTCGATGCCGTCAACTTCGCCGCCGGCAAGGTTGCCGCAGGATCGGACGAGATCGTCATTGCAGGCGGCGTGGAAAGCATGTCTCGCGTCGGAATGGGCATGTCGGGCGGTGCCTGGTACATGGACCCGTCGGTCAATTTCCCGGCCTATTTCATGCCGCAGGGCGTCTCGGCCGATTTGATCGCAACCAAATACGGCTTCTCGCGTGACGACGTGGATGCCTATGCGGTGGAAAGCCAGAAGCGTGCCGCGCACGCCTGGAAAAACGGCTACTTCAAGAATTCCGTCATTCCGGTCAAGGATCAGAACGGCATCACCATTCTCGACCGTGACGAACATATGCGCCCCGGCACAGATATGCAGGCGCTCGCCTCGCTCAACGCCTCCTTCCAGATGCCAGGTGAAATGGGCGGGTTCGAAGCCGTCGGCATCATGGCCCATCCCGAAGTGGAGCGGATCACCTACGTCCACCACGCCGGCAACTCGTCAGGCATCGTCGATGGTGCGGCCGCTGTTCTGGTCGGTTCGAAGGCGGGTGGCGAAAGCATGGGTCTGAAGCCCCGTGCGCGCATCCGGCACTTTGCCAATATCGGGTCCGATCCGGCCCTGATGCTGACCGGTCCCGTGGACGTGACGGAAAAGCTTCTGAAAAAGACTGGCATGTCGATTGCCGACATCGACCTCTTCGAACTCAACGAAGCCTTTGCTGCCGTCGTTCTGCGCTACATGCAGGCCTTCGACATCAGCCACGACAAGATGAACGTCAATGGCGGCGCCATCGCCATGGGTCATCCGCTCGGTGCCACGGGCGCCATGATCCTCGGCACGGTTCTCGACGAACTGGAACGCCGCGATCTCAACACCGCGCTGGTCACGCTCTGCATCGGTGCAGGCATGGGCACCGCGACGGTGATCGAGCGGGTTTGATAGGCTGAGGCTGAAACTTAGCCGGCCCCTCCGTCATCCTCGGGCTTGACCCGAGGATCCATCCCCGGCGCTTGGATCCTAGGGTCAAGCCCGAGGATGACGAGGAAAGCGAAGCGGCCATTACGAGTCAGGGAAGAGGAATCCCACAATGAGCACTTACACCAATTTCAAAATCGAAACCGATGCAGACGGCATTGCCCTCGTGACCTGGGACATGCCGGAAAAATCCATGAATGTTTTCACCGCCGAGGTGATGGAAGAGCTGAACGCCATCGTCGATGCGACGGTTGCGGACGCAGCCGTCAAAGGCGTGGTCTTCACCTCCGGCAAGAGCACCTTCTCTGGCGGCGCCGATCTTTCCATGATCAAGTCGATGTTCTCCTTCTACCATGAAGAGAAGACGAAGAACCCGGATGAGGCAGCCCAGAAGCTCTTCGATCTCGTTGGCAAGATGAATGGTCTCTTCCGCAAGATCGAAACCAACGGCAAGCCCTGGGTCTCCGCCATCAACGGCACCTGCATGGGCGGCGCCTTCGAACTGTCGCTCGCCTGCCATGGCCGCGTGGCTTCGAGCGCAAAGAGCGTCAAAATCGCGCTTCCGGAAGTCAAGGTTGGCATCTTCCCCGGCGCCGGTGGCACGCAGCGCGTTTCGCGTCTGACCGATGCGCAGTCGGCGTTGCAGATGATGACGACCGGCCAGTCTCTGACTGCCCAGCGCGCCAAGGCGATGAACCTCGTGCATCAGGTCGTGGAGCCGGATCAGTTGATTGCCGCTGCCAAGCAGATGATCAAGGACGGTTTGAAACCCATCGCCCCATGGGACGAAAGAGGCTTCAAGGCACCCGGCGGCGGCATCTGGACGCCGGCGGCCGCGCAACTCTGGCCGGCCGCACCGGCGATCCTGCGCCGTGAAAGCGCCGGCAACTATCCGGCCGCGCTCGCCATTCTGAAATGTGTCTATGAAGGCCTGCAATTGCCCTTCGACACCGCACTGAAGGTCGAGCAGCGCTACTTCACCGAGATCCTTCGCTCGAAGGAAGCCTTCGCGATGATCCGCTCGCTGTTCATTTCCATGCAGGAACTGGGCAAGGGCGCACGCCGCCCTGCCGGTCAACCGAAGAGCGACTTGAAGCATGTCGGTGTTGTCGGCGCCGGCTTCATGGGCGCCTCCATTGCCTATGTCACGGCTGTCGCAGGCCTCGACGTCACGCTGATCGACCGCGATGAGGAAGCCGCAGCCAAGGGCAAGACCACCTGTGAAGGTCTGGTCAAGGGTTCCGTCGACAAGGGCCGGATGACGCTGGAGGAGGGTGCCGCCATTCTAGCGCGCATCACCCCGACGTCGGATTACAACGCCCTGAAGACCGCAAACCTCGTCATCGAGGCCGTCTTCGAAGACCGCGATGTGAAGAAGGCCGTCATCGAACAGGTGGAAGCGGTTCTGCCGGAAGGCGCGATCTTTGCCTCCAATACCTCGACGCTGCCGATCACCGGCCTTGCAAAGAACTCCAGGCGCCCGGTCGATTTCATCGGCATTCACTTCTTCTCGCCCGTCGAGAAGATGATGCTGACCGAAGTGATCCTCGGGAAGGAAACCGGTGACAAGGCGCTCGCCGTCGCGCTGGATTACGTCGCCAAGATCAAGAAGACCCCGATAGTCGTCAACGACACGCGCGGCTTCTTCGTCAACCGCTGCGTGCTGCGCTATATGGCGGAAAGCTATGAAATGCTAATCGAAGGCGTGCCGCCGACGATGATCGAAAACGCCGCAAAATTCGCCGGCATGCCGGTGGGCCCGCTGGCGCTGAACGATGAGGTGGCGATCGATCTGTCTTACAAGATCCTGAAAGCCACGGCTGCCGACCTTGGAGACAAGGCCGTCGATCCGCGCCACATGGAGTTGGTCAAGAAGCTGGTGGAAGACGAAGGTCGTTTCGGCCGCAAGAACTCCAAGGGCTTCTACGACTATCCACCAAAGCCCGCCAAGAAGTCCCTCTGGCCCGGCCTGAAGGACCTCTACGCGCAGAAGAAGCCAGAGGACGTTGACATGGACGTGCTGAAGCAGCGCTTCCTCGTCACCGTCGCACTGGAAGCGGCCCGCACCGTGGAAGAAGGCATTGTGACCGATCCGCGTGAGGCCGATGTCGGCTCCATCCTCGGTTTCGGCTTCGCACCCTATACCGGTGGCGCTCTGTCCTACATCGACGGCATGGGTGTTTCTAACTTCGTGGCACTGGCAGAAAAGCTCGAAGCTGAATACGGCCCGCGCTTTGCCCCGACGCCACTGTTGAAGGATCTGGCTGCCAAGGGCGAGACCTTCTACGGTCGCTTCGACCCCTACGCCAAAGCTGCCCAGGCCGCTTGAGCGAAACAGGTCACAACAACGAAAAGGCGGCCATCCGGTCGCCTTTTTCTTTTGTGCGAGCGCGGCGCGCTTCCTCCAGGCGACACTGCATCCTTTTGCCCCCTCCGGCGTTTGGAGAAGGAGTTCTCCCGAGCATGATCGGGAGCCCAAGGATTTTCCAAAAGGAGATGTGAATGAGAGCGCCCGCACGATCCCACGGTTTCGACAAGCCGGCCGACCTGGAAGACGAACTGGCTCAGCTGGACGAAGAGCGGGCAGACGAAAAACCGAAAGCGCTCGATCGTCGTCCAGCCCCTCCAAAGCCCGGAAGAAAACCCGCGGAAGAAGCATCGCTGCACGCGCAGGTCGCCGAACTGCGCCGTGATCTCGACGAGGTCCGTCGTGAGGTCGAGAAGCTGAGCGCATCGCGAAATGTGCCGTCTCGCTCGAGTTCATACGAAACCCCGAACTGGCTCCCGGTCGTCCGATCCGTCGCCATCACTTCGCTCGCGAGCCGGATCTTCGCCTCGTCGCCGATGATCGCCCTTCTCGTAGCGGCCGTTCCGTTCGCACTTGGCCTCACCGCAGGATCGAAACAATAAGCCTCTGATCAGCCTGCGGAGCACGCCTTTTATGGAGCGGCGGCGAGGAACACGTGGTTCCTCGCTCCCCTCTTTTTCATAGCGTCAGAAGCTTCGAAACCGGCTGAAGAAAAACTGTCAAAAAAGTTCGTCCGGGCGCTTGCCATGTCCGAACAAGATGCTATAACCCCGCTCACTTCCGGGGCGGAACACTCCCCGGCGCTTCAAAAAAGCGAAGGTTCTTCAAGAGCCTGTAGTGCCCGGATAGCTCAGTTGGTAGAGCAGCGGATTGAAAATCCGCGTGTCGGTGGTTCAAATCCGCCTCCGGGCACCATTTTTCCTTAACGATTACAGATATTTACAAGGTTTTGTGGTAGCTATTCGGCTCTAGCTACATATGCCTTATACGACTTATACCGTTTCCATACCGTTTTTGGTTTCATGCGGCGGTATCAGCGTTTGTAAACAAACTGGTCGTATTTGGTCATACCGTTTTCTATACCGCTGACATCTCAACACGCCGGACTGCAAGATTAGAGATCGACGCCGAAATCATCGCGAGCTAACAAGCGCGCTCGTTTAATCGTGCTGATAGACACCAGGACTGCTGAAATGAAAATGACCAAACGCGACGCGAAAGCGATGATGGAGCGCCTTCGCGTTATAGCGCTTCCTCTGGATGATGAGAATTTCGATCCGGCGCTCGAATACGACTACGGCCAGTTTCTCGATCTGCATGTCGATGAGCAGCTTGCATTCGTGATGAAGATGCCCACTGGGAAAGCCAGTGCATACGTATACCTGTCCAGCTATCGAGCGCACTGGGTTGAGAGAATGGGCCGAAAGGTGTGGCCTGAATCGAAACTCCTGACATTCGAAGTGTTCGCATATGAGATACAGCCTGGTGTCTCTCGTGCGGCCGGGTTTACGAACGACCGTAAAGCGGCAGAGAAAACACTTCGGAAAGTGCGCGCTGAGATCGTTTTGGAAGACGACGTGAAGGAACTGCCGCCGTCACATGTATATGCTTATGATCTCGAACGCCCAAGCCTGAGCCAGCTTTTGTCAGCGCTGAACGGTGATGCCGAACTTAGCGATCTCATTCTGACTAATCGTCGCGTCGTCGCTACCGTCTCCGACTCCTGACTTGACTCCAGATCGAGAACAAAATAGGAACATTGTCCGCCGACCGGATAATGTTCCTACGGAGTCTCTCATGTCTGAACAGCTCGCTCTCGATATCCCTGAAGTCGACGAAGCCGAAACTGACACCCAGTCGGCTTCGGAAGTCGATCTGGCTGAGTCCGTACTCACCGCCCATAACGGTGACGCACTCGCTGCCATCCGGTCTCTGCTCGACGATGCCGATTTCCTTCGCGACCAGCTCTATATCGCATCTTCGCTGATGTCGAAGGGCATCAGCCGAGGCTGGAGGCCAAAGTACGAGCGCGTTGAATGAAGCATCGGCGCAGCATCGACCTGCTCGCTGTCCCACGCGTTTTCGAAAGCGGGACTCAGTCACCTGGGCAGCCTCATCAGCAGAGGCTAGACCTCTTGCCGGAATGGTATGTGCTCTTGGGCTGGTGCCAGCGCTGCCGACGTTATGGTCAGATCGAGCGCCGGAACGTCGGTCGCGTTCTCGGCTACGATGCGTGCCTAGACGACATCGAACCGAGGCTCCTGTGCACCGTCTGCCGCACCCGCCACGGGCATCGGCTCTCGCTCCGCAAGCTGCCGCGCTGATTCCGATCGCACTCTCTTAACCTTCCCGGGAAATCTGGGGCTCACAGCGATTCCTGGACCCGGTATCGATTGCGCTCCGATCCATCAGCCAGGAGTGCCACCATGTCCATCTTCACGTCCCGCGATCCGGCAGGCCGAGCAGCAGGCGAACTCACGCTCCTGGTGACAGGCATCGCTGCGACCATGGCTAGTGCCCACGCAGCAGGTCGTCAGGCAGCCGAAGAGCGGAAAGAAAAGCGCGCGGCTTACAAATACGCATGCGAACTCGTCGAGGCACGGGGCCGCGCTGATGAGCTGGGTCGCGTTGCTATCCGCGCAGTCCGCCACGTTGCGTCTCTCGAAGCCGAAGTCCGTCGTCTGAAGGTCGCTCTGCAGCAGCGACAGGCGCACATCGACCGCCAGCGTGGTGCCGCATGATGGATCCCCGAACAGATCTCTCTGACGAAGCCATGGCGCTGCGCTGGGGCGACATTCTCCACGAGATCCCCGAGCTTTGGGATGCGCTGCGGACGTTCGAAATCGAAAACCGCGCGAGGGCAGTATCGGGCGGTTTCAGTGTTAAATCTGACTGGGTGTCAGTGCAGCGTACGCGGGATGTGACGCGGCTGCGGATTGGGCACTCCCGGAGCTAGCCAAAGCTCTCTCCGGACTTGCCGGAAACGCTCCATTATCTCTAGACGCTTTCGCTCCTCTTCATCGGCCTCGGCCGGGATCCTCAGGATCTCGGCTGTAGCCGTTTCTGCAGCCGTCCTCTTCGGAAAGATTGGCTTCACTTCTCTCGCTTCCAGGCTCCGCGCACATCCGGCCGTCGTAGACATCGCGAGTAGCGTCAACTCGTCGTCAGTCAGTTTCAGCAGCCATGCTTGAGCATCGAAATCGAGCACCGACAGATCCATCTCTGCGCGCGCTTCCGGAGCTGCCGAGGCGTACGCCTTTACGATTTCTGCGGGCGACATATCGCGCATGATCGCATCGATAGCCTCTTCGCTTGTCTTGGCCGCCTCGGCTGCTTCATCGACATCGGCCTTGCTGATGTTCTCGAAGCCATCTGTTCTCGGGGGCGGCAGTAGTCCCAGAAAGCGCAAGAGCGGGCTCAATAGCGCGGCTAGCCATGTGAACGGATTGAACAGATCCATCCATGATTTCCTCTTCGGTTCCATGTGACACCTCCTTGTTGTGATGTCCGAGCTTCCGGTCGTCGGCCGAAAGCGACCAACTCGCCGCAACGCCGGCAGAAAACTCACGACAAAATACGTGAACAAAGATCGCTAAATTAAGCTAACTAATTGTTGACAATGAATTTTTTAAAAAAGACTCTTGCGTTGTGTCCCGCCGTGGACACATCATTAGACATCGGCAGCGAGGTGTTGCCGACACAAGAGGAGAACTACAATGACCGCACTCAAGCTTTTCTCGATCGCCGCGAACGGCACCCCAATGGGCACCTACCAAGGCACCGACGAAGACGCAGCAGTCCTCGCTTATGCAATCGACCTTGGCTACTCGAGCCTCGACGAGGCTGCGGCTGTGCTCGGAAAGACCGCCGACGAATTCCTGTCTGATCTGGAAGTCGAAGCCGTCGAAACGGTCGCTGTGCAGTCGGTTGGGTGGCTTCACGAAGACTCTTACACGATGATCGTCGCGCGCATCTCTATCGATGACCGAAACTACATTGCGTCTGAGTATTATGACCTCGACGAAGATGAGATCTGCACGAGTGCAGATTCTCACATGAGTGTCTGCGGCATCGAAGATGCACAGGGAAGTGGCGCCGTCAGGCCGTCAAATGAAGTTCACAAGCAGATTCTCCAAGCAATGCGCGACTTCGTCGAGGTTGAGCTTCCTATCGCCGCCTGATGAACGGGGAGCTACGGCTGCCCTGGCTCCGACCAAACCCACATAAGAGGAGGAACAAATGCAAATCAACACCGATCCCCGTGACCTGGCAGTCGCTCTCATCATCTCCGGCCCCAGCGGCCGCTACGAGCGGCGTATCCCGCTCGAAAACACGGATCCGCACTATGCCGAACAGGTGCGCGCGCAGCTCTCGCTCGAAGACGGCTACGATGTTGGCTGCGAATACGCCGACGGCTCCGTCAGCTTCTCGGACTAGCCGCCTGACGATGCCGCCGTGGCTGGCGGCGAAACCCTCTCAGAGGGTCGCGGTAGCCAAAACAAAAACAGCCGTGGGAACGCTTCAACGAGGAGAAAGCGAATGGAACTACAAATCGAAATCGAAGCGCCGACATCATGCGCATTCTATCACATGAACGACAGCGATCTGGCTTCCGCAGTGCGCGCTGCCGAGGCTCTGCTCGCACAGCACGGCATCGACCGGGACGCGGCTTCGGCGGCACTGGGCATCTCTGCGATCACTCTCAAGGCCTATAGCCGGGGCATCGCAACGGCCTCGCATCGTCGCATCCCAGTAGACACCCTCGATCGGCTCCGCGATATGGCGGTCGACGCTTACTGGCGCGCTGCTGCGCATCCGTACCGGATTGAGATCGGCGGCGAAGACCGCGCTCATCTGACCCCGATCTACACCGCGCATGATGACACCGGACTTGTCCGTGATCGACATCCGCACCCGCTGCGTGCTCAAGAAGTTGCAGACAAGCTGGGCGGACACGTGCGCGTCTACTGGGCGATCAATCCACACATTTCGGTACCGCCTCTCGAAGGTGAGGCAGCCCTCAGAAGCAGGTGGAGGATCGGTGTCTGGCAGCTTAGGGATCAATTTGAATGCCTCGGTCGCCGCGATGCGGATTCCGTTCTCTGCGAGATCGGGGACTGCTGCCGTTACACGCTCTGGACTCTATCGACGGAATATCGGCCTTGGAGAACAGAACTAAGCAGATCGCAAGTCGAGCGTCTTGAGGCGGCCGTCGCCGACATCGAGCGCGGGGACGAGATCCAGCCATTCGAAAGCGCTGTTGCGAGAGCGATGGCTGACCTGGAGGATTTCTGATGACGCGAGTGATGAAGGACGCGACCGTCGCCGCGACCGCGAAAAAGCTATTTAAGGAATGTGGCCCCTCGTGGCTTGAGGATAGCTTCGTTGTCTGGAACTCGGCCGTGAAGTCGTGGTCAGTTGGCGCAAAACGAGCACTGAGCACGGACGATCGGCTGGCTATCGTAAGCGCGTTGGAGAAGCTCGATGAAGCGAGAATGGACGAACTCCGCGACGACGAAGACGAGGACGAACGATGACGAGAGCGGCGAAGGAAGCGGCCAAGGTTGCTGCTTACAACGAGGCGATGCGTCTCAAACGAAGAGCAGCGCTGCCGGACTGGGTCTGGCATAGCTGGGATCACGAAAACGAGTGTCTCTGCACATCACGTGTGAAAGGCTACATGTCTCGACCGGACGGCAACCATCATCGAGAGGGATCGATCGACGAGATCGAGCAGCGCGAGAATGCCGGACAGAAAGATCTTTTTCAGTGACCAATAACACCCGGAGAAAGCATTTCAGCAAGAAGATTGCAGAACGGCAGGCACGAGAGCGCGAGATGGCGGCAAAGCTTCTGGCTCCTGAAGAGCCAGAGGACCATGTTGATGAAATCGTCTTTGCCGCGCCTGAGCCGAGAAAGCCTTGGCAAGTTATGAGCGAAGAAGAAGCCGCTGAGTTGCGGATCAAATTGCGGAAATGGTAGCTTCGATCAAGAGTGCAGAAGGCCCCAGGAGTTGATCCTCGGGGCCTTCTTCATGGCTTCCATCCGCAGGCTTTCGCGCCCATCCCGTTATGCTCGAGAAGCTGCCGGGCAGTCCCGTCAGACATCGTCGCTACATCTTCGGTCGTCGGTCTAATCGGTCTATTGGATGTGCACCAATCAGCCGTCGTTGCGCACCCAGCGATAGAGCTCGTCACGAACGCGATCAGCAGGAAGCTTCGAAACCTGGTCATTGATCTTCTCCCGCTCTCCCGGAGCATGCATCTGCTCCGCGACCTGCTTCGCACCTTGGTCAGCTCGGCCGTCGGCATAGATGTTCCAGTAGACGGCGATTGCCACGGCAGCGAATGCCGCCCATTTGGCCACCAGTTTTCCGATCGACGAGGACAGCCAAGTCAACATTGATCGGCTACCTTTAGCTGCGGGCGACCGTACGAATGGTCTCGGTCTCAGCCTTGTCCTCTTCGGACTCGCCGTCTTTGGCCGCGCGCTCGACTGCCTCCGGGGTGCCGGCATCTGCAGCAGTAGTGCCTTCGTCTTCCGCTGCGCGCGAAGTCTTGAGGGCGCGAACACGCTCAACAAGCTCGGGTGCTGTGCCTTCCGCCGCAACTGCAGCATCTGCGGCAGCGATGGCGGCTTCGGCAGCGCGGGCGATTTCTTCGGTCTCCATAGGGGTCTCCTGTGATGGGGTTGTCGCCGGATCGGCCGCACGGACGGTGACCTTTGGGGGGCGCATTGGTTGCCGCTGAGCGGATGATGGAATTGGGATCAGCTCCGACAGCGACCAGCGAGTAGTCAGTCGCGAGGGAGCGCGTGATCAAGACGAGCGGGATGTTGTCAACGCGGCCGATCCATTCGACATTCCAGAATGTCGGCGCAGATGGATCCCTGCCTGTAGAATCCACGCTGCACTTCTTTCAGACGGTACTCGTGATCGGAGGCAAACATCGCTTCGCCGATGATCTGGCCGTTCTCTAGTCTGACGTTGTCGATCTTGCCGAGGATTGCTCCGATCCCAGCGTCCGTACGATGGCCGTCAATTATAGGCATGCGCTGCGCACGAGAGAGATCCACGCCCTCGGGGACAATGACCTCATCGACCAGAACCTTCTGGCCGGGATTGCGCGGGTCTTCGATCATCCTGCGCACCCGGGTGCCGGTGATCATGACGACCGTAAAGCTTACGGTTTCTGCGTTGACCGAAACCGGAACAGAAGAGATGTCAGCAGACGACAGCGCGCGCTTCACCGTGCCCGGGAAGGACATGGGGTTGGCTTTCGATGTCGAAGGTTTTGGGGGCATTCGCTCTTCTCAGATCGGTGTCTGACAAGGAGCGTTGCCTGGTCGTCTGCAAGCTTCGAGACGACCGCGAAGAAAAAATGAAAGCCCCCGGCTAAGGGGGCTTCGGGGTCAGTCGAGTTTAACCGGATTGGGGCCGTGAAAAGCGTCGAAGTCCTGATGGAGTGTAAAAAGAACCCAGTTCCACTCACTGCTCTTCAGATATTTGACGAGTTCGCCGCGTGTCCGAACGCTGTCGGGTAGCGGCGACGTATACGCCGTGCATTCACGCAGTTCACTGCCGCCGTCGCGGTGCACGGTCCATGCTTCGTTGTCGTAAGCGCACTCAATAACGACTTCGTAGGGCTTTGAGAGAAGTTCAACGGGGTCGGCTGTAGGATCGCCCTCCAGTCGCGCCAGAAACGCCCTGTTTGCCGCGCGTACAGCATCAAGTGTTGGATTGCGGCTCAATGGATGCTCCCCTCTGTGGACTTCGCGAGAAACTGATCAACACCGAGCGTAAGGAACGAAGCGATCCAGTTATCGGACTTGACGGCTTCCTCGATGCGGCGAAGTGCCCACGTCCCATCAAAGGACAGCGACAGAGCGTCTTCTGGATAGTGCGACAACGCGTGGCGACGCTCTGCAAGCTCAACGTGCGTGACGTACTCGCCGTCGAGTTTAACAGTCCAGACGTAGACAGCGAGTTCGTTGTACTCCTCGTCGATTTCCGCTCCGGAACGCGTGGACAGGAACCATACCATGCGCTCGTGGAGCGATGACAAGGCATGCTCCAAGTCGGAGACCATGCTGAAGCGTTGATCGATATCGACGATCGGCATGGGAAGTCGGTAGCTGAGGGGCTTCATACCGACATCCCCTTCTTCGCCGCTGGGATCGTGCGATCTTCGCCCATGCTCAGAACGTTGCGGATGAAGCGCTCGATAGCGTCGTTGCTGACGCGCTCGAGTCGGATGAATGCGGTGCGTGTGTCGACAGACACATAGAAGCGCTCGTCGCCGAGCCGGACGAAGTCACAGAAATACAAGGTACTTTTCCTTTCTGTCGTTGAAGTACCCATTCAGAAGAACGCCAATTCCGAGATCCGTCAACAGTCTTTGCGACGAAAACTACAGAAATAAAGGCACGTGAAATCAATGTGTTAATTTTGATTCCACGTAAAAATACGTGATTTTGTCACCGGCTGCAGGCCGTGTTCTTTAGCCTGCAGACATGATCGAGCCTGCGTCCGACGCGCCGGATCCTTCGAGGTTTTCCAGCTCGTCTTCGACCATCGTGCTCTGCAGGATCGCGTTGAAATCCAGCCCTTCAAGGCCGGGGTAGACGCTGTATTTGAGGCCGAGTTTCATGGATCTCTGCTGGTCGAGAGCGTTCTCTTCGTCGATATCTTCTACGTCGTCGCCATAGATTGAGGCAATGCGCTTGCGGGAGATGAAGCCAGCAGCGAGCGCCTCCTTGAGGGCGGCTACTTCCTGCACTGGGTGGATGCGGCCGCGGGCATGACGGTCGCCTCACGCGTGCCCCTGTGGAAACGTTTCCGCTATGCGCCTTCATTTCTGCCATTACGTGAAGTTCGAGTGTATCCTCCAAGCAGACGTAGATTAAGCACTCGAAATCCGCCCTTTCACATGCTCCTACTCGACCTGAGCGTCGATCCAAGCGCGGGTCTGCTCAAGAACCTCATCAGATAATTCAGGGTCATCGACCGCCCTGGCGAGGATGACGGCTCCGACCATTGCCGCCCAGCTTCCGACTGCTGCACGGCGCCTGGCGGCTGGATCCTGTTCCGGTAGAGCCTGCTCGATACGGGCGATCTGGGAGCGCAGTCCTTCTGTCATTGCTGCTTTTGCCGCCGGTGTCTGGTGGCGGATGGCGGCGGCCAGGCCTGCCGTTGGGCATCCATTGGCAGGATTATCCCGATGACGCGGCGCAAGATAGGAACGGACGAAACCGCTGAACTCGCCGTCCCCGAAACTGTCTGCTGCCAGCGACTGCGCCAGCGCTTGTGCGACCAGATCGTCCTTTGATGTGAAGTGTCCGTAAAAGCCGCCATGGGTCATGCCGGCTGCCTTCATGACCTCGGCCACGCTCACCGCATCGAATCCCCTGTCCTTAAACAACCGGCTGGCGACGTCCAGAATCCGGCGACGGTTCTCCGCCATCTGTTCTCGGCTGACCTTCATTTTCAAAATTCTCCGCAACACCCGTTGACATTTACATGATGGCCATCATATTTAAATCCAATCATGATGGTTGTCATGAATATAGTATCAATGACAGAGAAGAGCAATCCGATGAGCCAAGTTTCCGTAGTCCTGATTACCGGTGCCTCCACAGGCATTGGTGCCACCTATGCCGAACGCTTCGCGCGCCGCGGCCATGATCTCGTGCTGGTCGCCCGGGACGTGGTCCGCATGGAGGCGCTTGCGGGCCGTCTGCGTCAGGAAACGGGCGTCGCCATCAATATCCTCCAAGCCGATCTCACCCAGGCGACGGATCTGGCGAAGGTCGAAGCCCGGCTGCGTGACGATGCGCGCATCGGCATCCTCGTCAACAATGCTGGGACGGCGATCGGCGGAAGCTTCGTCGACCAGAGCGTCGATGACATGACCAAACTCGTGGCGCTCAACGCGACCGCGCTCGTCCGGCTTGCTGGCGCCATTGCCCCGCGCCTTGCCAAGGCTGGGGACGGCGCGATCGTCAATATCGGCTCGGTTGTGGGCCTCGCCCCCGAATTCGGCATGACCGTCTACGGCGCGACCAAGGCTTTCGTGCTCTTCCTGTCCCAGGGGCTTGCACACGAGCTTGGGCCAAAGGGCGTCTACATCCAGGCGGTACTGCCCGCCACGACCCGTACCGAGATCTGGGATCATGTGGGCGCCGACGTCAATGCCATGAGCAATGTCATGGAAGTCGGCGATCTGGTCGATGCCGCCCTGGTCGGGTTCGACCGCCGGGAACCGGTGACCATCCCGCCGTTGCACGATGTCGGCCAGTGGGACGCCTTCGATGGCACGCGCAAGGCCATGCTTGGAAACCTCGTCAACGCTCTCCCCGCTGAACGCTACCACAAGCTCGCCTGAGCGCCCCCGGTCAGCAAGCCAAAGCCACTGCGAACACACACAACAGGTGCAAAATGACCAGCAACCCGCTTTTCGAACCCGCTGCCCTCGGTGACATCCCGCTTTCCAACCGGATCGTCATGGCGCCGCTCACCCGAAACCGCGCTGCAGCGGGCCTCGTGCCGCCCGAACTTGCTGCGGAGTATTATGCCCAGCGCGCAAGCGCCGGACTGATCATCACCGAAGCTACTCAGGTGTCCAAGCAGGCCCAGGGATACCAGGATACGCCAGGGCTCTACACACCGGATCAGATCGCGGGCTGGCAGAAGGTGACAGACGCCGTTCATGCAAAGGGTGGACGGATATTCGTTCAGCTATGGCATGTCGGTCGTGTCAGCCATATAGATCTTCTTGGCGGTGACGCACCGGTTGCGCCCTCTGCCATTCGCGCCGTGACCAAGACGTTCGTGAACAACGGTTTCGCTGATGTGTCCGAGCCGCGAGCGCTTGAGCTTCATGAGCTTCCGGGCATCATAAACGATTTCCGGCAGGCGGCAGCCAATGCCATCAAGGCTGGCTTCGACGGTGTTGAAGTTCACGGGGCCAATGGTTATCTGCTTGAGCAGTTCGCCAAGGACGGCGCCAATGTCCGGACGGATGCCTATGGCGGATCCGTCGAAAACCGCGCCCGTCTGATGCTTGAGGTCACCGCTGCAGTGGCCAAGGAGATTGGGCCTGAGCGCACCGGGATCCGGATTTCGCCGGTCTCGCCCGCCAACGGCATTTCCTCTAGCGATCCCCAGGCCCAGTACGACTATATCGTCGATCAGCTCGATGCACTCGGCGTTGCCTATATCCATGTTGTGGAAGGTGCGACCGGCGGTCCGCGCGATGTCGCTCCCTTCGACTACGGATCGCTGCGCCGCCGCTTCAGCAAAATCTATATTGCCAACAACGGTTACGATCTCGAACTCGCGACCTCGCAGCTTGCTGGTGGCAATGCGGATCTCTTCGCATTCGGCAAACCGTTCATCGCCAATCCTGATCTGGTCGCACGTTTGCAGGGCGGGGCACCTCTGAATCAGATCGATCCTGCTACGATCTACGGTGGTGGCGCTGCAGGCTACACAGATTACCCCACGCTTGCCGAGGCAGCCGGCAATTGAGCCATCAGGGGCCGCACCTTGGTGCGGCTCTTCTGATCCAGATCATCATCAATCCCTGACAATTCCCAAGGCTCAGCGGCCGGTGTCGCGCGCCAGATCGAGAAGACAACCTATGGCAACGTCTGTATTCAAAGGACCGAAGACTGCATTCGTGACCGGCGCCTCCAGCGGTATCGGGAAGGCGGCGGCATTGGCACTCAGCCGAGCGGGCTACCGGGTGATCGGCACAAGCCGCAAGGCGGCACTTGGCGAGGTCAGCGATGGTATCAGAATGATCGCTTGCGACGTGACCTCGGACGCTTCCGTTGCCGCCGCCGTGGCACTTGCCCACGCAGAACTCGGCCGCATTGACCTGCTGGTCAACAATGCCGGATACGCCGTATCGGGGGCAGCAGAGGAAAGCTCGATCGAGCAGGTCAGAGCGCTGTTCGACACCAACTTCCTGGGCGTTGTGCGGGTGACGAACGAAATTCTTCCGATCATGCGTCAGCAGCGAGATGGGCGAATCTTGAACATCGGCTCGGTCGTGGGCCTCATTCCCGGTCCCTTTGGCGCCTATTACACTGCCAGCAAACACGCCATCGAGGGCTATTCGGAATCGCTGGACCATGAGGTCCGATCCTTCGGTATCCGCGTAGCCGTCATCGAGCCATGGGCGACGAAGACCTCGATCGAAGCGAACTCACCTGAGGGCGATCGTCCCGTAGCAGCCTATCGCCCGACATTCACCCGGTACCAGGCCGCGTTCAATGCGGCAATGGCCACTGGCGACACCGCAGCCGATGTGGCAGCGACCATCTTGGCCGCAGCCGAGGCACGTAAGCCGCGACACCGCTATCCCTCGGGCAAGGCTGCTCGACAGACCGCGTTCGCCCGGCGGTTCCTCCCGCGTGCGCTGTTCGATCGCATCCTTCGCAAGCAGTTCAACATCGCCTGAGCACAAGACCTCACGCCATTGGCCCGAGCGCGGGCAAAAAGCAGGCCCATCATGACTGACGCATTCATGACCATCGCATCGACAAACGGCTACCGCTACGCCCCCAACCGCTCCGTCACTGCAGGCAAGATTCGCTTTGCCTATCGCGAGCTCGGTCCACGCGGTGGAGTGCCGCTGGTTCTCCTCAATCACTGGGGCGCGGTGCTGGACAATTTCGACCCGCGGATTGTCGACGGACTTGCCGTCTCCCATCACATCATCGCGCTGGATTATCAGGGGATCGGCCTTTCCGGCGGAACGGCGCCTGCGACCATCGATGAAATGGCACGCGACGTGATCGCCGTCATCAGCGAACTGGGCTATACCGCCGTCGATCTCATGGGCTTCTCGCTGGGCGGCTTCGTTGCTCAGGATGTTGCGCTCAAAGCCCCCGGCCTGGTGCGCAAACTCATCCTCACGGGGACGGGCCCTGCGGGTGGAGCCGGCATCGCAAGGGTTGGAGCTGTGTCGTGGCCCCTGATCTTGAAGGGTATGCTGACGCTGCGTGACCCAAAGACCTACCTCTTCTTCACCTCAACCACCAAAGGCCGTCGGGCAGCGAATGACTTTCTGGCGCGCCTGAACGAGCGCCAGCTCGATCGCGACAGAAGTCCGACACCGCGTGCCTTTCTGCGCCAGCTTGGTGCCATCAAGGCCTGGGGTCGTCAGGCGCCGCAGGATCTGGGGCGGATCCATATCCCCGTACTCGTGGCGAATGGGGACAATGACATCATGGTGCCGACATCCAACAGCCGCGATCTGGCGCGACGCATCCCGAAGGCCGAGCTGATCATCTACAAGGATGCCGGCCACGGTGGGATCTTCCAATATCATTCCGAGTTCGTGCCGAAAGCGCTCGCTTTCCTGGCTGCCTGAACTGACAATCGTTTCACACTGGAGAAAGCCTGTGAAAGCCTTCGTCGTCGACACATACAAGAAGAACGGCCCGCTGCGTCTGGCCGACATGCCCGATCCCAAGATCGGTGCCAATGATGTGCTGGTTCGCATCGAGGCCACCGCGATCAACCTTCTCGACTCCAAGGTGCGCGACGGCGAATTCAAGCTGTTCCTGCCCTATCGCCCACCCTTCATTCTCGGCCACGATCTGGCCGGGACGGTCGTGCGTGTCGGCGTCAATGTCAGGCAATTCAAGGCAGGCGACGAGGTCTATGGCCGGCCGCGTGATCACAGGGTTGGCACCTTTGCAGAGATGATAGCGGTGGATGCTGCAGACCTTGCGCTGAAGCCGATAAGCCTCTCCATGGAGCAGGCCGCATCGATACCGCTGGTCGGACTGACCGCGTGGCAGGCGCTTGTCGAGGTGGGCAAGGTCAAGCCCGGCCAGAAGGTGTTCATTCAGGCCGGTTCCGGCGGTGTCGGCACCTTCGCCATCCAGCTCGCCAAACATCTCGGCGCCACAGTCGCTACAACGACCAGTACGGCGAATATCGAGCTTGTGAAAAGTCTCGGTGCGGATATCGTGATCGACTATAAGACGCAGGACTTCGAACAGGTACTGTCAGGATACGATCTGGTGCTGAACAGCCAGGATGCCAAGACGCGGGCAAAGTCACTGAACGTGCTGAAGCCGGGCGGAAAGCTGATCTCGATCTCCGGTCCGCCGGACGTTCCCTTCGCCAAGGCCCTGCGCATGAATCTCTTTCTGCGCTTCGTCATGCGGATGCTGAGCCGAGCCATTCTGAAGAAGGCAAGGAACCGGGGCGTCGACTATTCCTTCCTCTTCATGCGCGCGGAAGGCCAGCAACTGCAAGAGATCGCCAATCTGATCGACGCTGGCGCCATCCGTCCGATCGTGGACAAGGTGTATCCCTTTGCGCAAACGCCTGAGGCGTTGGCCTATGTCGAAACCGGGCGCGCCAAGGGCAAGGTAGTCGTAGCCGTTTCGCAATGACCCTGTCGCCGACAGGAGGGGCGCTTTGTCCGAAGCATGATATCCGCTTCCGTTGGTCTTCGGACTCCAGCCGACTGTCTCCTCACGACACCGTCATACAATTGTAGGATGCGCGTTCTGCCTGTGGCCAATGGTGGCCATAGGAGAACGAATATGGGTATTTCACAATATGATCCTGGCGCACTGGGTCGACCGGCTTGGAACTCAGGCAAACAAATTGGCGTCAAGAAGCCTCTGAAACAGCGCCAGATCTGGGCAGTCCGCTTCTTCCTCGACCGTGAAGGAAGGATACGAGATCGGGCGCTTTTCGATCTTGCCATCGACAGCAAGCTCCGCGGCTGCGATCTGGTAAGACTGAAAATCGGAACCCTCGTCACCGGCCACGACATTCGAACTCGGGCGATGGTCGTTCAGCAGAAGACTGGACGACCCGTGCAGTTCGAAATTACGACGGAGGTCAGAGCTAGTCTGCTTGCCTGGCTTCAACGAAGGGGAGGAACAGTCGATGACTATGCCTTTCCCAGTCGCGTCGACCACGCTGATCATCTCAGCACTCGGCAGTACGCCCGACTGGTCGATGAGTGGGTGACGGCGATCGGGCTTCGTCGGGAGGATTACGGTACGCATTCTCTACGGCGAACGAAGGCTGCCATGATCTACAAGGCCACCGGCAATCTTCGAGCGATCCAGATCCTGCTTGGCCATACCAAGATCGAGAACACAGTCAGATATCTCGGCGTCGACATTGAGGACGCACTAGAACTGGCCGAGCGGACTGAAATCTGACTGAGGACGGCCCCGCACGTTGTGGGGTCGCGCCCTTTCGCTGCGAGAGCCTCTCGAAGGATTCGATCCGCTTTGCGCCTTCAAAGAAGCCATGCGCTTCTGATGGTTTCGTGCTACTGGCGTGCGCGTGCAACACTAACACCCATCCTCGAGAACAGCATCCGGGGTCTACAACAGGAAAGATCGAGCGTTGGCCCGCAAGAACAGAGATGAGCTAGCTTCCTGGGACGAGCCTACGCCAGAGCCGGTGTTCTGTCCGATGTGCGAGCGCGTAATCCCGGAGCATCAGAGAGACGAGCATCATCTCGTTCCCAAGAGCAAGGGTGGGAAGAAAACCGTCCTCCTGCACCGTATCTGCCACGACCAGATCCATTCGATCTTTACCGATGCTCAACTCGCCAAGAAGTTTTCCACGATCGAAACCATCGTGGAAGACCCTGCGGTGCGAACATTCGTCACTTGGGTGAGAAACAAGCCTCCGAGCTTTTCGGATTCTGCAAAGGAATCACGGCAGTCATTCCGTCGAGGCCGCTAACCGTAACAGTCGAAAGTTCTGGCTGGAAGCGAATGCTGCCGTGGCGGGAACGCGCCTCCAAATCGGTCGTTGAGGCCGTCTTGGCACCTACCTGAAAGCGGACATCGTCGTGGCAGCGGCGTCACTTCACTGGTGCGCCTCGGCATAACTAGCCGATTTTCAAGAAGGTCATTCCAGCTCGCATAGCACCCTTGCCGTCAGTCTCCGGGTTGTCTCCGACCATCAATGTACGGTTTGGAGAGGTGCCGAGCAATTGGGCCCCGGCAAGGAAAATGCCGGGTTCGGGCTTTCCGACTATTTGGTGAGGGACCGGCCCAGTGCAGGCCAGAATTGCTGCCACAAGCGCTCCAGTCTCGGGAACAATGCTCCCACCTCGGCCAGGATGAGTGCGGTCCGGATTACAAACGACGAGTTGCGCACCGGCCAGTACGGAATTGGCTGCCGATTGGATTGTATCATATGAAAACGTCCGGTCGCGGCCGATCAGGACGACATCTGGCCGTTCCCGAGATATGTTTAAACCGAGGCTTCGCGCATACTCTTGAAGTGACTCGCTTGCCGCCATGGCAATCTGCGCCCCTGGCATTTTCTCCGCCACCATCCGGATCGCCGCCATCCCAGCGGTTACAATTCTTTCTTCAGCCACGGCAAATCCGAGCTGGTCCATCAGAATTGCGATTTCGAAAGCAGTGTGCTCGGCGTCATTGGTGACGATCGCGAAATTTCCTCGGCTAGCATCAATGAGATCGTGCGCCCACGGGAGGGCTTGGCCTCCGCTGATGAGCGTCCCGTCCAGATCGAACAGGACACCGTCTACGTTTAGAAAATCATCCATTCCGTGCGCTCAGGCAATGGAGACCCAGCGCAGGAGCTTCTCCCTGCGTTCGGGTATCGTGGAAATTGAAGATCATGCCAGACCTACTCCGCTGGAAAACCGAGTGCGTAGTCGCGGCCCTTGATTTCATAGCCGTCGAGCGGGAAGCGCCGCGACTCTTCAAGGAAGTAATTCAGATGCACCACGACACTGTCTGCGTTGATTGAGACTACAGAATAGGCTGGCGGTTCGTGGCTGCCGGGGATGTCTTCGCCATGCGGTGACAGTTCCAGCGGCACCTGGTGGTTGAGGCCTGGAATGAGGGAAAACGAGATGCCGTGCCAGTTGCCAGAAATCGGGCGATGGACATGCCCCAGGAAGATGTGGCGGATGCGATGCGAATGCGGCTGAAGCACCTGCCAGAGGGCGTCGGCATCCTGCTGCGTGATCGCGTCCATAGACGAGATGCCGGTCAGGATGGGCGGATGATGCATGAACATAAGGATAGGCTCGTTGCTCTGGGCGAGCTCCTCGGCAAGCCATGTCAGCCGTGTTTGGCAATAGGCTCCCGCATGACTGCCTTCCTGCTTGGTATCGAGAAACACCAGCCTATGACCGCCTTCGATGCGGCTACTCTGGACGAAGCCGTTGCCATCATCCATCGCCTCGGGAAACACGGTTCGCAACGAGGCCCTGTCGTCATGGTTGCCGACCATCATCACCACAGGGACCTTGAGGAGATCGATACGCTGGCGAAGTGCCTGATAGGCTGGAACCTCGCCCCAGTGAGCCAGATCGCCAGTGATGACCATGAGATCGGCGTCGGAATGGTCCGCATGGATGCTGACAATCGCTGCATCGAACCGCGCGCACGGGTCGAGCCCGTACAAGGTTGCCGGCTGCGGCACGAGGTGGATATCAGTGACATGAACGATCTTCATGGTGACCTTCCTGATGGTGAGGCTACGTGGCCGATTGGCCACGTAGCGGGAGGTTGGCAGATCAGCGACGCGGCAGGAGAGCCTGGGTGTCTGCTGCCATGTCGGCGAGAACCGCCTCGGCTTCCTCGGCGCGACTGCCGTCCATGACCGACTGCAACCGGTCCTTGATCACGTCTGTGATCTTTAGGCCGTTATCGCCGGGAAACGCGTACCAGCCGGTCAGATAGGGTAGCTGGGAAAGAGCAACCGCCTGGTTCGGGTTCTCGGCATAGAAATCTTTCAGGAGGTCGGCCGCCTTGGTGTTCGGCGCCATGTACCCGGTGGTCTTGACCATGATTGCGCCACCTTCGGGGCCCGTCGCGAACTTCAGGAATTCCCATGCTGCCTTCTGCTTGTCCTTGTCTTTGGCCGTGATTATCGCGACATTGCCGCCGGCCGGCAGACGCGAGACGCCTTCTTTCAGATCCGGATAGTTGCCGGTCTTTAGTTCGAACTTGCCGCCGATCTGCTTGGTGACGGCATTGACGCGAGCCGTTGTGGTTACCATCATACCGATTTTGCCGGCGGAGAAAGCCGCCAGCATCTCGTTCGGCGTCATGTTCGGCGACTGCGCCTCGATCACGAGACGTGCCAGTGTGCCGATCGCTTGTTTGCCGGCCTCGCCGTCGAAGGCGACCTTGGTTTCGTCCTCATTGAGCATCGTGCCCCCATTTGCAAACACCAGCGCCTGCCACAGCCAGTTTCCGGTGATCGCCCATTCGGTTTCGATACCGTCAGCCTCGCCCTGAGCCTCGATCTTCTTGGCGAGCGCGATGATATCGTTCCAAGTCTTGGGAAGGCTGTTTTCGTCGAGACCGGCCTTCTTCACGAGATCCATATTGTAATAGACGATCGGCAGTGAGATGGCATAGGGAAGGCCGTAAACCTTGCCGTCGACGGCGCCGGCCTGGCGCATGCCGTCATGATAGCCGGCGGCGTCGAAGTCCGTTTCGTTGGCGATGAAATCATCGAGCGGAACGGCGATTTCCTTGTCAGCAAGAACGCGTACGCGATTGAGGCCTTGGAAGGTGACGTCCGGTACATTACCGGTGATGCCTTCGCGCAGCACGCGCTGGGCGGCGTCCTCATAATCCTTGTAGGGCGTGCGGAACTCAACCTTGATGTCGGGATGCTTCTTGCTGAAGGCTTCCAGCATCTCCTTCTGGGTCGTGTCGAACAGTTCCGGATAGGCGTACTGCACGGTGATCGTAGTAGTATCGGCCATCGCTGCGGATGCCATCAGGGACAGGGCTGCGGCGGTCAGGATCGTTCTCATGGACAAGTCTCCGGTGGTTGGGGGGGTGAGAGGACTGCTACTTGATGCCGGTGAAGGCGATGCCTTCGATGAACCGTCGTTGCGCCAGCAGGAAGAGGCAAAGAAGCGGGGCAACAATGATGGTCGCGGCCGCCATCAGCGGGCCAAAGTCATTTCCGGCCTCGGCATTGCGGAAGGCCATGACGCCGAGCGGCGGCGTGAAGTACTTGTCGCTTGATACGGCGACCAGAGGCCAGAAATAATCGTTCCAGTGAGTGACGATCGAGAAGACGCCGAAGGCCGTGAGCGCCGGGATGGCGGCCGGCAGCATGACCCGCCAAACGATCGACAATTCAGACATGCCATCCATACGGGCCGCATCGACCAGATCATCCGGAACGCCCATGAAGAACTGCCGCATCAGGAAGATGCCGAACACTGAAATCGTGAAGGGCAACACCAGCGCGCTGTAGCTGTCGAGCAGGCCGACGTAGTACAGTAGGATGAACAGCGGCACAGCAATTGCCTGATAGGGGATCAGCAAGCAGAAGAGCACGAAACCGAAGGCTAGACGGCGACCGAAAAAATGCAGTTTGGCCAGTGCATAGGCTGCCGGCAGCGTGACGAGCACCTGCAGGAAAAAGATCGCTGCCGTAACGACGACGCCGTTCATGAGATAGAGCATCAGCGGGGCTGCTGAAAATGCTTCCGTATAATTCTCGATGACGGCGAGTTTTTGCGGCCACCAGCGCAACGTTTCGGAAAAGATCTCGTCGGCTGGCTTGATCGAGGTCGAAACCATCACGGCGAAGGGCAGAAGGGCAAAGGCAGCAATCAAGAGCAGTGCTGTGTGGCGAAGCGCCGAGCTTACAAAGGAACGAGCCGTCATGCGCCTTCTCCATTCTTCTTGAGGGATACGAAGCGCAGCAGGCTGACGCTGACGACGAGCAGGATGAAGACAATCGTGATCGCCGCCGCGTGACTGCTGCGGAAGAACTCGAAGCCTTCGGCATAGATCGTGTAGAGCAGCACTTCGGTCGCCTTGTTCGGCCCTCCTTGAGTGAGTGCATGAACCGTGTCGAAGACCTGGAAAGAGCGGATGGCGGAGGTGATGGCGACGAAAACGGCGACAGGTGCCAGCAGTGGCCAGGTGATCAGCCTGAACCGCTCCCAGGCATGCGGTGTGCCGTCTAGCTCGGCTGCGTCGTATAGATCGCGCGGGATGGCAGAAAGACCGGCCATGAAGAGCACCATGTTGAAGCCGAAGCTTTGCCAGATGCCGATGACCGCGAGCACGTAGAGTGCGATGTCGCCATCCTTGAGCCAGTTGTGCGAGGCAAATCCCAGGGCCTTCGCCGTCGTGTTGACGATGCCAAAGCTCGGGTGCAGCATGAACTCCCAGACGATGGCCATGGCAAGCAGGCTCGCCATCACCGGCATGAAAAAGGCGGTGCGATAGAAGGATCGTAACGAGGTTCCTGCGTCGATCAGAAGCGCACTGACCAGGCCTAGCAGCATCGAGCCGGGCACGACGACGGCAGAGTAGATCAGCGTATTGCTCAACGACTTCCAGAAGACCGGGTCATCGATCAGCGCTTGAAAATTTTCGAAACCGATAAATCTCAGCGAGCGATCACCGAGCTGATAGTCGGTAAAGGCCAGCACAAGAATCGAGGAGAGCGGCGCAATCAGGAAGATGATTGCCAAGATGGACGCCGGCGCGATGAGGGCAAGGCCTGCTCGGTTTTGGCTGGCGGAAAGGCTCATAGGGGAGCCTCCAGTCGGTAGCTGCCTTCTATTCGCCGGTTGTCTGTGCCGAAGACATGCAGGCGCGCTTCATCCATCACGATCCCCACTTTGTCGCCGATGGCTGGGCGGATGCCGCCCGGATCGCAGCGCACAACGACGAGGTTGCCGCCAGCGGTCATGACTTGGACGAAGAGGTCGGCGCCGAGATTTTCGATGTGGTGGATAACGCCGGCAAGCGGTGCGTTGGCTATGCCTGCTAGTCGAGCCGCCTCTGGACGAAAAGCCGCCTGCACCCGGTTGTTCGCGGTATCGGCGAAGGTGAAGGATAGGACGTCACCTTCAGTCAGAGCCGCCTGAAGAACGTTGATTTTGGGACTACCTATGAACTCCGCGACGCGAAGATCCAGGGGCATCTGGTAGATCTGGTCAGGCGTATCCACCTGCAGGATTTCGCCACCCATCATCACTGCGATACGATCGGACATGGTCATCGCTTCGGCTTGATCGTGGGTGACATAGATAAAGGTCGAACCCAATTGGCGGTGGAGCGCGGCAATCTCGCCTCTCGCCTGTACCCGCATCTTGGCATCGAGATTCGAGAGCGGCTCGTCCATCAGGAAGGCGCTCGGTTTACGCACCATGGCGCGGGCAAGTGCCACACGCTGGCGCTGGCCGCCTGAAAGTGAAGCAGGCTTGCGGTCCTTTAGCATAGAGATTGATAGGGCATCGCAAACTCTGCCCACTTCCCCTGCGATCTCCTTGCGCTTCGCCTTCGCCGACGGCAGAAGAGTGCCGAGGAGCGACCGCTCAGTGGTGTTCAGGCGGCGCATGACGAGCGGTACGGCGATGTTTTCCGCCACCGTCAGGTGCGGATACAGTGCATAGGACTGGAACACCATGGCGAGGTCGCGGTCGCGTGGCCGGATCCTATCGACAGTTGCACCATCTAGTAGGATGCTGCCCCCGCTCTGCTGTTCGAGGCCGGAAATGATGCGCAATAGAGTGGACTTTCCGCAGCCTGACGGGCCAACCAAGGAAATGAACTCGCCGTCCCGAATATCCAGATCGATCCTTTTCAAAACATGGGTCTCCCCGAATGTCTTAACGACAGATCTGATGTTTACGCTTGCCATGAAGGAAGGCCCAAAAAAATGTGTTCAATGGCTGGCCAGATACTTCATAGATTTTACATTACAATGACGCATTATAAATTCAGGTTATACCGCCCATCAGGTAGACACCTCTCATTTTTCGTGAGGCTCAATGCGTTCCAAGCTTAGCTATGCCCAGTTGCGAGCATTCAATGCGGTTGCAAAGGAAGGCAGTTTCTCGTCTGCCGCGCGTCGCCTCGGCCTCAGTCAGCCTGCCATAACGGCGCAGGTCAAAGCTTTGGAACAGAGCTACGGCGTGCTGTTATTCGAGCGCAGGGGGGACGGTGCAAGGATGACGCCACTCGCCAAGAGCTTGTTTCAGGAGACACAAGAGCTGCATGTTATAGAGGCTGTAGCCGCCGATATCCTGGGTGCATCGAGCGCGTTGAAGACGGGTGAACTCAACATCATGTGCGGCGCTCCGAATCCGGCAATGGCGCTGATTTCCGAGTTCAGGCGCCGTTACCCCGGTGTCCGGGTTACCGCCAATTTTGGTAACTGGCATCGGGTCACGACGGCACTTTATGAGCAACAATGCGACGCGATCATCCTGACAGGCGTACCGGACGACGATAGCCTGACGCGCATTCCGTACATGGAGCAGCGAGCGGTCGCGCTGGTGCCTGCCGGGCACCCGCTGGCAAAGCGAGGCAAGCCCCTTTCGCTGCATGAACTTGCCGATCAGCCACTCATTTTTCGCAACGACCAATCTCTCACGCAATCGGCGCTGAACATGGCAATAAGGAAGTCTGGCGTAAACCTTGAGCCAGCTCTCTCACTCGGCGAGCGTGAGGCGGTCTACGAGGCAGTGCACCAAGGACTGGGAATAGGATTCATGTTCGAACTGGCGGTCAGCCGGGCAGAAAGCAACGTTGTCCGCCTGCCCATAATGGAGCTGAACGACGTTTACGTTGAGCACGTCGCATGCTTGACCCGGAACATGAGACGGCACGAAGTTCGGGCACTGATGGCGCTGGTGGAATAATACCAACCTTCAGTGAATGTGACTCTCGTGGGGATTCCCAGCAGCCGACGAATCTGAATCTTTGTTGCAAACAGGAGGTTGCGATGGGTTCAGCGCTTTCATTGCGGTCGGATTTCGACGGGGCCAGGTTGCGGCGTCTGGCTCGCCAGACACGGGATGCCAATCAGGCGCGACGGCTTCTGGCTCTTGCATCGATCTATGATGGCGGCTCGCGCGCCGATGCCGCCCGGCTTGGCAGCGTGACAGTTCAGATCGTGCGCGACTGGGTGGTCCGCTTCAACGATCGCGGTCCAGACGGTCTGATCAATGGCAAGGCTTCGGGCAAGCCTTCTCTCCTGAACGACGAACAGCGAGCGGCCTTGGCGCAAGCCATAGAGCGCGGACCGACACCGTACTGGATGGCGTCGTTCGTTGGCGTCTGTGTGATCTGGCGCAATGGCTCTGGGAAGAGTTCCGCATCTCGGTGAGCCAGGAGGCCCTTGGTCGCGAAGTGCGTGCCATGGGGTAGCGCAAGCTCTCTGCTCGCCCAAGACATCATGCTCAGGATGCCGAAGCGGCCGAGGCTTTTAAAAAAACTTCCCCGCCGCTGTGGCAGAAATTGCCGCCGGCCCCGCCAAGAGCAAAGTGATCGAAGTCTGGTTTCAGGACGAAGCTCGTATAGGCCAGAAGAACAAGATCACCCGCCGCTGAGCCAAGCGGGGAACAAGGCCGTCTGCGCCACACGACCAGCGAACCAAGCCGGCCTATATCTTCGGTTCCATCTGCCCCAAACAGGGCAAGGCTGCCGCTCTCGTCATGCCGTGGTGCGACACCCATGCCATGAACCAGCACCTGATCGATATCCCGTAATGTTGCAGATAACGAACATGCCGTCCTCATCATGGACCAGGCTGGATGGCACATGTCCAACAATCTCGTCGTCCCAGAAAACATCACCATCCTGCCACTGCCGCCCAAATCACCCGAGCTGAACCCGGTCGAAAACATCTGGCAGTTCATGAGGGACAACTGGCTCTCAAACCGCGTCTTCAAGTCCTACGAGGATATCGTCGACCATTGCTGCTACGCTTGGAGAACACTCCAGGACCGACCATGGAAGATCATGTCGATCGGCAGACGCAAATGGGCACAAGGGTTCTGATCAATGACGGTTGGTATAATACCTTCGTCGCAATATTCGTTTCCGCAAAGTTCAGATTGCTGAAACGTCTCCGCTTCGCGCCCGAGGCCTTCGTGTGCCTGCCTGAAAGTAGACATCGGCTGAAACCTCGCCGTCATACATCGATGTCCGCCTTCGCGTAGGTGCCCTAGCAGCGGTCAGTCTGCCATCGGCCCCGGACTGGAAATGATTTCCGCTATGCGCCTCCATGTCGGTCATAGAGGCTGTCGTGTCGTCGTGCGTGCCTAAAAGCAGACATAGCCTCGGCGCCCGCGTCACGTCGCCTTTACGCCGATAGTGTTGAAAAACTCCGCTGAGGGTCGACAAAACAACTCACTGCCGTGACTGTCCGGAATGGATTTCCGATGATCTTAGCTGACTGAAACGGATTTGCGGCAGAGTGGGTACAGAGCTTCCTCTAAGCAATGTCATTTCAGCTAAAGCTTACGAGAAGCTGCCCACGGGAGTATTTCAACAGTATCCGCCATAAGCGGACGTCCGCCGACGCATTATGAAGGACCTGTTGCCACCCCATTCAGGTCCGCCAGTCTTGATACGAGCTGACCTGGAAGCAGACGTAGGACTCGTCATCTTCTGCCTGCTAAAGAGCTTTCGCGTTGGCCCGTCTAACGAACTCATCCACAACAACCCGGATCCGGGGAAGTATCGCACGGGTCGTTGGCCACACAGCGTTAAATGGCGATTGCACCTGGCACCGATCCGGCAGCACCTCGACCAATTCTTTCCCATCGATGTAAGGCTGCAGGAGAGACTGTGGCATTTGGCATAAGCCGAAACCAGCAACCGCCATATCGATGACCACCTCTCCGTCGCTCACTAGGTGAGCGGCCAGCGGATCAAGCGACTTTACGCGCCCGCCCTCCTCCAGGAAGCGCCAGGGTGCGGCTCTGCCTGGCCTGCCTCCGAGGATACAGGCGTGGTCTTGTAGATCACGTAGGCTTGTTGGTGCCCCTGCTTCACTAAGATAGCGTGGTGCTGCACAGAGAACGAGGCGCTGTGTTCCGAGCGGTCGGGCAGAGATGTCAGTTCGGTCAGGCAGCTCGCCGAACCGCAGACATAGGTCTACCCCATCCTCGACAGGGTCTATAATACGATCAGAGAAGCTGGCCTCCAAACGGAGTCCGGGATGGGCCCTGAGGATATCCAATAGGATCGGCATGGCGATCCGTCGGCCGAACGCCACTGGCATGTCCACCCGCAATATTCCTCTAACCGCGCTGGCCTTGGACCGTGCGAGGTCTTCTGCTGACCGGAGCTGATCAAGTGCGGCTTCGGCTTGCACAAAGTAGGCCTGACCATCGGGCGTCAACGATAGCCGACGTGTTGTCCGATGCAGAAGTTTGACGCCAAGCCGACCCTCCAACTGGGCCACCGACTTGGCGACGGCCGACTTGGTGATGCCAAACTGTGCCGCCGCCGCAGTGAACGACCCGGCTTTCACCACGGTGATAAAGATTTCTACGCCACCGAAGGTGCTGGTAATAGCCATTCTGCAGGCACTCCAATTGACGACTTGAAGTGTACAGTCTGACAACCGGAAGGACAATTGTCTCCAGACAGAAGCAGAGCCATATCTGCGCTAAACCAGGAGATATCGATGTCCCGTTTGTTCGATCCGTTGAAGGTTGGGGCTCTCGAGCTGCCGAACCGCGTTATCATGGCCCCGCTTACACGCAAGCGCTCCGGCGTCGAGCGCGTACCCAACGCGATGATGGCCGAATACTATCGGCAACGGGCTGGTGCCGGATTGATTCTGAGCGAAGCGACTTCTGTGTCCCCACAAGGCGTTGGATATTGGGGCACGCCTGGTATTTGGAACGATGCCCAGGTCCAAGGCTGGCAACACGTCACGCGGCAGGTTCACGAAGCCGATGGTCGCATATTCCTGCAGCTCTGGCACGTGGGCCGCATCTCCGACCCCGAACTTCTCGATGGCCAACTTCCCGTAGCGCCGAGCGCAATCGCCGCCGCTGGTCATGTCTCGGGACTACGCCCGAAAAGGCCGCATCCTATTCCACGGGCTTTGGAAACGAATGAGATACCGGGAATCGTTGAGGACTTTAGACAGGGCGCGGAGCGAGCAAAGGCCGCTGACTTTGATGGCGTCGAGTTGCATGCTGCCAATGGCTATCTGATTGATCAGTTCCTACAGGACAAGACCAACAAGCGCACCGATTGCTACGGTGGCACAGTCGAGAACCGCGCTAGGTTTCTCCTTGAGATTGCGGATGCAGTGACTGAGGTTTGGGGCGCTGATCGTGTCGGCGTGCACCTTCGACCTCGGGGCGAGGAACACGATATGGGGGACAGCAACCCCAAGGCAATTTTCGGGTACGTCGCCGACGAACTGGCAAGACGGAAGATTGCCTTCATTTTTGTCCGCGAAATTGAAGCCGAAGACAGCCTTCTCGGTGAGATCAAGCGTCGGTTCGGGGGGCCGGTCATAGCCAATGAACTTATGTCAAAGGAAGATGGGGAGCGACTTATCGAGTCCGGTCATGCCGACGCCCTGGCATTCGGTCGCGACTATATCGCCAATCCGGACCTCGCAGAGCGCCTTCAGCAGAACTTTCCTCTGAACACACCGAACAAGGACACGTTCTATGGCGAGGGCCCTGAGGGCTATACAGACTACCCTAGTTTGCTGCGGCACCTGTGATGAAAAGACCCGCTGTTTCATCTCAACGCTGGAAGCCGACGGTCGCCCTCCAACCCCATCCCTGAAGCGTGCAAATGGTTATGGATGCCCGGTTTGGGCCGACTCCTGTCACGACTTAGAAGCGCGAACAGCGGTCATTAGACGCTATAGCAGAGCTTCGTTTTCCGCGCGTCGCAGAACTCAGAAACTCAAGTGTCGCCCTGGCCAGAGTTCTGCGACGGGAGACGTCAGAGTTAGGTCCTATTCGGACATCCGGACGTGAATAATCAGTATTCCGCTGATTGAGCCATGGAATCCAATGCCGCCCGCAGCTCTTCGGCTTGAGCGTCAGTGATCTTGCAAGCGCTCATAATTTGCCCAGGAACAGCCCACACACCCTCGCGCAACGCTTCTCCGGCGGACGTCAAAGCCACGAGTACCCGCCGTGCGTCGCGAGCATCGCGTCGGCGAGTGATCAAGCCCGCGATCTCAAGCCGCTTCACCAAAGGCGTAATTGTCCCCGTGTCCATGCCGACTCTTGCACCCAGCTCCCCGACGGACCGTGGTGACCTGTCAAGCAGTTCTACCATGACGAGGTACTGCGGGAACGTCAGGCCAAGAGGATCGAGGAACGGCTTGTGTAGCCTGACCATTCGGCCCGTCGCGCCATAGAGCGCGAATGAAAGCTGCTTGTCGAGTTCATGCCTGGTGGTGCGCGATGAAGATTCCATAAATTACCTCTAGCATTCGAGTGTCTCGTGTACTAGATACAATTTTCTAGCACGCGAGACATATTCCAGCTTCCGCCACGGCGATTTCGCCGGTGGCCATTCTTAATTCTCTGACCACCACGTGCAATCACGTAACACGGGACTGATCTATGAAAACGATAAGGTATAACTTCGCGGACAAGCCCGCGCTGGTAGAGCGCGACGAGCCGCTACCCGTGCTCGGAAAACGGGACGTCCTCATCCGGGTTCACGCGTCGTCTCTCAACTATCGCGACCAGGCGGTGCTCGACCAAAACTATGGGGGTCGCACCGAGGCCGTCGTTCCCGTATCTGACGGTGCTGGAGAAGTCGTCGCCGTCGGTGAAGATGTCACCCGCACGAAAGTAGGCGACCGGGTTGCCGCGAGCTGCTTCGAGCACTGGATCGGCGGCCCCTATCTACACGAGTATCAGTCCAGTTCTTTAGGCTTCACCCAAGACGGATGGCTGGCGGAGCACATCGCCCTGCACGAGAACGCCATCGTCCATCTGCCGGACTACCTGTCCTACGTTGAAGGCGCTTCTCTCGCCTGTGCAGCCGTGACCGCATGGACAGCCGTGAATCGGATCACGCCAATCCAACCAGGCCAGACGGTGCTGGTGCAGGGAACAGGCGGGGTTTCCCTGTTCTCGCTCCAGATCGCCCGAATGGTCGGTGCAAGGGTCTTCGCGATCACGTCATCGGACGAGAAGGCCGAGAAACTGAAGGAGCTGGGTGCAGAGGCTGTCGTCAACTATAGCAGCCAGCCGGACTGGGATGTCGAAATCCTCAAGCTAACGGATGGCGTGGGCGTCGACAGGCTGATCGACATCGCGGGTGAGAAGACCATCGTTAAGTCAGCCGCTTCTACAAAGATCGGGGGCGAGATCGCGCTTGTCGGGTTCGCCAGCGGAGTGGGAGGCGGTCTACCTCCAATTGACATCCTGTCCCGGTCGCTCACCATCGGCGGAACGTCCATCGGCTCCCGCCTGAACTTCGAGGCTCTTCTGGCCGCTATGAGCGCCCACCAGATGAAGCCGGTCATCGATCAGGTCTTTCCTTTTGCCGAATACCGCGACGCGTATCGACGCCTCGCCAGTGGCGCGATGGTCGGCAAGGTCGTCATCGACATGAACGCATAATCAGACGAGAAACAGAGAAATGTCAGAACTTCTTTTCCGCGACGTCGTTCGCAACCGCCACTCTGTTCGCAGCTTCCGGCCAGACCCGGTTCCTGCTGACGTTCTGGGGGAGGTGCTGCAAGACGCGCAGCTCGCGCCCTCGAACTGCAACACCCAGCCCTGGCAAGTTCACATCGTTTCCGGCGAGAAGCGGGACGCGCTTAGTAAGGCCATTCTGGCCGACGATGAGGCAGGCCGATACAAGCTAGATTTCAGCTTCGACCTCGCGGACTTCGACGGCGTGTACCGCCAGCGTGCGCGGGACCAGGGGGCGGCCTACTATCAGGCAATTGGCGTCTCGCGGGAAGCCAAAGAAGATCGACGGACCGCAGCCCGCTACAACCTGAGCTTCTTCGGTGCGCCGCACGTCGCTCTCCTATTCATGCCTCAGGTGGGCGACAACGTTCGGGTAGCGGGTGACCTCGGCATGTACGCTCAGACCTTCCTGCTGGCTCTCACCGCCCATGGGCTTGGCGGCATCCCGCAGACCATGCTCGGCATGTACGCTGACACCATCCGCGACGTGCTTGGTATTGACCAGTCATCGAAGATGCTGTTCGGCATCTCCTTCGGCTATCCCGACGCGACTCATGCCGCGAACACCTATCGGATCGGCAAGGCACCGATTGAGGAAAGCGTGACGTTCCACGGATGAGTTCCGGCGAATGTAGAACCCGCTCATGGCGCTTCTGCGCCATGACGTTTTTGCATAGAAGAACGCGGCAAACGAAAAGCTCAGGCGATTGCTTCGAAGAGTACACGGCGTGCTTCCGTGGGCGGAAAAGCGAGAGGTCAATGACCAAGCAGATGATGATCGGCGTTGCCCTGGGCAACGGCTATGGTGCGCAAAACAGCGCGTGGCGGATGCCTTGGGTCGATCCGGCAAACTACACAAGTTTCGACAGTCAGGTGCGCTACGCCCAGGCCGCCGAGCGGGGCAAGTTCCAGTTCCTGTTCTTGCCCGACTACCCTGCGCTTAAGGGTGACGTGGCCATGGAGGCTCCCTGGGTTTCGCTTGAACCTATGCTCACACTTGCCGCAATCGCCCGTGAAACCAACCGGATCGGTCTGGTCGCCACCGGATCGACCACCTTCAACGAACCCTACAACCTCGCACGCCAGTTCAAGACACTGGACATCATGAGCCACGGCCGGGTGGGATGGAATGCCGTGCCCTCCTGGGACCCTGCTGTCGCCGCCAATTTTGGCCGACAGCTACCTCCGCGTGAGGAAAAATACCAGCGGCTCCATGAGGTCGTCCAGTTGGTCCAGGCTCTATGGGGAAGCTGGGAACGGGATGCCTGGGTGCTCGACACAGCCTCCGGTCAGTTTGCCGATCCCGCGAAGATCAAGCCAATCAATCTAAGCGGGCGGCATGTCGGTGCACGCGGGCCGTTGCCGCTCCCGCCCTCCGAACAGGGGCAACCGGTAATCTTTCAGGCAGGTGGCGGTGGGAACGGGCTGGAAGTAGCCGGACGTTATGCCACCGGCGTGATGGGGGCACCCCAGACGATGGAGGATGCCCGCCACCAGCGCTCCGAGCTAAGGGCGGCTGCTCAACGTGCAGGGCGCGACCCGGACGAGATAAAGTACTTCGCTGGCATCATGACGACGGTCGCGTCGGACAGGCGTGCGGGGCTCGACCGCCGTATCCTGCTAACGGAACACACTTTCGCCGACCGCGTCGTCTACCTGGGGCAGATGCTTGGGCTGCGGCTCGAATCCGCTAGTCTCGACGCACCGTTGTCTCCTGAGCAACTGGCCGCAGCCCGCCCATCCCCGGCTGACCCTCGCTCGGTCTATGCATTGCAGGTCGCTCGCGAAGGCTGGAACTTGCGCGATGTACTGGCGCACGGAGTGATCGAGTTTCACCCAGCCATCGCAGGACCCTCTATCGAAATTGCCGACTTCATGCAGGCATGGTTTGAAGCTGATGCCGCCGATGGCTTCTGGGTAGTCCCAGACGTGTTCGAGGACGGGATCGACGCCTTCGTGGACGGCGTCGTCCCAATCTTGCAGGAGCGCGGGTTGTTCCATCGCGACTATGAGGGGCACACCCTACGTCATCATCTCGGTGCACCCGCCCAATACGGTACTGATACACGTGTGCTGGGCTGAGCGCGGCGCTGATGTCCGGTAAGGGCCCGACAGCGGAAATGATTTCCGCTTCGCGCCGTCACTACGGTCGTACCGGCCATCGTGGTGCGTGGCCCAAAGCGGCCATAGATATGCGGCGGAGATGATTTCTGCGAACCAGAAATGGGCATAACGCGAAGCGCACGTCGCTAGCGAAAATCCATTCATGAAAAATTCTTTGGGCGGCCTTGTAACAACTTAGATTTCTGATGGTCTTCCTGTTGAAACGTACAGGGCCAGGCCGGAACATGAATTCTAGAAATCAAGATCAGCGCCTTCCACCATCCGTTTGGAAACGGCCGAACCGTTTCGATCGAAACCTGATCGTCATAGGTGCAGGCTCAGCCGGGCTCGTGTCGGCCTATATCGCGGCCGCCGCCAAGGCGAAGGTGACGCTGGTCGAGGCAAACAAAATGGGCGGCGATTGCCTCAACTTCGGCTGCGTGCCCTCGAAGGCGCTGATCAAGAGCGCCAGGGTGGCGCACCAAATGCGCCATGCCGACCATTATGGTCTGGAGCCGGTCGAGCCAAAGGTGCCTTTCTCCGCCGTGATGGAGCGTATCCACAAGGTGATCGCCGAGATCGAGCCGCATGACAGCGTGGAGCGCTACACCGGCCTCGGCGTCGAAGTCCTGCAGGGCTATGCAAGGTTGATTAATCCCTGGACGGTGGAGATCGCGCTGAACGATGGCGGCACGCAGCGTCTGACGACGCGCGCAATCATCATCGCAACCGGTGCGCAGCCCTTCGTGCCCCCGATCCCAGGCCTCGCCGAGATCGGTTATCTGACCTCGGACAACATGTGGGAGCGCCTTCGCGATTGCCCAGCCGTGCCGCAGAGGCTGGTCGTTCTGGGGGGAGGACCGATCGGCTGCGAGCTGGCGCAGAGTTTTGCCCGGCTTGGCTCCGAGGTCACGCAGATCGAGATGGCACCGCGCCTGATGATGCGCGAGGACGAGGATGCAGCCCGCTTCGTCGAGGCGTCGATGAAGGCTGACGGCGTCAATGTCCTGACCAGCCACAAGGCGGTCGCCTGTGGAACAGGTGCCGGCGAGAAGTGGATCGAGGTCGAGAAGGACGGGGCCAAGTTCCGCATCGGCTTCGACGAGATCATCGTCGCTGTCGGACGGGCGCCACGGCTGAAGGGCTTCGGGCTCGAAGACCTCGGCATCAAGGTGGATAGGGTCGTCGAGACGAACGACTACCTCCAGACACTGCATCCGAACATCCTGGCGGCCGGCGATGTCGCAGGGCCCTACCAGTTCACCCATGTCGCCGGGCATCAGGCCTGGTTTGCGGCGATCAACGCGCTCTTCGGGGATCTCAAGCGCTTCAAGGCCGATTATAGCGTCATCCCCTGGGCGACTTTCACCGATCCGGAAGTGGCGCGGGTGGGCTTGTCCGAGGCCGAGGCGAAGGAGAAGAAGATCCCGCATGAGGTGACCCGCTTCGGCATCGACGATCTCGATCGCGCGATTGCGGACAGGTCCGCCAGCGGCTTCGTCAAGGTGCTGACCGTGCCGGGCAAGGACAAGATCTTGGGCGCCACCATCGTCGGTGAACATGCCGGCGACCTGCTCGCCGAATTCGTCTTCGCCATGAAACATGGCCACGGCCTCGGCAAGATCCTCGGCACGATCCACATCTATCCGACGCTCGCCGAGGCCAACAAGCTGGTCGCCGGCCAGTGGCGCCGCAATCACATCAACGGCTTCCTCCTGTCACTGCTCGAACGCTTTCAGACCTGGAGGCGTGGATGATCGACGCCAAGATCCTGCCGCTGCAGAAGGCGGCCCTGCAGCCCGTCGCCGAATTCCTGGCGCATCGCGGGGTGAAGGCAGATCAGGTCAGCCTGATCGGTTTCCTCGCAGGTCTCGGCGCCTTCGCTGCACTCTGCTTCGGCTCTTTCCTGGCAGCACTTCTGCTGATCCTCGTGAACCGCGCGCTGGATGGCCTCGACGGCGCCGTCGCCCGCATTTGGGGGCCGACGGATCGTGGCGCCTATCTCGATATCGCGCTTGATATGGTCTTCTACGCGTTGATCCCGCTCGGCTTTGCGGTGGCGATGCCCGACGTGAATGCGCTGCCGGCTGCCGTCCTGATCGTTTCCTTCGTCGGCACGGGCTCTTCCTTCCTCGCTTTCTCGGCAGTTGCCGCAAAACTCGGTCGCAAGGCGCCGGAATTCCCCTCCAAGGGGATCTACTATGCCGGTGGTTTGGCAGAAGGTTTCGAGACGATCGCGGTCTTCGTCGCCATGTGTCTCCTGCCGCACCATTTTCCGCTTATCGCCTATGGCTTTGCCGCCCTTTGCGCGCTGACGACAGTCATCCGCTGGCGCCAGGGCTGGCTTGCCTTTTCGGGAGGTGACCGATGAGCCTTGTCCTATCTCGGTCAGAGGCCAGCATTCAGCCGGTCGAGCGCATTGCGAACCGTCAGCCGCGCCCGGTGCAGAAGCACGCGCATATTGCCCTCGGAGATGTCGAGCAACGCGCAGACTTCCGCCGGATCGAGCTCCTGCTGGCCGCGCAGGATCAGCACCGCCCTTTGCGCGGGTGGCAGCGTTTCGATGACCGCCTCGACGTGTTGCAGAACGCTTCGCCCCTCGATGTGCCGCTCGGGCGTCAGGTCTTCCCAGAGCTCGGGTCTGGTGCGCCAGTGTCCGCTCCCGTCAAAAGCCTCGCCGAGACCATTGCCATCCCCCAGATCGTCGAAGGACACGATGCGGCCTTCGCGACGAGCGCGGCTGCGCGCCCTGTTGAGGAGGATCGTGTAGATCCAACCTGCGAGCGACCCGCGTCCTTCGAAGAGATCGATGCGGCCGAGCACAGCCACCCAGGTGTCCTGCACGACTTCTTCCGCGATGTCGCGCGACCGGACGATGCCCGCGCAAAAGCGGATCATCGCGGCATTGTGCCGGCGATAGAGCAGCTCGAAGACTGCACCATCCCCGTCAACGAGGTGTCGCGCCAGAGCCAGATCGTCACCTTCATCCTGCGCCACGCCGCCCCCTGCCTCAGCCCGGGCGCCATTAGCAAAACAATCGCCTTCCATGTCCAGCAGCATTCGACCCCATCAAGCCATAGTGACCATAGGGGATCAGTCGCGCCGGAACCGGTGATCTTACAGGGCGCGCGGGCGTTTCGAGGAAACCACGATGATTGACAGCCGTTCCCCGCAGCAAGGCCGCCCACCGGAGGACGAACGCACCGCCTCGAAGGGGGCTGTCGGTCGAGGCAGCCTCTGGCGCTATACGCCTGTCGTCCTCGTCGTCGCGGGTCTGGCGCTTGGTTATGCCTTCGGCCTGCAGGACTATCTCAGCCTTGGATTTCTCGCCGAACAACGCCAGGCTCTGAGGGCCTATGTCGATGCCAATGTGTTCTGGTCCGCGCTGCTGTTTCTCGCCGTCTACATTCTGGCTGTCGCCTTCTCGTTTCCGGCGGCCTCCGTGCTGACCATCTTCGGCGGCTTTCTCTTCGGCTGGATGATCGGCGGCGCGCTGGTTGCCGTTGGTGCCACGATCGGTGCTTCGCTCCTGTTTCTCGCCACGCGCTCTGCCTTCGGCGACTTTCTGCGCCACCGGGTCGATGGCGTGGTCAAGAAGATGGCGGACGGTTTTCGCGAAAATGCCTTCGGCTACCTCTTCGTCATCCGTCTCGCGCCGGTCTTTCCCTTCTTCGTTGTCAACATCGCGGCCGCCCTGTTCGACATCAGCCTCGGCCGGTTCATCGCCGCGACGTTCTTCGGCATCCTGCCCGGCACCTTCGCCTATGCCTATCTCGGCCAGGGTGTCGACAGCGTATTGGTCGCGGCACAGGCGAGCGGCCGGGAAGCGCAGATCTCGGATCTCGTGACACGCGACATCACGCTCGCCTTCTTCGCATTGGCGCTGGTGGCGCTGATCCCGACGCTGGTGCGCCAGATCCGCAAACGCAGGACGTCGCCATGAGATTTCGTTTCACCATGTCCGGGGAGGGCTGAACCATGTTTCGATGCAGTGAAGTCGCCGAGCGTGCCAGTCTCCTGATCGATGGCGATCTCGGCTTCTGGCCGCGGCTGAACATCAAGCTTCATCTGGCGATGTGCCGGGGATGCAGGGCCTTCGTCGAGCAGATGCGCGTCACTCATGCTCTGACCGCCATGGCAGGTGCCATGCACAATCCGGTGCCGAGCGAGGAGATCAAGGCTGCACTCGCGCGACGACAGATGGGGTCTGGCAAGAAAACGTGAGATCCGCCGGATCTCTGAACCGTAGTTCAAACAAAAGCCGCAACGCATCAGCGTCCGGCGGTCGATTTTGAGGGAGTAGGGCACACAATGCGATTGATGACAGGGATTTTCGCCGCCGCACTGATGGCAGCCACAAGTATCGTTCCGGCCAAGGCTGCCGGCCCCGAGCTGGCCGATTGGGCTGCCCTGGAAAAGGCAGCGTCCGGCCAGACGGTGTACTTCAACGCCTGGGGCGGGTCTGAAAACATCAACGCCTATCTCGAATGGGTCGGCGCCGAAATGCAGTCGCGCTACGCTGTGACCGTGGTGCAGGTAAAGCTTGAGGATACCGCAAGCGCCGTTGCCAAGGTGATTGCCGAGAAAGCCGCCGGCAAGAACGAGGGCGGGTCGGTCGATCTCATCTGGATCAATGGCGAGAACTTCGTCTCGATGAAGCAGCAGGATCTGCTCCTCACCCCCGGCTGGGCAACGGCGCTACCCAACTGGCGCTATGTCGATATCGAGAACCAGCCCACCATTCTGACTGACTTCACCGAGCCGACGGAAGGGCTGGAAAGCCCCTGGGGCGGCGCGAAGATGGTCTTCTTCTACGACAGCGCCCGCACGGAAGCATCCAATCTGCCGGACAATGCCAAGCAACTGCTCGACTGGGCGAAGAACAATCCAGGACGGTTCTCCTATCCCGCGCCCCCGGATTTCATTGGCTCCTCATTCCTGAAACAGGTGCTGAGCGAAGTGATCGCCGATCCCGCCAAGCTGGCAAAGCCGGTGGTCGAGGAGAGCTTCGAGCAGGATGTGGAGCCGCTGTTCGCCTATCTCGGTCAGTTGCATCCGGTCGCCTGGCGTTCGGGCAAGACCTTCCCGCAGAACTATCCGGATATGAAGCAGAAGCTGGCTGACGGCGAGTTGGACATCATCTTCGCCTTCAATCCGTCCGAAGCCTCTGCCGGCATCAAGGCAGGCGAACTGCCCGAGACGGTACGCTCCTTCACCTTCTCCGGCGGCACGCTCGGCAACACTCATTTCGTCGCCATTCCCTACAATGCCAATGCCAAGGAGGGGGCGCTGCTGACAGCGAACTTCCTCATCTCGCCGGAAGCCCAGCTTCGTAAGCAGGACCCGGCCTATTGGGGGGATCCGACCGTTCTTGCCATGCCGAAGCTTCCGGAAGCCGATCGTGCCGCCTTCGCAGCGCTTGACCTCGGAGCAGCCACCCTTTCTCCGGACAAGCTCGGTCCCGTGATTGCCGAGCCGCATGCGAGCTGGATGGAGCGCATCGAGGTTGAATGGCGCCGACGATATGCCAGCGGCAACTAAGCCGTGACAGCTCGAGCGACCGATCGCTCTTTCGTGGCAGGATTAACCGCACGTCTCCCGAGGAGTGCGGTCGCCCTCACGCTTGGCCTTCTGGTCTTGCCGATCACCTTCGGGCTCCTTGGCACGCTGCTGCCGGCCTTCGGCTACCTGCCCGCGCTCGGCGGAGATTACCTCAGCCTGCAACCCTTTCGAGACCTTGTGGCGACACCAGGTCTGGCCACAGCCTCAGTCTTGAGTGTGGCAACCGGGCTCGCCGCCACGTTCATCTCTCTCGGCATCACTCTGGTCTTCGTTGCGAGTTACGCGGGCACACCGACGCTGTCGCGCCTGCAGCATCTGCTGTCGCCGCTGCTGGCAGTTCCGCATGCGGCCGCCGCCTTTGGCTTTGCCTTCCTGATTGCCCCCTCAGGCTTCCTCATCCGCCTCGTCGCGCCACTTCTCGGCATCGATCGGCCGCCGGATATCTTGATCCCCCATGATCCGATGGGGCTGACGATGATCGCGGGCCTGGTGATCAAGGAAACGCCCTTCCTCTTTCTCGTCACGCTCGCAGCCTTGCCGCAGGTCGAACTCCCGGCGGCCCGAAGGCTTGCAGCCTCCTTCGGCTATGGACGCATCGCAGGCTTCGTCTACCTGCTCTGGCCGGCGCTCTACCGGCAGATCCGTTTTGCCGTCTACGCCGTCATCGCCTACTCGTCGTCTGTCGTGGACGTGGCCCTGATCCTCGGCCCTAACTTGCCCGGCACGCTGGCAACCCGGCTCGTCCAGTGGATGAATGATCCGGATCTGTCGGCGCGTTTCCTCGCTTCGGCCGGTGCCGTCCTGCAACTGGGTGTCACCGTGGTCGCACTCCTGTTCTGGTTTGTCCTCGAACGTCTGGCGTCTCTCCTGCTTCGCCTGGCGAGAGAAAAAGGTTGGCGGTTCCTCCGCGACCAGTTCCTGCGCCGCGCCTCGATCCTTATCGTCGGCCTGATCGGCGGCGTGGTGTTTGCAGGCCTTGCCACTCTGGCCCTCTGGTCTCTCGCCGGTCTCTGGCAGTTTCCCGATCTCCTGCCGCAGAGCTTTACGTTCAGAAGCTGGATGAGTGCCCTGCCGCGCATCGCCGACCCGCTGGTGACGACGCTGGTGACGGGGCTTGCCTCGACGCTCATGGCCATCCTGCTCACCATCGGCTGCCTCGAACGCGAGCTTCAGACGGGACGCAGCGTCGGCGAGAAGGCGCTGTTGGTGCTCTACCTGCCGCTGATCGTGCCGCAGATCACCTTTGTCTTCGGCCTTCAGCTTCTTTTCATCGGCAGTGGCGGCGGCGACTACCGGCTGACAGCCCTCGTGTTCGTCCACCTCGTCTTCGTGCTGCCTTACGTCTTCCTTTCGCTGGCCGATCCCTGGCGGGCACTCGACCGCCGCTACGAGATCATCGCCACGGCCCTTGGTCGGTCGCGGATTTCGGTGCTGATGTCGATCCGCCTGCCCATGCTGATCCGCCCGATCCTGACGGCGCTCGCCGTTGGCTTTGCCGTCTCGGTCGGGCAGTATCTGCCGACATTGCTGATCGGCGAGGGGCGGCTCTCGACTATCACCACGGAGGCCGTCGCGCTCGCCTCCGGCAACAATCGCCGCGTCATCGGAGTCTATGCCCTGCTGCAGACCATCCTGCCGTTCCTCGCCTTCGCGCTCGCCGCGCTGATCCCCGCAGCCCTTCACCGCAATCGCCGGGACATGAGGGTGTGATGATGCTCCAGCGACAGCCCAACAACGGCCTTTCCCTTGCGAATATCCTGATCCGCCTCGGCGATATCAGTCTGATCGAGTTGACCGCAGATGTGCCTGCCGGTTCGGTCTTTACCGTCATGGGACCGTCGGGATCCGGCAAATCCACCTTGCTGTCCTTCATCGGCGGCTTCCTCGATCCGGTGTTTGATGCCAAGGGCGCCGTCTCCGTCGACGGCGTGGATCTCCTGTCGCTCGCACCAGAAGCGCGCCGGGCCGGGATCCTGTTTCAGGACCCGCTGCTCTTCCCGCATATGTCTGTTGGTGCCAATGTCGCCTTCGCCATCCCGGCAGATGTCGCGGATCGCCGCCAGCGTCGGCAGATTGCGGCAGACATTCTGGTCGACATGGACCTCACAGGTTTTACCGACCGCGATCCGGCCACGCTTTCGGGCGGGCAGAAGGCGCGGGTGGCGCTTGCCCGCGTTCTCGTCTCTCGACCCCGATTGCTGCTGCTCGACGAACCCTTCTCCAAACTCGACATGGAGCTGCGTGCCCAGATGCGCGCCCTGGTGTTCGAGCGCGCAAGGACCGCCGGCCTGCCGGTCATTCTCGTGACCCATGACGAGGCCGATGCCGAGGCTGCGGGCGGTCCTGTTCATCGTATCGGCATGAAGGAGCCCTCGGATGGCTGAGGGACGCGCAACGCCCGTCCCGGTCATTCTGCTCGGCGGTGGCCACGCCCATGTCGAGGTGGTGCGCCGGCTGGGCGAGCTCGGCTTCGGCGCGCAGATCACGCTGGTTTCGCCCTCCCGTCATGCACCGTATTCCGGCATGTTGCCGGGCCATATCTCCGGTGAATACAGTTTCGACGATTTCCATATTGATCTGGCTGCCTTGTGCACACGCTCCGGCGTCACCTTCCTCGAAACTACCGCGACCGGCATTGACCCGGAACAGCGCGTGGTCTCGCTCGCGAGCGGCGAAAGCCTCGGCTACGGCCTGCTCTCGATCGATATCGGCTCAACGCCCTCACTGCCCAAGGGCATATCGACCGGCATCTCCGTAAAGCCAATCGCGAGTTTTGCCGATCGGCTTGCTCGGCTCGATGCGCTGGCGGGAGAGGGACGGCTCTCAACACTGGCGGTGGTGGGGCAGGGCGTCGCTGGTGTCGAGGTGGCCTTTGCGTTGAAGCGCCGGTTGGAGGGACGCGGTATCGGTGTTTCCCTCGTCGGGCGTACCGCAGAGCCGGTTCCGGAGCGTAGCCGTTGGTCGCGGCGACTGCTCGAACGGGAAATGCGCAAAGCAGGCATCGCTCACCACCCGGCTTTCGATGTTGTGGCTTTTCGCGACGGCGAACTGGTGTCGCGTGACGGGCGGCGGCTCGCGGTGGATGAGGTCGTCTGGACAACATCAAGCGGCGCGCCTGCCTTCCTGCGCGAGACCGGGCTCCTCCTCGACGACATGGGTTTCATCCGAGTGGATCATACCTTGCGATCCCTTTCTCATCGGGATGTTTTCGCGGCCGGTGATGTCGCGTCTTTGCCAGACCCACGGCCCAAGGCCGGCGTCTTCGCTGTGCGTCAGGGGCCCGTCCTGACTGCAAACATCCATCGCAGCCTCTCTCAAAAGCGCCATAAGCCCTACTGCCCGCAGTCCTACTGGCTGGTGCTGATCTCGCTCTCCGATGGGCGGGCTATTGCCGACAAGTGGGGCCTGGCAATCTCTGGCGCTTGGGTGGCCCGATGGAAGTATCGCATCGACAGCCGATTCATCCAGAAATATCGACGGTGAAGCGACGGCCGTCCTATTCTGGTCCGTCCCTGCCTTCCGCCCGGTATTCAGAGCGTGCCTGTGTCGTACTTTTCTGAACCGGATGTGCTTCCGCAATCAGGTTTGCTCTAATCTACAAGGCGACGGGCAATCTTCGCGCGATCCAGATCCTGTTGGGGCATAGCAAGATTGAAAACACCGTGCGGTATCTCGGCGTCGACGTTGAAGATGCCCTTGAGTTAGCGGAGCGTACCGAGATTTAGGCTATCTTAGTACTGATTCCGGTTGTCCGCTTCTGCGGTTCTAGCGTGAGAAGCGGACAGTCTCCTGTCGGCCCCATATCGGACAGCGCAGCGCCGAGGCGAATGCTAGAGATCCAAATCCAGCTTTGGACATCTGAAGTGAAAACAGCACTACGGTCAGGGTTGTCTTGGCAAACTGACAAAGCTGAGATGGCCGAAATTTGCGAACAGGGCAAGGCAGGCAATGACGGGGAGCTGTCTAGCCCGCCATCGGACCTGCCGCCCAAACACTGCGCCCTCAATCTCTCGAGCAAACGCCACCAAGTCCTTGTGCTCGATGACATCAAACTTCGTCCCAGACTGCGCTGTGAGCGTATGATTGCGGTGCCGCTTAGCGATAGCGAGTATCCGCTCATCAGTTAGGGCAGGCTGCTGTTCACCCGCTGCGTAGAGCACGTCCCAGCCTCCGGGGATCTCGATGTCGACCCAGTCGCCTGGCTGCGGTGTCTTGAATTCTTCCGTCATCCCATCCACCTCGTTTCGGATACCATGATGGTGTGCTGGGAGGCGGCACGGCGCAAACGCCGGCTGAAATTCACTGCGGCACTTGAAAGGACGACGATCGATGAAAATATCAGATAGCAGGGAGGAACAGTGATGAACCCGATCGAAGCTCTCAAAGATATCTACTCGGTAGTAAGTGGCTCCAGTGATCTTATCCGGATTGCCGCAAGTGACCTTCCTGCAAACTCGGCTCGGCGGGCCGCAGAATATGCTCAAGCTGTCAGCGACATTGCTGGCGGTATTGGAACTGTGGCGCAGGGCGTTGGCAACTTTGTTGGTCAGTATGTCAGCGTCGTTAGTGACGTTTACGGTGCCGAACCTCGGAGCTGGGCGACGGGATCGATCACCGGAATGAATTTGCTCGGCAAGCACTTTGTATAACGCGATCCCGGCACCTATTATGCTGTCGGGCACAGCCCATGAGGTCGCCTGAGCGGCCGGAGAATAGCCCTGGAGAGATCCGGGGTTTTCTTTTGTCCGGCAGCAAGCACGAGCAGAAACGCCGCCGAGCTCATCAGCTCGGCGGCGCTCTTTAGAGCTTCAGTATCTGCGCTGCGCGAGATTCATGTCTCTGAGTAGACGCGCCAACCCTTCGGAATTGCCCTCTAACGTGGTAGTTTTACCATCGACCTGACGACTGATCTTCTGCGGCGGTCTCAATCTTCCTCCGAAGATCAGTCGTCAGGTCGATGGCCGCAGCCAGCCGTTCCAGCTCGCTGTCTCGATAGATCACGGAGCTTTCCTCGTCATCGAATGCCTTCGACCACTCTCCGGTCAAACGCACGCGCTCATGATGAAGGGCGGCGATCACTGCATTCTTCTCGTCTTCGTTGATATTTAGTACTGGCATCTCATCTTCCTCGTTTAGGTGCCTGACAAGATGGTGTGCGCTGGCGGAGCGTGGCGCAAACGCCGGCAGGTTTTGGACGCATGGAAAAGCCGCCTCCGGGCGGCTTGTGGGGTCAGACTGATGGATCATACCATCCGGTTTCGCGAAGCCAGCAATCACGGGATCGCAGCGTTTCCTCGTCTGCCTTCCGCGACGGGTCGCTCCGCGGAGTGAGGTAGATAGCCGCGGCCTCGGGATCGGCGGGGACTACATCAAGTGCGACGAAAGCGTACCGTGTGAGATCCTTAGCAAGTAGCCTGGCTTCCTCCTGTGTCCTGGCCGCACGCACGTATTCGCCTTGGCAGAAGATGTCGCTCCTGATCTGCAACTGCCATGGCCACCGATGGGACTCATCCGTCCACGGCATGATGTCAAAGGCTCGTTGCCGTCCGACGTATCTCGTTAGCCTGTCCTCATCAACCGGCTCCCACTCAACAATGCTCACACCACCTTTCCTATGCTTTGGTGTCTGGAGAAGATGGTGTGGGCTATCGGCGCTCGGCGCAAACGCCGGCAGGTTTCGTCTTGTCGGGAAAGTGGTGGCTGGGTAGTGTTCGGCAACTGGCGGGGGAGATATGACAAGGTTCGATTATCTAGACGGAGCGAAGCTCGTCAATCAGTTCACAATTCAACACCCTGAGAAGGGGGGCAGCGGACATCCGCTTATAAGCGCGTGCGTACCTCAAGCGGTGTATGTTGATCTGTTTGACATTGAGATCAGCCATTCAGCGGAGTGGCAGGACAAAGTCGCGGAAGCCAGCAATCCGAACTATAAACTTCGGTCGGTAATCACCGCTCGCGGAAAAATGAGAGACCGGATCACCGTCTTCAGTGTGCCTAACGGAAAGAAAGCTAGCTTCGAAGAGATCGCCGAAATCTATATTAAACCATTGGCAAAGGGTCATGTCGGCGGCAAACGTAGAGCGACGACATCCGATGGTATCTCGTTTGCCGGAGCGTCAACGGAACCAGTCCCAGAAGACGGGCTCATGGCTGAAGAGCCAGGAATGCTCATGTACTTCGACCCGGAGCGCGATCAGTGGCCCACAGGTCGAAAAGACCCATGCCTTTGCCTCGAAGCTTATGTCGACGAAACTGAATTCAATGCCTTGATCCAACGCTTTTCGATGACCTCTGCTCCGATACAGAAGGGACTACTGCGGGTGCTTGTGGAGCTGTTTGAGCACGAGGTTGATGCCTTTCTTGCAGAGCCATGGCACCGGAAAGACTATGGTATGCTTCTGAGGGGTTCGAACTTGGACGTAGCAAACGCGCGGGCGCGGGTTGAGACGGTGCAGGTTGTATTTCAGCCAGTCGTAGCCTACGTCCCTCATCACAAAATCGACGAAGACGGTGATTACGTTCCACCAACTCCCTACGAGCCCGTTAACGCGGCTACAGTACGGAAAATTGAGAAACGACTCAAAGAAATCGGCATGATCGTTACCATCGGCCTGTTCGCGATCTTTGCAATTCTGGTGCTGCCATGAGGTCGCTGAACACTCGTTACATCACTGCCTTCGCATCTATCGTATGCGCTCTCTCAATGACCACGGCCGTTGCGGCGAAGTCGATGGAATGCGAGCGATACCAGATCGGATCCGACGGCTCTAAAGCGGAGTTGTTCGTCTACACTGTCACTGCCGATCTCGACGTTGGCAGCCTGAAGATCGATCTCACCAAGCAGCCACCCGAGAACAAGACGGGCAAGTTCCCGATCCCGGTCGGCGACAATTGGAAGATAGTCTGGAAGGCACAAGATAGTCTCCGGGTGGTCGGACTGAACACCGACTACTCTGAAAATCCGTTCGACTCCCCTGTGATTATGCTCGATGTCGATTTCGCAAATGTGAGGTCGGCCTACTCGACGGCGGGCGGTCTCACAGACTTCGACGAGGTCATTAGCGATCCATGGAAGTATGAGTGCAAAAGGCTTGATTAAGCCTTTCAGATCTTTGCGCTAGTACCGCTGTCGGATGCCGTCTAGCTCGACATCTAGTCCAAGATCTTTGAAACGCTGCGGGTAGAGTATCCGTCCGATCCTGAGAACGCAGATGCCTACCTGAGCCGTTGTCTTCAGCGCGAGATTGAGTTGCATGCCATCTCCGTGGAGATAGACGGCCTCGATGTGGATGTCGCCGTTCTCCCTGCGGATGTTCGACGACATCGAGAAGCCCTTTTCATTCGGATGTGCGCCGAAGTCGATCAGGCGCTCGTAGAGGATCTCATACGCCTTCGCGACCGATGCATCGGCAGCCTGCAGTTTCTTCTCAACATTGGCCGCCGTGAATTCTCTCCTGACAGCCTTGCGATGATCATCGCTGTCGTGGCGGCGCATCCAGCGCTCCCACAGATCGACATCGCCACCAATGTAGTGCCCATAGCCAGCGTGCTCTAGACAAAGTCGGAGACATGCCTGTGCCTCGTAAAGCTGCCCGGCCATAACGGCTCCCGCCGCTGCACGATAAGCCGAATGGGCCCGGAGAAGGAATGTCATCGGGACAAACGGTTTAGGATCCCGCGCGCCTTCCAGTAGTCTTCTTAGAATGCCGTCGATTGCAATAATGTCAGAGACCTCGGCTTTCTTGCCCACGAATGTCGCGAACTGATTGTTGCGATAATCCTCCAGGTAAGATGTGAGCGTGTCATCACTCCAGTTTTCCGGCGCGCGCCCTTGCTTCTTTCCAATCATCGAATCCTCCGTCTTCTCGATCGTATACCATTAACCGTCTGCGCGTGCCCTCGTTGACTAGGTGCCAATATTCTGACACCCAGTAGTCATTGCGCTGGAATGGAGACGACTATGCCCCGCCGACTTTGGACGACCGACGACTTTCAGAAATGGTCAGCCGCCTCCGGGCTGTCGGCCCCGCAGCTTGCCGTCGTCCTCGATGTCTCAGAGCGCACTGCCAAGAGGCTCCGCGTCGGCGAGGTCGGTGTCAAAGACCACATGACCGTGCGCGCGCAAGAATGGCTGCAGCAGTCGCGGACGACGACCGGGCGCGATGCCGAATTGCTCGACAGCTTCGCCGCTCAAGCCAATTGGGCGGATCTCTGCGCCGCTTTCCCGCAAGCGCACCTGACGGCTATGCAGTCGGCAATCGCACGTGGATGGACGAGCGCGAACTCGCATGGCTTCCGGCAGCTTAGCCAACCGGAGCGGATGCGGATGCCCGCCAAGTGGGGAGACTACGAGTTGGAATGGCTCCCGGGTGTCGATCTGCCGTGGGGTGTAGAAGTCCGGGAAGACACAGAAGGGCGGCCGTATCGCGTAGCATCTGCAGAGCGGACGCTGCTCGAGATGGCGGTCAACGAAGCTATGTTCGGTGTCGACGATGTCGCCGAAGTCTACAAAGGCGCGTTTCATCTCTCAGAGACGCGTCCGGATGTCTCTTTCTTGATGACGAAGGCTCGGGAGCGCGGACAGAAAGCGGCCGAGCAGATGACTTACTACGTCCGAGCCTACCTCTGAAAGCTACCGGCGCGTTTGCGCCATGCATCGTCGACGCAAATCATCTCCTCAGATCACTACGTGATGTGGAGAGCGAAATGTCGGACACGCACACCATCGACGAACGAATAGCAGAGAAGATCAAGGCGAAGGCAAAAGCTCGCGGCTTGGACTCGGCCCAGCAGCTTCAGAAATACATTCAGGAACGCCTGTGCGTCAGGCTGTGGGCGCACGAAGAGAGCCGTACGCTGACACTGAAGGGCGGCTGCTGCTATCATTTCGCTCCCGAGTTTCTCGACCTCAACCGCGCCACCGCCGACATCGATGTCCACACCTATGAGAGGATTGGCCACGAAGAGGTGCTTGACCCCGGCGTTTGCGAATGCAAAGCAGTCGGATTGGGAGCGCTACCTGCACCGCAACCGTGTCACCGGCATGCCGCAGGACTTCGGAGCCGTCGTTGAGGAACTGAGGACGTACTTCGGCGACAAGCTGGCCCCGGACTACGCTCCGGCCTACCACTAAGCATGACAAAGCCGCCCTCATCAGGCGGCTTCTTTCTGCAAGTCTGCCGTAGTTGTAGCAAGGCTACGCAGCGCGCTCAACGATCTGTGCATCATATGACACCCGGATCCGGCCGCCGTCATTTCGATACCGCAACTGGATCGGCAGCTCGACAACGAATAGTTCATCGATTTCAGCATCAGAGAGCCGCTCTGACTTCTTTTCGGCCACGAAGTCCATGACCAACATTTCGACATCGCTGAGCGCCTTCCGAACGGCATCACGGAGCGCGATCTCTTCTCGCGTGCGCGGTGTCTGATGCGCGACAGTGATTGGATTCGCCAGGTAGCAGATGTCAGGTTGTTCCGGAGCGGTCTCAACGACGGCTGTCGGGGCAGGGGGCGCTTTCTGTTTGCGGGCAGCCATCGACTTCACCCCCCAATCCTGATCACGTTGTCGGCAATCAGCTCATCCAGCGCTGTGATGATGTCGACGGCTCTCCGGGCATCATAGAGATCCGTGATCGGCTTCTGCTCGCTCTCGATCCTGACGAAATCGCCGAAGTCCCGCGAGAACTGGTACCGTTGCTCTCCGTGTTCATCGACAAGATGATCCCAAAGCCAATCGATCTGGTCGCGGAAATCCTTCAGGTGGAGGCGATCGATCTCGATGTCTGCTTCCCGGATGCGCACTATATCGCTGCGGCGGCCGCGGAGCTTGTCGGAGAGCTGCCACATGATGGACTCGTCGTCTGGCAGGTCTTCGAGCCGGAAGCGCATGACAAGCTGCCAGAGCCTGACAATGTGCGCGATGTCGTGTTCACTTCCGAGACAGACCCAGTCCACTCGCTGTGCTGAGGGAGCCGGAGCGCGCGCCGCCCAGATGGGAAATCGTTCAATGTTGGTCGCCGTCTGCATGCATTTCCTCCTCGATTACAGGAGAATCGTGCTTGCCGGCGGCGCGTGACGCAAGTCAGCCGCCGCTCTCGTCGTCCTCGTCGACTTCATAATAGCCGTCGTAGTCATCGCGGTCGTAGCCTTCTGGCCTCCAAGCCTCATCCGGATCAATCGCTGGCGGCTGCGGAATATATGGGTCGTCGTGATCGTAGGGATCGAACATGTCCATGAGCGCCGATAGCTCGGGGTCGAGAGATCCGGGTCGGTACGGCGGTGGCCAAGTCACCGTTTTTCCGATCCTTTCAGTGATCGGATGCGGAGTTGCTGGAGCGAGTTCGGTACCCTTCCGCTTGCGGCGAACGGGCTTCGCAAAAGCCCGGAGGCGAAGGTCTCGAGCCAAAGGCTTCGCGGGTGCCCAATCCGAGGGCGGGAACCTCTTTGCATCCGCGCGGTATTCGCAATAGGCGATGATGGCATTTCGGAGATCTGACTGAACCGATGCTGTCATCGCTGAGAACGGCTTTCCGGTCTTGTCGAAGCCGGATTCGAGATGGGCAATCTGCCGCCAAATGTCCGAGTAGATGCGACCGTCGCACATGCGCAGCGCGCGGTTTGTGTTGTGTCGAATGTTCTCTAGCGCTCTGTCTGACAAAGTCTTCGACTTCGGATTCTTGCGTTTCCGAGCCAGCAAGAAATCGGTGAAATCAGGGCCTAACTTCGGCAAGGAAAGTCCGTGGTGTCTATCAAAGATCACCTTCCCGATGCGCTGAGCCATCGTCACTGGAACCGCGTTTGCGACCATAAGATTGACGACCGCTTCAGGCCAACCTTCCGCCGCACGCTTTTGCTTCTTTCGCTTGAAGTCAAAAGCTGTCGGAAAACCCTGGATTCTCGCGACCTGACCTGGAGTTAGTATGTGAGCTTCTTTGATGTCTGCTGCGCCGTCCGGGTGCCGTTGATACGCGTCTCCCGGAGCTTCGTGCCTGTTCCGTGTTATCGTCGGGCAAGGCTCGTCGATCGATATGACACCTCGCCCGCTCGGCTCCCCCGCCTTGCCCATCCAAGGCCTTGCGAAAAAGGCACCGGCCGCGAGAAGCGCTGCATCATCGTCTCGCTTGGGATCTAGAATATCGCGAACGACCATCCCCTTGGTCGCAGCAGACTTCAATTCGGCTAGCAGAAACTGATCGATTTCGCCGAGCCGACCGACGCAGAAGAGGCGTTCGCGGCGCTGGGGGACTCCGTAAAACTGAGCATCCAAAACGGCCTCTGTGAGGCCGTACCCGTGTCGCTTCCAAAGGGCTCTAGCATATTTGTACTGACTAGATTTCCCAGCCCGAGGGACATTCTCGAATACAAACCACTCTGGTCTGGCAAGGCATATGATTTGAGCGAAGTGCTGAGTAAGCTTAGCGCGATCAGTGATCTGCCGCTGGCCCGCAATTGAAAAGTCTTGACACGGAGGGCCTCCAACAATCACGTCGGGCACTTGTCGCATAGCGAGGACGGCATTGCCGACATCCCTGAGATCCATCTTGATCGCAAGCTTGCCAGAATGAACAAGGACATCATGCGGCGCGTCGCCGAGTTCGAAGCTGAGCAGGTGGGTGAGACCTGCAGCTTCGAGTCCGAGACCCATGCCGCCAACACCAGCGAACAATTCCATAAATTGCATTCGACACCTCACGACAGAATACGTGAGGTCATACCCGGGGGAGAGTTTCGAGCCCGTAAACGTGGGTGAAGTTACCCGCCGTTGAGCTTCCGGAGCGCACGCTTGATCTCGCCAGCGTAGGCTTTCTCGATGTCAGACGACTTAATAGAAGCGGAGATCGTGTCGTCCCACCGGAACATTGGCTTGTAGACAGCTTCGTCGGACATTCGAGCGAGTAGCCTCAAGCGGAAGTCGCCGTCACGCTTCGCTGCGCGCTGCCAATACCCCTTCTGCGAACCGACCTTGCCGAAGAAGATGCCGGGTTTGTTCGCGTTGTCTGCCGCCCATCTTGCCGTCGACTTGCCGGCTGCCCGGAGCTTCTCCCTCTTTGCAGCCAGCCGCGCCCGCTTCGTTTTCTCCGTTCGAGCCTGACGCGCGATTCTCTTGAGGTAGCCGCGCTTCACGTTGCCGAACGCATTCCTTTCGGTTTCCGGCGCATCGGTCAGAACGTCGAAAGGTGTAGCGCCCGGATCTCCCTTGCGCCTCGTGCCGCCGTTGATGAGATACGTCATGTACGCAGCTTGCTGGGGCTGGATCCGGATGACCGCCTCAAGGCTCTCCGGCTTAGCCTTATCGACGATGAATCCCTTTTTCGTCCACGCGGTCGGCTTCCCCTGAATGGTCTTGTCCGCGTGTGCGAGCAGCGCTTTGCGTGCGCCGAACGCAATCCCGTTGAGAAGCCCGGCCTGTGCCTGCGGCAGAACCTTTTTCTCGATCCTCGTCAGAGACTTCTCGAAGCTGCGGAGATCGAAGCTAAAAACATCGCCCTTAGCCATGCATCACCCCATCAAAAAAGAACCCCGGGCGCGCGATCAACCGCGCAGCAGCCGGCGCAGTCAGAAGGAACCAGCGGGGAATGAATCCAGCGGTAGATGAATGGTGTGCTTCGGCGGCCGTCGGCGCAAGAGAATTCATGCCCGAGTTCTCTGCGAAGGTGTCCGGCTTCGCACAAGATCCGGCAGCGACGTGGCGGCAGCCGTCAGCACGTAGAACTCCTCGAGCATCGTCTGCTGCATCACGAGTTCGCTGGCGAGCTCTTCGCGTGTGCCGGACTGTTCCGGATCGTTGACGAGATCGGATGCGAGGTCGACGAGCTGCTCGTAGCCAACCAAGTATTGAGCGATTGCCGCGCGTAGGACATGCGCAGCAACAGCTTCGTCGCCGAGGTAAGCGGAAACGGCTTGGCGCGGTGTGAGGTCGGTCTCGGTCATCACAAGCCTCCCTCCGTCAGTCGAGCGCGGATTTGGTCGAGCTGGCTGTCATAGTTTCAACGGATCGAATCTATCTGCGACTGAAACTCTGTCTGCATCGACAATAGAGCGTTCTCAACATTCGTCGCCAATGACTCTAGCTCCGTCGCAATGTCCAAAATTCGGTCGATGATCGTGTAGTCGCCGACATATTCGACGCTCTTGAAGATCGACTCCATGAGCGACAGAGACGCTGCGCGGAGCGAGTGCACGTATCCGGAGTCCGGCTGGTCGAAAATCTCGACGGCAAGGTTTCGTGAGCCGTTCTCAGGGCCGAATTGCCAACGGGTTTCGGATGTCGGGAAGATCCAACCGTAGAGACCTTTCCCGTCTTGGCACTTCTGTGCTCCGGTCGAGTCAGTGCCGAAAACGGTTTGGTGCAAAGACAACTCGTTGGTGGAGTCTGGGCCGTAGATGAAGTCGGATGCCGACCACGGGGTTGTGCCCCACGTTGCGCCCGCCTGAGCGCCGACGAAAGTCGACTGCCATAGCTTCACGTCTCGCTCACCAGTGCCACCGCCCGGCTCTGATCCCGCGCGCGTGTAGAGATCCGCGACTGCGTCTTCGAGCCACGAAACGCGCGGTGGAATGGTCTGTGGTGCTGCGGATCTGATCGTCATCGGCGGTCTCCTGGTACGAGACCATGGTCAACGATCGGGTGTGAAAGATTCGAGCGCCGGCTGAAACCGTGGGTGAATCCGGAATCCGCAACTCGTGTCGAGTTACAGCAAATTACCCTGTGCGATTTTCGATGCCTGGCGGCGGTAACGCGTCGCCATCTTGATGACTTCGGCGTATGTCGACGGGTTGGAGATGACTACGCCCGGGCGCAGTTGAGCGAGAGCGTGCCCTTTCGTCGAGTCGGGTTTTGAAAAACCTCTTCCGTTCTGCAGCTTTGCGTAATCGGAGTCTTCGGCCGCGACCGCTGCGAGAATGCGGAGAGCTTCGGCGATTTTTGGCAAGCGAGGATCATCGCCGCGCGGCGGTGGCGTAAACTTCCTCATGATAGAGCTCCCGGCTCACTACGGGAAACGCGCGAGTTGCGATTCTCAGTCGTGAAGTAATGGGGGGAGTTCGGAGTGAAATCGGTCATGCTAGTGATCTCCCGCGCGGCTGCTCGATCGTGTGGAGAAGCGTCTCGCGATCGCGTCGGTACAGGAGTCGGCCAACTGATTTCCTCTTCGCCGCAACCGCACCAAAGCCGCGGGCCTCCAAAATCCGGACTGCGTCTTCGATAAGCGCTTTGATCGGCGCTGGTATGTCACCTCCAGCAGCCTGCACTCGTGCTACGTAAACGGCCACCGCTGCGGCCAACGCAGTGTCGACATGACACGCTTCTGGCTGGGCCGCTGCACGCAGTCCTGCTCTCCAGCGCTCCGTCGCGCGTCTACCTAGATCTTTGCTCGGATCGGCTCGCCTGGGCATCTCGACCACTCCCTCTCATCACTACGATGGATCTCTCCATCACTACGTGATCTTAGGATTGCTGTCGGCGGCGCACGCTACAACAGTTATGTGAGTGCTCGTTTCAAACATCTCTTTTTAACTTAACACCATCACGGACAATAAAGTTGACGATTTTATAGGCGCTCGCCGAGTAAACCTGCCGTCCATATATTTGTCTCTGGTGGTGTTAAGTTAAAAAGAGATACGGAGATTCGAACAGACCCATTGATTCACTCTCCGCCGACACGCACCATTGTTTTACGGATGCCGGAACATCCTTCAGGTAGGTGCAAATGAATTCGAACATCACTACGACGAGCGATTGGCTTGTCGACTTCTGCCACAAGTATGACCAGAACCGCAGGTCCCGCGATGAGGTCGCGGATATGAAGTCTCGGACTAGCAAGTTCGACATTACAAATCCCTTTCATGTCCGCGCTGCCGAAGAGAAGCGGATGATCCGAGAGCGCGTGGAAGAAGGATACGTACTTCCCTTCGCTCGTGAGATTGCAGGTCGGGTCAGGCAGCCCTTCGCGGAGCGTGGACTGAGGAGTGCGGGCAGTCCTATCCTGAAGTTGTTCGTTTCCAGACTGCCCCGGAAAGGCAAGGTACGTGCATCGGATAACAAAGCCGATCTTTACGTTCCGTATTTTTCAAAACTGCTGACTCTCGACTGTGCTTACATCGAAGGCACGAAGGAGTTTCTAAGCTTCATCCGACTAGACTGTGATGCCGTTTTCACATCGGCTGAGGCATGCGTGTCGGCACTCCAGGCTCGCGTCGACACGGGTGCTATTCCGCACTTGCCGCACATCGTCGTCGGAGATGAGTTGCCGAATGGCCACTTTGCGAACCCTCACTTTCTCTTCATGCTCGAAACTGGGGCGTGGAATTCTGCCGATGCTCGCTGCCGGAAGGCTCCCATCCGCCTTTTCGAAGCTGTTTCGAGAGGACTGGCAGCGGCGCTTATCGATATCGGAGTCGATCCCAGCGCTCCGCACGCCACTCTTCGCTGCAAGAACCCCCTTTCGCCGATCTGGGTGACACTGACACCAAATTCCAGCCAGTTCATGTCTCTGAAAGAGTACGCTTCCAGGCTAAACATGAAAGCGACACGTCCTGAACTGATCCGGCATGCGGCTGAACGTCAGAGCGGCATGGGGAAGACGGCTTCAAACGAGCTCTTCAACAAGCTACTCGACTTTGGGGCCAAGCTTCTGTCTGGGTGGCACTTCGGACGCGATGAGCGCATTCAGCTTCCCGTCGATGAACTCGGCAACGCGATCTACCAGGAGATGGAATCCTATGCCGCGACATCCCGGTTGGATGAAGACCGAGCCGCATACGTAATCGAGAAAGTGGCCACCTATCTCGCAACGAGCTTCGATCCTTCGAGGCTGGAGAAGCCCAAAGCGCGCAAGCGTCTGGCCCACGTCGTCGAGAACATGACAACGGTTGAAGACAGGCAAAGAGCGGGGGCGGCATATGCGCAGGACACCCGTTACCGGAAATCCTTGGAAACCTTGAAGACAGCAATCGTCGCCTTGCAAGAGGCTGGCACGCTTGCCGGAATGTCGAAGGAGGCCATCTCGATCCGTGCCGGTGTCAGTCGCGCATTTGTGTACAAGCACCTGGATGCAGTCCTGAACGATATCGCTGCCTGACTTTGCTGTCGGCTATTGTGCAAGGCCTATTGTTGCCGCACACTATTCTCAGGATCGGGTTTTACCTGAGCACGATCTCATCGAGGGGGAGCTTCCGGCAGCTCCCCCTTTTTCGTTCGTCGCCGCGCCGTCTGATCAAACTCACGTAAAAATACCTGAGCCGATCGCACTCTGTTAACCCGCCGGCATCAATCTTGTTCGGCGGGGCTCACAACCTCTCCGGGTCCTGCTATCAACGGATCAGACCAAAAGGACGCACTCAATGCCGCAGGTACTCCGAATAGCGATAGCCGCAGCCTGACATCCGCCTTCGCGCGGTGCCGCTCGCTATGCCTATTCTCGGAGTCTTCCTATGTCCTTCACGCGTAAATTCTACACCGCCGATCTGCATTTCGGCCATTCCAATATTCGCAAGCATTGCCCCGACACGCGCAATTTCGCGATCGTCGAAGAGATGGACATCGCTGTTATGTGGCGAGTCTAAGAGCGCGTTGGCAAAGATGACATCCTCTACATTCTTGGCGACTTCGCCGTTTGCAGCGATTCCGAGTACGTGCGTCATTGTTTCCATATGCTCCCCGGACGCAAGCGTCTCATTCTTGGCAATCACGATCTCGATAACAAAGGGCGCGTCCGGAAAGACATTGCTGCGCTGCCGTGGGATCAGCCGCCAGTTCATGCACTCGAGACGACGGACGAGGGCTGTCACCTGTATCTGCATCATTACGCGTGTCGTGTCTGGCCCCGCCATCTGCGCGGTGGCTACCACCTTTTCGGGCATTCGCACGGCTCTCTAGAGCCACAGGGACGATCTCGCGATGTCGGCATCGACTGCGCCGATACCAATTTTGCGCCGATGACTTTTGCCGAAATCAGGGAGTCTCTCGATGTCTAATGATAGCTACCCGCTGAGGCCAGACGATACCTGGTACTCGTCGATGCGCGCTCACTACGGCTCCGCAGTTCCCGACATCGAGCATCTCCGGATCCGCCGCGGTCTGCAGAATGCTGTAGCCGATATGTACGCGCAGCTCAGCGATCTCGACCTGCTGCCGCTCGTCGCCATCCGGAGCATCACGACGCGCAACGCTGGTTTCGTTGTGATCAACACGGATTACAAGCCCGGCATCTTCCAAGACGACCGTATCGCTCTCGACCTCTGCTTTGAGCGGCACAAAGCCGCAATGCGGGCGGCTTGCGAGCACTGCGGGCGGCCGGGGTCAATCATCGCGAAATCTGGTCTGGAAGCGCTGCTGGATGACCCCAGCACCGCTCTCGGTGACCGCCTCCTTTGTGCCGAATGCTACCAGGACTGGAGCACGCATGACTGACCGTCTTCCGATTGGCTGGTTTGATCTCGTGACGGACTTGCGTCTCGCTCTCATGCGCGAATACCCGGATGTCCGCGTCCGCTCGATGACGAGTGATCGCGGCTGGCTCACTGTCGATGTCGATGACAGCCGTCTCGACCCCGGTAGCCGGCTTCAGCTCGGCCGCCTTGTGCAAAGTTATGTCACCCAGTCGCTTCACACATGCGCGGGCTGCGGGTCTGCACATGCGCGCGACCGCGGACAAGCGCGCCTGGTGACGTGCGATGAATGCGAAACGGAGTGCTGCAGCAATGCTTGATCCGGATTTTCCTCGCATCAAACTCGATGACCTCCGTGAAGACTACCCGGGTGTCTTCGACAGCGCCCGCTATGTCGATGTCGGCATCGGGTGGTTGCCGCTGGTGCGCGATTTCGTGATCGAGGCGCTGCCTCACGACCCCATCCTTATTGTCCGCGAAATCAAAGAAAAGTGGGGAACGATGCGCATCTGGTGCGACACCGATGTGCTCGCGGCTCGGCTCGCGAAAGGTAAGGCAGAAGCGAAATCGGGCATGACGTGTGAAGTGTGCGGTGCTGAAGGATGGCTGCGCCGTCCGCCTCCGCGGCGCTTTGCATGGTGGAGAACGCTGTGCTCTGAGCATGCGTCGCCAGATCAAGCGATGTGGGGTCAGCAGACGGCATGGAGCTCGGGCACGATGCAGTACGAGGGGCAATGGTACGCTTATGACCGCGAGACAGACTCGATGATTCCGATTGAGACACCGGAGCGTTTTCGATGATGGACTGGGACGAATTGAAGGCGAAATATCCGCGACTGATCCCGGCAAAATTTGGCTTCCAGTGCGAGGTCGGTTGGCTTCGAATCCTCGACGACTATTTCGCGCTCGTCGATCGTGAGCTGCCTGATGGCGTTCCGTACGTTGTCAAACAAATCAAAGAAAAGCTCGGCACGATGCGCATCTACGACTCCAGCTACGACGAGCCGTTGTCGTCAATCACTGCGATCCGCGAAGCCCACGCACTCGCGACAGCGCGCAGTCTGCACACATGCGAGCACTGCGGGCAGCGCGGACGTTTTAGCCGTCGCCGCGGCTATCTCACCGTGACCTGCGATGATCATGCAATCCGGGATGGTGTGCTCGCCGTCCCCGACGAGCCGGAGCCAAGGGACTATCGACAGACCGCCGACGGTTGGGAAGTCTACGATCCGGATCTCGATACCTTCATCCCATCGGAGCCGCCTGAATGGCTGGATTGACGGCTGCTCGTCGGCGCTTCGGAGTGCGGCCCGGCCTCCATGTCGAAAGCTTGGATCGCGAGCAGCTCGTCACCGAGGCCTTGATCCGCATCGGACGCACAGAGATTGAGGCGCTCGATCTCTATGACTTCGACGCGGATGCCACCGCTTCTCGTCTCGGATGGCACATGGCCGCGAGGACAGGCACGGATTTCCGTATCGGCCGGAGGCTCCTGCAGCTCACGGCTCCGGGCGAATACTTGATGCCCCCGATCGAATTCCGGCTTTCGAGGCAGACGGAGCCGACTGACGAGCAAATGTACCAGGCTCCAATTGTCACGCCATGGAGCATTCATCTCTGGCAGTCCGGGAGCACTCCGGCCGAATGGCGCGTGAACGGCAGCGTCTATCACAGAGAGTGGCTACCGCGGATCTGGAGCAGGCTGCTGTATCTGCATCGCGAGAAAGCGATGGCTTTGACAGACGATGGCTGGGTGCGGCTCGGAAAGAGGATTTGATGACGAACAACAGGAAAGCCGAACTCGCGCAGATGTGTGCTCTCGAAATCCGGCGTGCATCTGCAATCACGAAATCCAAGCTCGCGGATTGGGGATACCGCTTTGCGGAGCCTGTGCTCGATGAAGAGATGACGGCGATGCCTGAGCGGCTCTCCGGGAAGCCGGTGACCGAAACAGATATTCTGATCTTGCGGGATCTCGTCCTCGATGATCTCTGGCCACGTTTGAGAGAACAGCACCAGAGCCACCGAAACGCCGTGTTCGATGCGATCAAGAAGATGAATCGTGAAACGATCTCGGCCGACGCAACGTTCGCTTTTGATGTCGGATGGCGGCAGCTCTTGCAGTCGGCTGCCGAACGCGTTGAGACGTATCCAGCGGCGTGGAAGGTGATGATCGTCGGCGGCAAGGAGAAGTTCGGCTGCCTCGTCCTTCACATCGCCTGCGACCACGACCAGCGCGGATGCCGAGCCGAAGTCGAGCGGTTGCGCGAGGAGTTTCGGCTGCGTTCTCTTGCGACCTGCGACATTTGCGGCGGTCATGGCAGGCTGCGGCCCGGATCATATGCGAAGACGGTCTGTGACAAGCATGCCGCGATCTTCGAAGGGTTCCGGGAAGATGACGGTTTGCATTCGGATCCGTGGAAATGGAACGAAGACAACGACGACGTTGAGATGTCGATGGCGGATAAAACCGACTAAGAGGGCCTCGATGGCGGAAATTGTCGTCACGTGCGAGTTCTGCGGTCGACCCGGTGGAATGATCGGCGGCGGCATTGATGCGAGGGCGAGGTGTCCGGTGCATCTGGATGTTGTCGATGCCGAAGAATGGCTGCGCAGCCGGGCAGCGATGTCTGCAATGTTTGAATCCGAGCAGGAAGCACTGGCACACTTCTGGGCTGACTATGGTGCCGGCTTAGATTTGGTGAGAGAGCTGCAGCGCGAAAGCGTGTCGGATACCGATTGCGGCGATGTGCCGGTGACCCGGCATTGAGAACTGGCACCCAGTGCCCGGCTTGGAGAAATTGCCGGGCACTGGGATAGGGCAGGATTTACTCGGCAGCGAGTAATGCGGCCGATTTCGCAGCTTTCTGTCGCTCGTACTCGTCCAGGACTGCGTCTGTCCAAATCCGCATCGCTTCCTTTTTCAGCGCAATGTATTGAGCGCCGCCATAGGCCATCTTCGTGATGCGCGCGGTGCGCAGACGCTGGAAGTCTTCTCGTTCGCGTTCCGAAGCGGTGACAGCTAGCTCAGACTTCTCGTGAATGTCGTGTGCTAAGATAACAGTCGCGCCCCCAGGGATGCCATTTTCATCGAGAACTTTTGTCAGGCTGCGGCGGAGGTCGTGAAGAGACCACCAGTCGATCCCAGCTTCGGCGAGCAGATCACGACGTTCGGTGCGCTCAGGGACTTTCTTGCCCTTTCGCTCGACCTTGGTGTCTTGGATTAGAGCGTCCCGTCCCGCCAGACGGTATAGAATGCGGTATACGCCGGATGCCGTGGCGTGTGCGTCTTTCTTGCGCTCGGAGGGGAACGCCCATTCTTGCGATCCTGCGTAGCGACCCTTCTCTCGGAAAGAGTTGATCATATCCCAAGCCCGCGCGGGTATTGGCAATACATGAGCCTGACCTGCTTTCATCACGTCTTCCGCCCATGCAGCAAGCAGGAAGTCCTCGCTGTCCGGATCGGCAACGACATCGTGAGCCAGCAGCGACATCCCCGCGGTGGCGCGCTGGCAAGTGAGTACGAGCCACCAAAGACCCGCGAGAGTGCCCGGATTGGTGCCGTTGACACCCTGCGCGCGTCCAGGTAGCGGCTTTGTCAGATACTCTTCGGCGAGCAACAGGGTGGCCACGACGGATTCCACTTCAGGGCGGCGATTACGAGGCTTGATCTCAAAGGGCGCATTGAGGAAGTGCCACCATGCGTCGACTTTATCGAGACCAGATTGCCCGGCATGATTCCGAGCGCAGTAGTCGAGGACGGCACGCGTATAGGTCACAACTTTGATCGCCGGAGAAGCGCCCACGTGCTTCTTGACGTGATCGCGGACGCTCTCGATGTCTCCTCTGGTGACGAGGACGGCTGGCTTGTCGAGAACCTTCTGAAAGATGTCGCGGTTGAATGTGCCGCGGTAGTCTTTGACCGTGTTCGCGCCGATCTTGTGTTTCGCATCCGGAGCCGTCTTACCCTCGATCGTCTTCTCAACGCACTCACGCAGCGTCCAGGTGTCGGCCGTTTTATGAACCGCCTGCAGCGCGTCCGACTTCTTTTGCCCCGACCAGTGAGCATCGAGGAAAGGCCCAACCTTTTTCGGATCGTCCTTCAGGAGGCTGAGGACAGTGGTCGCTAGATCACGGACGGTCTTCGGAGCTGTCATGATCCGCTCGCCCTTCGCGTGGACGTAGCCGATGACTGGGGAATATTCCTTCCACCTCACGATCCAGGATGCGCGCTTTCCCTGAACCATCAGCCGGAGTCCGGTGAGCTTCTCGTCCGTGAATATGAAGATCTTGCCGTCTGGAGTCTCGCCAGCCTCAGCCATCTTCTTCGCCCGGAGGATCTCCTTGTCGCCAATGACCAGCTTCTCAGTCGCCATACCGTTTACGCCTCACTCTATACCGTCGCCGTATTCTATACCGCTCCTATACCGCTTCCAAATTGGTTGACAAGAGCCGATGGCACCTAGCTTGATTTAAGTGCCTGAAACATTCAAGAGGGCATAATTGTTGACAATAGCCTGAAATTGCTGGCGTATTTCGCTTGAGAGTGACGGTATATCGACACTTGTAAACAAAATTGGAAATGGGCTATGAATGAGACACTAGGATTGAAAATCCGCGTGTCGGTGGTTCAAATCCGCCTCCGGGCACCATTTTAACTTACTCAAATCGCTGGTTTTTTTTTACTTTTCGGCTTGATTGCTTCGAAGTGGTTTTGACAGTTTTATCAAGATGGTTTGACATTTTTCGTTTTCCGTCTGTTCACTTCGGCCTCGAAATCCTCGACCGCTGCGATCGTCTGTTTCGACATATCGGCTCGCCTGGAATAGTGCTCGCCATGGCCTCGGTCCGTTGACCGAGAACATTGGCGATCGTGCCATAATCCATGTTCATCTCGCGCAGGATCGTTGCCACGGTATGCCGCAAGCCCTTGAGTGTAAGGCCAGGCTGCACACTTCCGTTCTCTTCGAGCTTGATCTTGATCGGTCGCCATGATGCTCGAAAGCCTGAGATCGTCCACGGCTTCCCCTGCGAGGTGGCGCAAAGCATTATGGCCGAATGAGCTGGCGCAGCTGCGAGCGCATCCGCGACCGGCTTCAGGAGCGCAGATAGACCTCTTCCCCAGTTTTGCCGCGCTTCGTGTTGATCATTCAAGCTTGAACGGCTGTACGCGGCAGAGCGAGAGCATCCTGCGGATCAAGCCCGTAAAACATCATGAAGCGTGACCGCTGGCAGGATATGGGATGGCAACGCTGCCAGCACCGCACCGCGCTAAGCATCCATCCATGGTCGATGCGCCTGTGGCGCGTTCTTCGGTCGCTTGATGGCTTTGATACCAGCGGCCGGGTTATCCTTCACCTCGCCACGCTCCTTGCTCCAGGCAAAGAGAAGCGACAAAACCGTTCGAACATACGAGCCGAATTTACGGCCTTTGCTTTCGCCTGCCTGCCCCGGATATTCACGATCAGCGGCGGCGTGAAACTGGTTAGCGGCGTGTCCTCGATACTTTTCAGGTAGTCGAAGCGCTTCTGATAGTCCGACCTAGTACGATCAGAGATGTCGCTTTGAAAGGCAGGGCTGGCCCTGTACTTCTTGATCAGTGCGCCGAGCGTTCCGGCCCGCGTTGTCTCGCTCTTTTCGTGAAGCTGTCTCAGCCGATAGCACTCGCCGTAAAACTCCATGGTCCACAACGGAAACTTATCCAGATCAATCACCGCTCCGGTCTTGCGATGATAGCAGCGCCAGCGAAAGGGCGGCTCCTTATCCTGAAAAATCTGGAAGCCCTTGGGGCGTTTTCTGTCAGCCATCAGCCGAGCTTCGCAATGATCGCATCGTCGCCCTTAATCGCATCGATAAATGCGTCGCCGCGATCTAAAGTTTACTTCTGAAAAAGACGTTTGATTTCATTCAAGTTCAGCTCCACACCGCGCAAGGGCTCTGAAATTTTCTAAAGATAGAAAACCATCACAACTTCAACAGGTGTTCGTGTGTCGGTCCGAAATCTTACTTGCTAAACAGTCGCTTTTGCTGAAATCTGCTCTCAACTCATGGGAGTGGTAATATGAACCGTACACTTATCAAAGCGCTAGATGGCCTGAACAACCTGCTGGCGCTTTTCATCATTCTTGCATGCGCTGTGGTTGGCTTTTTCACGTTATCCCATCAAGGCGGCGCCGCTGTATTTGGTGCGGTCATCGGTGTAGTGGTTGGATTGATAGTTGCCTCAATTGTATGCGGCCTTCTGGCGACGTTTATCGAGATCGAAAAGCATCTTCGAGCGCTGGCAGAGGAGAGGTCGACGGTTAACTCAAGGACGTACGCCGCGTCACTAGCAAAAGCGGGAGGTAGTGAATGAGCACTGATGGATATGTTCGCGAAAAACTCGCTGCAGGCGTTTCCTGCCTTGTCGGCATTGGAGGTATTCATTCCCGATTGGTTAATGCCTTCATTTCGATGACAACAATCAATGGCAGCAATTTTTCTGATGAGGCTCTGGGGAAGAGGTTCGACGCTCTCTATTCTCTAGTTACATCTGTCTCCGCGCAAGGAGGCGAGGGAAAGATCCAAGCCACAATCAACACGATGTCCGACGAGGACGCTTCTGGCGTAGCGCACGAGTTGTTCGATCTTTATGCGTCCGCTCTGCGGGCTTTAAAAAAATAAATTATCTGCATCCACTCTCAGAGTGGATGCAACGCTCTGCGGGGGACCGTCGATGCTTACGATTAACCGGAAGGGCTTCAAGGTGATGCCGGCCATCACTGATAATGAGCTCGCTGGCATTGGTTTGGTGGCGCACAATTGGTCTCAACTCGAAGGGCTGATCGATGTTCTTATCGTACAGGCTGGCGGTCAACCATTTGAAAGCGGCAAAGGGAGCCGAGCTTCGTTCGTGGAACGCGCTCGCTATCTGAAGAGTGAAATTGCGACCCAGATCAGACTAGAATGGGCTACGCCACTAACAAATATTTTAAACGATGCCCTCTCCGTCAAGACGCATCGTGACCAAATTGTACATGGTGTTTGGGGGAAAGAAAACGACGCCATGGGCGTTTCAGTGCTCCAGCGAGGAAAAGCGGCATCAAGTCGGCGCATCGAATATAGCAAACTGCGGGACATCGCCCTTCAAATCGACCATATAACCGCACATCTGATGGAGATTATTATCTCAAGCTGTGAGAAGCACCGTTGCGAGGTCTTCACTGTGTCCGAAGCATGGCGAGTCATAAGGATTAAATGATCGCGACACGTGGGCGAGCGGCCAACAAGCTCGACAGTTCTGACAATGAAGAGAGATCGTTGATGGGGGCAAAAAAGCAAAAGCTGCAGCGCTTTTTGAGCGCCCACTCGAACTGCTATTCTGCGGCGGGGCCGCAACAACAATTGATCATGTCCCGTCAAGGGAGTGCTTCATCGGGCGCGTCGGACCAGAAGGTTATGAGTTTCCTGCTTGCAAAAGGTGCAACAATTCCGCCGGGCCAGCTGAACAGACAGTTGCGTTATATCGCCACTGCACCGATTTCGCCGAGGACATTCGTGGACGGCCTCAGGTTGAGAAGCTACTGAGCGGCCTGCGCAACAATTCGCCAACGCGCGTGCCGATTACGGAAGTTTCCGCGAACCAAAAGCGGCAATTAGCGCGACGGTCTAACATCGCGCTTCAAACAGGAGATACCTACGCAGGCTTGCCGATCGTAGGCATTACGCGAGACGTCCACCACGATTTTAAGGTATTTTCCCGACGGCTGACGTGCGCCCTCTTTTACAGACATGCTGGCAACATTCTACCCGCCACACACATGATCAAAACCCAATGGATCCAGTTTGCGCACGGCAGGGCGGAGAAGATAGTTGCGGATATTACAGCAGATATGCCGCACCTTACGCAAACCGGGCGTGTCAATACCAACATCGGCCAACAGTTCAGTTACCGGTGGTATCTAGACGCAGGAACCGAAACATTCCTCTTTGCAGCGCAGTTCGCGATGGCATTTTTTATATTCGGACTAACCGCCCGCTTCGCGTTGGAGACATCTGGCGAAGGCTGGGAAAGCCACCAAAGCGACTATCCTGAACCGTTTAGATAGAGGCCCTCGCTCCGAGGAGGAAGTCTTATCAGCCGCCGCCGCCTGCGTGGAGGCCTCCAGCTTTTCGCGAACGCCGCGAAACACATCTGCATTTGAGATCGCGGACGCAAATTCCTCTGCAAGCGATCGGCCCTTGCCGTAGTCGAGATACTGGCGCTGCACATCTGCGAGCGGAGAAGCCGCCCGGCAGATGTTGCTCGGCCGCGCACCAGGTATGCGCGGCAGGCCCTTGGCTCCGCTTGGAAACTCGGGCTTGGACGATCGGCACGTTGTGGCGACCTTTCGATGCCCTCGGCCTGCGCGGATCAATGGCGCCAGCGCCACTCCCCTTTAGGTGCTGTACCGCTGGCGCGGCTCTACGCAGGGCCAGAGCACCCCGGGTCTCGCCTAGACAAAAGCAACAAAAAAGGCCGGGGCGAATTCGCACCGACCTCTTGTCGCTTGTCATCTGCCGCCAGTACATCCGTGGTCAACGTGCAAGCGGTGGCGCCGCCACGCCACTCGGTGAAGAGGATGCGGGACGGCGCGTTTGGTTCCAAGTTTTAATCGAGTAATTCTGCGGGTACCTTGCCGCCATTTTCTGACAGTTTTTTAAGCAAAGCCTTGTGGAGCCAGTTGTTCATCTCGGCCGAGCCATTGAGTTCGCCGGTATAGCCGAGTTCCTGCGCCAGTTCCTTGCGCTCTGCGAGGCTTGCATCCATGCCGAGCGCCTTCATCAGATCGACGATCGAATGTTTCCAGTCGAGGCGATGTCCGCTGCGCTTGACTGCGGCGTCGAGCTGCGACGCGACATCGACCTGCTGGGTGGATGCAGAGGTTGGCGCCGACGGGACAGGTGCCGAGCTGCCGGAGGTGGAGGGAACGGCTTGGCCCGTGCCGCCGACGGGCGGTGCGGTGGTTGCGGCGGGCTCAGGGATGGATGAGGGGGCAGGTGTCGGTTCCGTGGCGGACGGGGATGTCTGCTCGGCATGGGCCGAACCGAAGATCGCGTCTTTGATTTTGCCGAAGATGCTCATGATGTTTCCTCCTTGGACTGATTATCGATGTCGGTCCAACGGATCGAAGGCGGATCGCGTTCCGATTGGAGGTGAAAAAGCCAGCCCTACCTAGGGTAGCCATCACCATCGGGACGATTATCTGCTGTGAAAACCGAGGTAGACATTGCGGTAACAGGGGCCGGCATTGCAGAAGATCTGAAGAAACGGGGAACATGTCGGCACTTCTCCAAGTGTAGCGAAGACGAATATTAATGGCTTTTCAATCGATGTCGGGCATCATCGCTTCCCACACATGGAGGTATTGATGCAGCGGTTGTCGTCGGGCGCGATTTTAAACTTTGCGCCATTACGCTGGATTGCATCTATTGATCCGACATTGCCCCATGAGGTGCGAAAGCGTCTTGGGGACATGTTCTTCGCCTCCACCAAGCCGTTCTTCCTTGGAGCGGCCAACTCCACCGCGGTTCTTAGTGTCGCCTTCTACAGGATCGGTGATCCTGTGTTTCTGGTCATCATAGCGTTGGAAGTGATGCTCCTCGTCGCCAGACTGGCGGCTATTCGAACGGCGGAGCGGAGCAAGGCTCCCTTCTTCGTGGTCGGGCTGACATGGGCTTTAACGCAGGCTTTCACGATCTCGCTTGTTGTGCTGTCGCGCGACATTCCAATGACCATCATCGTGCTGGCCTCAAGTCTCGCTGCAATCGGCAGCATCATCGGCCGCAACTTCGCCGCGCCGCGCTACGCCATGACGCAGGTCCTGCTCCTCGACTTGAGCTTCAAGGCGAGTTTCAGCTTTCTTTATCCCGAGTTTCTGCCGCTCATCCTCTGTCAGACCGTGCTGTTCTTTCTGATGAACCTGACGATGATTGAGCAACAGCGGAGCGTCACGGTGCGTGCGATCATCGCAGAAATCGAGAGCCGGGCGCAATCCTTTCGCGATCCTCTCACGGGTCTCCTCAATCGCCGCGGCATGGAACGCGCATTCGAAAGCCTGACCGTGCACGGTGCTCGACCATCGCTTCTGTTTCTCGATCTCGATAACTTCAAGCAGGTGAACGATGGGCACGGACATCGTGTTGGAGATCTGCTGTTGGAAGAGGTTGGAAGGCGCCTGACATCGACGATCGGTCCTGACGCGGTGGCCTGTCGTCTGGGTGGAGACGAGTTTCTTATTCTCTGCAAGGAGAGGACCGTTCAGGGCATCGAGAATCTCGGTGCCAGGCTGATTGCGTCGCTTTCCGCTCCCTATGACATCGGCTCGATGGGAACGGCCCATGTGGGCGCCAGCATTGGCGCAGCGCTTGGCGGCAAAGACACAGATTTGACCGAAATGATGGTGCTCGCCGATAAGGCACTCTACGGCGCGAAGGGGAATGGCAAGGGCCAGTGCGTGCTGGCGACGTGAATTTCTATACGCGCGGGCTAAGTACTACTGAGGAGCTCTGGTGTGTGGAGCAGATCAAAACCTTCGCCGCACGCCGTCTATGTGCTCTTCCTGATAATAAAAAGGGCGGCCAATAGACCGCCCCTTCCAATTCTGTCGCAGCATGTGCCGTCTCAGGCAGGCCGCTCTTCACCGGCATTTGGACGCCAGGTAATCAGCTTCTTCTCGGCAACATCAAGGATGAGGTCGATGATGAGGACGAAGATGGCGAGGATGATGATGCCTGCGAAGACGCCAACAGCATCGAAGTTGCCTTCCGAGCGGGCAATCAGATAGCCAAGGCCAGCGGATGCGCCGAGATATTCACCGATGATGGCGCCGACGACTGCGAAGCCGACGGAGGTGCGCAGTGAAGACAGGATCCAGCTTGCTGCGGCCGGGAAGTAGACATGGCGCAGAAGGTCGGAGCGCTTGGCACCGAGGATGCGGGTGTTCGACAGAACGACCGGGTTGACTTCGCGAACGCCCTGCATGGCGTTGAAGAAGGTGACGAAGAACACCAGCGTTACGGCCAGCGCAACCTTGGACCACAGGCCGAGACCGAGCCACAGAACGAAGATCGGTGCCAGGACGACGCGCGGGATGGCGTTGACGGCCTTGATGAACGGGTCGAGGACGCGCGCCACGAAGGGGCTGAGACCGAGCCAGACGCCAGCGCCGACGCCGAGACCCGTACCGATCAGATAGCCGAGAACCGTTTCACTGAGGGTGATGCCGACATGCTTGTAGAAGCCCGCGTCGCCCACCCAGTCGATCACCTGTTTGACGATATCGAATGGGGCTGGGAAGAAGAAGCGGTCGATGGCGCCGGTCGATACGCCAAGCTGCCATCCACCGAGAATGACGACCAGAAGTACGACCTGGATGAGGCGAATGTTAATGGCGTGCATAGCTTTTCTCCACTTCGCCGCGCAGGGATGCCCAGATATCGCGGTACAGAGTCATGAATTTCGGGTCGAGTTTGATTTCAGCGACATTGCGCGGACGCTCGAGATCGACAGGGAAGCTTTCGATTACGCGGCTCTTCGGACCAGCGGCCAGAACGACGACGCGGTCGCCAAGCGCAATGGCTTCTTCCAGATCGTGGGTGATCATCACGACCGCGCGGCGATCTTCCTGCCATAGGCGCAGAAGCTCGTTCTGCATCAGGTGGCGGGTGTGGATATCGAGTGCCGAAAAGGGCTCGTCCATCAGGATGACCTTCGGCTCGGTGATGAGAGCCTGGGCCATCTGCACACGCTTGCGCTGGCCGCCGGACAGCATGTGCGGGAAGCGGCTCTCGAAGCCCTTGAGGCCGACTTTTTCAAGCCAGGCCATGACCTTCACCCGGCGTTCCGCTTCCGGCACGCCACGGAACATCAAGCCTAGCTCGACATTCTGGTAGGCCGTCTTCCAGGGAAGCAGGGCATCCTGCTGGAAGAGATAGCCGATATTGTTCTGTACGCCGCTGACGGGCGCACCATCAATGCTGACGGAGCCCTTGGCGGGTTTCAACAGACCGGCGATTGCGTTGAGGATGGTGGATTTGCCGCAGCCCGTCGGGCCGACGATGGAGAGGAATTCTCCATCGCCAACCGCGAGGTTGACGTCCTGAACGGCGGTGAAAGAACCAAATGCCATCGTCACATTATCGATGGCGACCATCGATTTTGGTTCTGACTGTGCCACCGGCGTGAGCTTTCTGACTGGTGAAGACATGGACGGACCCTCAGTTTGCGGGTTTCGAAGCGGCGGCTTCGACGAACTTGTTGGTATAGGTGGTGTTGAGATCGATCGTCGCCTTGGCCACAGCCTCGTTGAAGCTTTTCAGCACGGCGAGCGGCGTCTCGAGATCTTTCGGCTCGAACTTGCCGTCTTCAGAGAAGATGGCCTTCGCCGCTTCGACAGCCTTGATGTAGGTCGCCTTGTCGCCCGAGACGAAATCGTCCGGCAGCTTTTCAACGATCTCTTCAGCCGAATGCGCCTTCATCCAGTGCAGCGCCCGCACCGTGGCGTTGGTCACCTTCTGGATCACTTCTGGATTGGCATCGATATAATCCTGGGTCGCGTAAAGGACCGAGGTGGGATAGATGCCGCCGTAGACATCCTTGGCGCCCTGGTCGCTGCGCGCATCGATCAGGATCTTGCCGAGACCGCGCTCGACGACGATGGTTGCAGCCGGGTCGTAATTGACGAGCAGGTCGATCTTGCCCTGCTGAAGAGCGGCGACGGCTGCAGCACCGGAACCGACGCCGATGATCGAGATGTCGTTGTCGCTGAGATTATGTTCCTTCATGTAGTAACGGATGAAGAAGTCTGACGACGAACCCGGTGAGGTGATGCCAACCTTCTTGCCCTTGATCGTCTCGGGCTTGGCCGGATCGAAGTCGGTGTCGTTCTTGCCGGCGAGAACCAGGCCGGAGTTGCGGGCCAGCATCACGAAGCCGACGACGTGCTTGTTCTGCGACTGCATCTGGATCGTGTGGTCGTAAAAGCCGACCGCGACATCCGTAGAGCCGGCGACCAGTGCCTGAAGCACCTTGGAACCGCCCTGGGCGAAGTTCTCGGTGGTCACATCCAGGCCTTCATCCTTGTAATAGCCGAGGCTGGCTGCGACGGGGAAAGGCAGGTTGTTGAGATTGTAGGAACCAACGCTCATTCTGACGGATTCGGCATTGGCGGTGGCTGCGAAGGCGCAGAGCGCTGCAGTGGCTAGCAGGAATTTACGCATGTGGGTCTCCTCCCGGTTTTCTCTATGCTGTTGCCATAATGGCGTTGTCTATGCTGCGTGTTCAATCGCGGCTGCTGGTTTTGCGAAGGCGAAACCTTCGAAGAGACGGCGCGCGGTTCTCACAAGACCGGCCGCAATGGCGCCGTTTCGCAGTTCAAGTTGGACGTCGAGACGTCCTGCCGGATGCTCGATCCGGATGAGTGTCGGGACGCTGGGCTCTCCAGCTTCCTCGAATGCCACCGTGCCGGGGGTGACGGCAGCGGTCGCAATGCCGACGGCACCGGTTGTCGCCAATGCCGGGTGGCATTCATTCGGCATAAAGTAGCGCACCGACATCGTTCCGTCTTTTCGCGCGGGCGAGATCAGCACGGGCTTGGGGATGACCATGTCGGACACGTCGCCCATACCCATCAACTTTCCCGCTTCGAGGCGAATGCGTGTCATGCGATCGATCAGTGCGCGATTGGCCGTCAGCGCCTGAGGATCCTCATATCCCGTGACGCCGAGATCGGCAGCACGCATCAAAACCATCGGCATGGCGCAGTCGATTGCCGTCACATCGACGCCATCAATGACGTCGATCGGCTTGCCGGTCGGCAAAAGCTTGCCGGTTTTGGCGCCAGCCGAGTCGACGAAGGTCAAGGCAATCGGTGCTGCAAGCCCGGGTACGCCGTCGATCGATGCGTCTCCCAGGTAGATCACTTCACTGCCGCGGGTGGGAACCTTGGCCTCGATCAACTTGCCGGTATTCACATTGTGAATGCGCACCAGTGTGTCATGTTCCTTGGCCGCCACGAGCCCCGCTTCGATGGCAAATGGGCCGACGGCTGCGAGCATGTTACCGCAATTGGGAGAGTAATCCACGAACTGCCGGTCGGTCCGAACCTGAGCGAAGAGATAGTCGATATCTGCACCCTTCACTTTCGACGGTCCGATGATCGCGACCTTCGAGGTGACCGGATTGCCGCCGCCAATGCCGTCGATCTGAAGCGGATGGCCTGACCCCATGATAGAGAGGAGAGCGGCATCTCGCTGGGCTGGATCGCGTGGCAAATCCGATGCCAGGAAAAACGGCCCACGAGAGGTTCCGCCGCGCATCAGCACACAAGGTATCCTAAGGAGATCGTTCATCTTCGCCTCAATCTTGCATTTCATGGATCAATCTGTCCAGTTGTTGCAATATGAGGAAGAAAGGCTTATTTGTTAAATGCAATTTTCGAGAGGTTTATTGCGATATGAGCATCAATTGCGAAATTCTTGATCTTCGGGCGTTTCAGGCGGTAGTGGAACTGGAGAGTTTTCATCGGGCAGCCGAGGCACTGCACATTTCGCAACCGGCGCTGACCAGGCGCATTCAGAAGCTGGAGCAGGCGATCGGTGCCCCTTTGCTGGAGCGCACCACACGCCATGTGGCGCCAACGGCCATGGGACAAGAGGTGATGCCCTTGGTCAGACGCATGCTGGAAGAATTTGATGGTTCTCTTTTTGCCATGAGAGATGGCGCGCTTCGCCGTGGCCTGATCACCATGGCCTGTGTTCCGACGGCCGCTTTCTACTTCCTGCCGACCGTCATCAAGACATTCAGCGAGCAGTATCCGCATATAAGACTGCGCATCCGCGATCTGACGGCCAATGAAGGCTTGCAGGCTGTGGCGCGCGGCGAGGTGGAATTCGGCATCAACCTGATGGGGAATTCCGATCCCGATCTGTCATTCGAGCCGCTCATCGATGACCCTTTTGTTCTCGCCATGCGGAAGGACCATCCGCTGGCGAAATACGACACCATTCATTGGAATCAGCTCGAGCCTTATCCTCTAGTGGTTGTTGATCGCTCCAGCGGCAACAGAACCCTGTTGGATGGAGCGCTGGCACGACACAATCTCAAACTCAACTGGTTCTATGAGGTGACGCACCTCAACACGTCATTGGGATTGGTAGAGGCAGGGCTCGGCATCTCTGTTCTGCCGCGCTTGGCGACCCCACAGGAAGATCATCCGTATCTCGTCTCCCGCCCTATTGTCGATCCGGTGGTCTCGCGTACCATCGGGATCGTACAAAGAAGAAGCAGTGCGCTTTCACCCGCGGCGGAGAAATTTGTGGCGATGCTCCTCAAGACCTGGAAAACACCATGAGGCTCGTGGCCGACGGAACTGTCAGGGCTCAAGAGATCCGTTCGTTATATAACGAGTTCCCCCGTCTGCTTTGACCTCCGCCGCAAGACTGCGCTCGTGAGGAGCGCGGTCTTGCGCAAAGTCTCCGTCAAGTGAGCGAGAAGACTTTGGCGCTCGCGAATCGTCGTTTCCAAAGATCGCGCCACGCGCTTTTCACGAATCGCCACTCGCGATGTCGTGCTCTCACAGGCGAGGCCTTTGCTGAAGACGACCTGCCAAACCTTAACAGGGTCTTAAATTTTCAACGTCATATTCGTCCGCCCTAACGTAAGTTGTGCCTAAAATACAACACGCTAAAATTCGGATAATCTGAAAACATGCTAATTTAGTGATATACGATTGCGAGAGCGGGTGGCTTTCTGTCTATTGGTTCGTGAAGCGGGGGGCACCTCAAGGGCATGTTCCTGGTCGCCGCTTTTGTAACGAAACATGACTGGAGGTCATTATGAACATCAAGAGCCTTCTCATCGGCTCCGCTGCAGCTCTTGCAGCAGTATCTGGCGCAAAGGCTGCTGACGCTATCGTCGCTGCTGAGCCAGAGCCCCTGGAATATGTACGCGTCTGCGATGCATTCGGCACGGGCTTCTTCTACATTCCTGGCACTGAAACCTGCTTGAAGTTCGGCGGTTACGTTCGTTTCCAGACCGACTTCGGTCGTGATCTCTCCGGCACGTCTGACTGGAACTCCTTCACGCGCGCTCAGTTCGAAGTTGACACCCGCACCGACACCGAGCTCGGCGCTCTGCGTGGCTTCATCGGCTTCCGCGGCAATGCCGACAACGGTTCCGCGGCTTCTTCGTCTGTCTTCGTTGACCAAGCCTTCATCGAACTCGGCGGCCTGAAGGTCGGTAAGTTCTACAGCTGGTGGGACGATGGCCTCTCTGGCGAAGCTGACGTTCTGTCCACGAACGCTCTGTTCAACTCCATTCGTTACACCTACGACGCCGGCTCTTTCTGGGCAGGTGTCTCGGTTGACGAGCTGCAAGGCACGGGCAGCCAGTTCGCGTTCGACACTGGTGCGACTGTAGCCGACGCTGATGGTAACCTGTACGGCGTGTACACTCAGGAACGTGACAACAACGTCGGTATCACCGGCGGCATCGGTGGCAACTTCGGCGCAGCTGCTCTTCAGCTGATCGGCTCCTACGACGTTGATCAGGAAGAAGGCGCAGTTCGCCTGATCGCAACGGCTGAAATCGGTCCTGGCACGCTCGGCCTGGCTGGTGTTTGGGCTTCCGGCGCGAACGCTTACTACGCAGAGTCCGAATGGGCGATCGCTGCTGAATACGCAATCAAGGCGACTGATCGCCTGACGATCACCCCCGGTGCTCAGTGGTTCGGCAATGTTGCAGACCGTGCAGCTGTCGGTGGAATTGTTGACATTAACGGTGCTGATACCTTCGTTCAGACCGGTACGGCCATCGTTTCCAACGACTTCTCGAACCGCGATGCATGGCAGGCTGGTATCACGGTTGATTACAAAATCACCGAAGGTCTCTCCACCAAGGTTGCTGTCAACTACTACGACGAAGATGGTGCCGACACCGACCAGTGGAACGGTTTCGTTCGTCTGCAGCGTTCGTTCTAATATAGTCTAACCGACTGTATTGACTTGGAAAGCCCGGCGTTTCGTCGGGCTTTTTATTTTAGAAAATGCTAAATAATACTGGACAAACTCAGTTTTTCTAGTCATCATAATCCCAGTCAAAAGGCGTGATCCACCGCCAAAAGCGTCGTCTGTTGACTCCAGTCAAGGCCCATCAGCCCCCCTAGGCTGATGGGCAGGCACCGGAACGAAAGCGCAAAGCGCATCCTCCGACGTCTTCCAATTTTTCCCCGCATCATTCCGTTACAAAACGATAGCCGACCCCTGGCTCGGTTTGGATAATCTTTGGCTGTGCCGGGTCTTGTTCGACCTTCTGTCGCAATTGACCGATGAAGACTCGGAGATAATGCAGGTCTTCACCATGTGCTGGCCCCCAGACTGAGGTCAGAAGCGTCCGGTGCGTCACCACGCGACCGGCATGGTGCGCCAGGAGCGTGAGAAGATCGTATTCCTTGGGCGTCAATTTTATGCTAGAGCCACCACGGGCGACGACACGGCGCTGTGTGTCGATCGACAGGCCATCCGCCTCGATGGAAGAGGGCAGCATCTCGGACTTGCCGACATGGCGCATGGCGGTGCGGATGCGCGCGGTGAGTTCTCCGATGCCGAATGGCTTTTCGATATAGTCGTCGGCACCAAGATCGAGGGCGGCGATCTTTTCGGTTTCGCGGTCGCGGGCGGAAAGAATGATGATGGGCAATGTCGACCAACCGCGAAGATTGGCAATGACATCTTTGCCGTCCATGTCCGGTAGCCCGAGATCGAGGATGATGACATCTGGCGCTGCCGTTGCCGCCGCCTTGATCGCGTCGGCGCCATTCTCCGCCTCGATCACGTCGTAACCGGCGGCAGCCAATGCCGGGCGAAGGAAGCGCCGGATCTGCGGCTCGTCATCCACCACCAGAATACGTCCCAATGTCATCGTTGCTGCCTGCCTTCACTTCTTTCGGTCACCGGAAAGCGCATGACGATGCGGGTGCCACGCTTTTTCACCGCCGGACTCTCTGCATATATGCGCCCGCCCAGGGCTTCGATAAAGCCTCGAGCGATGGAAAGACCAAGCCCGGTTCCTGGAGAGCGTCCGTCCGAGCGCGAACGACGATAGAATTTCTCGAAGATGCGGTCGAGGTCTTCGGCAGGGATGCCCTTGCCATTGTCCGTGACAGAGATGACGATTTCGTCCCCATCGCGCCGTGCATAAACATTCACCGGATCGCCGCCACCATATTTGGCGGCGTTGTCGAGCAGGTTGAATAGAACCTGGCCGAGCAAGACCGAGTCTGCGCGGATGACCGGCAAATCCCTGGCAATGCCAGTCTCGAAACTCTGTGTCGGAAAGTATTTTCGCGCTCGTCCCACCGCAGAGCGGATCACGTCGGCGACATCCACCCAGTCCCGTTTCGCCTGCAAGGTGCCCGCAGTGATGCGTGTCATGTCCAGAAGATTGGCGACGAAGCGGCTGAGCCTTGCGCTTTCCTCCTCGATGGATTGCAGAAGATCGTCACGGCTTTCCGGCGACATGCGGTCACCCAGTTCACGCAGGCTGGTAACAGACCCGGTGATGGTCGCCAAAGGCGTGCGCAGATCATGCGAGATCGACGACAGCAGTGCCTCCCGGTAGCGCTCGCCCTCCAGCCTTGCCGCCTGCTCGGTGCTTTCGGAGGACAAACGGGCGCGGTCGATTGCCGTGGCCGCTTGGTCAAGAATGGCGGCGAGTTTCCGTTCGGCATTGGAATCAAGCCCGCTTGCGCCGGGTTCGAAGCCGCAGACACCGACGACGCCATGCGGGCTGGTGAGCGGACGAAACTGGAAGCGTCCGTTGGGAAGCGTGCCCGTGCCGAAACCAGATGGCTCCGATCGGCTGCTTGCCCACCGCGCCGCCGTCAGTTCGGAGACGCCAAGCTCGGTGTCTGGGGGCCAAGCGGCCACCACCTCCAGGTCGTCACCCTTGGGCAGAAGCATCACCACGTGACGACCTATGCTTCCTTGCAACTGCGTGACTGACGCCCACAAGACTTCCTCCGGCTTGGCGGTTCCTGCAAGCTTGCGGGAGAAATCGTAGAGCGCCTGCATGTCTGCGGCGCGCTGGCGCGCTGCCTGCGCTTGTTCGCGAATGCGCGATGCGAGACTGCCGGCGATCAGTGCTGCGACGATGAAGACAGCCAGCGCAAAGACCTCATGCGGCGAGGCTATGGTGAAGGTCTCCACCGGGGCGATGAAGAAAAAATTGTAGGCTAGTGCCGAGACGACGGCCGCCATCAAGGCTGCCGTGAAGCCAGCGGCGGATGCAGCACCCAGAACGGCGAGCAAAAACAGCAGTGAGATATTCGGCAGATGGGTGAATTCATCCAACGCCAGGCCGAAGAGGGTGGCGACTGCGACCGCGCCGACGGCACAGTACAGGGACCGGGAGAAGACGGAAAGCTGAAAGCGCTGCTTCTTGCGGGCGAATGCCGGCGCCTTGGTTCCATCCGCAGTGACCAGATGCAGGCCGACGCCGCTCGCTTCCTTCGCCAGAGCATCCGCAAGGCTCGGTCGGAAAGGATTGGAAAACCAGCGGCGTCGCTGCGAACCGATGACGATCTGGGTCGCATGCTCACGCCGCGCAAGTTTCAGGATCTCCGTGACGAAGTCATTGCCGGTCAGATGGCGCGTCTCTGCTCCAAGTTTTTCGGCAAACCGAAAGGCCTCGTCGATCCGCCTCAGACTGTCCTCATCCATGGTCTCCTGATCGTCCCGCGCCATGCTGACGACTGTCCAGGGCGCGTTGAGCCCGGAGGCGAGACGGCTTGCCACACGCACGACCTTATCGGACAACGCATCGGCGCCAATGCAGACCAGCAATCTTTCGCCGGTCGCCCAAGGGCCTTCGATGGCATTCTGACGCAGATAATCGACCATCTGGTCGTCCACCCGGTCTGCAGTGCGGCGAAGGGCGAGTTCGCGAAGCGCTGTGAGATTGCCGAGGCGGAAGAAGCGGTCGGTGGCCCGCTTGGCGCTATCGGGAAGATAGACCTTGCCTTCCTTCAGCCGCTCTATCAGTTCACCGGGCGGCAGATCGACCAGCACCACATCGTCGGCGCGTTTCAAGACGGTGTCCGGTACGCGTTCGCGAATGGTGACACCGGTGATCTGTGAGACGAGATCGGACAGGCTTTCGAGATGCTGGATGTTAAGCGCGGTCCAGACATCGATGCCCGCTGCGATCAGTTCCTCGATATCCTGATAGCGTTTCGGATGGCGAAAACCCTCCGGGTTGGAATGAGCAAGCTCGTCGACGATGATGACGCGCGGCTTGCGGGCAAGCGCTGCGTCCAGATCGAATTCTTTCAGTATCTTGCCGCGATAGCCCACCTCGGTCCGAGGAAGGACGTCCAGGCCGTCGAGAAGTGCCGAGGTCTCCGCGCGCGCGTGGGTTTCGACAAGGCCGACCACGACTTCGACCCCATCGGTCTTCAGTCGGCGTGCGCGCGCCAGCATGGCGTAGGTCTTGCCGACACCTGGCGCTGCGCCTAAAAATATAGTGAGCTTGCCCCGGCGGTCTTTCTCCGCCAGGGCAAGCAATGCATCGGGATCGGGCCTGTTCAAGCCCTCACGGTCATGTGACGCCATTCGTCTCAGCTCTTCAGCGCATCGAGCGCAAGGTTCAACTCTAGCACATTCACGCGCGGCTCGCCGATAATCCCGAGGAGCCGTCCCTCGGTTTTTTGGTCGACGAGCGCTTTTACGACCTCAGGTGAAAGGCTGCGTGCATTGGCAATCCGCTGGACCTGCGCGGCAGCGAAATCCGGTGTGATATGCGGGTCGAGACCCGAGGCAGAGGTGGTCACCGCGTCGGCTGGAACCGGCGAAGCGATCCCTGCGCCGTTCAGCCGTACAACGTCGCCAGCAACCCGGTCTTTGAGCTTGGCAGATGTGGTACCAAGATTGGAGCCCGAGGAAGCGGCGGCGTTGTAGGCATCTGGGCTGGTCGCGGAGGGGCGCGGCCAGAAGTAGCGATCGGAGGTGAAGTTCTGTCCAATCAGGCTGGAGCCGATGACCGCGTCGCCGTTGCGGATCAACGATCCATTGGCCTGTGCAGGCATCAGCGATTGCGCAATACCGGTGATCGCCAGTGGATAGCCGAGACCGGTCAGCGCGATAAAGAAGGCCAGGATGACGATGGCGGGACGAATTTGGTTCAGCATGATTACACCAGATGAAGTGCGGAGACCGCGATATCGATGACCTTGATCCCGGCAAAAGGCAGAAGCAGACCGCCGAGGCCGTAGACAAGCAGGTTTCGTCTGAGAAGCGATGCCGCCGCTGCAGGGCGATAGGCCACGCCCTTCAGCGCCAGCGGGATGAGAGCGATGATGATCAGCGCATTGAAGATGACGGCGGATAGGATGGCCGATTGCGGTGATGACAGCGCCATGATGTTGAGGGTGCCGAGAGCCGGATAGGTCGTGACGAAGAGAGCCGGGATGATGGCGAAATACTTCGCCACATCGTTCGCAATCGAAAACGTCGTCAGCGAACCGCGTGTCATCAGAAGTTGTTTGCCGATTTCGACGATCTCGATGAGCTTGGTCGGGCTGGAGTCGAGATCCACCATATTGGCGGCTTCGCGTGCAGCCTGCGTCCCGGTCTGCATGGCAACGCCCACATCGGCTTGCGCAAGCGCCGGCGCATCGTTGGTGCCGTCACCGCACATGGCGATCAACCGGCCGCCCTTCTGTTCGCGGCGAATATAGTCGAGCTTGTCCTCAGGCGTCGCTTCCGCCAGAAAGTCGTCCACGCCCGCTTCTGAGGCAATCGCCGCTGCGGTGACGGGATTGTCACCCGTGACCATCACGGTGCGAATGCCCATGGCACGAAGTGCTGCAAAGCGTTCCTTGATGCCGGGCTTGACCACGTCCTTCAGGTGGATGACGCCAAGCAGGCGGTTGCCTTCGGCCACGCCAAGCGGCGTGCCACCGGTGCGAGCAATGCGGTCTACGGCCTGATGAAACTCTGCCGGGGCCTTGCCATCGTTGGCATTGGCAAACTTCAGGATGGCGTCGATAGCGCCCTTGCGGAAGGATTTACCGTTCGTATCGACGCCCGACAGACGCGTCTGTGCCGAGAAGGGGACAACAGCATCGACGGTCACCTTGGGCGAGGCGATTCCAAAATCGCCAGTCGCAAGTGCCACAATTGACCGACCCTCTGGTGTTTCGTCCGAAAGGCTGGCGAGCAGTGCGGCTTCCGCCACCTGTTCAGCCGTGACGCCTGGCACCGGAATGAAATCTGCCGCCATGCGGTTGCCGAAGGTAATGGTGCCGGTCTTGTCGAGCAGGAGGGTGTCGACATCGCCTGCGGCTTCCACCGCGCGGCCGGACGTGGCGATGACGTTGAAGCGCACGAGACGATCCATGCCGGCAATGCCGATGGCCGAGAGAAGGCCACCGATGGTGGTGGGAATGAGGGTAACAAGGAGGGCTGCCAGCACCGTGATGGAGACCAGCGTGCCGGAGTAGCCCGCCAGACCCCAGACGGTGACGACGACGATCAGGAAGACGAGGGTGAGGCCGGATAGCAGGATCGAGAGCGCGATCTCGTTCGGCGTCTTCTGGCGTTCCGCACCTTCGATCAGCGCAATCATGCGATCGACGAAGCTTGCGCCGGGCGGTGTGGTGATGCGGATCTTGAGTTGATCGGACAGAACCTGCGTGCCGCCGGTGACGGCCGAACGGTCGCCGCCGGATTCGCGGATGACGGGCGCAGATTCGCCGGTGATCGCGCTTTCATTGACCGAGGCCACGCCTTCGATGACTTCACCGTCACCTGGAATGAGTTCGCCCGCATCGACGATGACGATGTCACCGACCTTGAGCATGGTGGCCGCGATGCTCTCCTCTTTGCCGTCCGCGCTAAGGCGGCGTGCGGACAGGTCGGAGCGGGTGCGTTTCAGACTGTCGGCCTGGGCGCGACCGCGCCCTTCGGCCACCGCTTCGGCGAAGGTGGCGAATAGCACGGTGAACCAGAGCCAGGCCGCGATCTGGCCGGAAAAGACGGCCGTGCCGTTATGGGCGAGAAGATCGCGGATGAAGAAGATGGTGACGACGGCCGCGACGATCTCGGTCACGAAGATCACGGGGTTGCGCATCAACTGCCTGGGATCAAGCTTGATGAAAGCGTTCTTGATGGCTGGACCGATGATGGCGGGGTCGAAGAGGCTAGGTCTCGCTGGAGCCGATGAGTTTGGATGTGTGGACATCTTTTTGCTTTCTAGAAAGTCTGGCCGGCAAGCATGGCGAAATGCTCGACGATGGGGCCGAGTGCGAGCGCGGGGAAGAACTGCAGCCCGCCGAGAATGAGGATGATGCCGACGAGAAGGCCGACAAAGAGCGGGCCATCCGTCGGAAAGGTACCACTTGAGGCCGGGACGCGGACCTTCGCCGCAAGCGATCCGGCAATCGCCATCACCGGCACCACGTAGGCGAAACGACCAAGCAGCATCGAGATGCCAAGCGTGGTGTTGTACCAGTCGGTATTGCCGGACAGGCCGCCGAAGGCCGAGCCGTTATTGCCGGCTGCTGAGGTGAAGGCATAAAGGATTTCCGAAAGTCCATGAGGACCGGCCGTGCCGATGCTGGCAACCGCAAAGGGCAGCATGGCGGATAGGGCGGTAAAGCCGAGAATGACGGTGGGCAGGATCAGAACCGCCAGCATGGCGAACTTCATTTCGCGACCTTCAATCTTCTTGCCGAGAAATTCCGGCGTGCGACCGACCATCAGGCCGGCGACGAAGACGGAGAGAAGCGCGAAGACGATCATGCCGTAGAGACCGGAGCCGACGCCGCCCGGCAGAACCTCGCCAAGCTGGATCAGGAACATGGGAGCAAGTCCACCAAGGCCGGTGAAGGAGCCGTGCATGCCGTTGACGCCGCCATCCGAAAGACCGGTGGTGACAGCTGCATAGAGCGCGGTCATGGCCTGGCCGAAGCGAACTTCCTTGCCTTCCATATTGCCCTGCGCAGCATCGACACCAATCGATGTGAGGATCGGGTTGCCGGCACTTTCGGCCCAGTAGACGGTAGCAACACCCGCAATCAGCAGAACGGCCATGGCGGAAAGCAGCACCCAGCCCTGGCGGCGGCTGCCGACCATCTGGCCAAAGGTGTAGATAAAGGCCGCTGAAATGGCGAGCATCGAGAAGATGTTGAGATAGTTGGAAAGCGCCGTCGGGTTTTCGAAGGGATGGGCGGCATTGGCGTTGAAGAAGCCACCACCATTGGTGCCGAGCTGCTTGATCGCTTCCTGGCTGGCAACGGGCCCGAGCGAAATGACCTGCTGGCTTCCTTCAAGGGTGGTTGCGGTTACACTGGCATCCATCGTCTGCGGCAGGCCCATGGCGACGAAGGCGAGCGCCACGATGACCGCGATCGGCAGCAGCACATAGAGCGTGGCGCGGGTCATATCCACCCAGAAATTGCCGAGCGTGCTGGCCTGCGAGCGGACGAAGGCGCGGGTAAAGGCAATTGCGAGTGCCATGCCGACTGCGGCGGAAAGGAAGTTCTGCACCGTCAATCCAGCCATCTGGCTGAAATTACTCATCGTCGCTTCACCGGCATAGTTCTGCCAGTTGGTGTTGGTCACGAAGCTGACGGCGGTGTTGAAGGCGAGGCCCGGTTCCACGTTGCCGAAGCCCTGTGGATTGAAGGGCAGGAAAGCCTGAAGGCGCAGGATGGCATAGAGTGCCGCAAAGCTGGCGATCGAGAAGGCGAGCATGGAGAGCGTGTAGCCAAGCCAGCTCTGCTCCTTCTTGATATCGACGCCCGCCACGGCATAAAGCCCCCGTTCGACGGGAGCGAGGACCGGCGTCAGCCAGGTCCGCTCACCATTGAACACGTGCGCCATGTAGAGGCCGAGCGGTTTGATAACCAGAAGCACGGCGATGAAAAGGAGGCTGATTTGCAGCCACCCGAGAATGGTCATGGGGATTCTCCAGGAAAATCAGAAGCGTTCCGGACGCAGCAGGGTGATGATGAGATAGACGCCGAGCGCAATCGCCACGACGAGGCCGAAGATGGGTTCCAGCATCGCAGCACCTCTCAAAACCGGTTGAGGGCGCGCGCATAAAGCGCCAGCACGATCAGCGTGCCGAAGCCGAGCGCCAGAAAAAGGACATCGGGCATGGTGTTCTCCTGTTATGTCAGGAGAGCATGATGCTGCCGATCGCCGTCATATTTCGATTGGGAAGATGTCGGGTGCGCATAAGGAAAAGATAAAGATCAGCGGCGCAAGCGGTCAGGTCGAGAGCACGATTGATAAAGAAGCCCTCCCAAAAACATATTGACCTCAACCGTGGTTGAGATCGCAAGGTCACCCAAACCGATGGAGTGGCTATCATGACGACAATCTTGGACGACCAAAAATTGAGTGGTTACAGCTTCATGCAGACGGCGATTGAGGCTGCTGAAGCGTTTATGGTGGCGTGCGCTGACGGCAAGACGGTGTCTCCACCTCGACATCATGTCCCATTCGATGGCCACGGAGATTTGGTCTTCACGATAGGCGGTATAACCGGTGACAGGCCACTCGCTGGCTTCCGTGTCTACGCCACCTTCACCCGGAACGAACAGACCCAGATCGTCGCGGTTTGGTCGGCCGACGATGCCCGGCTCAAAGGCGTCGTCCTGGGCGAGCGTCTCGGAGCAATCAGAACAGGCGCTATCGGTGGCGTGGCCATCCGGCACCTCAGTCCGCCGGACGCCAAAGTCGTTGGTTTGATAGGAAGCGGACTTCAGGCCCGCATGCAGTTGGCTGCCGCAGCGTCCGTTCGGCCAATCAGAAAGGCCTATATCTATAGTCGCGATGCGAGGCGTCGTGCAGCCTTTGCCAAGGACATGCAGGCGCAGCTTGGCCTCGAGGTGAAACCGGTTGCTTGCGCAAAAGATGCGGCAAGGGAGGCGGATATCGTGATCTGCGCTACATCGAGCACCCGGCCTGTCTTGGATATGTCCGATCTCAAGCCCGGAGCGCACATCAACACACTGGGGCCTAAAACAATTTATGCGCATGAGTTGGGATTGGATGTCGCCGCTGCAGCCAGCATCATCGCGACCGATTCCACAGAACAAGCCCGCTCCTACGCTTCCCCCTTTTTCCTTCAGGGTTCCAGTCATGAGCAACGCATGGTGGAGCTCTCGGATATTGTTGCAGGGCGCACGGCGCACCGGACGTCATCGGACCAGACCACCCTTTTTTGCTCGGTTGGTCTTGCGGGAACGGAGGTTGCGGTGGCTGCCGCGATCCTCGACAGCCTGTCGGGAAAAGACGTGTGAACTGAATAATCTTCGCAATGCCTGATCAGGCCAAAGCTTTTCAGCGTGACGACATCATGTATCTTCGGAGCTGGCGAATCGTAAAATAAGAACGTCGGGGCAATTCCAGTCGTCCACTGTACGAGCGCCGGAACCGTAGCAAACACGGCACGAAACAAGAAAGGCCGAAGAGGCCAAAGATGGGAACGACGCGCAGTATTGGTCGAGCAGGCTGAATGCTGGCAAAAGCAATGGAAGGAAGACGCTATGGCTGCGCCCGGTGAAAATATGCGAGTCGATGCCGACCGGCTTTGGGATGCGCTGATGGACATGGCGAAGATTGGCCCCGGCATCGCCGGCGGCAACAATCGCCAAACGCTGACCGATGCGGATGCTGAAGGCCGCGCCCTGTTCCAGTCCTGGTGCGAAGCGGCGGGCATGACGATGGGCGTGGACAAGATGGGCACGATGTTTGCCACCCGCGCCGGCGAAGACCCCGATGCTCTGCCGGTCTATGTCGGATCGCACCTCGACACCCAGCCGACAGGCGGCAAGTTCGATGGTGTGTTGGGCGTTCTAGCAGGCCTTGAGGTCATACGCACCATGAACGATCTCGGCATCCGCACCAAGCATCCCGTCGTCGTCACCAACTGGGCGAATGAGGAAGGCGCGCGCTTTGCGCCCGCCATGCTCGCCTCCGGCGTCTTTGCCGGTGTCCACACACTTGAGCACGCCTATTCGCGCAAGGATACGGAAGGCAAGACCTATGGCGAGGAGTTGCAGCGCATCGGCTGGCTGGGCGAGGAAGAGGTCGGTGCGCGCAAGATGCACGCCTATCTCGAATACCACATCGAGCAGGGGCCGATCCTCGAAGCCGAAAACAAGACGATCGGTGTCGTGACCCACTGCCAGGGGCTGTGGTGGCTTGAATTCACTTTGACCGGCAAGGAGGCTCATACGGGCTCCACGCCGATGGCCATGCGCGTCAATGCGGGACTGGCGATGTCGCGGATCATCGAGATGGCGCAGACCGTGGCGATGGAGAGCCAGCCCGACGCGGTCGGCGGCGTCGGCCAGGTGATCTTCTCGCCCAATTCCCGCAACGTCCTCCCCGGCAAAGTCGTCTTTACCGTCGACATTCGTACCCCTGATCTCGGCAAGCTGAACCGTATGCGCGAGCGGATCGAGGCAGAGGCGGCTGAGATTTGCGCCGCCATCGGCGTTGGATATTCGGTTGAAGCGGTCGGCCATTTCGACCCTGTCACCTTCGACCCCGCTTTGGTCGACACAGTCCGCCGTTCGGCGGAGAAGCTTGGATATTCGCATCGCGATATCATCTCAGGGGCCGGGCACGATGCCTGCTGGGCAGCGAAAGTCGCGCCTGCCACCATGATCATGTGCCCCTGCGTCGGCGGTCTTTCCCATAATGAAGCGGAAGAGATTTCCAAGGAATGGGCCGCGGCGGGCTGCGATGTGCTGTTCCATGCGGTCGTCGAAACGGCAGGCGTGGTGCAGTAGCTCGGTCGCGCGCCCACGCCGTGCGCAAAGACACGGATGGGTGCAGCGGCGAAACAGACGCAAGATGAAGCCGGAACCGATCGGGAGGCGGTGCCGGTCATGAACGCAATGATAAGGGAACAGCCATGAGCAGCACCATCATCAAGAACGGGACCATCGTCACCGCCGACCTGACCTATAAGGCCGATATCCGCATCGAGGGCGGCGTGATCGTCGAGATTGGACCAGACCTCAAGGGCGGTAGCGAACTGGATGCGACGGGATGCTACGTCATGCCGGGCGGCATTGATCCGCATACGCATCTGGAAATGCCCTTCATGGGCACATATTCTGCCGATGATTTCGATAGCGGCACACGCGCTGCACTCGCAGGCGGCACGACCATGGTGGTGGACTTCGCACTGCCAAACCCCGGCCAGTCGATGCTTGAAGCACTGACCATGTGGGACAACAAGACCTCGCGTGCGGCCTGCGACTATTCCTTTCATATGGCGATTACCTGGTGGAGCGAGCAAGTCTTCAACGAGATGGAGACGATCGTTCGCGACAAGGGCATCAACACCTTCAAGCATTTCATGGCCTATAAGGGCGCCTTGATGGTGGATGACGACGAAATGTTCTCGTCCTTCCAGCGCTGTGCCGAACTCGGTGCGCTTCCGCTCGTCCATGCCGAAAACGGCGATGTGGTGGCGCAGATGCAGGCAAAGTTGATGGCGCAGGGCAATGACGGTCCGGAGGCGCATGCCTATTCCCGCCCGCCGGAAGTGGAAGGCGAGGCCACCAATCGTGCGATCATGATCGCCGATATGGCGGGCTGCCCCGTCTATATCGTCCACACCTCCTGCGAGGAGAGCCACGAAGCCATCCGCCGCGCAAGGCAGAAGGGCATGCGCGTCTATGGCGAGCCGCTGATCCAACATCTGACGCTGGATGAGAGCGAGTATTTCGACAAGGATTGGGACCACGCCGCACGTCGTGTCATGTCTCCGCCCTTCCGCAGCAACGCGCATCAGGACAGCCTCTGGGCTGGCCTTGCCGCAGGCTCGCTTCAATGCGTGGCGACAGACCATTGCGCCTTTACCACGCAGCAGAAGCGCACAGGTCTTGGAGATTTTCGCAAGATCCCGAATGGCACCGGCGGACTGGAAGATAGGCTGCCGATGCTCTGGACTTACGGCGTCAGCACTGGCCGCCTGACCATGAACGAATTCGTCGCCGTCACCTCCACCAATATCGCCAAGATCCTCAACATCTATCCGAAGAAGGGTGCGGTCCTCGTTGGTGCGGATGCCGACCTCGTCGTGTGGGATCCGGCGTTGGCCAAGACGATAACGGCTACGAACCAGCAATCGGCGATCGACTACAATGTCTTCGAGGGCAAGGAGGTCATGGGCCTGCCGCGCTTTACCTTGACGCGCGGTCAGGTGGCCGTGGAGGAAGGCGCGATGAAGAGCCGGGAAGGCCACGGCCGCTTCGTTTCCCGTCCGCCGCTGACGGCACCGGCAAAAGCGCTCTCCACCTGGAAGGAACTGACCGCGCCGCGCAAGGTGCAGCGCTCCGGAATTCCGGCAAGCGGCGTCTGATCGAACGGTTCGGGCGCGGCCAAACTGCCGCGTCCGCGATCCTTCTGCCTGTTACAGCCTGTCCGGCTTGCTCGGGTTCTGTTCGGCGCGGTCGCGATAAAGTGCCGCGCGGCCGAGGAGCATCAGCGAGACCGGCGTCGTGATGGTCATGAAGATGCCGATGAAGATTTCGTGGAAGACGAAGCGGCCGCCGGACACCGAGAAGTAGATGATGGACGCCATGGCAATGCCGCCCGTGCCCCAGCTTGTGCCCAGTGTCGGCGCATGCAGCCTTTCATAAAAGCTCTGCAGCTTGGCAAAGCCGATCGTGCCGATCAGCGTCAGCGACGAGCCGAGCAGGACGAAGAAGGCAACGAGAATGGCCGCCCAGAGCGGAAATTCGCCAGCATTGATCATTCGATCACCTCACCACGCATCAGGAATTTGGAAAGGGCCACTGTCGAGACGAAGCCCAGGATCGACATCAGTAGTGCGGCCTCGAAATAGATATCGTTGCCGGTGCGCAAGCCGAAGGTCATCAAAAGCAGCATGGAGCTGACATAAAGCGTATCGACGCCGAGCACGCGATCCTGCGCACGGGGGCCGATCGCGATACGATAGACGGATATCGACATGGCAATTGCCAGGAAGATTTGGGCCAAAGAGAATGACCAGAAAAGGATAATCGAACTCATTCGAATATCTCCATCAGCATTTTTTCATATCGGTTCTTGATGAGGTTGATCCAGGTGGTCTCGCTGACATTGTCCAACACATGGATCAGCAATGTGCCCTGGGAGGAATTGTATTCCAGCCATGCACTGCCCGGCGTGGCTGTCAGAATGATGGACAGAACTGCAAGTCCAAGCGGATCGCGAATGTCGAGCGGGATGGTGAGAAAGCCGGACTTGCTGCTTCTCTTGCGCCCGAACAGGATGAGCGTGGCGACTGCGATATTCGACCGGATGATGTCGTAAAGCACGATGAAGGTCAGCTTCACCACCGCGCTCCAACTGCGGATGCGAGGCTTTGCTGGTCGAAGTGAGGCCATCGACCAGGAGGCGATGAGCGCCACGGCTGTTCCTAGCACGAGATGCCCAGGCGAGAAGCTGTTGATCGTCATCCAGAAGATGATCAGCGACAGCGTCAACAGCGGGTAGGGGAGAATGCGGCGGATCATTGCGCTGCCTCCCCAGGATTGCCGGCTCGCGGCGCCGTCATCACGCCTTGAATGTAGCTTTCCGGCAGGTCGAGAATGCGTGCCGTCTCCTGCATGTATCGCATGATCGGCCCAGCCTGCACGGTCATCGCAAGTGTCAGACCGATAAGCAGCATGATGGGCGCGATTTCGATGACGAAGACGCGGGGAACCGTGCCCTCAAGAGAGCTCCAGAAGGTGCGAATGCCGGCACGCGTCATCGATATCAGAGCCGCAAGGCCGGAGAAAACGATGAGGAACACAAGCCACCAGGAGAGGGTCGAGATTTCGGTGTCAGCGCCCATGCCTTGCGGATTGAGAATGGCGGAGAGCATTGAGAACTTGGCGATGAAGCCCGAAAGTGGTGGCAATCCGGCAAGCAGAATGCCGCAGGCGGCAAAGCAGGTACCAAGCACCGCCATCGTGCCGGGCATCGTCACCCCGACCTCCTCTTGCTCCTCTTCCTCCTCACCATCGCCATAGGCTTCCATGGTCACGGCAAGAACGTTCGCCCCGGCATCCTGGCCACGTTCCACCAGTTCGATCAGCATGAAGAAAGCGCTGATGGTCAGCGTGGAGCTGACGAGGTAGTAGAGCGCACCTGCCGCCACCATCGGATTACCCGTGCCCATCGCGGCAAGCAGCGTTCCCGAAGAGACGAGCACCGAAAAGCCGGCAAGACGGCCGAGCGCCTGGGAGGCCAGAACGCCGATCGTGCCGAAGACGATGGTGGCAATACCGCCGATCAGCAGTGCATCATGGCCGAAACCGGCAGAATCCCCCGCCGTCTGGCCGAAGAGGAGGAAGGAAAGCCGTGCAATGACATAGATGCCGACCTTGCTCATGATCGCGAAAATGCCGCCGACAGGAGCAGAGGCTGCGCCATAGGCGGCAGGCAGCCAGAAATTCAACGGCCACATGCCGGCCTTGACGAGGAAGGCGATGCCGAGCACGGCCGCGCCCGTTTGCAGCAGCATGCGTTGGTCCGGATTGAGGCCCGCAATGCGCTGTGCCAGGTCACCCATGTTGAGCGTGCCGGTCACGCCATAGATCAGGCTGACGCCGATCAGGAAGAACAGTGCGGCAACGAGGTTGATCGCAACGTAATGCAGACCGGCCTTCACTCTCAACTGACCGGAGCCATGCAGCAGCAGACCGTAGGATGCCGCGAGCATGACTTCGAAGAAAACGAAGAGGTTGAAGAGGTCGCCGGTCAGAAACGCGCCATTCACGCCCATCAGCATCAGATGGAAGAGCGAATGGAAATGGGCACCCGACTTGTGCCACTTTGCCAGCGAATAGACGAGTGACGGGATCGCCAGCAGCGACACAAGAAGCACCATCAACCCTGACAGCCGATCCGCCACGAGCACGATGCCGAACGGGGCAGGCCAGTTGCCGAGGAGATAGACGCCTGTGGAGATGATCGCGGCGATTTCGGTGTTCACCGTCGAATTGACTTCGATGAAAAGGCCAATGGAGACGGCGAGAAGCACCAGGGTGGAAATGAAGCTGATCGCCGCCTTCGTCTTGCGCTTGCGCTCGTCGATGAAGAGCAGGATCGCGCCGGTGATCAACGGCACCAGAATGGGTGCAATCACGATGTGGGATGGGAACGAGTTCACTTGCTCTCCCTCCCGTCCACATGGTCGGTACCCGTCAGACCGCGCGCGGCAAGAAGCACGACGAGGAAGAGTGCGGTGGTGGCAAAGCCGATGACGATGGCCGTCAAAACCAGCGCCTGAGGCACAGGGTCGGCCAGCTGCGAGACGGAAACGCCGTCCAGCAAAACCGGCGGCGCGTTTGTCTTGATGCCACCCACCCCGAAGATGAAGAGGTTGACGGCATAGGACAGCAGCGAGAGGCCGACAATGACCTGATAGGTTCGCGGACGCAGGATGAGCCAGACGCCCGATCCTGTCATCACACCGATGCCGATGGCTAGAATGAGTTCCATTACACATCCTCCGCTTTGGCGGCGTCGGGTGTGCGTACCTTGTAGTTACGCAGTGATTGGTGCGCCAGTGCTATCAAAATCAGAACCGTGGAGCCGACCACGAGCGAGAAGACCCCAAGATCGAAGAGCAGGGCAGACGCTGTCGGCATCTTCGCGATATAGGGGATCTCCGTATACTGGAAATAGGAGGTCAGGAACGGATAGCCGAAATACCACGAGCCCATTCCGGTAGAGGCTGCCATCAACAGACCGAAGCCCATCCAGCGCAGCGGCAAAATGCGAATACGATCTTCCGCCCAGCGGGTGCCGCCTGCCAGATATTGCATCAGGAAGGCAATCGCCATGGTGATGCCTGCGGCAAATCCGCCGCCTGGAAGGTCATGACCGCGCATGAAGAGGAAGATCGAGAAGGTGATGACGACCGGGAACATCCACTGCATGATGACTGACGGCACCAACAGATAGTCGCGCACCGTATCGCCCTTGCTGCGCTCGGGGCTTTCGGCATCGAAGGCATTCTGGATCAACTGCTGCTCAGGCAGGCCGACACTGTCCTGCGCTGGACGGAAACGACGCAGCAGGGCAAAGACGGTGAGACCGACAATCGCCAGAACTGCGATCTCGCCCATCGTATCGAAGCCGCGGAAATCGACGAGGATGACGTTGACGACATTGGTGCCGCCGCCTTCGCTATAGGCGCGCTCAAGGAAGTAGTTGGCAATGGTGTTGGGCACAGGCAGCGTCATCACCGCATAGGCAATCACCGTCATGCCGATGCCGCAGAAGACGGCCAGCAGGAAGTCGCGGCCACGACGAAGCTGCGCGGGCAGTTCATTGTTGTTATCGACCTTTACCACGCGCTTCGGCAGCCAGCGCAGGCCAAGCAGGATCAGCACCAGCGTGACGATCTCGACGAGCAACTGCGTGATGGCGAGATCGGGTGCTGACAACCATACGAAGGTCAGGCAGGTGACGAGACCGGAAACACCGAGCATGACCAGTGCGGCCAGCCGATGATACTTCGCCTGCCAGGCAGCACCCATGGCCGCAATCATGCCGATGCCCCAGAGAACCGCAAAAATCGGATCGAAGGAGGTAACTCTCGGAAGGGTGAGCGAGAACTGTGATGATACCAATGGCGAGAAACCGGCGACGAGCGCGACGAAGATAAGGATACGCAGCTGCGGCTGTAACCGCCTGGTGCCAAGCGTGCTTTCCAGCCAGCGTGCCCATTTCCACGAGACGGTGACGATGATGCGCTCGAAGATGCGCTGGCCTTTCAAGTGCCTAAAGATCGGCGGACCGTCATCGCATTTGGAGAAGTAATCTCCAAGAAGCGCATAGATCGCGACGCCGCCGATCAGCGCAACGATACTCATGGTGAGCGGCAGGTTGAAACCATGCCAGATCGCCAGGCTGTAATAGGGCGTTTCTGGACCAAGAACCGATACCACTGCAGTGTGCAGGAAGGGGCCGACCGAAAGGCTTGGCACGATACCGACAATCAGGCATGCGAGCACGAGAAACTCGATCGGAAAGCGCATCCAGCGCGGCGGCTCGTGCGGTTTCGGGTTTGGAAGGTCATGCGGCGGAGGCCCGAAGAACACCGTATGGATGAAGCGCAGCGAATAGGCCACCGCAAAGGCACCGGAAAGGGTTGCCACATAGGGAAGCGCCTTGTCGAGAAACGAATCCGCATGGGTCTCGATCGCCTCGGCGAAGAACATTTCCTTGGAGAGAAAGCCGTTGAAGAGCGGCACGCCTGCCATGGCAGCACTTGCGGCCATGGCAAGGGTCGCAGTCGCCGGCAGATAGCGATAAAGCCCGCTCAATCGGCGCATATCGCGTGTGCCGGTCTCATGGTCGATGATTCCGGCCGCCATGAAAAGTGATGCCTTGAAGGTGGCGTGGTTTGCCATATGGAAGATCGCCGCAACGGCTGCCAGCGGACTTCCGAGGCTGAGCAGCGTGGTGATCAGACCGAGATGGCTGATGGTGGAATAGGCCAGAAGCCCCTTTAGGTCCTGCTGGAACATGGCGAAATAGGCGCCGAGCAGAAGTGTGGTCATGCCGGCAAAGCCGACGAGCAGGAACCACTCCTGCGTGCCCGCAAGCACCGGCCAAAACCTGGCCAGCAGGAAGACGCCTGCTTTCACCATGGTGGCGGAATGCAGATAGGCCGAAACCGGCGTTGGCGCCGCCATCGCATTGGGCAGCCAGAAATGGAAGGGGAACTGCGCGCTCTTGGTCAGTGCACCGATCAGGATCAGGACGAGGGCCGTGAGGTAAAGCGGGTGGGCTTTGACATTGGACGCCTCGGCAATGATCGCATCGAGATCATAGCTTCCTGCGATGTGTCCTAAGACCAGCAGGCCAGCGAGAAGGCAAAAGCCCCCGATGCCCGTCACGGTCAAGGCCATGCGCGCACCATCGCGGGCCGCGGCATTGTTGTGCCAGTAGCCGATCAGCAGGAAGGAGAAAATGCTGGTCATCTCCCAGAAGATCGACAGCAGAATGACGTTGCCAGACAGCACGATGCCGAGCATCGACCCCATGAAGGCCAGAAGAAAGGCGAAGAAGCGCGGAATTGGATCGTCTGCCGACATGTAGTAGCGGGCATAGAGCACCACGAGAAAACCGATGCCGGTAATCAGCACCATGAACATCCACGCAAAGCCATCCAGTCGGAGCGTGAAGTTCAGGCCAAGCTGCGGCAGCCATTCCACGTGATATTTGAGCACCTGGCCATTGGTGACGCTGGTGTAGAGGAAAATCGTCGAGATGAGACCGAAAAGCGCAATGCCGCCCGCGACGGCTGCCGGGCCCCGGGCTGCGCCATTGCGCGGCATCATGGCAGTGCAAAGGCTGCCAATAAAGGGAAGAGCGATCAAAATGGGAAGGATAACGTCAAGTCTCATAAAGGATGGCAATTTTCTCTGGCGTTAAAATATTCCGCGGTTGTTTCCACCAGAGATGCCAATCCTTCCAACAAAGAAACGGCAGTCCGGCGGACTAGGAGAAGTCTTTTAGGGGAGGTCCACGCGGCGACGCCACGCGGACGGGCTGAACCCGATGCAAAATCGATCGCGCCGGGTCGAACCCAATCTGGGCTCTGATGTATGTCGTTACCACCCCCGGAGCGGATAAAAATGCGTCAACAAAATCGTGAACGGGCAGTGTGTGGGCGTAGCGGCAAGGATTGAGGCCGGGCTGATCGAGAGAGCGTTCCAGAGTTGAGAAAGCGCGCTCTTCGCTGGAGAGGCACGATCGTTCCAGTCGTTGCGGCTTGAGGGCGGGACTTGAATTTGCCAAGGCGGGCGTGCCGAAGAAAACCAGCATGCCGGCAACAAGAAGGTTGATGACCCTGACAGGATGGTGCGGAAGACCGCGATGTCGTCCCATCCATGGCAAAATCGTCACCTCCTACGTATGTGCGCCTCAGCTAAACCGTGTCGCGATCTTTCAGATATGCTCCCGCATCTTGTTTCAACGTGCGACGTCATCGCAAACCGCTCGACATTCGTGAGCGGCACGCTTTACAGCGCCATCGTGAAGCAAATATCATATTGATTATCTTAGGGTAATGGCGCAACGCTTGTCCAGCGCGCCAGGCCGAAAAAGATGAAAAACCGGCGAGATATCCAAAACGCCGGAGGCAGGACCTGCCACAGGGCACGCTCTCCTGCAAATCAATGACAAATTTTAATAATCATGCCCTGAAATGAAGATTCTTAACTTTCAGGCAAGGAATTAACCATAAAGATTAGTCGTATTTCACGGCGAAATGGAGAGCGACTCTCCTTCCAGGCATGATGCCGCGCTGCCGTACCGGGTCGATCCGGTATTCCGTTTGGTTGCAGAAGGCTCAGCTAACGCTTGTGAGGCGTCCGTTACGGATGCCCATGTCGTGACATCCCTCAAGGATACTGGCGTTCTCTTAACCGTCATCTGCCGGTCTGGCCGGTAAAACATTGGGGACGTCACTTGGGGCAGGACCTGCCAACAGATCACTCGCGAAGGGCAACAGGCGGCAGCCTGGCTGGCCGGTTGCGTTTTGCTGGTCTTGATCAGGACCAGTGCGATCTGCTGCGCCGTTACCGCACCATGCTCGAGCCTCATCTGAAGGCAGGACTTCGCGACCTGATGGTGCGCTTCCAGTCCATGCCGGACTGTTCGCCATCCTTCGAGAGCGATCATCAGATCGAACGGCTGCACGACATGCAGACGGCGCACTGGTCGGTGCTGACCGATGCGCGTTTCGATGCCCTCTATGCCGAACGCGTCAAGGTTCTGTCCGACACCGAAAGCCGCATGGGCCTCGATCCGCGCTGGAGTGTGGCCGGTCGTGCGGTCGTGCTGGAAAATCTGCTCGCAGGCCTGATTGCGCAGCATCCACCTCGCTCACTGCTGCCGGGTGCGCGCAAACGCCATCAGGAATTGGCCGAAGCGGTCAAATCCGTCGTTCGGCTGGTGATGGTCGATACCGAGATTGCCGTCTCCCTGCGCTTTAACGAACTGCGCATTCGCCACACACAAGAGCTTGCCCGTCAGCGCGAGAGCGATCAGGCAGAGGTCGTAACGCTGTTTGGCGACGCGCTCAATGCCTTTGCCGCCGGCGATCTGACAGCCCGCATCGCTGGCGAACTGCCGGAAGCCTACCGCGAGATCGCCGAAGCGTTCAATTCTGCCATGACGCGGATCGGTCATTCTATGGCCGCCACGCAAGAAAGCGTTCACAAGACGCAAACCGTCGCCGAGCGCATGTCGCGCGAAAATTCTGGCCTTGCCACCGGCTCGACGGAACAGGCCCGTCGCCTCGGCGATGCCTCGCAGCGCCTTGGCGCGGTCATCCACGATGTCCGTGATAGCAGTGACCGGATTTCGGCAGCCGAATCCGCAGTGTCGCAGGCACGCAATGCCGCCACCGAAAGCGGCATGGCGGTCGGCGAAGCGATCAGCGCCATGTCCGATATCGAGCAATCGGCAGAACAGATCGGCCGCATCATCGGCTCCATCGACGAAATCGCCTTCCAGACCAATCTCCTGGCGCTGAATGCCGGCATCGAAGCCGCACGTGCGGGGGAAAGCGGACGCGGCTTCGCCGTCGTCGCGCAGGAAGTCCGGGCGCTGGCACAACGCTCCGCCGAAGCCGCACGGGAGATCAAGAACTTGGTCAACGGCACCAAGACGCAAGTCGATGAAGGCGTGCGCATGGTTCATCGCACCCAGGAAGCCATCGAAGGTGTCGTGCGTCAGGTCTCTGGCATCAGCGACATGATCGGCGATGTCGCCCGCCGCACGGGCGAGCATTCCGGTCATCTCAACCACGTCTCCGTCGAACTGGAGGCCATCGGAACCGACGCGCATCGCGCCGCCGAGCGCCTGTCCTCATCGGCGAATGAGGCCGACGATCTTCACACCGTCATTCTCGAACTCGGCCGCACGGTGCGCGAGTTCCGCATCGCCCGCCAGGCTTATGCCGAAGAGGCGATCGCGCCGGAGCCGAGAAGAGCCAATGCGACCGTCATGCGTCCCGAGCGCATGGATTACGGCCATGCGCAGCAACAATACAAACGCCAAGGAGTCATTTGATGGCAGGCAGGACAGCAGCGCATTCGACACTGAAATTGTCACCTGTGCTGGACCTCAATCAAGCATCCGTCTTGCACGGAAAATTGAAAGAACTCAGAGGCAAGCCGGTTACGGTCGATGCCTCCGAGGTCGAGCGTGTCGGCGCACAATGCGTCCAGATATTGATGGCTGGCATCAAGGCCTGGGAGGCCGATGGCAAGCAATTCACATTTTCAAAGGCTTCTGAAGCCTTTGATAAAACCCTTAAACTGATCGGCGTTGATATCGGTCATATGCTCCCGAAGGAGATATAGGAATGAAGAAAAAAGTTCTCACAGTCGACGACTCCCGCACGATCCGCAACATGTTGCTGGTCACGCTCAACAATGCCGGTTTCGAAACCATTCAGGCCGAAGACGGCGTCGAAGGTCTTGAAGTCCTTGAAGGTTGCAATCCCGACGTCATCGTCACGGATATCAACATGCCGCGCCTTGATGGTTTCGGTTTCATCGAGGGCGTTCGTCGCAACGAGAAGTACCGTGCCGTTCCAATCCTCGTTCTGACCACCGAAAGCGACGCCGAGAAGAAGAACCGTGCCCGCCAGGCTGGCGCGACCGGTTGGATCGTCAAGCCGTTCGACCCCGTAAAACTGATCGATGCCATTGAACGTGTAACTGCCTGATACGGGATCATTCACGATGGATATGAACGAAATCAAAGAAATCTTCTTCCAGGAGTGCGAGGAACAACTCGCCGAACTGGAATCGGGACTTCTTAAACTGAATGACGGCGACCGCGACCCGGAAACCGTAAATGCTGTCTTTCGTGCCGTTCATTCCATCAAGGGTGGAGCCGGTGCGTTCGGTCTCGATGAACTGGTGGCTTTCGCGCACGTCTTCGAAACCACGCTCGATTGCGTTCGATCCAACAAGCTCGATCCTAATCAGGATGTCCTGAAAGTGATGCTGAAATCGGCGGATGTTCTCGCCGATTTGACGAATGCTTCCCGCGATGGCGGCAGCGTCGATGAAAGCCGCACCCGCGGTCTCGTCAAGGAACTGGAGGCTTTGGCCAACGGTGAGACGATCACGCCGTCCGCAGCCGAACCGGCAGCTCCCAAGCCGGCAGCCAAAGCAGCCGTCGCGCCCCCGCCGGCACCGTCACCAGCGCCGACAGATGACAGCGGCTTCCAGCCGATCGCCTTCTCCTTTGGCGATTTCGAGGACGCGGCCATTCCGCTCATGGAAGCGCCCACATTCAATATCACCTTCAAGCCGTCGGCAGCTCTTTATTCCAAGGGCAATGAATCGGCGCTGTTGCTGCGTGATCTCGCCCGCATCGGTGAGATGAGCGTCAATTGCGATATGAGCACGCTGCCGTCGCTTGACGAGATGAACCCGGAAGGCGCCTATTTCTTCTGGAAGATTGCGATCAAGACCGACAAGGGCGAAGAGGGCATCCGCTCCGTCTTCGAATTTGCCGAGTGGGATTGCGAGCTGGACATCGTGATGGCCGAAGACGAAACGTCGGCCGATGAAGAACTGCCGATGATTCCGGTGCCCTTCGATCTTTCCGCGCTGGAAGACGATGTGCATGAGCCAGCGGTTCAGCCGGCCTCCATGGACGAGCCGGTCGTTGCAAAGGCTGTCGCCACCGCATCGGCTGCAACGGAAGTCACCCAGGCCGTTGCTGCTGCCGTCGAAAAGCGCGAGGCAGCGTCGCCTGCCGCTGCGGCAAATGCTGCCAATGCCGCCAACAACGCCAGCGCCGGTCAGACGATCCGCGTCGATCTCGACCGCGTCGACCGCCTCATCAACCTGGTGGGCGAGCTCGTCATCAACCAGGCGATGCTGTCGCAGAGCGTCATCGAAAACGATACGACGGGCACATCTGCCGTCAACATGGGTCTGGAAGAGCTTCAGCAACTGACGCGTGAAATCCAGGATAGCGTCATGGCCATCCGCGCGCAGCCGGTGAAGCCGGTCTTCCAGCGCATGTCACGTATCGTCCGCGAAGTTGCCGACATGATCGGCAAGCAGATCCGCCTCATCACGGAAGGTGAAAACACCGAAGTGGATAAGACGGTCATCGACAAGCTGGCCGAGCCCCTGACCCACATGATCCGCAATGCCGTCGACCACGGCATCGAAACACCCGAAAAGCGCGAAGCCGCCGGCAAGAATCCGGAAGGTACCGTCAAGCTGACGGCCAAGCATCGTTCGGGCCGTATTTTGATCGAACTGCAGGACGATGGCGCCGGCATCAACCGCGAGCGCGTCCGCCAGAAGGCGATCGACAATGATCTGATCTCGGCAGATGCCAATCTGACGGATGAGGAAATCGACAACCTGATCTTCGCACCGGGCTTCTCCACCGCCGACAAGATTTCGGACATTTCCGGTCGCGGCGTCGGCATGGACGTGGTGAAGCGTTCGATCCAGGCACTCGGTGGCCGCATCAGCATTTCGTCCCGCCCTGGCCTCGGCTCGACCTTCACCATGAGCCTGCCGCTGACACTGGCCGTTCTCGACGGCATGGTGGTCACGGTTGCGGGCCAGACGCTTGTGGTGCCGTTGACGGCGATCGTCGAGACGCTACAGCCGGAAGCGCAGAATATTCATTCCTTCGGCTCCAATCAGCGGCTGATCTCGATCCGCAACTCCTTCTGCCCGCTGGTGGATGTCGGTCGCATTCTCAACTTCCGTGCCACACAGGCCAACCCGGTCGATGGCGTGGCGCTTCTCGTGGAATCCGAAGGCGGCGGCCAGCGCGCCCTGATGGTCGATGCCATCCAGGGACAGCGTCAGGTGGTCATCAAGTCCCTTGAAGCCAACTACACCCATGTTCCGGGCATCGCTGCCGCAACCATCCTTGGTGATGGCCGCGTAGCGCTGATCCTTGACGTGGATGCCGTGGTCGGCGCCTCGCGCGGCCAGTCCCTGAAACAAGAAATGTCGCTCGCGGCAACAGGCTGAAAAGTTGGTGATGAATGACAGCGCTTAAGTTCAACGAACAGCGTGGATCCCAGGATGAAGTGCTCGTCAGCGGCGAATACCCGCTGACGCGTCGCGACCTGGCGGATATCGCCGCAATGATCTACGCGGATGCCGGTATCTACCTCAACGATACCAAGGCGTCGCTCGTCTATTCGCGCCTGTCCAAGCACATCCGTAATCTCGGCCTCTCCGGCTTCAAGGAATATTGCGCACTGGTCTCCTCGGAGCAGGGTGCTGCCGCCCGCCGGGAAATGCTGTCGCATCTCACCACAAACTTCACCCGCTTCTTCCGCGAGAACCACCATTTCGATCACCTGCGCGACGAGGTTCTGCCGGGCCTTATCGCACGGGCAAAGAGCGGCGGACGCGTTCGCATCTGGTCCGCAGCCTGTTCGGATGGCCAGGAGCCCTATTCGATTGCACTGACCGTGCTCGGTCTCTTCCCGAACGCTACCGATTACGACTTTAAGATCCTGGCAACCGATATCGACCCGAAGATTCTCGCTCAGGCGAGGGCCGGTCTTTACGACGACGGCGCGCTGGAAACCGTATCGCCCGCCATGCGCAAGCAATGGTTCCAGGAAGTGGATGCCGGCGGACGCCGCAAGCACCAGATCAGTGACAAGGTCAAGCGTCTGATCACCTTCAACGAGCTGAACCTGATGGCGCAGTGGCCGTTCAAGGGCGGCTTCGACGTGATCTTCTGCCGCAACGTCGTCATCTATTTCGACGAGCCGACGCAGGTGAAGATTTGGTCGCGCTTTGCCGGCCTGCTGCCGCAGGGCGGTCACCTCTATATCGGTCATTCCGAACGCGTTTCCGGCGAAGCCAAGGAGCAGTTCGACAATACCGGCATCACCACCTACAAATACATCGGCAAGTCCGCCGGGAGGAGAGCATGAGCATGCCCGCCCGCGTTCTCGTCGTCGATGATTCTCCCACCATGCGTGGCCTGATCTCCGCCGTCCTCCAATCCGACCCGGATGTCGAGGTCATCGGTCAGGCAGGCAACGCCATGGAAGCGCGCGCCGCCATCAAGGAACTCAATCCGGACGTCGTGACGCTGGATATCGAGATGCCCGAGATGAACGGGCTTGAGTTTCTCGACAAGATCATGCGCCTGCGCCCCATGCCGGTCATCATGGTTTCGACGCTGACCCATCGCGGCGCGGATGCCTCCCTCGCTGCGCTCGAAATCGGTGCCTTCGATTGCGTTGGCAAGCCGGTGCCGGGCGACGCGCAGCCCTTTCCCGATCTTGCAGAGAAGGTGAAGGCAGCGGCTCGCTCGCTGCACCGCACCTATCGCAGCGCCGTGACCGAACGACGAGCCGCGCCGCAGCCGGTTGCGGTCACCAATTACAGCGTCGGTCGCAAAATCGTGGCCATTGGTTCGTCCACCGGTGGCGTGGAAGCACTGATCGCCGTCTTGCAGAAGTTTCCGATCAATTGCCCACCGACGGTGATCACCCAGCATATGCCGCCAACCTTCACCAAGAGCTTTGCCGAGCGCCTGAACCGGCTCTGCGCGCCCGTAGTGGAAGAGGCGACGGATGGCGCGCGGCTTCAGACCGGCAAGGTCTATCTCGCACCTGGTGGCGACCGGCATTTGCAGGTTGTTAATCATGCCGCGCCATGCTGCAGGCTGATCGAACGCGAGCCTGTTAATGGTCATCGGCCATCGGTAGACGTTCTGTTCGATTCAGTGGCCGAACTTGCCGGTCGCAACGCCGTCGGCGCCATTCTGACCGGGATGGGACGTGACGGTGCGGCAGGCCTCTTGAAGATGCGCCATGCCGGTGCCCGCACTGTCGGACAGAACGAGAAAACCTGTGTGGTCTATGGAATGCCGCGTGTGGCTTACGAGCTTGGCGCGGTCGAACATCAACTTCCGCTGAACGCCATCGGCGAAGAAATTCTGAAACTAACTGCCGCCCGAAAAGAAGGTTCTGATTAAATGTCTCTCGCAGAAAAGATAAAAGTGTTGATCGTTGACGATCAGGTCACCAGCCGCCTGTTGCTGAGTGATGCGCTCACGCAGCTTGGCTTCAAGCAAATCACTGCCGCCGGCGACGGTGAGCAGGGCATGAAGATCATGGAGCAACAGCCCCACCATCTGGTGATCTCCGACTTCAACATGCCGAAGATGGATGGCCTCGGCTTCCTTCAGGCGGTTCGCACGAACCCGTCGACGAAGAAGGCCGCCTTCATCATTCTGACCGCGCAGGGAGACCGCGCTCTGGTGCAGAAAGCAGCCCAACTCGGCGCCAACAACGTGCTGGCCAAGCCGTTTTCTATCGACAAGATGAGGGCGGCTATTGAAGCCGTATTTGGATCGCTGAAATGATCGAAACCGCAGCCAAGCGCGTACACATAATTCAGGGCGAGTATAAGATCGCCAATGATCCCGACGTGGTCCTGTCGACCATCCTCGGCTCGTGCGTGGCTGCGTGTCTCAGAGACCCTGTTGCGGGCGTCGGCGGTATGAATCACTTTCTGCTGCCGGGTACAGGGGGTATGGGGGGCGGAGATGCGACCCGGTATGGGGTGCATCTCATGGAACTTCTGATCAACGGCTTGCTCAAGCAGGGCGCGCGCCGTGATCGTCTGGAGGCAAAGGTCTTTGGTGGCGCCAAGACCATTGCCAGCTTCTCCAATGTGGGGGAGCAGAACGCAATCTTCGCGATGCAGTTCTTAAAGGATGAAGGCATTCGGGTGGTCGGCAGCTCCACGGGCGGAGAGCATGGCCGAAAGGTGGAGTTCTGGCCGGTCTCGGGCAGGGCGCGCCAGCACCCACTGAGCGGTGCCGAAACCCAGAAGACCGTCGCGCTGGAAACCCGTCCGGTTCCGGCTGCAAAGCCGGCGGCAAGCGATATCGAATTTTTTTGACAACGGAGTTGCCTATGCATATCGCTGAGCGTGCTGGACCTGAAATGTTTGAAGAGGCTTTGCCCACGATCCTGATGCGGGTCGTCTCGGAACTGCATGACGTTGCCTATCTGATCGAACGCATTGAGCCCCAGCTTCTGGAGGCCACCAATGGTGCTGTCACCGATGACGGGTTGAAACTCTTGCAGGGTATCGATCTTGCGGTCCAGAAGGCCCGCGGACTTGCGGAGTTCATCGACACCATCACCGGCTCCATCCCTGTGGAATGGGCCGTGGACGTGACGACGGCTCTCAGCCTCGTCAAGCTCGCCGAAATGCAGAAGGCACTTGGCGCTGGTCTGCGCCACGGGCACTCCCAGCCGATCGACAAGGCATCTGGCGACTTCGATCTGTTTTAGAGCGGGCGTTGCGTCCTTCTGGACGCATTAACGACACTTCTCATTCTTTCAACCATCGTACTTTTCCGACAATCGATTCCGATTTCGGGGGGATGCTGTCGTGTAAGCGCAGAGTGTCTTCCCTCGCTCTTAACCCGTCACTGGTACAAGCCGCCGCGCATACTGCACGATGCATTCTACGCCGCTCTGCCGGAGCTAGCTTCCACGACCGCGAGCCCGTAAACCCGCCTCTCTAGCAGACATACGCGCTTCTTCGTCTAACAAGCCATTTTTAGGCACTGACGCCTGTTACCGCATGCGATTACAGCAGGTTTCGCGGGAAGGAGAGCAATCGCAAGACTGCACGAAAGCGTAACTCACTGAAAAAGATATGAAACTGTGGTTTCATATCATCTGGCACGAAACCTGCATTGCGTATCCCGACTGAGACATACTCAGCCTATCGAACGAGAGGGAACGCATGACAAACGATTTCAGAAAAACACCGGCAGCTGCGGGCATCATCGAGAAATTGCGCCGCGCCCGGTTGATGGGCTCTGCTGCATTGGCGTTTCTGGCCATGACGGCAAGCGAAACCCTGGCCGAAGGTACGCTCCGCATCGGCATGACGGCCTCCGATATCCCCCTGACCACCGGCCAGACCGATCAGGGCGGCGAGGGTCAGCGCTTCATGGGTTATACGCTCTACAACGCTCTGATCGAGTGGGACCTTTCGAGTGCCGACAAACCCTCGACCCTCATTCCCTCCCTCGCGACATCCTGGTCCGTGGATCCCGTCGACAAGACCAAGTGGACATTCAAACTGCGCGACGGCGTGAAGTTTCACGATGGAAGTGCTTTCGATGCGGCGTCTGTCGTCTGGAACCTCGACAAGATTCTCGTGCCGGATTCACCCCAGTTCGACAAGCGCCAGTCGGCGCAGGGAAAATCGCGTATTCCAGCCGTGGCCTCCTACAAGGTCATCGATCCGCTGACGGTCGAAATCGTGACCAAAACGCCCGATGCGACGCTCCCCTATCAGTTGAGCTGGATACTCATGTCCTCGCCTGCGAATTGGGAGGCACAGGGCAAAAGCTGGGATGCCGTGGCTCAGAAGCCGTCCGGTACGGGACCTTGGAAGCTGGAAAACGGGTTCACGCCGCGTGAGCGCGCCGAACTGACGCCAAACAAGGACTACTGGGACAAGGCGCGCGTGCCGAAGCTGGACAAGCTGGTTCTGGTGCCGCTTCCCGAACCCAACACCCGTGTGGCCGCCCTGCGCTCCGGTCAGGTCGACTGGATCGAGGCGCCCGCGCCCGATTCCGTCAAATCGCTCAAGGATGCGGGTTTCGACATCGTCACCAATTCCTACCCACACAACTGGACCTGGCACCTGTCGCGCGTCGAAGGTTCACCCTGGAACGACGTGCGCGTGCGCAAGGCCGCCAATCTTGCCGTTGACCGCGAAGGGATCAACGAGTTGCTCGGCGGTCTTTCCGTCCCGGCACAAGGATACCTGCCCCCCGGCCACCAGTGGTTCGGCAATCCGACATTCAAGCTGGAATACAATATCGAGGAGGCCAAGAAGTTGATGGCCGAGGCCGGTTACGGTCCAGACAAGCCGATCACCACCAAGGTCGTCATCTCCTCATCCGGATCGGGCCAGATGCTGCCTCTGGCAATGAACGAATACATCCAGCAAACGCTGGCAGAAATCGGCATCAATGTCGAATACGAGGTTGCGGACTGGAATACGGTCATCAACATCTGGCGCGCCGGCGCCAAGGATCCAAGCGCGAAGGGCGCCACCGCCGTCAACTACAGCTACTTCATTCAAGACCCCTTCACGGCGCTGATCCGTCAGTCGCAGTGCAACCTTGCTCCGCCGAATGGCACGAACTGGGGTTATTACTGCGATCCCGAAATGGATGCGCTGTTTGCCGAAGTGCGCAACACCTTCGATGCGGCGGAACAGGATAAGGTTCTGAGAAAAATCCACGAAAAATACGTCAACGAGGCGCTGTTCCTGATGGTCACGCATGACGTCAACCCCCGCGCCATGTCGAAAAAGGTGAAGGGCTTCGTGCAGGCACAGAACTGGTTCCAGGATTTCTCGCCGGTCACTGTCGATCCCTAATCGCTGATCCCAAGCGATAGCGGGCCGGGTTCTCGCCCGGCCTGCCGTTTCCGATCCTTGCCACGAACATCAAGAGGGTTTCATGCTTCTCTACGCGCTCAAGCGACTGCTGCACGTCATCCCTGTGGCAATTGGCGTGAGCATGGTTTGTTTCATGCTCATCCATATTGCTCCGGGAGATCCGCTGGCCGCCATTCTTCCCTCGGATGCTTCGGCTGAGATGCAGACGCAAATGCGCGCTTTCTACGGTCTGGACCGTCCTCTGGCCGTACAATACGCAATTTGGATGTGGCATGCGCTGCATGGCGATCTCGGCACCTCGATCGCTACCGGACGGCCTGTTCTCGGCGAGATCATCGATGCATCCATCAATTCGATCATTCTCGCCGTGTCTGCGGCGGTCATTGGATTTGTCGGCGGCGCGACACTCGGCTTTCTCGCCGGTGTGTTTCGCGGCGGATGGGTCGATCGCATCGCCTCCGGCATCTCGATGCTTGGCGTCAGCGTGCCGCACTACTGGCTCGGCATGGTGCTGGTCATCACCTTTTCCGTGACACTCGGATGGCTTCCGGCAATGGGTGGAGGACCAGGTGGCTCTGCCGGCCGCAGTTTCAGCTGGCATTATATTCAATATCTCGTGCTGCCGGCCGTTACCATGTCCGTCATTCCCATGGGCATCATCGCCCGCACCATTCGCTCGCTGGTGGCAGATATATACGCGCAGGACTTCACGCTGGCGCTGGCTGCCAAGGGCCTGATGAGCGGGCGTATCCTGCGTCATGTGGTGCGCAATGCCGCTCCGACCGCTCTCTCGGTCATGGGTCTGCAACTGGGTTATCTTCTTGGTGGTTCGATCCTGATCGAAACGGTCTTTTCATGGCCGGGTACCGGTTTCCTGCTCAACGGCGCGATCTTCACCCGTGACCTGCCCATCCTGCAGGGCACCATCCTCGTGCTCGCCATGTTCTTCGTCGTTCTCAACCTCATTGTCGACGTGTTGCAAAGCGCCATCGATCCGCGCATCCAGAGGAGCTGACAATGGCCGCAATAGCTGAAGCATCCGCAATTCCCGTCGAGAAAATCGCCAAGTCTCCCGGCTTCTGGAGCGGCGTTCTGATGCGACTGCGTCGTGATCCCGTTGCCATGGTGGCGCTTGGGATTCTCGTCCTTCTCATCCTCATGGCCATTTTCGCGCCTTATCTGGCGCCCTACGATCCGGCGAAGGGCAGCGTCATCCGAAGGCTGAAGCCGATCGGAACACCCGGCTATATCCTCGGCACCGACGAGCTTGGACGCGACATGCTTTCGCGCCTGATCTACGGCGCGCGACTGTCGCTCCTCATGGGCGTCATCCCGGTCCCCATCGCCTTCGTCATCGGTTCGGCAATCGGTATTATCGCCGGTTACGCGGGCGGTTTGACCAACACGCTGATCATGCGCACCATTGACGTGTTCTATGCCTTCCCCTCCGTGCTGCTGGCCGTGGCGCTGTCCGGCGCGCTTGGCTCTGGCCTCACAAATGCGCTTGTTTCCCTCACGGTCGTTTTCATCCCACAGATCGCCCGTGTCGCCGAAAGCGTCACCACCCAGGTCCGCAAGCTCGATTATGTGGATGCCGCCCGCGCGTCCGGGGCTCCCGCCTTCACCATCGTCAGGGTCCATATTCTCGGCAATGTGCTCGGACCGATCTTCGTCTTCGCCACGAGCCTGATTTCCGTATCGATGATCCTTGCCTCAGGTCTCTCCTTCCTCGGACTTGGAGTTCGTCCGCCGGATGCAGAATGGGGGCTGATGCTGAACACGCTGCGCACCGCCATCTATACCAACCCCTTCGTTGCAGCCTTGCCCGGCGTGATGATCTTCATCACCTCGATCTGCTTCAACCTGTTCTCAGACGGGCTGCGCACAGCCATGGACGTGAAGTCATGATGAAAGTCGTTGGAGCACCAAGCCTTGAACTGCCGATCGGAGAAAGGGGTGGCCCGGTCCAGCCACTGATTTCCGCCCGCGGGCTGCTGAAGCACTTTCCCGTCAAGGGAAGCGGCTTCCTGAAACCGAAAAAAGTCGTGCGCGCCGTCGATGGCGTCGATTTCGATATACTGAAAGGAGAGACACTCGGCGTTGTCGGTGAAAGCGGTTGCGGCAAATCGACGACGGCGCGGCTTCTCATGCAACTGATCGCACCCGACCAGGGCGAAATCCTCTTTGACGGAGAAACGGTTGGCGGCGTCTTGCCGTTTTCTGCCTATCGCCGTCAGGTGCAGATGGTATTTCAGGACAGTTACGCCTCGCTCAATCCGCGATTGACGATCGAGGAATCCATTGCCTTCGCACCGCAGGTCCACGGCACGCCAGCGGCAAAGGCGATTGCAACGGCACATGATCTGCTGCACCGCGTCGGCCTCGAGCCATCGCGTTTTGCCGGTCGCTATCCGCATGAGCTTTCCGGCGGTCAGCGCCAGCGCGTCAACATCGCCCGGGCACTGGCGCTCAAGCCACGCCTCGTCATTCTGGATGAAGCGGTCTCGGCTCTCGACAAATCGGTGGAGGCGCAGGTGCTGAACCTGTTGCTCGACCTCAAACGCGATTTCGGCCTGACCTATCTGTTCATCTCCCACGATCTCAACGTCGTTCGCTTCATGTGCGACAGGGTCATGGTCATGTATCTCGGCAAGGTGGCGGAGATCGGAAGTCGCGATGCAATCTATGGCAATACCGGTCACCCCTATTCGGCAGCACTTCTGGCCTCCATGCCGAAAATCGACCCCGCAGAACGCACCGAAGCGCCGCCGCTGACAGGTGATCCGCCCAACCCCATCGATCCGCCCCCCGGCTGTCGCTTCCACACCCGCTGCAGCTTTGCCGAGGATGTCTGTCAACGGGTGCTGCCGCCGCTCACCGAGATGTCTCCTAGCCAGGCAGCTGCCTGCCTGATGGCAAAACCCGGTTCCGGCCACAGCCGTGCACCAGCACTGACGGAGGCATGACGATGCAGAACGACGATATGATCAATATCCGCAACCTGTCGGTCACGTTTCGGCGCGGCGGCAAATCCGTCAAGGCCGTCAACGGCGTAAACTTGGTCGTCAAGCCGGGCGAGGTGGTGGCCCTGCTGGGTGAGTCCGGCTCGGGCAAAAGCGTGACCATGCGCTCGCTCTTGCGGCTTCATCCCAAGGGAACACTTGTTGAAGGCGCCATGTCGGTCGACGGGCGCGACATTATGGGGCTTTCCAGCCGCGCTCTGTCTGATCTCAGGGGAGCCGTTGTTTCCATGGTGTTTCAGGAACCGCGTCTGGCGCTGGACCCGGTCTATACGGTCGGTAGCCAGATCGAAGAGACCATCATGCGCCACGAAAACGTCTCGCGCACCGTCGCCGCTCAACGCGCCCTTGCATTGTTCCAGAAAGTTCGCATTCCCTCACCCGAGCGGCGCCTTGGCAATTATCCGCATGAAATGTCCGGCGGCATGCTGCAGCGTGCGATGATCGCCATGGCGCTTGCCTGCAATCCGAAGGTGCTGCTGGCAGATGAGCCGACCACGGCGCTCGATGCAACGGTACAAATCCAGATCTTGCTGCTGATCCGCGAGTTGCAGAAGGAATATGGCCTGTCGGTCATCTTCGTGACGCATGATATTGGCGTTGCGGCGGAAGTCGCAGACCGGATCGCTGTGATGTATGCCGGACGCATCGTCGAGGAAGGACGTGTCGGCGATCTCATCGGCAACCCGCGCCATCCCTATACCAAGGGCCTGCTGGGCGCGCGTGTGGAGCTGGCCGAAGGCCGCGACCGGCTGATCACCATTCCCGGCGCACCGCCGGATCTTGCAGCCATGCCGCCGGGCTGCGCCTTCGCGCCCCGTTGCGAGCTGGCGCGTGAAGAGTGTCGTGCGGATGTTCCTGCGCTCACGCGGCTGTCTGCCGATTCACAGGTCGCCTGTATTCTCGCGCACTGAAGGCCTCGGAATGCTGGGCGCTCGTCGAGAAAATACAGGAACATAGGGGGCGGGAGTGCCTTGGCGGCACCTTGAAAGTCATGAAACGCATAGGATTGATCAATCCCAACACATCGCAGGCAACGACTGCGATGATGACGGATATTGCGCGCCTCTACCTGCCGCAGGGCTTTGCCATTGAAGGCCTGACGGCAAAACAAGGCGTGCCGATGATCCTCGATGAAAAAGCCCTTGCCGCTGCCGAAGAGGGCGTCGTTTTCATGGGAATGGACCTTGCCGAACGCAGCGACGGCCTCATCATCTGTGCATTCGGCGATCCTGGGCTGGAGCGGCTTGCCGAGACGTCCGGCATCCCCTGTATCGGCATATGTCAGGCAAGCATGATGGAGGCGTCTGCGGGCGGACGGCGCTTCGGCATCGCCACCGTCACGCCAGACCTCGTGGGGAGTTTCGTTGCCAAGGCGAAAGCTCTTGGCGTCGCATCTCTTTTTACCGGAACGCGGCTGACGACAGGCGATCCGCAACAACTCGCCTCCGCACCCGATGCACTGCTTGCAGCGCTGGCGATCGCGACGCGTCAATGTTTCGAAGAGGACGGGGCTGAGGCTGTGATTATTGGCGGAGGGCCTCTCGGGCAGGCAGCGGAACAGTTGCAGGGCATGTTTCCCGCTCCGGTTATCGCGCCGATCAGGTCGGCCGTGGAGTGGATGGTCCGAGCGCTTTAAGAAGGCCAGGCCTCGACCGTCCATGGTTGAGGCTGCCTGTCCTTTCATCGACGCGCTGTTTTTGTTGCAAGCGTCATTCGGGCGGCAGAAAGTCGCCCATCTACCGTTTGCCGGAGCGCGCTGTGGTAAAGGAAAAATCGTTTCTGTTTCGAGTGAGGCAGGCCCTTCCGGACCTTCATCCAGCGGAAAAACGCGTCGGCGAATTCGTCTGCGATTTTCCGGGCGAGCTCGCGAGCTATTCCGCCCAGGAACTTGCCGCCTTGGCCCATGTGTCGAAGGCGACCGTCACGCGCTTCATCCAGCGGCTGGGTTATGACAGCTACGAGGAGGCGCGGCGCCATGCGCGCGCGGAGAAACAGACCGGCTCGCGCCTCTTTCTGGAACGCTCCGACGAGAGCGAAACAATGCAGTCCGTCAAAGCCCATGCCGCACAGGATATTGCGAATATCGAGGCGACATTCCTTGCCATCTCGGACAGGCAGATAGAAAGTGCCGCCGATTGTCTGCTTCAGGCACGGAAAGTCTGGGTGATAGGATTTCGCAGCAGCCAGCCATTCGCAGCCTATTTTCAATGGCAACTGACGCAGGTCATTGAAAACATCGTCGCCATCCCTGGCCCTGGCCAGACACTGGGGGAACATTTCGCCAGTCTGCAGGACGCCGATATCGTCGTGGTGTTTGCCATGCGACGCCGCGTTGCCCAGATCGATGCGATCCTAGACCATGTCAAGGCGTCGGAGGCCAAGCTCATCTACGTCACCGATGAGGGGGCTCCCGGTCATAGCGGTGCCACTTGGCATTTCCGGTGTCAGACGCTCGCGCCGGGTCCGCTGTTCAACCACACGGCTGTCATGGCGCTTTGCCATTTGCTGATTACGCGTTGCCTTGAAAAAGCCGGCCCATCCGGTCGCAAACGCTTGCGCAAGATCGAGATGTTGAACGACAGTTTTGATGAGTTGTGAGAGCCATGGCCGGTTGATGGATTTGGCCGCATCCCCCTCTCGTTGCGTAAAGCGCCGCACAAGCTTCATTGTATAATCGGTTGTCAGTCTATCACGGCCATGATTCCGCCTCCGGCGGGGCGGCCGGCTTGAAGGTTCTGAATGCAATGAATGCATCGATTGGCGGCACGGCCCAGAATTCGCTCCTCCCCACTTTGTTGGAGCTTGCAAAAACCCAGCGTCTTTCGCTGGTGGACCTGCTGAAATTCGCAGAAACTTTGACGGCGCAAGGCAATCGCCAGGAGGCGGCAGAACTCTACAAGAGCTGGCTCGCCTTCAACGACCCCCATCCCGGCCAGCATATGGTCTGCTTCAACTTCTCCGTTCTGCTGCGACAGATGAACGATCTTGCCGGTGCCGTGACTGCCATGCAGGCGGCGTTGAAGCATGATCCGATGTTCGGCCCTGCCCACATCAATCTCGGCCTTGCCTATGAAGACGCCGGAATGGCGACGCTTGCCATTCAGCAGTGGCAGGGCTTTGCAGAGAAAACATCTGAAACGACGCCGGATCAGCTGCTCTATCGTCACTTGGCGCTCCAGCACATCGGTCGTGTCATGGAAAATGCCGGACTGATGGAGGAGGCGGAGGCAGCCCTTTGGCAGGCCATGGAGCTTCGCCCGCACAAGCTGGAATCCGGACAGCATTGGAGCGCTTTGCGCCAGCGCCAATGCAAATGGCCGATCCTGGTGCCCTCCAATCACGTCACCCAGCGCCAGATGATCGACGCCATGCCGCCGCTCACGCTTGGCTGCTATGCCGACGATCCGATCTTTCAGCTGGCCAACGCCCATCAATACGGCAAGGCGCTCATTGGGCGACCGGATATCCGAAACTTCCCCCGCGCCACCGTCCGTAAGAAAACGGGCACCGGCCAGAGGCTGCGTGTCGGTTACGTGTCATCAGACCTGCGCGATCACGCCGTTGGCTTTGCGCTGAGAGAGGTGCTGGAACTGCATGACAAGGCACGTGTCGAAATCTACGCCTATTACTGCGGAGAAGCCGTTGCCAACGATCCGACACAAACTCGGATGAAGGCGGTCATGGATTGCTGGCGCGATGTCGCCGCGCTCTCCGACGAAGCAGCCGCGCAGCAGATCGCAAGCGACGAGATCGATATCCTGATTGACGTCAACGGCTATACCAAGCACGCCCGCACCAAGATTTTCGCCTATCGCCCCGCGCCCGTCATCGTCAATTTCTGTGGCTACCCGGGCTCCATGGCCACGCCTTTCCACCAGTACATGATTGCCGACGAGGTGATCGTGCCTGAGGAAAGCGAGATCTACTATTCGGAAAAAGTGTTGCGGATTGCCTGCAATCAGCCGCTCGACCGCAAGCGCGTTATCGCGGCGCGCCCGTCGCGCCAGGAAGCTGGCTTGCCAGAGAACACCTTCGTGTTTGCCTGCTTCAACGGCATGCAGAAGATCACACCATCCACCTTCGCGCAGTGGATGCGCATTTTGAATGAAACGCCGGGCAGCATCCTGTGGCTTTTGACTGGTGGCGATAAGACCGATCAGCGCCTGCGCGATCTGGCAGAGGCTGCCGGGATTGCGCCGGAGCGTCTGCTCTTCGCGCCGAAAGCCCCGAACGCGATGCACCTCGCCCGCATCGCGGTGGCAGATCTCTTCCTCGATACGTTCCCTTATGGGGCTCACTCTACCGCAGCGGATGCGTTGACCGTCGGTCTTCCGGTTCTGACATTCCCCGGCAAGTCTTTCCCGGCGCGCTTCTGCAGCAGCGTCGTCGCTGCGACGGGATGTTCCGAGCTTGTCTGCACTGACCCCGAGGACTACGTTGCCAAGGCCATTGCATTCGCAAAGAAGCCGGCGAGCCTGAAGGCCGTGAGGAAGAAGCTGGAAGCGGAGCGGGAAAAGAGTGTTCTGCGCGATATTCCCGCTACCGCGCGAAGGCTCGAAGACCTTTACTGGCAGATGCAGGGCGAAGCCGAACGGGGCGAAACACCTGTCCCCGATCTTCGCAATCTCGATGTCTATTACGAGATCGGCAGCGAGCTTGTGTCGGAAAATCTCGACTTCGTCGATGAGGCTTCCTACCGCGATCGCTATCTTCAAAAGCTGCGCGAATGGGACGCTTTCTCGCCCATCCAGCATGACAACCGCTTGTGGACCACGCAAGCATCCGCCACCGCTTGAACAGAGGCAGAGCCGCCGTGTCCCGACAGAAGATTGCAATCGTAGGCGCCGGGCTCTCCGGTGCGGTCATCGGCCGTGAGTTGGCGGAAGCGGGGCACGAGGTCGTAATTTTCGACCGGCGGGATCACATTGCGGGCAACTGCCATACCGAGCGCGATGCAGAGACCGGCGTGATGGTCCACGTCTACGGCCCGCATATTTTCCACACCGACGATGCCGAAGTCTGGGATTACGTCAATCGCTTCCAGACCTTCAAGCCCTACAAGAACCGGGTGAAGACCACGAGCCGCGACCAGGTTTTTTCCCTGCCGGTCAACCTGCACACGATCAACCAGTTTTTCGGCAAGACCCTGCGCCCGGATGAGGCGAAGGCCTTCATCGAGGAGCAGGCCGATACGTCGATTACCGATCCGCAGACCTTCGAGGAGCAGGCGCTGCGCTTTGTCGGCCGTGAACTCTACGAGGCATTCTTCGAGGGCTACACGCAAAAGCAGTGGGGTTGTTCGCCAAAGGATTTGCCAGCCTCCATTCTCAAGCGGCTGCCGGTCCGCTTCAACTATGACGACGACTATTTCTTCCACAAATTCCAAGGCATGCCGGAAAACGGCTACACCGAAATGGTGGACGGCATCCTCGATCATCCGGACATCACCGTCAGGCTGAAGACCGGCTTCGATCGGGCGGACACGGGCGACTATGACCACACCTTCTATTCGGGTGCGCTGGACGGCTACTTCGACTATGCGAAAGGCCGCCTCGGCTATCGAACGCTGGACTTCGAACGTTTCACCTATGACGGCGACTATCAGGGCTGCGCGGTGATGAATTACGGGGAAACCTCCATCCCCTACACCCGCATCACCGAACACAAGCATTTCTCGCCATGGGAAAAGCATGACGGATCGGTGTGCTACCGTGAATATGCCCGCGAATGCGGACCGGACGACACACCATACTACCCCATCAGGCTGGTGGAGGAAAAAGAACAGCTGGCCGAATACGTCGCTCTCGCAAACGCGGAAGAGGGCATCAGCTTCGTCGGACGTCTGGGTACCTATCGATATCTCGACATGGACGTGACGATCCGTGAAGCGCTGGATACTGCAAGGCTTTTCCTCGACCTCCACGACAAGCAAGAGAGGATGCCGGCCTTCCTGAACCCACCGCTGTAATCGAGGTCGTGCTTCGGAAAGCTGACAGTTTCGCACAAGCAATTACACCTAGGATTGCTATAGCCGGACGTATTCCGTCGATGGGATGTATCCGAGGTAGAAAAGAGGGCATGCTGCCCGTTTGAGCTTTGGTCAGGTTTATCAATGACATCGATCGTATCTTCGCTGAGCGTCAACCAGATCAGAAGTCTCACGACAAAAGCAATCGAGGACTGGAACACCGAAGACATCTCCTTTCTTACATCCCAGCAGATACGAGCGCTGTCGTCCGAGCAGGTTGCAGCACTGGAGACGGGGGATCTAAAGGCCTTCAAGCCTGACCAGCTTGCCGCTGTCTCGACCAACGCCATTATCGGTCTGACGCTTACGCAACTTGCGGTCCTCGATAGCATCTCGATTGCAAGCCTTACCGGACGGCAGGTCGGCGCCTTGACGACCGAGCAAGTGGAAGGGCTGACGAGCGCGCAGGCCGAAGCTTTGACCGCATCTCAAGTCGCATCGATGACGTCCGATCAACTGGCGGCGATGAGCCCGGACGACATCAAGACATTCTCCATCGAGGATATTGCGGCAATCTCCAGTCGTGCGATTCCGGGGCTGACGCCTGAATTGCTGAAGGTCTTATCTCCAGAGAAGATCGCGGCAATCAGTCAGAAGGCTATTCCGCGTCTGGCGATCGAACAACTCGAAGCCCTGAGCGAGTTTCAGGTGAAGGCTCTTACATCGCTACAGCTGGGGGCACTGAGGCCCACGCAGCTTGCGGCATTCGATACCGATGATATCGTCAATCTGACGTCCGGTGCCATCCAGGGCCTGTCTACGACCGCCATCGCGTCCTTGTCGACGGAGCAGATCGGTGCCCTCTCCACCGCTCAGCTGGCGGCTCTAACCTCATCGCAAGTCAAGGCTCTGACCTCTACTCAGGTGGCCGCCTTAAGCGCGAACTCTGTCGCCGCCTTCACCACTGGACAGATTCCAGCGCTATCCTCCCGCGCGATGACGGGACTGACCGCCGAACAGCTTGAAAAACTTTCAACGGCGCAGGTCGAGGCCTTCGCGTCGCTGCAGGTCAAGGCATTAAATTCCGATCAGATTGCGGCTCTCACATCGGCCCAGATCAACACTTTCTCGGCTGCCGACATGGCCGCCATCAACGGTGCCGCAGTTGCCGGCCTCAGCCCGACCATTCTTGAAAATCTCACGAAAGAGAATATTGCCGCTTTGAGTACTGCGGCATTTTCTAAGCTCAGCACCGATCAGATCGGTGCACTGACGTCAACGCAACTGGGCGCCATCACCAGCAGCCAGCTTGGGGCGATGTCCTCCGCTCAGGTTGCCGTGCTCGGATCGGCCAAGATCCAGTCGCTCCAAGCGACTGCCATCGGTTCGCTTTCCGCCAAGGCCATGCCAGGACTGAGCATTGAAGTCATCAAGGCGTTGACGACGGCACAAATCGGAGGTTTGAGCACGACGATTATATCGCGCCTGTCCTCCGACCAGATTGGCGCGCTTTCGACCGACCAGGTCGAAGCCTTGACCGCGCTGCAGATCAAGGTCCTCAGCTCCAGTCAGATGACGGCGCTTCACGCCGATGATATTCAGACATTCACCCCCGATGAGATCGCTGCAATTTCCTCAAGAGGGATACTCGGCGTCAGCACCGCAGCCATTGGAGCTTTGACTCCAGAACAGGTCGCGAAGCTGTCAAGCTCAGCCTTTTCAGCCTTATCGACCGACCAGCTCAAGGCCTTGACATCGACGCAGCTCCAAGCACTCACAGCCGTCCAGCTCAATGCTTTGAAGGCGGCTCAGATCAAGTCGCTTGCGGCTGAAGACATCGCGGCTCTTACCACTGCGCAGGTCGCCGCGCTCAGCACAGAAGCCGTTGCAAATCTGACCACCGATCAGGTTGCCAACCTGGAGACGGCGCAGCTTGAGGCGCTTACGTCCGTTCAAGTCAGGGCTATGACCTCTGCCCAGCTTTCGGTTCTGGATGGAGCGAGTATCAATGCCTTCTCCACGGCGGATATCAACGCGATCAGTGCCCGGACCATTCTAGGGTTGCGCCCTGACGCCATCGCCCTGTTGACGCCGGACCGCGTGGCCGCTCTGGCAACGGCCGCAGTGGCTGCGCTAACGACGGAACAGGTCGAGGCCCTGTCCGCTACGCAACTCTTCAAACTCTCTTCATCTCAAGTTGCCGTCCTGAGCTCTGCACAAGTCGAGGCATTGAAACCGGACCAGGTCAAAGATGTCTGGTTGCCCGCCGAAGGCGCAGGAAAGCCGGTTCAGATCGCCGGCCTCTCTACCACAGCCCTTGCCGCGTTGAGCACCAAGGCGGTTCCGGGCCTGTCTACTGACTTGATTGCGGCGCTGACGACAAACCAGATAGCGGGCCTGAACCCGAGCGCGGTTGCAAAACTGACGCCCGAACAAATGACCAGCTTGTCGAGCGCCCAAATCGCTGCCCTTTCGAAAGAGCAGATGAGCGCCCTGGGGTCGGGCCAGCTCGGAGCTTTGACGCCTGCATTCATCGCAAAGCTGACCACCGACCAGATCACATCACTGACCGGCACGGCGCTGAAGGGGTTGAGCTCAGAACAGATCGTCGCGTGGTCGACGGTTCAGGTGGCTGCGCTGTCACCAGGGCAGATTGCGGCATTGACATCCACCCAACTGGCAGGTTTTGGTACGGAAGATATCGCCGCCATCTCGACCGCGGGCATACAGGCTTTCGGGGCAGGGGCAATCGCCGGTCTTTCGAAAGAGGTGATTGCCGCTCTGTCCACAGAGAAGCTCGCATTGCTGAGCACCGGGGCTATCGCGACATTGACGGCAGAGCAGATTGCTACGCTCTCGACCGCGCAGTTAGACGCCTTGACGACGCGGCAGATCTCCGCACTTGGTTCAGAGCAGACTGCGGCTTTGGGACTTGATGACATTGCCACATTTTCCACCGGCGACATGGCCGCCTTGTCGGCGTCTGGCCTTTCCGGGCTGTCGAGCGCTCTGATCGGCTCGCTGACAAGCGACAAGATCGCCGCCCTCTCCACAGGCGCTATCGCGGCACTGACCGCTGGCCAAGTCGAAGCACTTAAAACGAGCCAGCTGGCAGCGCTGACCATCAACCAGGTTTCCGCCTTAAGTTCCGTTCAAACTGCTGCGTTGAGTTCTGCAGGCCTTGCGGCACTTTCCACCGATCAGATTGCAGCGCTGAAAACGAGCGCCGTTACCAATCTCCCTGGCGACCACATATCTGCGCTGACAACCGCTCAGTTGGCGGTTCTCACGACATCCCAGATATCTGCCTTCACGTCGTCGCATATTGCGGCTTTAGGGACGGCCCAGGTCGCATCTCTCTCGGAAGCCCAAATCGCGGCGATCAATACGGCTGCCATCGCCGCGCTTTCCGCAAGACAGGTCGCCGCTCTCAAACCGAATCAGGCGGAAGCGCTGACGACCCGTCAGGTCGCAGCCCTTTCTGCCGACCAGCTTGAAGCATTCGGCGCAGAGGACATTGCCAAGTTTTCGACCGGCGATATTGCAGCCATCGGATCGAGCGCAATCAGCGGTCTCTCCACAGCCGTGGTGGCAGGGCTGACCACAGCTCAGGTGACGGCGTTGAACGCCAGTGCTTTCGGCAATCTGACGACGAAGCAGGTGTCGGTGCTGACGACAGCCCAGGCCGGCGCGTTGACGACAAAGCAGATCGCAGCGCTTTCGGCTGACCAGATTAAAGTTCTCAGCACCGACCACATCGCGACGCTGTCGGCAGCGCAGGTGACGGCTTTGAGCACCAATGGTGTATCGGGGCTCACGGCCACGCAAATGGCTAAACTGACCACACTTCAGGCGGAAGCGCTGACCGCTGTTCAGGTCGGCGCCTTGACCTCGGCGCAACTGGCTGTTCTCGGCAAGGAGGCTATGGCCAAGTTCTCGACAGCCGATATCGGTGCCATCGCACCCGGTACGATCGGCGGCCTATCGACCGCCATTATCGCCGAACTGACCACAGGTCAGATCGCAGCGCTGGGAACCGCGGCCGTATCCTCTCTCACCACTGGTCAGATCGGCGCACTGACGACCGGCCAGGTTGCCGCCTTGTCCACCAGGCAGATCGCGGCATTGACGTCACAGCAGGTTGCAGCACTCGGATCGGATGATATCAGCGCGCTGTCCGCAGCGGCCCTGGGGGCAATCAATGGGTCGGCAGTTGCTGGTCTCTCCACCGATGCGATGTCGAAACTGCCAACCGAAGATTTGGCGGCGATCAGTCCGGCCGGGATATCCGGATTGACGACGGGCCAGATCGCTGCGTTGTCCTCCGACCAACTGAAGTCGCTGACCACCCGGCAGGTGGCAGCCTTGTCCTCCCGGCAGGTTGCGGCATTGGGTACAACTGGCATTGCGCTCCTCGATGCTTACCAGATCGCCTCCATCAACAAGGATGCTGTACCTGGCCTTTCCTCCGCTCAGGTCGAAAAGCTGACTGCCGTCCAGGCCGAAGCGCTGACGAGCCTTCAGGTGAGTGCGCTCAGTTCCTCGCAAGTTGCGGCGCTGTCGGTCGATAATATCAAGGCGTTTTCGTTGAGAGACATCGCGGCTTTCTCTGCAACCGCCATTGTGGGCCTGCCACCGGCAACCCTTGCCGCGTTGCCAGCTGGAACCATCGCTGCTTTGTCCACTGCTAGCGTCTCAGGTTTGACCACAGCGCAGGTTGCGGCGCTCAGCGTGGCCCAGGTTGGTAGCTTGACGGCGCCGCAGGTCGGCGCTCTCGGATCGCGCCAGATTGGCGTTCTTGGCACGGCCAGCATTGCAGCGCTCAGCACATCGCAGATCGCCGCATTGAACGACGCCAGCGTCTCGGGTTTGACCGCAGCGCAGATTTCAAGCTTCACCACAGAGCAAGTCGAAGCGCTCAAAACATCACAGGTGGCACAGTTTAGCTCGACGCAGGTCGCGGCTCTCGGAACGGATGACTTGGCCGTTCTCTCGACCGCAGAGCTTGCGGCGCTGAGTTCGAGTGCAATCCTGGGCCTCTCGACCACGGCACTTGCCAGCCTGTCCGCCGACCGCATTGCCGTTTTAGGAACGACCGGGGGCATTCAGGGTCTCTCCACAGGCCAGATGGCTTCACTGACCTCCGCCCAGCTTGCTGGCTTGACGACGTCGCAGATCGCGTCGCTTGGCTCTAGACAGGTCGCGGCCATCTCCACGGCCAACATGGCAGCGCTGACGACTGCGCAAATCGCGGCTCTGAGCACGACCGGCATCACAGGCCTGTCTTCCGACCAGATTGCCGCCCTGAGCACGAGCCAGGTCGAGGCATTCAACACCGCGCAGGTCGGCGCCTTTACCTCCCTTCAGGTCGGCGCTCTTGGAACAGACGATCTCGGCGTCTTCTCGACCGCGGAACTGGCGGCGCTGACATCGTCGGCTGTTGCCGGCCTCTCCACCGGCACCCTTGCCAGCCTTTCCGCCGATCGCATTGCGACACTCGGAACGGCCAGCGTTGCCGGCCTCTCGACCGCTCAAATAGCGGTCTTGAAGAAAGAGCAACTCGAAGCTCTCACCACGGCTCAGATCGGCGCTCTCGGCTCACGCCAAATCTCCGTTCTCGGCACCGCAAGCATCGGCTCCCTTTCTCGCGAGCAGATAGGCGCATTGAGCACTGCAGCCATCTCGGGTCTTTCTTCGGCAGCCATCGCGGCACTGTCGGCCGATCAGGTAGAAGCGCTTAACCCTGCACAGGTTGGCGCATTGACCTCCACGCAGATCGCAGCCATGGGGACGGACGATATCGCGCGCTTCTCGACCGAAGACCTTGCGGCGCTGACATCCAGTGCCATAGCGGGCTTGTCGACGGACGCGATTGCTCTTCTCTCGCCAGACAGGGTCGGCGCTCTGAGTGCTGGCGGAATTGCCGGACTGACGACGCTTCAGATCAAAGCGATGAGTGTCGATCAGGTCGAGGCTTTCACCCCAACCCAGGTGACCGCTCTCGGATCGCGACAGATTGGTGCTCTGAGCGCAGCCCAGTTGCGCGCCTTCTCGACGGCGGACGTCGGCTCGATCAGTGCGACGGGTATTGCTGGTCTGTCGACGGAAACGATAGCCGGGCTCTCGGCTGAAACCATTGCTGCGCTGAGCACACTCGGCATCTCCGGCCTGTCTACCACGCAGCTTTCGGCGTTCTCCCACGATCATTTCGTCGGTCTTTCCACCGGCCAGATCGGTGCTTTGTCGTCCAAGCAGATCGCCAGCCTGAAGACGGCGGATCTGTCAGCGCTTTCCACTGCCCAAATTCTGGCACTCAGCACCGGAAGCATCCCGGGGCTCACCAGCGAGCAGGTGGGGGCGCTCAGCCTCGAACAGGTGCACGCGCTATCGACAACGCAGATCAACGCCCTGACATCTGGCGCCATTGCCGGATTGACATCCCAGATGCTCGATACCTTTACCCCTGAAAGACTGTCGGCAATCAACGCCTCCGCCATTGCAGGCCTGTCGACCGGCTTTATCGCTGCGCTGTCGACCGGTGAAGTCGCGGGCCTCGCAACGGGGGCGATCGCCGGGCTGACCAGCAAGCAGATCGCTGCCATGGCGCCCGATCAGATCGGCGCGCTCTCGACGGGTCAGATCGCGGCATTGAGCGCCGATGGTCTTGCCGGCATCTCCGCCGCCGGGATGGCGACATTCTCCACGGCTGACATTGCGGCAATCAGCACGGGTGCGATCCGTGGTATTTCCACGGCGCTTATCGCCTCCCTGACCAGCGCCGACATTGCGGTTCTCAGCCCAAGCCAGATCGGCAATCTCGGCTATAACCAGATCGTGGCGATGAGCACGGGTCAAATTGCCACTCTGACCACCGCGCAGATTGGCGGTCTGAATGCAGTTCAGGCCGCAGCGCTTGGCACCGACGACATCGCGCTTCTCTCGACCGAGGAGATCGCCGCCTTGAGCAGCGGCGCGGTGTCTGGCCTGACAACCGGCGCAATCTCATCGCTGACGACCAGCCAGAGCGAGGCTTTGACGCCCGCGCAGGTCGGGGCGCTGACCGCCGCACAGGTCGCCTCGCTTTCCAAGGAGAATATTGCCAAGTTTTCGACCGAGGACATTGCCGCTTTCAGTTCCAGCGGCGTCGCAGGGCTTTCCACCCAGACACTGGTCAGCCTCTCCAGTGCCCAGGTCACGGCACTTCTCAACACCCACATGCGTGCGCTGACATCCGATCAGGTCGCAGCCGTCATCTCCACCTATTTGGCCGCCTAAAAGGGCACTTTCAGCGGCTTTATTCCCGCCCTCCACCCGGAGGGCGGCATCAGTTACAGTATCGGCCCGGAAATCGGACGCGATTTTCGGAAAGCACGATGCGCAGACTTAAGGAGATAGAGCGTCCTTTGCGCGTCCGTCAGGACGCAGGGCGTTCTATGAGAAATCCTCGCGCAAGCTTCGTCCTCTAGGGTGGCATCGGGACCAGAAGGTCTCGAACCCATGAATGACGGTGCGGAACAGAATGAATCTGTTAAATCAACTCCCTCAGGTTTTTAAAAACTTCGCGGCCTTAGGCCAGACGCGGCTTTTGGTGCTGGGTGGTGTGGGCGTTCTGTCCATGGCAATCATTCTCGCTGCAGCTCTTTACGTGAACAAGCCGGCCTATGAGACGCTTTATGTCGGCCTGGAAACCATGGATCTGAACAAGATCAGCATTGCGCTTGCCGAGTCCAATGTCGATTTTCAGGTTGGCTCGGATGGAACGAGCATCCAGGTTCCAGTTGGCATGACGAGCAAGGCTCGTCTGCTTTTGGCCGAACGCGGCCTGCCCGACAGCGCCAATGCCGGTTACGAACTGTTCGACCATGTCGGCTCTCTGGGTCTCACATCCTTCATGCAGGAAGTGACGCGGGTGCGCGCTCTCGAAGGCGAGATCGGTCGCTCGATCCAGCAGATCGACGGGATTGCGGCCGCCCGAGTTCACATCGTCATGCCCGAGGTCGGCAACTTCCGGCGGGGGGAACAGAAGCCCACTGCCTCCGTCATGATCCGGGCGAGCGCGTCCGCGGGCCGAAAGGCCTCCGCTTCCATTCGGCACCTTGTTGCATCCGCAGTGCCCGGTCTTGAAGTCGATGACGTGACCCTTCTTGACTCCACTGGCCAGCTTCTGGCGTCGGGCGACGATGTCAGCAACGGCGCGATGAGCCGGTCGCTGACGCTGGCGCAGAACGTGCAGCAGGAACTTGAGACAAAGATCGACAAGGCCCTCGCGCCCTTCCTCGGCATGGACAATTTCCGCTCGAGCGTGACCGCGTCGCTTAACACCGACAGCCAGCAGATCCAGGAAACCGTCTACGATCCGAACTCGCGTGTCGAGCGTTCCGTTCGCTCCACGAAGGAGGATCAGAAATCCCAGGAAACCCAGCAGGATTCCGCAGCCACGGTCGAACAGAACGTACCACAGGCGGCTCCCCAGAGCGGTGGCGCCGGTCCGAAGTCGTCCGATGAGACGGCCAAGAAGGAAGAGCAGACCAACTACGAAATCAACTCGAAAACCGTGGCGACCGTTCGCAACGGTTATTCGATCGACAAGATTTCCGTCGCGGTCGTCGTTAACAAGGGTCGCCTCGCGAAGATGATCGGCGATCCGGCCGACCAGGCCAAGATCGACGCCTATCTTGCGGAGATGCAGAAGATCGTCACCTCTGCTGCCGGTACCTCGACCGAGCGTGGTGACGTGGTGACGATCACCGCCATGGACTTCCTTGAGACGCAGCTTCTGGACGAGGCTGTTGCCGGCCCAGGCTTCACCGAAGTATTGAGCCGCAACTCCGCTGGCATCATCAACTCGCTCGCCTTCGTCGCGGTCGCCTTCCTGGTCGTCTGGCTTGGTGTCCGTCCGGTCGTCCGCTCCATGTCGGCGGGTGGGGCTCCTGCCTCGGCGGAACTGGCCCAGGATTCGGCCGGGCTTGAACTGCCAGACTTCTCTCCTGCCATGGGCGGTGGCGCTGCTGGCGGCCTCATGGAAGGCTTCGGAGCGGACTTCGGCTTCGACAGTACCGACGATCTTCTTGGCGGGGACACAGGCGAGGGCGACTTCAACCGCAGGGTCCGCGAAGGGCCGGAACGCAGACTTTCGCGCATGGTGGAAATCAGCGAAGAACGTGCTGCCAAGATCCTCCGCAAATGGGCAGTGGAAAAAGCAGCATGATAAGAATAAAGGCTGGATCAACTCCGGCCTTTTTCGTTTATTCGAAAATTCTTGCTGTAGGCGTATGGCGGATGTGATTTAGTATTTGTTCATCAAATCGCCGATTTCAGGTGGGGTATGTTGAAAAGGCGGATGTGCGCAATTTCGAACAGGTATATGTTCAGGGTTGTAGTGCACGCGAAAAAGAGTGGATAGGTCGTTACAGACGGGTACATTTCTTCAAGCGTCTCCTAGACTACAACGATTCGGTCGCCAGGGGTGTTCGTCAAAAGCGGCGCTTCTGAATGGAAATGAGTTCCATCCCGTTTAGGCATCCCCGTCCGGGGAACGAGAGGGCGTAGGCTATTGAAAGTGGATGTCGATATTCGCAGGCTGTCTGCCGCGCCAGCTGAAACGATTGCGAGGCCCTTGCCACGCAACCAGCTCATTCGCAAGATTGCAGCCGCAGCGGCGGAAAGTGACATCATTGGTGCGATGGAGCATCTGACATCCTATGTCGGCGCTTCGCACTATCTGCTGTCGCGTGAAGACCTCCTGCAAGAGGCAAGCCTCAGCTTCATCGTCACCTCCGACTGGCCCTTCGATCTGGTGCGCAAGCTTGCCAACGAATTGACCGGGACACAGAGCCGATCCAGTGAAATGGAGAAATGCCTTTCCCTGCTCAAGCCACGCGTGCTGTCTCTTCCCGACGATGCGGTCGCGCCAGCAGGGATCGATCGCCAGTACTGGACGATTACCTTTTGCGTTGGACGCATCCGCTTCTCGCTGCTCTTGATGTTTGCCGAAGGTGTTCTGCCGGCAGAAGATCGACTTCGTGAAGCTGGAATGCTGGCCGGTTACTTTGCAAGCTTTGGCATCGTCGAAGGCACGAAGACCGAGCGCGATATCGATCTGACAGAAAGAGAGCTTGAATGCCTCTTCTGGATTGCCGAAGGCAAGACCAGCGATGAAATGGCCATGATCCTTGGCATCTCGCGCAACACCATCAACAACTACATCACCAGCGTCATGCGCAAGACAGCAACCAAGACCCGCTCGGAGGCCATTGCCTACGCGGTCCGTAACAACCTTGTCTAAAGGGCGCATCATGGGTTTCGTCAAGGATTTGAGCAATGAGGGATCGGGTCAGCCGATAGCGTCGAAGACCATTCCCTCCGTGACGCGGTCCGACCTCTTCCCCAAGCTGGTTGCCATGCAGAGAAGTCTGGGCGCCAAAAACTTCATCGTTCTGCGTGCCGTTGCAGCCGGATTTCCCAACAAAAGGAAGCTCTCCTGCGAACTTGAAAATCTTGGTCTGGCTGCCGGCGAACAAAGCGCTCAGCTGGTTAAGGTACTCGGTGAACGTCTGCTCGATCATCTTGAATCGTCCCTGCTCCCCGTCGCCTGGACGAGCGAGCAAGAATCGGGCTTTGCCGATCTGCCGGACGTTCCCGCCCTTCTCATTCGCCTCGACAACGAGAACCTTGGATATTCCGGTGTCGGCTTCCCCGTGCGGCTTGGCACGATGGGCAACGGCTTCGTCATTTTTTGCGGTGGCAACCTGTTGCTCGACAATGAACTCATGCTGGAGCAGCACGTCAAATCCACGCAGATCATGATTGATCTCCTGGCCATGGACGAGCGTCGCGTCTCGCCGTCAGAGGCACTCAGCGAGCGAGAAGTCGCATGCCTGCAACTGGCAGGCGATGGCAGGATCAGCGAAGAAATAGCAACCAAGCTTGGTCTGTCCGTTCACACCGTCAATGCTTACCTCGGCTCCGCGACCATCAAGCTGGACTCCGTCAATCGCATCCAGGCGATCGCTAAGGCTATCCGGCTTGGCTTTATTCACTGACGCGCGTCGCAGTGCTCAGTCGAGCCTCAGTCTCGTGCCGTTGGTACAGTCAACTGAGCGCCCGACATGTCTGCAGACATGGCTTGAAAAGCCCGTTGATACTGTGCTTTGTGTGAAACGCGAGCACCGCGCGGAATCATAATTTTTTGACAATAGTCATTCTTTTTCGCATCACTCGTTGGTGGGTTCGAAGACATTTAGACGTGAAATCAGCGCCTTAGAGTTGATCCAACATCGCGTTAGCTTAGTCTAGGCTGTTGTAGAATTCCCTGAAAATTAATCCTTTTGCTTCAAATTGCCTAAACTCGTTAAGATTGGGGTTTAGCAATGGGGCGTTTCGTTTCGAGATCCATCGTGGTGCAGATTGTATGTCTGGCCATCGGTCTCATCTTCCTTGGTATCGTTGCCGTCGGTGCTTCGACCTATGTGCGGTTGAAAGAAGACGTCATGCAGACGGCTTTGATGGATACGGAACGTGCCGTCCGCAGCATGGCCATTCTCTATGAGATGAAGGTCGGCGGAACCACGCTCGCGATCGAAAACGGTGAGTTGAAATCGGTCAGCCGTCCCAGCATCGGCACCTTGCTCGACTTCGATCTGGTGGATCGTGTCGGTATGGCAAATGGTGGCGTGGCAACCGTTTTCCAGGCGCAGGGCACGGATTTTCTTCGCATCTCGACCAGCCTGAAGAATGAAAAGGGCGAGCGCGCCGTTGGCACCAAGCTTGCCGTCGACGGTGCTGCTTATGCGAAGATCACCAAGGGCGAGTCTTATTTCGGTCCCGCAACTCTGTTCGGCCGCAACTACATGTCGGGCTACATGCCGGTTCTGTCCAAAAAGGGAGCACCGGTGGGTATTCTTTTCGTCGGCGTGCCCCTGGAGTTCTACCAGGGCCATATTGACGGTCTGCGCAACATGATCCTCGTTGTCGGTGCGGCTGTCATGCTTGCTTTCAGCATTCTCGGTTACTTCGTGATCAAGCGCAGCATGCGCCCTCTCGGCAACCTGACGGATGCGATCAGATCCCTGTCTCAGGGCAAGCTCGACACCGACGTTCCTTACATGGAGCGGAAGAACGAATTCGGCGATATTGCCCGGGCATTGGAAGTCTTCCGCGACAATGCACGCGAGAAGCTTCGAATCGAAGGCCAGAGCGTGGAAGAGCGTGCTCAGGCGGAAGCCGAACGGTCTCGCAACGATGCCGAGAAGCTCGACACCGATCGCCAGATAGAATTCGCCGTCGGCCAACTCGCTGCCGGTCTCGCACGCCTGTCCGATGGTGATCTCACCCAGACGCTCGACGTTCCTTTCTCCGGTCGTCTCGAACAGCTTCGGGTGGACTTCAACACTTCGCTCGCCAACCTGAAGGATGTGCTTCAGCAGGTGCGTGAGCGCACCTTCATCATTCAGAACAATGGCGCCGAGATGCGCAAATCATCCGATGATCTGTCGCGCCGCACCGAATCGCAAGCCGCGTCGCTGGAACAGACAGCCGCAGCCGTCGAAGAAATCACGGTTACCGTGAAATCCTCCGCCGAGCGTGCCCGCGAAGCCAACAAGGCCGTTCGCATCACGCAGGAGAGCGCCGACAACTCCGGCTCGGTCGTCAAGAACGCTGTCGATGCCATGGGTCGCATCGAGGAAGCGTCGCAGAAGATCGAACAGATCATCGAAGTCATCGACGACATTGCCTTCCAGACCAACCTTCTCGCGCTGAATGCTGGCATCGAAGCCGCGCGTGCAGGTGAAGCGGGCAAGGGCTTCGCCGTCGTGGCGCAGGAAGTGCGTGAACTCGCCCAGCGTTCTGCAGACGCCGCTCACGAAATCAAGGCACTGATCAACCAGTCGACGCAGGAGGTCAACTCCGGTTCGCTGCTGGTGCAGGAAGCAGGTCAGGTTCTCTCCTCGATCAGCCAGCAGATCGTGACCGTCAGCAAGCATGTCGAAACAATTGCCACGGCCACCAACGACCAGGCGTCTGCGCTGCAGGAGGTCAACAGCTCCGTCAACCAGATGGATCAGATGACCCAGCAAAACGCTGCCATGGCGGAAGAGTCGAGCGCAGCAAGTCAGATGCTCGCCGATGAAGTCGAAGCACTGCTTGGTCTCCTCCAGCGGTTCCGCATGGAGCAGTCTCATGCCGGCGCTGCGCGACATAGCCAGTACGGCCGGGCAGCCTGAACAAACATGAGAACTTGACGATAGGAGCCGCCCTTCATCTGTGGGGCGGCTTTTCTTGTCAGCGCGTGCCGGCGCATCTATCATTTGCGCGCCGGGATATTCTACTCCGCTGCGGCTCGCCGGGTGTTGAAGACCTGGGTGACGTAAGCACGTAGTGCCGCGGGGCGCACTGGCTTGTGCTGAACGCCGATACCGTGCTTCTCGGCCTCGGCGCGGACCTCTGGGGTACGGTCGGCCGTTATCAGCAGGGCAGGGATCTGTGCCTTCAGCCTTTCGCGCAGATGCAGGATGAGATCGATACCGGTGCCTTCAGCCAGATGATAGTCGGCGACGACCAGATCGGGAATGCCCACTTTGCCGAGAACGGCATCGAGATCTCCCTCTGAGGCCGCTTGCGAGACTTCGCAGCCCCAGCCGCTCAGCAGCACTGACATGCCTTCGAGAATCTTTGGCTCATTATCGATGCAGAGAATATGAAAGCCGGAGAGTTGTGTCTGTTGAGGGGACGCGGTCGCAACGCCCGCCTCCTTGCCCCGTTTGGTGCTCTGCGCTTCGCGCGGCAACTGCACCTGGAACGAGGTGCCTCTGCCGACGACTGAGGACAGCTGGACGGGGTGATGCAGCACCCGCGAAAGTCGATCGACGATCGAAAGGCCGAGACCGAGACCCGCCGCCGCCTTCATGCCCCCATCAAGCCGGGTGAACTCTTTGAAGATCGTCCGGAACTTCGAGGCCGGAATGCCCATGCCCGAATCCATCACCTGGATCACCACATCGCCACCGCGACGGCGCGCGCCGACCAGCACCTTGCCTGACATCGTATATTTGATGGCATTGGACACCAGGTTCTGGATGAGGCGGCGCAGCAGATTGATGTCGGAGCGCACCGTCAAGGATGTGGGCATCACCACGAATTCGAGGTTCTTCTCCCGCGCCATGGGCGCAAAATCGGTTTCGATCCGCTTTAAGAGGTCGTTCAGCGGCACGCTTGCCATGCGCGGTTTCATCGAGCCGGTATCGAGGCGAGAAATATCCAGTACTGCGCCCAGGATCGTCTCGACCGATTCCAGAGCGGAGTCGATGTTCTGCACCAGATTGGTATGTTCCGAATGGCCGATACGCTCTACGAGCGCCGAGGAATAAAGCCGCGCGGCGTTAAGCGGCTGCAGGATATCGTGCCCGGCTGCGGCGAAGAACCGGGTTTTGCCGATATTGGCCTCATCGGCAGCCGCGCGTGCCTCCGCCAGCTCGCGATTGACCCGCGTGAGTTCGCCGGTGCGCTCCGCCACGCGTTGCTCCAGCGTCTCGTTGGCCTGTTTGAGCGCCTGGTCGCTTGCAACACGCTGCGTGATGTCTGTGAAGGTCGCAACCACGCCCTTGTCCGGCATGGCGTTGGAGCGCACTTCGATAATGCGTGCGCCGCCGCTAAGCACCAGGGAGAAGGGACGATCCATCGTCAGGAACTGATTGATTCGCTCGCCATGATCGCCAGGCTCGATATCCCCACGCTCTTCCAAAAGCGCGACGATCTCCCCGAGCGGTAGACCGACGCGGCCGAAATGCTCCGGCAGGTCGAGAAGGGTGCGAAAGCGTCTGTTCCAGATCGTCAACTGCTGCGAGGCATCGAAGACTGCGATCCCCTGATCCATTTGCGCCAGGGCGGTCTGCAGCATATCCTGATTATATTGCAGGGCCTCGCTCGCCTGGTCCAGCAGCCACGCCGTGTCGGCGCTGGTGTCCTCTGCCTTTTGCAGGATGAGGGACAGCACCAGACGCGCTGAGGAGGAGCCAATGGCGCTGCCCAACAGTTGCTCGGAGAAATGGATCAGCGCCATATCGGCCGGCTGCTCATCCTCCAGCTTTCGACCGGCAGTCTTCTCGTAGGCGGAGAGCGAACGGAGCATCCGCTCTTCGCCGAGATATCGGGCAACCGCGCTTTTCAAGTCCCCGACGCTGACTCGCGTCTTCCACCCGCGCGTGGCAAATTGCGATTTGGAGTGGCGCTTGACGAAGATGCCGGATTGGATGCGCTCGACGGGACGAGGGTTTCGCGAAAGCGAGCCGAGCACGAAGGCGAGCGTATTGATAAGCAGGCTGAGCGTCACGGCATTGACGAGCGGATCGGCGCCCGGCCCGCTGAACATCTCGGTTCCGGGAAAAATGAAGCTCAAAACGCCTGCCGCGACATAGGAGTAATCGGGGCCACCGAGGCTCGGCAGAAACAGAAGATAGGCCCAGACGAGGAAGCCGGAGCTGAGGCCGGCGATGGCGCCGCGCGCATTGGCCCGCCGCCAGAGCAATCCGCCGAAAAGCGATGGCGCCATCTGCGCGATGGCCGCGAAGGCCAGCAATCCGATGGAGGCGAGACCCGATGTGCTGTCTGCTGCCCGGTAGTAGAAATAGCCAAGCAGCAAGACGATGAAGATCGCCGTGCGGCGGATATTGAGGAGCGTCTTGGCGAAGTCGTCGCTGTGGGGCGAGCGGGTCAGCAGCTTCTGTCGCAGGAAGATCGGCATCAGAATATCGTTGGACACCATGATCGACAGCGCCACCGAAGCGACGATCACCATTGCGGTGGCCGCAGAGAAACCGCCGATGAAGGTGATCAGCGAAACGACCGGCATGCCATTAAACAGCGGTAGCTGCAGGACATAGAGGTCGGCATTGCCATTATTTCCGATCGTCAGGAGGCCGGCGACCGCAATCGGCAGGACGAAAATGTTGATGGCAATCAAATAGAGTGGCAGCAGAACACCTGCGGTGCGCAGTTCCTTCGGTGTGCGGTTTTCCACCACCGTGACATGGAATTGCCGCGGCAGAAGGATGATGGCAAAGCCAGAGAGAAGCGTCAGAACAATCCAGCGGCTGATCGGCGTCTGGTAGGAGACCGCCTCCATCACTTGGGTATTTTCGGAAGCAAGCCGCCAGAGTTCCGCTGGCCCGTCGAAGAGAAAGAAGACGACGTAGACGCCCGCGGTGCAGATTGCCAACAGCTTGACGACAGACTCCATCGAGATCGCCAGGATCAGTCCGTCCTGATGTTCCGTCGCATCGGTATGGCGCGTGCCGAACATGATGGCAAAGCCTGCCATCACCACCGTCACAATCAGCGGAAGGTCAAGGAAATGAAGATTGCCGCTGCCGATGCCATAATCGCGTGGGTCCACCATCGTCGCGACCGAACTCGAGACCGCTTTCAGCTGGAGCGCGATATAGGGAACGGCACCGACCAGCGCGATGATCGACACGATCATGGCAACAGTCGGGTTCTTGCCATAGCGCGCCGCAATGAAGTCCGCGACTGAGGTCAGTTTCTCGGCCTTCGCCAGTTCCACGATACGCCGGATGATGGGCATTCCCAGCGTGAAGGCGAGGATCGGGCCGGTATAGATGCCGAGAAATTCGAGCCCGCGTTCGGAGGCAAGACCCACGCCACCAAAATAGGTCCAGGACGTGCAATAGATCGCAAGGCTGAGCGCATAGACGATGGGCCGCCCCTTGTTGGGAGCGGTCTTGCGTCGTCCCTTGCGGTCGCCGTAACTCGCTACTGCAAAGAGCAGCAGAATATAGGCGAAGGCCGAGACGAATATGATCCACCCAGGCAGCAATGCGGTGTCCCCTCCACACAATCCCAAGAAGCTTATGACACTTCCAGTGAAATGAGAATTGGCACCGCATTGGCATAAAGTTCAACAGACAGGCACAGGGTAGGAAATCAACCGGCAGATGCATGGAACGAAATACACGGATCGCGCGTCATAATACCTGCACAATGGCAACCGGACTGCTATTGTCAGAGCGTCGGTGGCGTCTCGTCCCGGCAGGCAAGAGGGCTTCAAGAGGGACATCTTTATGCTCAACGAATTCAAGACATTCATCGCGCGCGGCAACGTCATGGACCTGGCCGTCGGCGTCATCATCGGTGCGGCGTTCAGCAAGATCGTCGATTCCGTCGTCAACGACCTGATCATGCCGCTCGTCGGCGCGATTTTCGGCGGTTTCGATTTCTCGAACTACTTCATTCCGCTAAGCTCTTCCGTAACCGCCACATCGCTGGCCGCCGCGCGTGAGCAGGGCGCGGTTATCGCTTACGGCAACTTCATCACCATCGTCATCAACTTCCTCATCCTCGCCTGGATCATCTTCCTCATGGTCAAGGGCGTGAACAAGATCCGCGCCTCTGTCGAGCGTGACAAGCTGGAAGAGAAGAAGGCGCCGGCCCCGCCGCCGGAGGATATCAAGCTGCTGAGCGAGATCCGCGATCTGTTGAAGACGCAGCGAGTCTAGTCCAGCTAGCCTCCACCCATCAGCAAAATCCGTGGTTTCTTCACGGAATATCATGCAAAGGGTGCAAGCGATGCGTTAAGAAGGCACTCGAACGGAGTGCCTTCTATGTCGGTTTTGAACAGTCTCAGTGTCCGCTCTCTGGCAGCGCCGGAAAGTGGTATCGTCGAGGTCAAGAAATACGCCCACGCCCGCGAAAATCTTCTGCCCCTGTGGGTAGGTGAGGGCGATCTTCCCACGCCGGACTTCATCTCGAAGGCCGCCGTTGACGCGCTGAATGCCGGCGAGACATTTTACACCTGGCAGCGCGGCATTCCTGAACTTCGCGACGCGCTTGGCCGCTACTATCAGCGGCATTTCGCCGCTTCGCTGTCGCCTGAGCACTTCTATGTCACGGGATCCGGGATGCAGGCCATCGTGCTGGCTGTTCAAGCTCTGACCTCACCCGGCGATGAAATGATCTACCTGACACCGACATGGCCGAACATCGTGTCTGCTATCGGGATTGCCGGTGCCAAGGCCGTGCCCGTCGGAATCGACTTCACCCAAGGCAAATGGGACATCGATCTCGGCAAACTCGAAAGCGCCATCACCCCGAAGACCAAGGCGTTGTTCATCAATACGCCGTCCAATCCGACCGGCTGGACGGCCACCGAGAACAATCTGCGCGATATTCTGGCACTGGCGAGAAAGCATGGTCTGTGGATCGTGGCTGACGAGATCTATGCGCTCTATCACTATGCAGGTGGCCGCGCGCCATCCTTCCTCGACATCATGGAAGAGGGCGACCGCATCATCTTCGCCAATTCCTTTTCCAAGAACTGGTCGATGACCGGTTGGCGCGTCGGGTGGCTGGTGGCTCCGCCAGAAATCGGTCAGGTGATCGAAAACCTGATCCAGTATTCCACGTCGGGTGTTGCGCAGTTCATGCAGCGCGGCGCAATTGCAGCACTTGACCATGGCGATGATTTCCTGGCGAAGAATTTTGCCCGTGCGGCGCAGTCTCGCGACATTCTCTGCGATGCGCTGATCGCCACCAATCGGGTTGAAACCCTCAAGCCGGATGGTGCGCTTTACGCGTTCCTGAAGATCGATGGCGTGACGGATACGCGCGCGGCGGCCTTTGACATCGTCGACAAGGTCGGCGTTGGACTGGCGCCGGGCAACGCATTTGGCGCGGGCGGAGAACTCTTCCTGCGCGCCTGCTTCCTGCGCGATCCAGCGCAGATTGCCGATGCCGCAGAGAGACTGTCGGACTACATCTTGAAGAAGTCAGCGTGAGGTTTTCACGCCTGAGTTAAAGACCCGCAACCACGATTACAGTATCGTCCCGGACATCGAAATCGATGTTCGGGACGATGCTTAGAATCAAAAAGCAAGATCCATCCTCTGTGCGGTCCAAGGACGCACAGCGCTCTATTGCACAGAACAAAAGAGGCGCATCGTCCCATGCACCTCGTCTGTCATCTGAGGATGAAAATACTATACGGGTGTAACGGTCAGGATTTTAGTGCGCTGCATTCATCGCAGCGGAGTCCGCATTCTTGTAGAAGGTGGCGTAGCGCAGGCTATCGGCCAGGAAGGCGGTATTCTCGTTCGGATCGGTGGAGGGATTCTGGAAGTTGATGTAGTTGATATTGACGCCGGCATGGTCCTTGCCGAGCATCAACTGCGCATAGATCGTGACACCTTTCGGCTTGATCTCAAGATCGAGCGTGATCTCAGGATAGGTGTCCCAGTCAAGCGTGTAGTCGCCCCCGATGCCGAAGTGAACAGTACCCGGGTGGAAGTAGAGTTCGGCCGCCGAATCCACGAGATCCGACAAGCTGTTGTAATATTCAAACTTTAAAAGAGATATCAGATCAGCAGCGTCAATCAGACGAAGCTCGGCCGCTACGGGACCGATTGCGCGTGCAACTATCTCTTCTCGTTGAGCCGAATATGGGCATTTTTTCATATCGATCAGTTTACCCGTCTTTTGTTCTGACGTGCGGCGTAAACCTTGTGAATGAGTTCCGCCACAGCCTTATAAAATACTGACGGAATGACGCTATCGACCGAGACTTGCGCAAACATGGAGCGAGCGAGCGGCGGGTCCTCAAAAATTGGTATATTGTGTTCCGTGGCGATCTCTCTGATGCGCAGAGCAATCAGATCCTGGCCCTTTGCGACGACGATCGGCGCATCGCTCTCTTCCTTTACATAGCGCAATGCAACGGCATAGTGGGTCGGGTTGGTGATGATGAGCGTGGCTCTTGGAACGCTGTCGATCATGCGGCGGCGGGCGCGATCGCGCGCAATCGAGCGCTGGCGGGCCTTGACGACCGGATCGCCCTGCGACTGCTTGTGCTCGTCCTTGACTTCCTGCTTGGTCATTCTGAGGTTGCTGTACCAGCGATGATTGGTCCAGAAATAGTCGGCGACCGCGAGGATGCCCGTCGAAAAGAGAATGACGATCATCATCTTCTTCAAAGCTTCGTAGCCTGTCGGAACGATCATCTGCGGGTCGGTGTTGAGCGCGTTGAGAAGCCTGAAGTAATCCCCCTTCAACACCATTGTCATGATGATGGCGACGATGGCGACCTTGAACAGCGATTTGCCGAACATCACCAGACCGTCGACGCTGTAGATTCGCTTGAAGCCTTTTACGGGCGAGATTCGCTCGGCCTTCGGGGTGATTCGATCGAGAACGAATTGCGGAAGGTTCTGAGCGAAAGACTGGCCGAGGCCGAAAATGATGAACATGATCGCCGCTGGCAGAAGCAGCGAGCCTGCTTCCTTTGCGAGATGGAGGCCGAGGGACACGAGATCGCCTGCCGTATTCAGGCGCCACTGTTCCGGCCGCTCGATCACGTCTTTCAGGGATTCGCCGAGGCGCCTTGCGCCATCCGGCGCAAAGAAAACGAGATAGACGTAGAAAGCGAGCGAAGATGCAAACAGAGACGCTTCCGTTGACGCGGGGACGTTACCCTTCTCGACCGCGTCGCGAAGTTTTTTCTCTGATGGTTCTTCTGTTTTGCTGTCTTTGTCGTCGTCTGCCAAGGCAAGACCTCCCTAAGGCATATCGCGCAAAATCTTCAGCGGTTTTGCGATAACGGAATGCGTTAAGACAAAGACTTGAACGTCAGACGCGACACAAAGATCGCGGGACGCCCAAACTGAAAAAACCCGCCTTGTCCTGGCAGGTCTACGAAAGAAGGTACAGTTTTGGGAGGCGACCTGCAAGACGGCAGCGTCCTGCAGCAAGTGTTATCAACTGCGAAGCTTATGCCGCCGCTGGCTCACCCTCGGCTGGAGCGGCTTCCTTGAGGACGATCTGACCGGAATTGGCCATGCGAATGGCTTCCTGCGCCACGGTGCGGCGTGCCACTGCAACTTCGCGGGTGTTGATGTTCGGACCGCCGGCAGAAAGGTCGGACTCGATCATGCGGCGCTGGCGTGGGCTGATGCTCGACAGCACACATTCCTTGATTTCCGTCGTGGCGCCGCGCAGCGCCATGGTGAGGACATCGCTGGTAATATCGCTGAGGAGCGTAACACGGCTGCGCTGCGGCATGTACATGAGATCTTCGAAGAGGAAGATCTTCGGCTTGACCTTGTTCGCCGATTCCCGGCTGAGGGTTTCGAGCGAGCTGAGAAGCGTATCGACCTGGGGTTTTTCCAGTTCGTTCATAAGGTCTGCGACCTTGATGGAGCCGGTTGCGTTGCGTTCTGCCTCGACTTCGGCGATCAGCGCCAAGACGCGCTTTTCGATGATCTGCGCGGCAGTCGGGCTGACTTCCTTCATGTTCACCGTACGGTTCATGATGTCCGCACGCTGTTCGTCAGGAATGGTCAGCAGAACCTTGGCACCGAAGGAGGAGGGCAGCATCGAAAGGATATAGGCGATCGTCTGCGGATGCTCGCGCATCACATACTTGCCGATGAACTGCGGATCGGAATCCTGCAGCTGATCCCAGATGGATGTCTCGAATGCCTGGAACGCCGCACGACGGCCAAGAAGGCCGTCCACTTCGTCTGGCGTGAGCCCTTCTTCAAGGATGGCTTCGATCGCCTTGGCATTGTCCATGAGACCGGTTCCCTCGGTGAAGAGGTCCTCGAACTCGGCAACGATCTGGGCAAGTTCGTCCGGAGGGATGACACGGAGAGTCTGAGCGGAATTGATGATGGTCTGAAGCTCGGCCTGGGTGAAAAACTTCAACAGTTTTCCAGCCACGCCCTTGCCCATTGCCAGGAGCACGGCGGCAGCCTTTTCAGCCTGAGACAACGGTTTCCCTAAGACCGGGTTACCGAAATCCTCAAAGTCCATCATGGTCTTTCCTCTCCGTCCCCACAGGGATCAGGTCTTCTTAGTACTCAGCACTTCGATCAGCTTCACACCGAAACGTGTATCGTCGTCTTCCAGAACGGTAATCTCGCCGCGTGCAATGCAACGACCGTTCACCATGATCTCAACAGGTTCGCCGATTCGTCGATCGAGCGCAATTGTTGCTCCCTCTTCCAGGCCCATCAGACCTGATACCAGCATGCGGCTGGTTCCCAAAACGATCTGGACATCGATCGGGATGTCCATGATCAGGTCCAGATTATCCGCCAGTCCGCTGCCAAGCGGCGCTGCGGAAGCGGTTGCGCCCGCGTCAAAGCCAAACGCGTCGAGGTCATCGCCCAGCGGGCTTGCAGCGGCGCCATCAAAGTCGCCGAAATCGCCGAAGCTGGAGAGCGAACCATCCGCGTCGCTTTTCAAGACGTCGCGCAGCCCACCGATAGCTTGATCCAGTTCGCCCGTGTCATCGAGCGAAGGCATCAGGTCGTCGTCGGTTACAGGGGTCTTTTTCGTAGCCATGCGATAATTATTCCTTTTGAAACTTGCGTCAGCCTGCCTAAAACCTAAGGTAGTATTGAGCGATCTCAACCCATCAGGTGTCTTAGGATTTCGTCATCCGTAGAGACGTTGTTCTTGACCCGAACCGTGTAGCGGTCCCCGGCTCGCCCAAACTCGCAATTGTACATTTTTGCTCCGTTTGCGCTTACTTCGACGCAGATATCATCCTGCTTCGCGTCCCGGAAAGGAATTACGTCTCCTTCCACGAGTCGTGATATCGTCTTCAGTGTCAGTGTCTGCAGTCTGATTTTCGCCTCAAGCGTCACCTGGGAACGCTTGACCTGCTCGGAAATCATCTCCATCCACTCTTCTTGCTTCTTCAAGGCTCCGGCCGAAGGCTTCGGCGTGACGATCTTCGTCTTGAGAAGGGTGCGCTGAGGAATAATCAGCGCAAATTCAGAGGTCACCTTGCCGATTGTGATCGTCGACCGGATCAGCATGCCGAATTGGCCGAACATGGCCTCCTCATAGGTGCTCTTTCCGGTTGCATTGAAGGGTGGCTCGATCGTCACTTCGAAGCCACCGGGCGCGTTGACCGCAGAGCGCAGCACGCCAGCGATTCGGTCGAGGATCAGAGCTGCAAGATCGAGCTCGATCGCCGACAGCGCGCGGACTTCCGGTTCCATGATCGTATCGGGAGCAGCCCCCAGCATGCGCTCCATCAAAGCCATGACGAAAGCGTTGCCGACACCCAGCATGAAGTTGTTGCACCAGTTGCGAAGCGAACAATCCGCGACAGCATAATCCTTGCCGAGCTTCGCAATGAGATCGGTCATGAGGCCGGATTCGCAAGCCTCATAATCCACCTCGATGGTGATGCCGGTCTGGCTGTGAAAAACATCGGGAAGGAATGTGCCATAGACTTGGCCAATCTCGTTGCCGATCTTGGTGACCGTCTTGCTGTCACCAAGCCCACCGGTGAGCTTGGCGAGCAAGGAGGGTTCCATTCCCAAGGAAGAGCTGTGGTCCGCAGCAATCGCCATATCAAGCCGCCTTCTGGTCGCCGCCAGGGTTCATCATTTCCTGCTCGACCGCGTCGATGGATGGACGCTCGTAACCGGAAATCGTCTTTCGTCCATATTCCAGCGCGACCTGCGGAACCGAGCCGTTCATATAGGCGATCAGGGTCTGCTTCACGATGACATACAGTCTGTGCTGCTTCGAGCGGACGATTTTCACCTGAGAAGCGAGAGGGTTACAGATCGAATAGGAAAGCAGAATCCCGAGCATGGTGCCCACGAGCGCGGCACCGATCAGGCCACCGAGAACCGCAGGCGGCTCGTTGATCTTACCCATCGCCTTGATAACACCGAGAACGGCCGCGACGATACCGATGGCCGGAAAGGAGTCACCCATCGCGGTGATCGCGTTGTACGGCTTCAGCTTATCGTAGAGGATCGTTTCGATTTCCTCGTCCATCAGCGCTTCGATCTCATGGCTGCGGGCGTTGCCGATGATGATCAGGCGAACGTAGTCGCAGATGAAGGCTGTCAGTTCCTTGTTCTTGAGAACCGACGGAGCCGTCTGGAAAATGGAGGATTCTTCCGGATTGTCGATGTGGGCTTCGATCTCGTTGCGCGACTTCGTGCGGAGATCGCGCATCAGCCCGTAGAGGACGCCGAGCACGTCCAGATAGTGACGTTCCTTCGGCACCGCGAATTTAAAGGCCTCGCCAAGCGCCTTGCCCGAATCCTTCACCACCTTCATCGGGTTGGACATGATGAAGCCGCCGAGACCCGCACCGCCGATGATCACGAGCTCGAACGGCTGAACGAGGACGTCCAGATGGCCGCCCATGGCCATGAAGCCGCCGAGAATACAGCCGAAAGTAATAACCAGTCCAATAACGATATTCATCTGACGCTCACACCTGCAGCCAATTTTCCTCCTGAATGGTTAGGCATCAGGCCTTGCGCGAGGCTGGCTTTGAGGTGTTTCGCCGCAGGGACCACATTGTCTGAAACGCCATCGCGTCATGTTGTGGCGCTCTGGCATCATCAGCACTGCTCATTCTTTGCAGGCCGGTCGCAGAGCCGAACCCAAAAGTTTCGCGCAAGCAAACCCCTCTAGGTCTTGAAGCCATGATGCGCCGAGTTTGGCCGCACGTCCTTGGCTGGAAGTCCGAACAGGAGAACGACATGCAATCTGGTATCTATGTTGGTATTTCGTCCCAGATCGCCTTGGAACGCCGCCTGACGACCATCGCGGATAACATCGCCAATATGAATACGGTCGGCTTTCGTGGCACCGAGGTGAAGTTCAACCAGGTCATGGCGGAGACGAAGAACGATTTGCGTGCCAATATCGCCTTCGTGACGCAGGGCAACGACTATCTGTCGACCGTCAACGGCGAAGTCGAGCGGACAGGAAACCCCTTCGATTTTGCCGTCAAGGGCGATGCATGGTTCGCCATCAATACACCGTCCGGTCAGGTCCTCACACGTGATGGCCGCTTCTCCATGTCGACGACGGGCGAACTGATTTCGACCAAGGGATATCCGGTCCTCGATCCAGGCGGTGCGCCGATCCAGCTCAATCTGGCTGCAGGCGAGCCAACGGTCGGCTCGGACGGTCGTATTACCCAGAATGGTAGGACGATGGGCCAGATCGGCTTGTTCACCGCTGATGCGAAAAAGGGTTTCGTTCGCTATGAAAACAGCGGCGTGATCTTCTCTCAGGCGCCACAGCCAGTCGTGGATGCAGATCGCGCCGGCGTCGTGCAGGGCTTCCTGGAATCCTCCAACATCAACGGCGTCTCGCAGATGACGCAGCTTATTCAGGTCAATCGGGCCTTTGAGGGCATTTCGTCGATGATGAAATCGACCGAGGAAAACCTGTCCCAGGCGCTGCGGACGCTGGGCGGCGGTCAGTAATCGGCATGAACCCCAATGGATAGCCAACCGCAGCCTTCGCCGTTTCACAAACTGGATGCCCTCGCGCAGATCGCGGCCGCTCAACTGGCCTCTGGCGCGCCCGTTTCGCATGGTGGGCGAGTGCGCACCATCGCTGCCGGGCACTACACGGTCAACGGGCTTTCGGAACATGTGCGACTTGGCGAGTTTGTCGTACACAAAAGCGCGACGGGCCTGCATCTGGGTGAGGTGGTGCGCGTCGAGCCGGACCTCATCTATGTCTGCCCCATCGAACCTGGCGAGCCGATCGGCGTCAACGACGTCGTGCTGCGAGAGGGCGAATTTCGTGTTCAGCCCGACGATAGCTGGTGCGGTCGCACCATCAATTCGCTGTGCAAACCGATCGATGGTAAGGGCCCCTTGATGAAAGGTGCGCGCAAGCGCTCCGTCATGGCCTTGCCCCCACCATCCATGAGCCGAAGCCGCGTCATTTCCGGCTTCCGGACCGGGGTGAAGGCGATCGATATTTTCACTCCGCTGTGTTTGGGCCAGCGTCTCGGTGTCTTTGCCGGATCGGGCGTGGGTAAATCCACCTTGCTCTCCATGCTCGCCAAGGCGGATGCCTTCGACAAGGTAGTCATCGCACTGGTCGGCGAACGCGGTCGTGAAGTTCGCGAATTCATTGAAGACACGCTCGGCGACAATATGAGGAAGTCGATAGCCGTCGTCGCCACCAGCGATGAGAGCCCCATGCTGCGAAAGACGGCGCCGCTCGTCGCGATGACCATTGCCGAGCATTTTCGCGACAAGGGCGAGAATGTCCTCTTCATCGCCGACAGCATCACCCGTTTTGCCCATGCCATCCGCGAGGTGGCGATCGCTGCCGGCGAGCCGCCGATCGCGCGTGGATATCCGGCTTCTGTCTTCACCGAACTTCCAAAGCTTCTGGAACGGGCAGGGCCGGGCGAGGAGGGGACAGGAACGGTTACCGCCATCATCTCAATCCTGGTGGACGGCGACAATCACAACGATCCGATTGCGGACTCCACACGCGGCATTCTCGACGGTCACATCGTGCTTGATCGCTCGCTCGCCGATGAGGGGCGTTATCCGCCGATCAATCCGCTGGCATCCATCTCGCGTCTTTCCCACAAGGCCTGGACGCCCGATCAGCAGAAGCTGGTCTCGCGGCTGAAATCGCTCATTCACAATTTCGAGGAAACAAAGGATCTGCGCCTCATCGGCGGATATCGGCCTGGCGTCGATGCCGAACTCGATATGGCGGTCAAGCAGGTGCCCTTTGTCTATGAAGTTCTCAAGCAGTCTCCGGGCGATCCGACGGTGATCGACGCCTACGCAGAACTGGCAAACGCGCTGAGAAATGCGCCCGTTAACAACCAGGCGGCTGCACAGCGGCGAGGACCCTGATCATGAAGTTCAAAAAGCGCGACAAGACCACCACCGCGGCCGATGCCGCCAGACAATTCGATCGGGTTCTGACGGGCGGGCTTATTGCCGTTGCGGCAGCGGCAGCGGCTCTCCCATGGTACGTTTTCCTCAACCCGGAGAAATTCGGCATGAGCGGCCGGGGTTGGGAAGCGTTGATGAACGTCCCACAACGCGGCGGCGGCGGCGGGGAGGCGGTCATTCCCCATGGCGACGACTCCGCCGCCATCGAGCCGAAGGATGCGATCGTTGATAACGTCATAACCGCGACGGTTCCCGCCATCGACAAGGATATCATTTCAGACAGTTCAGCGGTGCAGCAGCCCTTCCCGGGTGGCGTGAACTTCAAGCTCTTGCATGTCTCGAACGGACGGGCGCTGATCGAGGACAAGTCAGGCATGTTCCTGGTGCAGATTGGCTCGGTCCTGCCAGATGAGAGCAAGCTTCTCTCAATGACCAAAGTGGACGGACGATGGAAGATCGTGACGTCTGCCGGCGAGCTTTACTCCGAATAACGTCGGAGGCGACGGACGACAAAGATCGTCCGACCACATCGGAGCGCAAATAGCCCGATTGCCGGAAAGTACAATTCGTCAATCTGCAGAAGATGGAGCGCCGTTAACACCGGCAGCCTATTCGCATGAGAGAAGACGGGTCTTTTAAGATCACATGAAAAAAGGCCGCTTCTTCGAGGCGGCCTTTTTCGTGTTCGGCGTTATCGTTCGAGGAAGGGGCCGTCGCGCTTTGGAAGCGCGGGAACATCGAAATGATCCGGCTCAGCCCCCTGCTTGGCGCGCTCGACCATCATCTCATACGCGCTCTCAAGGTGACGGCAGAAGCGCTCCGCATCGAAGAGCGGCGTGACGAAGCGATTTGTCGCGACCCGCTCGCGGACTTCTTTGAGGCGATCGGGATTCTGGGCATAGAACACCGCCTGGTTCACATAGTCCTCTTCGTCCTCAGCCACGAGTTCCGGAGTGCCGATGGCATTCAACAGACTTTCGCTGACGCGCGAAGCGAAGTTCGTGCCCTTGACAGTAAGCACAGGCAGGCCCGACCAGAGCTGTTCCGAGGTCGTCGTATGGCCATTTACCGGGAAGGTATCGAGACCGAGATCGGCGGCTGTGATACGATTGAGGTGAAGTTCGAAGTCCAACTTGCCCATCAGGAAGACGCGCTTGGCGGGGATACCGTTCTCGTTGAACTTCTTCATGATGTTCACGGCGCTGACCTGGCTGTTATGCAGCACCCAGATGACGCTGTCTGGCACCTTTTTGAGGATATCGCACCACAAATCCATCACGCGCGGCGTGATCTTGCGGTTGGCGTTGAAAGAGGCAAAGACGAAGGCATCTTCAGGCAGCCCGACTTCTGCGCGCGTCACCTGTTTTGCCAGGGGGCGATTGACCGGATCGTTCGGCTGATAGGTCTCGGGTAAGCGAACGAACTTCTCGTGATAAAAGGGCTTCGAGCTGTCCGGCAGCACATAGTGGTCGCCGACGGCATAATCCAGATCGATATTGACGACCGAGCCCGGGAAGCCGATCCATGCCACCTGAAGGGGGGCGGCGCCCATGTTCAGGATTGCCGTGCGGTTGCCGGCAGTGTGACCCTTCAGGTCCACCATGATGTCGATGTTGCGTGACCGCATCTCCGCATGTGCCTCCTCATCCGTCATGTCGCGGATGGTGACGACATCGCCCCAGAGGCTGCGATCGGCCTCGTTCGTGCCAAGAAGCTTAGGATCGGAGTGGCAGAAGAGCGTGACTTCGAAACGATCGCGGTCATGCAATTCCAAGACCCGGCGGATCAGCTTCATCGTCGCGTGCTTGTCGAAGAAGTCCGAAGAAAGATAACCGATGCGGATCTTCTTGCCCCATTCATGCGGCATCGCGCGACGGCGCTCTTTTATGTCGGGGGTGAAGACCGGCGTGTTCGAGCGCGCCAACTGATTGATGTACTCGTCGCCGCTCCAGTGAAGATTGAAGAAGGTGCCGTCGAGCGAAACGAAGGACGTATCGCCTGCAGCAACAGCGGCATCGATGATCGGCTGATGTTTCTCGATATTGTCGAACTTGCTGTGTTCACGGCTGAACACCAGATACATGAGACGAACCGGGTTGTTGCGCGGCAGTTTGGACAACAGAACGCGCGCCGTTTCGATGTCGCTTGGATCGAAAAGATCCCATGTCGTGATGGCGATACGCGCACCGAGTTTGATGTGCTCGATATCCTCGCTTTTCATCAGGATGCTTTTCAGCGTGCGGGCGATACGATTTTCGCCACGTTCGATCAACAGCGAACCGACGATATAGGCAATATCCGGATGTTTGTGAAAACGGTGAATGAGCTTGTTGGAAAGGGCGAGTGCCCTGTCCTTCTGGTCGCACTCGTAGAAGAGCTTGATACTTTCAACCAGGTAGGTCTCTGCATCCAGCCCGTTTTGCTGATAGGCAAGTTCGTAGGACGTGGCGGCCTGTTCTTTCAGCCCGAGTTGCAGCAGCGTTTTGGCAAGCAGGGCATAGGTGCGCGCATCACGGTTGATGTCGATCAGCCGGTTCAACGTCCTCAGCGCGTCTGTGTAGCGCCCTGTCTTGAAGTGCTTGGAGGCGGCTGAATAGCTGATTTCGTTTAACATGGATACGTTGCGTCCTCTTGCTCGGCAGGTCTTGTTGGGGCGCGGCCGATCTGCGGCGATATAAAAATTCACCAAACGCTACAGGATGAAGCTTGCTCGAAACGGGACACCTTCACGTGGCTTTCCCAGTCTGAGGAAAGGCTTTCACACGGGGTTAACCATAGGTCGGGGAAGGGGGGATTCGATCGTTCAAATTAAGAAGTTGGCAATCGTTGAGGGTCATTTTCATCCTCACGTGACGGGTTTGGTGTCCTTCAGAAAATGGACCCGAGTGGCATGAGGCCGAACCGTTTACGCCGGTGGAATCCGGCATGTCCCTCTCATGTATCTCGTTAAAAGGGGCAATCATGTCTAGCATTAACTTCAACTCCAGCGCGACGAACGCTCTCCAGACTCTGCGCGACGTCAACAGCAAGCTGCAGAACACACAGAACACCGTTTCTACCGGTCTGAAAGTTTCGTCCGCTAAGGATAACGTTGCCTACTGGTCGATCTCCACCACCATGAAGTCCGACAACAAGGCGCTCGGCGCTGCGACGGACGCTCTCGGCGTCGGCGCTGCAAAGGTCGACACGGCTTACGCCGCAATGGATAGCGCGATCGACGTCGTCAACGAGATCAAGTCCAAGCTGGTCACAGCGAGCGAAAGCTCGGTCGACAAGGATCAGGTCAACCTCGAAATCGAAAAGCTTCAGGAACAGCTGACGGCTATCGGCCAGGCTGCATCCTTCAACGGCGAAAACTGGATGGTCACCTCGACCAAGACGACCGTTGTCGATGGCTTTACCCGCAAGGAAGACGGCACCGTCAAGATCAACACGGCCGAGTTCCAGGCTGGCAGCTATGCCATGTTCTCGACCATCGCGAGCGGTGTTGGTAGCGGCGGTATTCTCAGCGCCGTCATGACCATCGAATTGACCAGCGCAGCGACGCAGGGCAAGATCGACACCTACCTTTCTACCGTCGAAACCGCTCTGAAGGAACTGACAAAGGGTGCGGCGGCCCTTGGCGCGATGTCCACGCGTATCGATCTTCAGGACAAGTTCGCCAGCAAGATCAGCGATGCCATGAAGGCTGGCGTCAGCAAGCTGGTAGACGCCGACATGGAAGAAGAGTCCGCTCGTTTGGCGTCCTTGCAGACCCAGCAGCAGCTCGCAGTGCAGTCGCTCTCGATTGCCAACAACAGCTCGCAGAGCATTCTGTCGCTCTTCCGTTAAGCCAATCGGTAAAGAAAATGTTAAAGAGGCCAGGTCGAAAGACCTGGCCTTTTCTTTTTATTAACCTGAGTTAATAAGTATTAACCAATTAATTTCAAATTTTACTATCTGTTAATTCAATATTATATCGGTGTTAACCTTAATAGCCTTAGATGAATCCATCAAAACGACGGCTGGAGCGTTAATGGATTGGCTCAGCGAGCATGAAGCTATACGTCGTTTAACCGGTGAAACCGGAATGTCCCTTCCCTATACTTGCCAAAGGGGCAGTTTATGACCAGCATTCTGACCAATATCTCCGCGATGTCCGCATTGCAGACTCTGCGTTCGATCAACTCGGATATGAAGGATACCCAAAGCAGCGTTTCCTCTGGCCTTCGCGTAGGACAGGCATCTGACAACGTCGCCTACTGGTCCATTTCCACGACCATGAAGTCCGACAACAAGGCGCTCGGCGCTGCGACAGACGCTCTCGGCGTCGGCGCTGCAAAGGTCGATACCGCCTATGCTGCAATGGATAGCGCGATCGACGTCGTCAACGAAATCAAGGCAAAGCTCACGACGGCAAGCGAAAGCTCCGTCGACAAGAAGCAGGTCCAGCTTGAAATCGACAAGCTTCAGGAACAGCTGACGGCGATCGGCCAGGCTGCATCCTTCAACGGCGAAAACTGGATGGTCAACGACACCAAGGCGACCGTTGTCGATGGCTTCATCCGTAAAGAGGACGGCACGGTCAAGGTCAACACGGCCGAGTTCCAGGCTGGAAGCTACGCCATGTTCTCGACAATCGCGAGCGGCGTAGGCAGCGGCGGTATTCTGAACGCAGTCATGACCATCGAACTGACCAGCGTAACCACGCAGGGCCAGATCGATACCTTCCTGAACACGGTTCAGACCGCCCTCGATAACCTCACGGACGGTGCCGCAGCTCTCGGTGCACTGAAGACCCGCATCGACATGCAGGACGATTTCTCTAGCAAGCTCTCGGACGCCATCAAGTCGGGCGTCAGCCGCCTGGTCGATGCAGACATGGAAGAAGAATCTGCTCGTCTCTCGGCACTTCAGACCCAGCAGCAGCTGGCCGTCCAGTCGCTGTCGATCGCGAACTCCGGTTCTCAGCAGCTGCTTTCGCTCTTCAGAGGCTAATCGCTTCCGCTTCAACGATAAAAGCCGCGCTCTAGCGCGGCTTTTTTTGTTTGTCTCGACAACAAAATTTCGCCGCGACAAAAATCAAAAATATCATTTTTTATCAATTTGTTAGTCAACGTTAACGGAGGGCGTCTCCGTTAACACGGCGTTCATTCAAGTAAAAACTTCCCTAAATTTAAGGCTTTGTTAACCATAAAGCGGTTTTCTGCGGCCATCGAAACAGCGCACCGGACCAACCATTCGGTAAGCATGAAGCTACCTGCCGCGTTTCCCGGTACGACCGGAATGTCCCTTCTTCCAGAGATTGCCAAAGGGGCCAATTCAAATGACCAGTATTTTGACCAATACATCCGCTATGTCCGCATTGCAGACATTGCGTTCGATCAATACCAGCCTGTCCAATACCCAGGACCGGGTTTCTTCCGGCTACAAGGTCGCTCAGGCCAGTGACAACGTTGCATATTGGTCAATCTCCACCACGATGAATTCTGACAAAAAGGCCTTGAACGCCGCTGCCGACGCACTTGGCGTCGGTGCAGCCAAGGTTGACACCGCTTACGCGGCGATGGAAAGCGCGATCGGTGCTGTCAACGAGATCAAGGCGAAGCTTGTAACAGCAAGCGAACAATCCACTGATAAGGGACAGATTCAGCTCGAAATCAGCAAGTTGCAGGAACAGCTTTCGGCGATCGCTCAAGGTGCCTCCTTCTCGGGCGAAAACTGGCTGGTCACTCAAAACACGCAAGCCAATGTCGTGGACGGATTTGTTCGCGAAGCGGATGGCACGGTCAAGGTTACCGTTGCGACCTTCAATGTCGGGACCTACGCCTTGTTCTCGACGATCGGCGCCAACGGCCTCGGAAGCGGCGGTGTTCTGGGCTCTATCATGTCGGTCGCGCTGACCAGCGTCTCGACGCAGGGCGATATCGATGGCTTCATGAATATTGTCGAAGCGGCATTGAGCAAGATGACCGATTCCGCGGCAGCGATCGGTGCTCTTCAGATTCGCGTCGAACTTCAGGACAAGTATTCCAGCAAGCTTTCAGATGCGATCGAGGCCGGTGTCAGCCGTCTGATCGACGCGGACATGGAAGAAGAATCCGCCAGACTCTCCGCGGTCCAGACGCAACAGCAGCTTGCCATCCAGTCGCTGTCGATTGCCAATTCCAGCTCGCAGAACCTTCTCTCGCTCTTCCGTCAGTAAGGTTTCGCTTCAATCTATGGCAAAGGCCGCGTTTTCTGGAAGCGCGGCCTTCGTCATTAAGGGCATGTCACGATCAAAGAGGTTTTTCTCCAGTTTCGCGCAAGCTTGCCCATGGTTTGATCGCCTGTCTGGCCGCTTTGATTCCCATGACCTTCGCCTCTTCATGACGATGAGGCTGCGACCGCCAAAAATGGCATGTTCTTCCCTCGCCTTGAGATTGCTGACATGACAAAAATCATGACCTCTAGCTACGTGCAGAGCGCCCTTCAAACGCTGCTGTTCAGCAATGAAAATCTGGATAAGACCCAGCAGATCACAAGTAGCGGCTTGAAGATTGGCAAGGCTGCGGACAATGCCGGATACTGGTCCACCGCCAAGAACCTGACATCTGAAGGCAACGTTCTGAGCAGCGTTGGCGATGCGCTGAGCCTCGGCGCCTCAAAGGTCGACACGACCTACGAAGGCGTTGCCTCCGCGATCGACATTCTGGACAAGATTACCACTGAGCTGATCACCGGTTACGAGGAAAGCACGGACCGCGACACCATCAATGGGTCGATCGCAGCACTGAAGAAAAATCTGGCGTCGGTCGCCCAGGCGGCATCCTTTTCCGGCGATAACTGGCTCCTGAACACCACCCCGCAACTGCCAGACAGCAAGTCCATCCCCTTCTCTTACAAAAAGGGAGCAGACGGTGCGGTCAGCCTGCAATATCTGAGCATCAAGACCTCCGACACCGTTCTCATCGATTCAAGCGACCCGAGCCGTGGTCTGTTCACCAAGGCGACTGATGCTGACACGCTAAACCCCAATGGTTCCGGCACGCCCCGCGAATACTACTTGATGAGCCCCGACGGGGCGACGCCACCGGGCGGTCAGGAAATTGCCATTTCGTCGAGCACGACGAAGGAAGAACTTGACGACATGGTGGCCGTCGTTGGCGAGCTTTCCGCCAAGTTGAAGGGGCTCGGCAGCTCTCTCGGGACCATGTCGAACCGCATCGATCAGCAGCAATCCTTTGTGGGTGCGCTTGGCGACTCCTTGAACAAAAGCGTCAGCCGTCTTGTTGACGCGGATATGGAAGAAGAATCGACCAAGCTTGCCGCCTATAAATCGCAGCGTGATTTGGCGGTCGAGGTCGTTTCGATGGCCAATAGCTTCCGAAAGAGCCTTGCAAGTCTGTTCCAAGGCTAAGGTTTGGACCACAAGAAGGCACTCGGGGGAGCGATCCCACGAGTGGCATGATGGCAGTCCGAAGACCGCAAACCTCGCCGGCGTGCTTGCCTTAACGGTGTTGATCTCGCAGGCGAATGTCCGCTCGAATTCTGCGCCCGACGCATGTCGTTGTCACAAGAAGAGCTACGTCGTTCTGCCTGAAATGCCGCAGCATATCATGGCCATTACCCCATTTGTCTGCCGCAATAGACCTATCCTCTTCCGCAATATCGTCGGTCGGTCGCGCTAATGGTGGAGAGGTTCACCCTCGCACAAGTTTGGCTCTTTACCCTGCCGGATGAAAAGCTGTCATGGCAGGACTCTTCTCCTTCGCTGAGGCAGTTGCGAATACCTTGCGGTTTTCCCGCAAGGCTTCCCGGATTGAAAACGACAGATGTGATGTCTGTCATCAGGTGCGTCGATGAGTGCAGCGCTGACAAAATACTTGAAGGATTTCAGCCAGTTCGTACCGGTTGAAGAACCCGTGGCACTCGATATCGAGTTGCCGGCAGTGACCTTTGAGAATGACTGGGCGGCTGCTCTCGAGCCTTTGGTCGATCTTGAGGAAGAGAAGCGCAAGGCTTTCGAGGATGGCGAGCAATCCGCAAAACAGACTCTCGAAGAAAGCCATCAGGCCGAACTCGACGCGTTGAAGCTGCGCCATGAGGAAGAGCTCGAGGCCCAACGTGTCCGGTTCGAGGAAGAGATTGCCGGTCACCTTGCGACCTCGGTCATCACCATGAAGCAGGTCATGAACGAGCACGTCGAGGCCGCTTGTCTCAAGGTTCTCAGCCAGTTTGTCGAGCAGGAGCTTGCACAGAAGACGGCAGCCGAAATGGCAGCGCAAGTTCTCCGCGAAATCCGCGACGGCTACGCTGGCACGGTCAAGATCAGCGGGCCGGAGCAACTGCTTTCCAAGATGCGCAAAGGCCTGGAAGAAATTGACCATCCTGTCGATTACGAGGTGTCGGACGACATCGATATTCAGGTTCAAATGGATAATTCAGTTCTAATGACGAGACTGTCGGAGTTTTTCCAAGGTTTGAGGGGCTTGTCGGATGAGTGAGAGCGAAAATCACCATCACGGCAAGAATGAAATCATCATCGTCAAGCGTCACAAGGGTGGGCATGACGGTGCGCATGGTGGTGCCTGGAAGATCGCCTTTGCTGACTTCATGACGGCGATGATGGCCTTCTTTCTCGTTATGTGGCTCGTCAACGCTTCCAATGAGAAGACGACGGCCTCGGTCGCCAGCTATTTCAATCCCATCAAGCTGACGGACGAACAGCCGGCCGAACGTGGGTTGAAGCAGCCCGCCAAGAAGGAGCAAGGCGAGGAGAATAGCGCAAAGTCCGACACCAAGTCGACCAAATCGACGGAAGGCAGTGCGGCTGCAAGCGGCGAGGATTCGACCACGACGTCCGGTCAGAACGTCAATTTCTCCGAAGCGGCGTTCTTCGAAAACCCCTATGCGGTTCTTGCGGAGATTGCCCAGGAGGTCGGCCAGCAAGCCAATGTCAGCGCCAAGGGGGAGGGCGGTGCAAGCGAATCCGGCCCTTCGACCGGCGCCTCCGGCGGTGAAGCCTACCGCGATCCCTTCGATCCGGATTTCTGGAGCAAGCAGATCGACACCGCTCAGCAGAACCCTTCTGTGGTGGTCCAGGACACCAAGCTCCCTGAAAAGGAGCAGACGTCTGAAAGCGTGAAGCAAACGCCCCCGAAGGAAGATGTCGCAGGCATTATCGGCGACCCCAACGAGCTTGGAGCACCACCTGATGCTAAGACGGCGAAAGCCGAGCAGGTTGCGGCAGACGATCTGGATCCGGAGGCTCAAAAGCCAACGGAAGTGGCAATGGCCATTCCCGTGCCCAGCCCCAAGCCCGATCAGGCATCCGGTAAGCAACCGGCCAAACAGGACGCTGAGGTGAAGCAGGACTCTGAAAGCGAGCCTGCCACGCCCGTCAAGGTATCGCAAAAGAGCGAGAAGGCCGCCGACGCGTTGCGCGCGGAAATCTCGCAACAGGTTTCCGGCGTGGCCGGCAAGCTGGCCGAGGGCATTGTCGTGACCCCTGCCGAAGGCGGCACGCTGATCACCATTTCGGAAAAGGCAAGCACTGCGATGTTCAGTGTCGGTTCTGCCATACCCCAGCGCGATCTCGTCCTGGCAATGGGCAAGATCGGCGAGGTTCTCAGCAAGCAGAAGGGCGCCGTCGTCATTCGCGGCCATACCGATGGCAGAGCCTATAGTAGTGGCGGCAAGGATAACTGGACGCTATCGATGGATCGCGCCCATGCGGCCTATTACATGCTGGTGCGCGGCGGACTGGATGAAGGACGGATCAAGCAGCTGTCCGGTTTTGCCGACCGTCGCTTGCAAAGTACCGACGACCCGATGAACGGCGCGAACCGTCGCATCGAGATATTGCTCGAGGACGGTTGAGGCCAGCGGATGATGAGAGCCACTCATATTGCTGGATTGTTGATGGGGGTGTCCTTGCTTCTGGCGGCTGGCCAGGCCGAGGCCCAGAGCGATCTGCCGCCCGCCAAGATCTTGCGGTCTCTGCAGTTCGTGCAGGATTCGGTCGTCATGGGCGATCATTCCGCGCGCGACATGCAGAAATTTTTGCTGAGCGCTTTCGACACCACCTTGCGCACCTCGGACATGTCGGTCTTTTCCGACACGAAGAACGCCGACGCGGCACTGATCTACATCATGAGCGGCGGAAATCCCGCGACGCTGAACTATCTCGTCGCCAAGGACGTGCAGGGATACTTCGATTCGCGCGTGGTCAACGTCCTGCAAAAATATCTGAGCGGTCGTGGCGGCCTGGTGGACAAGGTCGTCTCCGATCTCATTCCGGAATATCGCAACAATCGCCTGGGACCTTATCTCATGCTGATTGCGGGCAACATCGCCTATACCAAAGACCCGGCTGCAGCCCTGCCATTCTTCGACGATGCCCGGTTGAGCGCGCCAGGCACGATCATCGAGGAAGCCGCGCTGCGCCGCTCGATCATGGCGACGATGCAGTTGAAGCAGCCCGAGAAGGGAATGGTTTACGCGCGCAAATACGCCGTCCGATTTCTGCATTCTCCTTATGCGTCGCAGTTTGCCGATCTCTTTGTCAGCCTCGCCATCGATAGCTTTGGCCCCGTGACGACCAAGGACATCGGTGAGATCGCCGAATTGATGGATGCGGAGAGAGCGCAGGAAATCTATCTGCGCATCGCGCGGCAAGCATCCTTGCAAGGCAAGATGGAGCTTGCCCAGTTTGCGGCAGAGAAAGCCAATGGAATTGCTGAGGACACGGGTGACACCACCCGTGAGCCTCTCTCCAAGCTCTATTCGGGGCTGTCCGACATATCAGGACAGGATGTTCTGGCCGCACAGGAAAAGCTGGCAAGCATCCCGGAATCGGAACTTTCGCCGCGTGACCTCGCGCTACGCAACGCGGCAAAAACCATTGCGGAACAGATTATGCAGCCGCCGTCTCTTACCGCCGCGACGACTGTTTCGAGCAGTAGCGGCCCTGCGACCGAGGGTAGCAGGGCTCCTGTGCCGGCCGGAAAGACCGAGGAGGCGGCGTCTCAGGCAGCCGATGCGGCGCCACTAAAGACATTTTTCGACAAGAACCGCGCTCGATTGAACGAGATCGACTCCATGCTGAAGCAGGAAGGGGGATAATATGAACGTCCTGAGCAACTTGGTGCCGAGCCACGCCGAGGCCGTAAAGGTCACAAATGGTCGGGACCGTGGCGGATCGTCCAAACAAGGCGGATCGGGCTTCTCGGATGCGCTTGGCGCTGCGGGTGACCGCACTGCGCGACAACCTGCACCGGCGAACAATGCCAACGCCGATTCCAAGGCGCAAGATAGTGATAAGGCCCAGCGCGCTCCGTCCAGCGCCGCGCCGACCGATACGAAGCAAACGGTCAGCGATCGCCCTGCCGATAAATCTCAGGATGCTGCGCCAGCCCGTTCCACAAGCGCCGACGACAAGCAACCACCCGCTGAAGGCGAGGTTGTCGATGAGGCGGCGCAGAGCAAACCTGCTCTCCTGCTGAAGCTCGTCGATACGAGCGTGAGCGTTCAAACTGCGCCTGTTGCACCTGTCGTCGCGGAAGCCCCGACCGAGACTGAGGAGCCCGCTACGTCACTGGCAGATCTGGTCAAATTCATCGAGACGCTGACGAAGGCCACGAATACGAGCGAAGTGCCGGTTGAAGGCGATAAGGACGATACGGACAGCGACAAACCTGCAGACGATGCTGATCTGACCAACGTTGCCAGCACGAGTGCCGACCTGATGTCGCTTCTCGCAGCCACAACCGCGCCGACGGACCAGCCTGTGGTGCCGGTGCATGCCGAGGCAAAGGCCAAGCCTGCTGATGGCGCAGCCTTGCTTCCCGTGGCTCCACCATCCGAAGACGATCTGGCTATGCCCACGACCGTGGTAAGGCTTTCCAAGGGGGATGCCCCGGCGATCGATCTCCACATCGCATCGCATGAGGATGGGTCGCTGAAGGTTGATGCATCCCTATCCTCTGCTCCGAACGTCGACGTGGTGCAGGTCCTTGATAGCAGGCGCTATCTTGCTCTCTCGCCCACCTCGAATGCCGCCAACGTGACGGCGTCGATGGCAACCGACCCGGATTGGGCAACCGCAATGGCGGCCAAGACCAGCGGAGCGCCTCTGGTGACGTCCACCGGGCAGGTCGTTCACACACTCAAGATCCAGATGAGCCCGGTCGAACTCGGTCATGTGACGGCCGCCATGAAGCTGGTTGGCGATGAGTTGAGCGTTCACCTGACGGCCCATACGCTGAAGGGCTATGCCGAGCTGCAGAAAGACAGCTCTGCCATTCTGGATGCCCTGAAGTCCCAGGGCTTCAGCGTTGACCAGGTGACCGTGTCGCTTTCCTCCACATCCGACCGTCAGGATAACACCAACAGCAACACCAATCGCCAGCCGAACGATCTGAACCAGCAAGGCGCACAGCAGGGCCAGCGTGGCAACGACGATCGATCGCAGGAGCAATTCTATCGGCAGACGCGTCAGAGCGCGCCCGAAGAGGTCAATGGCAATGATATTTCGGCTCAGCCTGAAACACTTCCTCGCGATACCAGCGCTCGTCCTGACCACGTTTACCTGTGAGGCTTCCCAGCCTGCCGCAGCGGTCGAATGCGAGCGGCAGATTCATGATGCCGCTGGCCAGTATAGTATTCCCGAAGGAATATTATATTCGGTGGGGCTGACGGAAACGGGACGCAAAGGCTCGCTCAGCCCCTACGCGATCAACATCGAAGGCAAGGCTTTTTTTCCGGAAAGCAGGGCGGAAGCCTATCGTCTGGTGGAGGAAGCGCGAGCACGTGGCGCCAAGTTGATCGATGTCGGATGCATGCAGATCAACGTCTATTTTCATGGGGCGGAGTTCAGGTCGATTGGCGAGATGTTCGAGCCTGCGAAGAACGTCGCCTATGCTGCGCGCTTCCTAAAGCAGCTCCACGATCGGCATGAGACATGGACGATGGCGGTCGCAAGATACCATGCCGGCCCCAATAATGACCCCGCGCAACAGCGCTATGTCTGCCGGGTCATCAGCAATCTGGTCGCAACGGGCTACGGTCAATGGACCGCCAACGCTCGCAAATTTTGCCAGGCTTAACCAATCCTAAGTTGCATCACCGAGTTCCATTTTTGCCCGTTTTTGAATTGCGGCAAGAATGGGCCAAATTAGGTGAGTCAATCCCCCTATTATCTTCCACAGGTTTATCCCATGAAAAAATATCCCATTTTTGGTTAACGCATACTAGATATAGTCCAAATCGGCACAGTATGGTTAATCAACTATTAATAATTACCTGTGTTTTCCTGTAATTGTGAGAGATTCACCCGATTCGTACACCCTAGGACGTAGGTGAGCTACACTGATTCGGAGGCGGACGAATGATCGTGGTAGTTGATGAGCGCAAGCTCGTTAAGGAAGGGTATACAGCCCTGTTTGGACGAGAGGGGATACCCTCGACTGGATTTGATCCAGCAGAATTTGGAGAATGGGTGAACACCGCAGCGGATTCGGACATCGCTGCGATTGAAGCATTTTTGATTGGTCAGGCGGATACAACGTATGAACTGCCAAGAACGATCCGTGATCGTTCCCAGGCACCTGTCATTGCGGTCAGCGATCAGCATTCTCTCGATGCAACACTGGCCTTGTTCGATTGCGGCGTCGACGATGTCGTCCGCAAGCCAGTACATCCACGTGAGATATTGGCTCGGGCGGCAGCAATTCGGCGCAGGCTCAACGTCATCACGCAATTTACCGATGTCGGTCCCATCCGGGTTTTCTCCGATGGTCGCGATCCGGAAGTGACGGGCGAGGTCTTCCCACTCCCACGTCGTGAACGACGCATCCTGGAATATTTAATCGCGAACCGCGGTCGTCGCGTTTCCAAGGCGCAGATATTCAACGCGATCTACGGCATCTTCGATGAGGAAGTCGAAGAAAACGTGGTGGAAAGCCACATCAGCAAGCTGCGCAAGAAGCTGCGCAAGAAGCTCGGCTTCGATCCAATCGACTCCAAGCGGTTCCTCGGATACTGCATCGACTGGTCCTGAACGTCATCGCGGGTTCAAAACGCCCGCGATTTTTGTTTATTCATTTCAGCAACACCATTCTCGAAGACCGGCCCGCGCCGGTCTTTTTCGTTTCTGGCGTTCGCCGCTCCTCTGTGTCCCCCAACCGCGCCGAAATTTTCCGTGGTGGAGAAAACAGACAGCCTCACGCAAGGCCCGCATCCTAACGTCATCAGGAACAGGAATAGAGGATTCGACATGAGCCTTTTTGGAACGATGAAAACTGCTGTATCCGGCATGGGCGCTCAGGCAAACAAGCTCGGGACCGTCGGTGATAACATCGCCAACGCCAGCACCACTGGCTACAAGAGCGCATCGACCTCCTTTTCGACGCTCGTTCTGGGCGCGAACGGCGGCACCTATAATTCCGGCGGCGTGATGACGAAGGTCAATTACTCCATCACGCAGAACGGACCGTTGCAGTCGACACAATCGCCGACCGATATCGCCATTCAGGGCGATGGCTTCTTCGTGGTCGAGGACCCGAGCGGAAACGTCTTCCTGACCCGCGCAGGCCAGTTCGTTCCCGACGAAGACGGCTTCCTCGTCAATGCCTCCGGCTTCAAGCTCTTGGGCTACAAATATGATGGCACCACGCCAACCACCGTCGTCAACAGCTATGACGGTCTTGTGCCTGTCAATGCGTCTGCCGACGGCATGCAGGCAACGGCATCGACGCTTGGTTCGCTGACAGGCAATCTGGCCTCTTCGGCACCGATTGTGGCTGCCGCCAATCGCCCGTCAGCGCCCGGTGCAACCGCATCCTCCGTGAATGTCGACCAGGTTAGCACGCTGAAAACGTCCGTCACCGGTTATGATCCGCTGGGTAACTCAGTCAAATATGATTTCTATTTCACGAAGACCGCAGACAATCAGTGGGAAGTCTCCGTTTTCGACTCCAAGTTCGCGACAGATCCAGGTGGTTTCCCGTACACTCAACCAGCCCTGCTGACCGAGACATTGACGTATGATGCCGGGAAGCTGGAAAACGATCCTCCGACGATCACCCTCGACGATACCACCAACGACATGGAAGTGACGTTCGATCTTTCGGGAATGTCTCAGCTGGGCGCCGACAAGTCGACGATCTCAAAGGGTGGCGTCAATGGTAACGCGGCCGAAGCGGTTCAGTCGATCTCTATTACGGCTGATGGCACGGTCTATGCGACCTACGCCAAGTCCTCGCCGCGTCCGCTTTATCGTGTGCCGCTGGCCGATGTGGCAAGCCCCGACAATCTGAAGGTTCTCTCCGGTAACGCGTTCCAGACGACCGCCGAATCGGGCGTGGTCACCTTGGGCTTCGCCGGTCAGACAGGCTACGGCTCCATTGCGTCCAAGCAGCTGGAACAGTCGAACGTTGATATCGCCAACGAACTGACGGAAATGATCCAGGCGCAGCGCAGCTACACCGCCAACTCGAAAGTCTTCCAAACAGGCTCCGATATGATGGACGTCCTCATCAATCTGGCACGATAACGGTTTCTGGAGGCGGGTGAATGGCGCTCAGTACGACACTTAATACGGCCAAGGCCACTCTGGGTAACACGTCACTCTCAAGTGCCGTCGTTTCGAATAACATTTCGAACGCAAGCTCAAGCGACTATAACCGCCGCGCCGCTGTCACCACGGTCAATACGCTGACGGGAGCAATTACCGTCAAGATCGAGCGTGCCGAAGATAGCGCTCTTTTGAAGCAGTATCTTTCCGCCGCTTCCGATGATGCGGGCAAGCAGAAATTCCTGGCGGGTATGAAGTCGCTGAGCGTGGTGATGGGCGGTGAGGAATACACCGCTGCCCCGTCCACCTATCTCGCATCCCTGCAGAATGCCCTGAATACCTACGCCGCATCGCCAACGGACATCACGCTGGCCTCTGCTGTCGTCAGTGCCGCTACCGATACGACCAATGCGTTGAATACCTCCACAAAGGCTGTTCAGCAGTTACGGGTGGATGCCGACAGCGAAATCAACACGGCAATCACACGGCTGAACCAATTGCTGAAGGACTTCGGCGATGCCAACGATCAGGTCAAATATGCGACCCAGGTCGGACGCGACCCGAACAATGCGCTCGATAAGCGTGAGGGCTTGCTCAAGGAAATATCCGGGATCATCGGCGTCTCTACAGCGACCCGTCCCGGCAATGATGTCGCCATCTACACAACGGACGGCACGACCCTTTTCGAAACGACGCCAAGAAAGATCTCCTTCGAGTCCCGCGCCGCTTATGATGCGGACACGACGGGTTCCGGGATTTTCATCGACGGCGTGATGGTCAAGACGGGCTCTGGCAGCAACACCACGGCGAAGGGTAGCCTTCCGGCACTTCTGCAGCTGCGTGACGAAGTCTATCCAACCTATCAGGCACAGCTTGACGAAATCGCCCGCGGCCTCATGGGCACGTTTGCCGAACAGGATGGGGGTGGAAATCCGGTTGCCGGCCTGTTCACCACCCGTGATGGCTCGACGGTCGATTTCGAAACACCGCAGAAGATTCCGGGTCTTGCCGGGCTGATCTCTGTTTCGGCCGATGCGGTCGCGACCCCGACGAAGCTGCGCGATGGCGACATTGCGGGCGTCAGCCCGAATGTGGACGGATCGAGCGGTTATTCCAACGTCCTGTACAAATATGCGACCGCGATGAACACGCCGATCGAATTCGATCCGGCGGCAGGCATTTCGAGAAATACGACGTTGCTCAGCTTTGCGACGGATTCGGTCGGCTTTGCCGAAGAGTATCGGAGCAACGCCACGTCGGCGGCGGATAGTACCTCTGCGATGCTGACGAAATCGAAAGAGGCCTACTCGAACGCGACCGGCGTCAATCTCGATGAGGAACTGATCCAGCTTCTTGACATCGAGCAGTCCTACAAGGCTGCGGCGAAGCTGATGACGACGGTCGATGAACTTCTGAAGACACTGTTGGCGGCGGCGAACTGATATGAAAACCACCTCGATCTCATCCCAAAGCGTTAGCACGGCCATGCATTTGACGGTGTCCAATGCGCAGGCTGAAATCAGTAAGCTGCAAAAGGAAGCCGTCACCGGTACCTATTCCGACGTCGGCGTGGAACTTGGAACGCGGACCTCCACGAGCCTCGACTATACGCGTGAAAGCAAACGCCTTCAGGCGATCGTCGACTCCAACTCCGTGGCCGAGCAGCGCATGGATGCTTCGCAGCTGGCGATGAAGAACATGTCGGATTCCGCGCAGACCTTGCTGAACTCGGTCATCGCGCTCAGCGGCAATACCGACGCAAGCAGCCTCGGTGTGGCGAAGACGACAGCGATGTCGGTGCTGGAAAACTTCACGAGCTACGCGAACACCGCAGTCAACGGCGAGTTCCTGTTTTCGGGCATCAACACCGACGCGCAGACGCTGGATGATGGGTTCATCGGCAACATCACGAGCAACTTCAAGTCGGCTTTCGACACTGCTTTTCCGGACCCATCGACGGCCTCTGCCAGCGACGTTGCAGCCTTCCTGCAGGACTACCAGGACAATTTCGACTGGCCGTCCTGGACGAACGCTTCCGATACGGCCATGAGCAGCCGGATCAGCACCTCGGAGACCGTCTCGACATCCGCCAGCGCCAATGAATCCGGGTTCAAGAACCTTGTCCTGGCGACGGTCATCTCCTCGCAGCTGGTCGATGCCGGTCTCGGCCCCGACGCGCTTTCGGTGGTCAATGACGCCACGACGAAGCTCGCGGGTTCCGCCATCTCCAACATCGATACCCAGCGCGCCAAAATCGGCTTGTCCCAGGAGCGAGTGGAGAAGGCGAATACCTATATGAGCGCGCAGAAGACGATCATCGATACCCAGCTGACCGATCTTGTTGGCATCGACACCTACGAGGCGTCGACCCGCCTTACGACCCTTCTGAACCAGGTCGAGACGTCATATACAATTACATCGAAGATCCAGGGGCTTAGCCTCGTCAATTTCATCTAGCAGGAATAATTCCGCCGATGACGGGCGGCACATCGGGCCATGAAGGAAAGATAAATGTTCCAGTTTTCATATGCGGAGATCATGGAGGATGACCCCCATATTGCCCGCAACAGGGAGAGACAGGTCCTTGAGCGATCTATCGAACTCCTGGAGGTCGCCAAGCGACAGGAAAAATATGGCAAGGACGGGATCGAGGCGATTTTCTACACCAGGCGGGTCTGGACGCGCTTCGTAGATGATCTCCAGCAGCCAGAAAATGAACTGCCGGTTGAACTCAAAGCCAACCTGATTTCCATCGCCATCTGGATTCTCAAAGAATGCGAGCAGATACGCAAGCGTAATTCGACGAACTACCAAGGCATTATTGACGTGACAACCATCATCAAGGATGGACTTAAATGAAAAGTACACTGCGGATTTCCTTGAAGTCTGGGGAAAAGATCTTCATCAACGGCGCCGTTCTTCGCGTCGACCGGAAGGTTTCCCTGGAATTCCTCAATGATGTGACATTTCTGCTTGAGAACCATGTGTTGCAGCTTGAGGATACGACGACACCTCTGCGGCAGCTGTACTTCATCGTACAGATGATGTTGATCAATCCGGAAGGCAAGGAGCAGTCTCTGACACTCTTCCGCAAGTCGATCACCATGCTGCTTGCGACCTTCAAGAACGAAGAGATCCGTTCTGAGCTGAAGCGCATCGACGCCACCGTCTCGTCTGGCCGTCCCTTCGACGCGCTGAAGACCATCCGTGGTCTCTACGCCAAGGAAGAGACCATTCTCAACAGCCATGAAATCACGCCGGCTGTTGTCAACGAATTGCGAAGGGAAATCGCACCATGGTAGACGCTGTAGCGAGTGCCACATCGACACAGACGACCTCTGCATCGAAAACCGACTCCAAAAAGGCGTCGCTGGATTACGACAACTTCCTCAAGCTCTTGATCACCCAGATGAAGAACCAGGATCCGACGAATCCAATGGATCCGAGTGCGCAGGTCGCCCAGTTGGCAACCTTCTCGCAGGTCGAGCAGTCGATCAAGATGAATACGAACCTGGAAAGCCTGATCTCGGCATCGTCGCTGTCGAACGCGTCTTCCTATATCGGCAAGACGATTACCAGCGCAGACGGCCAGACCAGCGGTGTCGTGAAGTCGGTGGAAGTTACAGCCGAGGGCCTCTCCGCCACCACGGTTGCCGGCTCAACGATTGCAATCAGCCAAGGCATCAAAATCTCGCAGACGGCGTCTTAACGCCTTCTGTCGAATCATATAGCATCTCTAATGGTCGCATCATGCGGCCATGCCCACCGTTTCAGGTTCGGCATCCTTTAGCCGAATGAGACGAGCGGACCGAGATGAACGAGGCAGACGCTCTCGATATCATGCAAAATGCGATATGGACCGTGCTCATCGCATCGGGTCCTGCGGTTCTTGCCGCAATGACAGTCGGCATTATCATCGCATTCGTGCAGGCCCTGACCCAGATTCAGGAAATGACTCTCACCTTCGTGCCGAAGATCATCGCCGTCATGGTGGCCATCGCCTTTTCAGCGCCCTTTGTCGGTGCGCAGATCTCCCTCTTCACCAATCTGGTGTTCTCCCGCATTCAGTCGGGATTCTGATCTGGACCAAGCGACCGCGTTTGTTGGCCCCCCGATTGGCGTTTCTATCGTCTGCTGTTCAGTCATCGAGGGGCATGCAGCGAAAGTTACACGAGTCCTAAACGCCGTGCGTCCTAATGGACGCATACAGGACGGGCTGATGCTGTAGAACGCGCAGGCGAAGCAGCGAGAATGGCGATCAGCCGTTGCGGTTTAGCATCGAAAAAGAAGCCCTAGGGGCGATACTAACACCCGCCGCAAGGACGTTCTCCAATCAGTTGGAGCAGCAAACGCTCTTCACATAAGTGTTGCCGACGGTCATGAACGCGTCGTCCGGCACAGAGCCTTTGTCCTTTAAATCTTTGAGAAGTCCGGCGGCCTCATCCGGGGGAAGTGAACGCATCAGCGCAACCGCAAACCAGTTGTTGGTCGCAAGATACGCTGTCACCGGCAGCGAGGAACCCCGAACATAAGCGGCCGCTTCTGCGAAATTATCGAAGCTTTTGATCTGGATGAACCTGTTGTCGAACGGCTGACTGAGAAATTGGTCTACTTTTACCCAATTATGGTGCACGTAGCCCTCTTTCCCCTTTGTTCGTACTAAGTACCATCTATCTCCAACAGCCAGTATGTCTACCTTGTCGCCGTTACGTAACAAGATCAGCTTCTCCGACTTTTGATCTTCGCCAGCTCGTAAAAATTCCTTACCTTTGGGGACACGAATTTTTCCAGTTTTCGCGAGCGGTATTTGGAAGCGAGGATCGTCTTCAGCGATACGGTATGCCGGCAGCGCTGCAGTTTCGGACGCTGAAGGCTGCGTGTTCGCTGAGACTTCCGTTTCAGGAGGAGGCGGTACGTTTCCAAGAGTTGTGACGCGGTACTGCTGCATCTCGCTTTTAGATAGGTAACGCATATCGTTCTTCTCGTACCGCAGCGATAACTGCAGCAGAGATGGGTCGATCCCCATTTCTGTCATGTAGCCGATTGTCTCTGCTGTCTGGTGCTGGATATAGGATACCGCGTCATCCACAGAGATTGCTGAGGTGTCGGCGAAAGAAGTCTTATGAACGCCTATGGAACCCGTCTCGGCAAAACGGACAGTTCCACCCATGAAAGCTAGAGCGCAGGCGGAAGAACATTCCATTCCTCGCATCTGAAACGTCGGAAGGCCAAGAGCACGGATAAGCCTGCCAAGCTCTATAGCTTTGGAGGGGTTGCCTCCTATGGAGTTGAAGACGACGATTCCAGAACGTGTGCCGAGCCCTTTCGCAAGCGATACGAACGACGACAGACTTTCGCTTGGCTCAAACACGCCCGAAACGAGGATTACAGACTTCGTTGCATCAATGGGCTCGGTAGAAAACGTCAGCGCCGTGGCCCCGGCGGGAAACAACAAAGCGGCAATGGCTGCACCCACCAAGAAACGCTTAACAAACATTGATGCGATCCCCAACGCAATTTTGCGCCAATTTTATATCCCAGAACGCTCACATTACTAGAGGTCTTATATTCGTGAACTAACTGAAACCTAAACTGCACTATAGGAGCCGCGCCGTCTGTCTCGTCGACACTTGTACTCTTCAGCCGCCGCCCTGAGAGATAAAGCGCTTGCCTTCGTCAGTCAGAACAAGGCGAGGCGCGCCATTCGAAGCGATTTCTCGCACGAAGGCTTCTCTTTCAAGGCTAGCGACGGTTGAGGTCGAGATGCGCTTGTCGCCAACCAGCCACACCCGACCCGAACGCCGTTGATAACGATACTGGTGGATCGCCGACAACGAGCGGATTGCACTTCGTGAAAGCTGTTTTTCACCAGATGTCATTATGACGGCTCCTATGAATGTTCTCTCTACGTTCATGTGATGATGGCTGTATGAGCTTTCAAGTGCGCGTCCTGTCATGTCCAGATTTTGGAAGGAAGGCTTTCGGGGATTCCTTGGCTGCGCTCGTCTGCGCGTGGATGGGCGAGTGAGACTTGGATCGAGCCGCCAAAGCACGCGGCGACGAGACTTCGGACATTAAGGATCCGCCGCCGAGCGTTTATTGAGCCCTCGTCACAGCTTAGCCTAGCCTCAGCATTCCCCATCCACCATATAGATCCATCACCCGAAGCCGTGGCTCACATTGAAAGGGAGGACGCTGAATGGCTTACAATGCAAAGCCCGGAGATGTTTGTTTGTTTGAAAACGAAAAAGCTGGGCACGAAACCGCTCCTGACCATCGCGGCTACTTCATCGCAGACCGCGATATCAAGGCAGGAGAGAAAGTCGAACTCGCGCTCTGGGCAGGACGCCCGAACAGCCTGCGGTCGTGTAGCGGTCGCCTCTCGGCCCACAAGAGTGGCGTTTCTCCAGAGCCTGAACCCGTCGATCTTTTCGGAAATCCAATTAAGCCCAAAGCATAACGACGGTCGGGCGTCACCAGCAATTGAGCGAAAAAACTCTGTACAGTGTGGGAGAATTGAATGGTGCTGCGAAAGAGGATTGAACTCTCGACCTCTCCCTTACCAAGGGAGTGCTCTACCACTGAGCTACCGCAGCATCTGTCGTCGAAGCGCTGCCTCGACATCAAGTGGGCGCCTATTGCCATAGGTTTTTGATGAGCGCAAGCGTCAAAGTGCGACTTCACCATACCTTTCTGAAAAAAGCGACGGACACTGTTGGACCGCGCGAAATTCGTTTATGACACCGCTTATGGACGATGATCACGATGAAACCCTGCAAAAGCCGCTGGCATCCGGGCAAACTGGACCCGGCGAAAAGGCAAAGCAGCGAGAGGCGGAACGCAAGGCGCGGGCTGCAAAGAAGCTGCGTGAAAACCTTGCTCGCCGCAAACAGCAGTTGCGCGCCCGCCGTGCAGGTGACGAAGACGATACAATCGGACTTCCTGCCGCAAAAACGAACGAATCGTGCTGACAACAACAGACCGGGGAAATTGAAACGGACAGGGGTTTCATCTTTCGCGTCGACTCTTGTCTGAGTGGGCGGCATCAACTCTTTTTCAGCTGTGCTGCCGTTTGTCGGCAGGCCGGCACCAACACATGCCTCGACGGCATCAAGGAAAGGCGAGCGCGAAGCTCGTAAGGGACGAATGGATCGCATCAGAATCACAGGTGGGAACGAGCTGAACGGCATCATCCCTATTTCCGGCGCCAAGAATGCAGCACTGCCGCTGATGATCGCATCGCTGATGACCAGCGATACGCTGACGCTGGAAAACGTGCCGCATCTGGCAGACGTGGAACAGTTGATCCGTATTCTCGGCAACCACGGCGTCGACATCTCGGTCAATGGCCGTCGTGAAAGCCAGGGCGAAAGCTATTCCCGCACCGTGCATTTCACTTGCCGGACGATCGTCGATACGACCGCTCCTTACGAGCTGGTCTCCAAGATGCGTGCAAGCTTCTGGGTCATCGGCCCGCTTCTTGCCCGTGAGGGCAGGGCGCGCGTTTCGCTGCCCGGTGGCTGCGCCATCGGCACACGTCCCGTCGACCTCTTCATCGAAGGACTGGAGGCGCTAGGCGCAACCATGGAAATCGATGGCGGATACATCAACGCGACAGCGCCTGCCGGCGGTCTGATCGGCGCCACCTACACCTTCCCGAAAGTCTCCGTTGGCGCAACGCATGTGATGCTGATGGCGGCAACGCTCGCCCGCGGCACGACGATCATTCACAACGCGGCTCGTGAGCCCGAAGTTGTTGACCTTGCCCAGTGCCTGAGTGCCATGGGTGCGAAGATCGAAGGTGCCGGCACCTCGACCATTACCATTGAAGGTGTGACGTCACTCTCCGGCGCCCGTCACCGGGTCCTTCCCGATCGTATCGAAACGGGCACCTATGCCATGGCGGTTGCGATGACGGGTGGCGACGTTCTTCTGGAAGGCACGCGCGCATCGCTGCTGGACAACGCCATCGATACGTTGCGGCTTGCCGGCGCAACCATCACCGAAACGGAGAGTGGCCTGCGCGTCGTGCGCAACGGCAACGGCATCCGCCCGGTCGATGTCGTCACCGAACCCTTCCCCGGTTTCCCGACGGACTTGCAGGCGCAGTTCATGGCACTGATGACGCGTGCCGATGGCGTTTCGCACATCACCGAAACCATCTTTGAAAACCGCTTCATGCACGTTCAGGAACTTGCCCGCCTTGGCGCCAAGATTTCTCTGTCAGGCCAGATGGCGCGTATCGAAGGTGTCTCCCGCTTGCGCGGCGCGCCTGTGATGGCGACCGACCTTCGCGCCTCCGTCTCGCTGGTCATTGCCGGACTGGTGGCTGAGGGCGAAACCATGGTGTCGCGCGTCTATCACCTGGATCGCGGCTTTGAGCGTCTCGAAGAAAAGCTGAACCGCTGCGGCGCGAAAGTCGAGCGCGTCAGCGATTGATCCTTCATCGCCGATTCTCGATGAGGGGGCCGTGTCCGTTGAAGAACCGGCCCCGACTGCCTATCTCCAGATCAACCACTTGAACGACGACGCAAATGCCGCGTGCGGCACGCGTCGTGTTTCACACATGTTGAACGCGAGATAGCGGACCTGTCCGCGAGATGAGGACCAAGAGACGATGAGCGGCCTTAAACTCATGGCGCTGGATGGCGAAGACCTTGCCATCATTTCTACCCACATGCAGGACAGCGTCTTCAAGTTGAAAGACGTGTCCTTCGAGCCTCGGCCCGGCCAATTCGTTCTCTCAGCCAACCGGTTTGTCTGGGAACACGGCGCCAAGAAGAACCATCCACCAGAACGCTGCCGCTCCGCCCTGGTTCTCAAACGCGTGTCGGCGGTCCGCTCCAGCGGCATAAACCGCACCGACAAGGAGCAGGTTCATTCCCTTCTCGCCATACGCTTCATCCAGAAGGGAGAGGGCCCCGATGGAACGATCGAGCTGACGCTTTCCGGCGGGGGAGCGATCGCGCTCGACGTGGAATGCATCGAGGCGCAATTGACGGATCTCAGCGGTGCATGGGAAACCGAATCCCGCCCCTTCCATCCGGCAGACTAAATCTTGAGCTGACGAAGCGGGCAGGGAATTGCCTTGCCCGCATGTTTCGATTTATGCCACATACCCATGTGCCGTCTCATCGTTGAGGCTGCAGAGAATTTTGCCTCGCATCCAACGCGAGGCTCTCGAAAAGGGTGACGTGAAGTGGCAATCTGGCTGGAGCAATCCTCTTCTGATTTCGAACAGGCTTTCGCCGCGTTCCTGACGACGAAGCGCGAGGTTTCGGAAGATGTGAACGCTGTCGTTCGTGATATCATCGAAGATGTTCGAAAGCGTGGGGATGAGGCGCTGGCCCATTACTCGCTGAAGTTCGACGGGCTGGATTTCTCGAAGATCTCGATGCGCGTCACGGAAGCGGAAATCGACGCCGCCCTTGCGGAAGTCGATCCTGCCGTTCTCGATGCTTTGAAGTTTGCAGCCCAGCGTATCGAAAAGCACCATGCGCGGCAGATGCCGAAAGACGATATCTACGAAGACGATATCGGGGTCGGCCTCGGTTCCAGATGGACGGCGATTGAGGCTGTCGGTCTTTACGTTCCAGGCGGCACGGCAAGCTATCCAAGCTCGGTGCTGATGAATGCCGTTCCAGCCAAGGTCGCAGGCGTCGAACGCATCGTCATGGTCGTTCCCGCCAATGCCGGCAAGATCAATCCGGCGGTGCTAGCGGCAGCGCGCGTCGCAGGCGTTGAGGAAATATACCGCATCGGTGGTGCACAGGCTGTCGCAGCGCTTGCCTACGGCACTCAGACCATTGCACCCGTCGCCAAGATCGTCGGACCGGGCAACGCCTATGTGGCTGCGGCCAAGCGCCATGTGTTTGGGACGGTCGGCATCGACATGATTGCCGGACCCTCCGAAGTCTTGGTGATTGCCGATAGACACAACGATCCGGATTGGCTCGCGGCCGATCTTCTGGCCCAGGCAGAACATGATCCGGGCGCTCAATCCATTCTGATCACCGATGATGCGGAGCTGGGCCGCGCTGTCGAAAAGGCTGTCGAGCGCCAATTGAAGCAGCTTTCCCGTTCGCAGACCGCCACCGCCAGCTGGCGCGATTTCGGCGCGATTATCCTGGTGGATGATCTTGCCGCCTCTATCCCGCTTGCCAACCGCATCGCCGCTGAACACCTGGAACTTGCCGTCGATGACCCCGATGCGCTGATGGCGGGTGTTCGCAATGCGGGCGCCATCTTCGTCGGCCGCTATACGCCCGAAGTGATCGGCGACTATGTCGGCGGATCGAATCACGTCTTGCCCACCGCCCGCTCGGCACGCTTCTCGTCCGGTCTTTCGGTCCTTGATTTCGTGAAGCGCACGTCGATCCTGAGACTAGGCCCGGATCAGCTGCGTCAGCTCGCACCCGCTGCCATCACGCTTGCCAATTCCGAAGGGCTCGATGCGCATGCACGGTCTGTCGGCATTCGCCTCAATCCGGAAGGGTAGCAGATGGCGGCAGGCGACTTCAGACTCTGCGACGTGGTGCTGGATGAGAGTATCGGCCGGTCCACGCCTGATGTGGAGCATGAGCGCGCCGTCGCGATCTTCGACCTGATCGAGGAAAACATCTTTGAGCCGATTGGGCATGTGGGCGGGCCGTACCGGCTGAATATCTCGCTGGTGGATGCAAAGCTCGTCTTCTCCATCACTACGGAGGAGGGGACAGATGTGGCCACGCACATTCTGTCGCTGACGCCCTTCCGCCGCATCATCAAGGATTATTTCCTGATCTGCGAGAGCTACTACGAAGCGATCCGGTCTTCGACGCCCAGCCAGATCGAGGCGATCGATATGGGCAGGCGCGGTATCCACAATGATGGATCGCAAACGCTGATGGATCGTCTTTCGGGCAAGATCAAGATGGACTTCGATACCGCACGCCGCCTCTTTACCCTCGTCTGTGTCCTTTATTGGCGAGGCTAGGCATGGAAGGTCCGGCCGCTCCAGACTTGAAAGACAAGGCCCCGCGCGCCATATTATTCATGTGCGGCATGAACTCCATCCGTTCTCCCATGGCAGAGGTCATCGCCAAGCAGATCGTCGCTCCCGGCATCTATATCCAGTCCGCAGGCGTCAGGGCAGGCGATCGCGATCCCTTCGTCGATGCGGTTCTGGACGAAGCCGGCCTGACGCTTGGCAAGCACAAACCGCGCACCATGGATGAGATCGAGGACGACTTCTTCGATCTGATCATTACCTTGACGCCAGAGGCCCATCACGCCGCACTCGAGTTGACGCGGTACAATGCGCTCGACGTCGTCTACTGGCCGACCATGGATCCGACGGTTGAAACGGGCTCCAGAGAGCAGAGGCTGGAAGCCTATCGCGAGGTTCGCGATCACCTGAAAAAGCTCATTTCCGAGCGCCTGCCGCAACGCGCGCAGCCATTTTCGGAAACGCTTTAAAGCGGACGACAATTTAGGTTCACAAATGTGCGGCGATTGTGTAGTTTCCGCGCAATTTTCCCGGGCACTTTACGCCTGGCATCATCAACAGGAAGAAACAAACCTATATGACAAAAGAAGAAGTTCTTGAATTCCCGGGCGTCGTGACCGAACTCCTGCCCAATGCGACGTTCCGTGTGAAGCTGGAAAACGAGCATGAGATCATTGCTCACACGGCGGGACGCATGCGCAAGAACCGTATCCGTGTTCTGGCTGGCGACAAGGTCCTGGTCGAAATGACCCCTTACGACCTCACCAAAGGCCGCATCACCTACCGTTTCAAGTAATCGCCCGATAGATCGGACGGCTGGCAGAGCATGACAGACCCAAAACAAAAGCTGATTCTGGCTTCCGGATCGCCACGCCGTCTTGAGCTCCTGCATCAGGTGGGTATCGAGCCCACGCGCCTGATGCCGATGGACATCGACGAAACACCCGCACGCCTCGAACATCCCCGCACACTCTGCCGCCGCCTGTCTTTGCAGAAGGCACAGGCCGCTCACAAAGCGGTCAAGGGCGAACTGGCCTGGCGGGATGCCTATATTCTCGGTTCCGATACGGTGGTCGCCGTCGGTCGCAGGATCGTTGGCAAGGCCGAATATATCGAGGACGCTTCGGCGGCGCTCCATCTCCTCTCCGGCAGAAGCCACTGGGTCTATACGGGCATCTGCCTGATCACCCCGAACGGCAAGGTGCGTCAGAAGGTGGCCGAAACCAAGGTCCGCTTCAAGCGTCTGTCGCAGTTCGAAATTGAAAACTACATCGCGTCCGGCCAATGGCGCGGCAAGGCTGGCGCCTACGCTATCCAGGGTATCGCCGGCTGCTTCGTCCAGAAGCTGACGGGCTCCTACACCAATGTCGTGGGACTGCCGCTTTACGAAACGGCCGCCCTCCTGGCGGGCGAAGGCTTCGAAGTCACGTCGGGCTGGCAGGAAGGCTGAGAAGCATGACGTCGGATCCTAAAGTTACGCCTCTTCGCAAGGCACAGCCATGCCCCGAATGCGGCATGCCCTCGACCCGCGAAGATTATCCATTCTGTTCCGATCGCTGCCGGTCGCTTGATCTATCCCGTTGGCTGAACGGCTCCTATGCCATTCCCGTCACCGATGACGAGGAGCTTGCGGACAACCAGCGCCGCACGGATAACGACAGCGATTATTAAGCGTGGCTTCGGCTGCTACCGCAGCCGCTTTCGCTTTGCGAGGGCGCTGACGCAATGCGAGTTCAGCCGGACTCTATCAACCCGCTCTGAGCTGAGCGACCGCCAGAAGCGTATCCGCACTGATGGAGGCCGACCGTCCCAGGAGGCTGAGCGACGTTGAGGTCGGACCGTTCTTCTGCGTATCGTAAAGCGCGGTAAATCGTTTGACGATCTTGTCGACATAGTCCGGATCGCCGAGCTTCCCAACATCGATGTATTTCTTCACCAGATCGGCTTGCTTGGCCACGTCGATATTGCCAATGGCAGTCGGCAGATTGTAGGCGGTCTTGAAAAAGGTGAAGAGCGCCTTGTCGCTGATGATGGAGTAGGGACTCGTAATTTCCGGTGCCTTGCGCTTGAAGTACAGCGCCAGGCGAACGCCGTCATTCTGCTCGCCCTGCTGCACTTCCAGTGTCTGCTGCAGATACTGGTTGGTCGTCTCCAAAATCGCGCCGCGCTGCTGAACGCCCTCGGCAGCCGTAGCATCCAACTGTCCCTTGGCGCTGAAATTGAAGGACGCGACGATTTCTGCAAACTTGCCGTTGCTCTGTGTGTTAACGAAGCTCTTTGGATCGGAAAGGTCCGACTTGAACATCCTGCGCAGATCGGTGGCCGTCACCTCTTTCGGGTCGAGACCATTGGCTTCCAGCACGAATTTGGTCAGCCGGCTATCCGCCAGGAACTGATCGGCGGTTTTGATCCCGGCAATCGTCGAGGTGTAGTAGGCGATTTCCTTGTCCGCGGCCTTGGACGCATTTTCCTTGGCTGTACCGGTCAAAGCTCGGAGCTTTACGGCTTTGTAGTCTGCAGTCACCTGGGCCACCATGCGCTGCGACTGCGCGGTCAATGGTGCCTCCGTTCCCCCATCGGCGGTGAAATTGAAGGCCTTGACGAGGTTGACATAGCGGTCGTCGTCCAGCCTGTTGACGTAGCTTTTCTTGTCGGTCACGTCGCTTGAGAGGATTTTCTTGAGTTCGGATTTGGAGACCTCATCCGGATTGATGCCGAAGGCGCGCAAAGCCACGTCCCAGACTTCGCTGACCTCGTCGTTCTTCTTGTCGTCGTCTTTCTTGTTGGAGACGAAGAAGTCGTCCAGCTTCGTCATCTTGGCGATGCGGGTCTCGTAATTGGTGACCGCATCCGCGATCTTCTTGTCCGCGTCCTTCCTGAACTCAGTTGTGTACTGCTTTGCTACCGCTGACATCTGTGCGGGCGTCTGCGCGCTCGTGCCGGCAGGAAGAGTGCCATCGCTGGAAAACTCGAAGGCGTCGAGCAGCTTGGTGTTGCCGTAGGTCTGAGCGAAGTTTTGGCTATACATCAGGCTCGCCACGCTGCTTGCAAGCATGGTGGGGTTGAGGCCGAAAGCCGTTTTGACGTAAGCGACGAGACGGCTGTCCTTGACGAGATCCTGCGCACTCTGGACCTGGGGAACATGCTTGTCCCAGTAGCGCTGATTGGCATCCAGCAATGTGGCCGACGGATAGGTCGACATGCTGGCAACGTAATCGAGCTTCAGATCTTCCGTCTGGTCGGCGGATTGTGCCTGGCCGTTGACCGTGCCGTCCGCATTAAAATTGAAGAACCCCGTGAGCTTTTTCCAGGCAGGATTTTTCGCCTGGTTGGCAACGCTGTCGGGATCGGCGAGATCGCTTGTCAGAACCTGTTTCAGATAGGCCTTGGAGGTGAAGGTCGTATCGAGGCCGGCCGAATCTAGGACATAGGTGCGAAGCCGCGTGTTGTTGACCAGATCGTCGACATTGGTGATTGCGCCGATCTTCGAGGCGAAATACGCAGCCTCGGTCTTGATATTGGTCTCTTCGGTCTGGAATGAGGCCTTGTAAGCATCGGTCGTGCTATCGGCCTGCGCCGTGCTCTGCGCTACCTTGGCATCGCCGTTGAAGTTGAAGGCCTGGGCCATTTGGAGGTAGCGCTTGTCGGTCAGCGTATTGGCAAAACTCTTGGTGTCGCTGAGATCGCTGTCCAGCACCTTGCGCATGAAGGCTTTGCCGTAGGTCATTTCCCCAAGACCATAGGCCTGCATCGCATAGGAATAGAGACGGTAATCGCCGAGCAAGTCGTCGACAGTCTTCACCTTGCCGATATTGGCTTCGTAATATTCGGTATCGCGCTTGACCGGAGCCTGGCTCTCGACCTTGGAGAGAGAGGCCTTCATATCCCGATTGACGGTGAGATAACTGCTGTATGTCGACAGAACCATGACGAGCCCTAGTTCGTTGAAGACCCTTCATGGTCGACGGATACGCGGTCATGGCGCAAATGTTGAACTCGATCATATTACAAGATGACGGTTGACCAAAGCTAAAAATCCATTTCAGTCCATCGAAATGCGGAAATTGCGGGCTTTTTGCGCCTCGTCGGGTCTCGCGCCCATTGCTCACCCTGTCTCCATTCTCGCGCAAGCTTGACCCATTAAGCCTCGGTCGTTGATCTGCGTCCAACGGGTCGGCAAGGCCTTTTCATGATGGAAAGGGTCCGGACGTCCTGCCGGTTCTCATGATGAGATGGAGTTAGAATGGCTACCCCGCCCAGCGTAATGCCACTTCCGAAAGTCGCCCCCAGAGGGCGCGACATTGGGTTTGCAGCGGGCATCGTTGCCATTTTGTGCATCCTGTTCCTGCCGATCCCGCCTTTTATCATCGATATGGGACTGGCATTCTCGATTGCCTTCTCCGTGCTGATCCTGATGGTGTCGCTCTGGATTCATCGTCCGCTCGACTTCTCCTCCTTCCCGACGATCCTGCTGATTTCCACCATGATCCGTCTCGCGCTCAACATTGCGACGACGCGCGTGATTCTGTCCCATGGTCACCAGGGCCACGATGCCGCCGGCGGCGTGATCGCCGGCTTCTCGAGCCTCGTCATGTCCGGCGACTTCGTCATCGGTCTGATCGTCTTCCTCATCCTCATCGTGGTGAACTTCATCGTCATCACCAAGGGTGCCACGCGTATCGCCGAAGTCGGCGCGCGCTTCACCCTGGACGCCATCCCCGGCAAGCAGATGTCGATCGATGCGGATTTGTCCGCCGGCATCATCAATGAGAAGGAAGCGCAGCTTCGCCGTCGCGAACTGGAAGAAGAAAGCTCCTTCTACGGTGCGATGGACGGTGCGTCGAAGTTCGTGCGTGGCGACGCCGTCGCCGGCCTGCTCATCACCATGATCAACATTTGCGGCGGCATCATCATCGGTGTCTTCCGTCACGGCATGCCGGTCAGCGAAGCGGCGGACGTTTTCGTCAAGCTCTCCGTCGGTGATGGTATCGTCTCGCAGGTTCCGGCGCTGATCGTTTCGCTCGCGGCCGGTCTTATCGTCACGCGCGGCGGCACGCTCGGCTCCACCGATACTGCCGTCATCAACCAGTTGAGCGGCTATCCCAAGGCGCTTTCCGTCGCTGCCGGCTTGATGTTCATTCTTGCCCTCGTTCCGGGTCTGCCCTTCATTCCCTTCATGTTCCTCAGCGGCCTCTTGGCACTGGGTGCCTGGTTCATTCCTCGCCAGCTGCAGCGCGAACAGGATGTTGCTCGTGCGGAAGAAGACCAGAAGGCAGCTGACGCCACGCAGGCCGAAAGCGAGACGGTGAAGAGCGTTCTGCGCACCACGGAAATCGAGCTCGCACTTGGCAAACAGGTCTCGCCACGCCTTCTTGGCGCGCACCAGGAGCTGGGCTTCCGGGTGGGCAAGATGCGCAAGAAGTTTGCCGCGCAATACGGTTTCGTCGTGCCTGAAATCAAAGTCACCGACGATATCGCCATTCCCGACAAATCCTACCAGATCCGCATTCACGGAACGACGGTTGCGGCCAATACGCTGCGCGTCGGGGAAGTGCTGGTCATCACCGGCAAGGGCAGACGTCCATCTGTTCCAGGTGACGATGTCAGAGAACCCGCTTTCGGCATGCCAGCGGTTTCGGTGCTGGAGCATTTCGTCGAAGATCTGCGACGCGAAGGCTTCCACCCGATCGACAACATTTCCGCGCTTCTGACGCATGTCAGCGAAGTCATCCGCAACAACCTGCCGATGCTTCTCTCCTACAAGGACGTCAAGGTCCTGATCGACCGGCTCGATCCAGAATACAAGAAGCTCGCCGACGAGATCTGCTCGTCGCACATGTCCTATTCCGGCCTTCAGGCAATCTTAAAGCTTCTTCTGGCAGAGCGCGTTTCCATCCGAAACCTGCACTTGATCCTCGAAGCCGTGGCGGAACTGGCCCCACATCTGCGCAAGACCGAACAGATCGTCGAGCATGTCCGTATCCGTATGGCGCAGCAGATTTGCGGCGACCTCTCCGACAATGGCGTTCTGCGCGTCCTGCGCCTCGGCACCAAGTGGGACGTCATCTTCCAGCAGGCGCTGAAGCGCGATCCGAAGGGCGATGTCATCGAATTCGATATCGATCCGCGCCAGGTGGAAGAGTTCTCCAACGAGGCGACCCAAGTAATCCGTGAATACATGGATGTCGGCCTGCCATTCGTGCTTGTCACGCTGCCGGAAACGCGCGCATATGTAAGAATGATTACGGAACGACTCTTCAGCACCTTGCCGGTGCTGTCACATGTCGAACTGGCAAAGGGTACGGAAATCAAGATCCTCGGCTCCATTTCATGATCTCTGACCCGCAAGGAACCATCATGGCGCTGTTCCTGGCTTTCTGCCGGATCGGTTCCTGCCTCATGGCGATGCCTGGCTTTTCCTCTGCCAGGCTTCCTGTCCAGATCAGGCTCTTCCTTGCGCTGACGCTTTCCATTGCCCTACTGCCGCTGCTCTGGGATGTCATCTATCCCGTCACGCAGGGCAACACGGTGACGTTCTTCCGGGCCATGCTCTATGAGACTTTCATCGGCACGATGTTCGGCCTGATCGCCCATCTCTATCTCTTGGGAATGCAGTTTGCCGCAACCGTTATGGGCACGGCCATTTCCTTCACCGGCCCGCCCGCGCAGGATGTGCTGGAAGATACCTCCGAAAGCCAGCTTGCGGCCATGCTGACATTCGGCGTGTTGCTCGTGCTGTTCATTCTGGATTTTCACCACGTCATCTTCAAAGCGCTGGTGGAATCCTACTCGTCGATCCCGCTCGGCGGACCGATCTCAGCCCAGCGCATGCTGATCACGCTGACCGATACGCTCGTGGCCTCGATGAATGTGGCGATCCGGGTGGCAAGCCCCTTCATCCTCTTCGGCTTTCTGTTCAACGTGGCGATCGGCCTGATCAACAAGCTCGCACCGCAGATTCCGGTTTACTTCATCTCTACCCCCTATGCTTTGGCCGGCGGTCTGCTGCTGCTCTATTTCGGCATTGCCGCGGTGATAAACCAGTTCGTCAATGGCTTCTTCCTCGTTTTCTCGAACATGTGAGTGAGATGGCGGATCTTTCCAAATCCAAGAAACTCGACAGGCTGGTGAAGGTGCAGGGGCATCTGACGAAGATGGTCGAGAATGAACTTGCCATCACCACGCGTGAGCGCGCCGAGCTTGCCGAGAAGATCGAGACACTGTCCGGCTATCTGACCTCCTATGATCCGCTGCATCAGGACATGCTGAAGCACTACGTCATGCGACACAGCCGTCTGATGGCCCGCGATGTCCGTCTTGAATCCATCCAGGAAGCGCAGGAAACGCAGCTTCTGAAGGAAACCAAGAAGGGCGAGAAGCTGGAAGACAAGCGCGACAGCGCCCGCGAGGACGAGGCGAGGGTGCGTGACGACAACAGCATCTATGAGCTGATCGATCTGCAGATCAGCATGAAGGCCTCCAGCCTCCAGCAAGGTTAGGCGCCTATCGTCATCCGATCAAAACGGAAAGGATGACGACGTGGCGATTTCTCCTCCAAGCGATCTTGTGCTTGATGTGGTCAATGCGGCCGACCCGATGCAGGTCTCCGCGGCCCGTGAAAAGCTGCGCGCGGTGAGCGCGACGCGGGAAGCTTCGGTCCTGACTGCCAGCAATGCCGGCTTTGAGTCCGCGATCAACAGTATCGAGACACCAGCAAGCAAGGCGGGCCTCGGAAACATCCACAGGCCGGAGCATCACGAAAAGATCCCTGAAACCTACCGCAAGTTCGAGGCGAGCGTTCTCAACACGTTTATCCAGAACATGATGCCATCCGATACCGAAGAGGTTTATGGCAAAGGCTCAGCAGGCGAGTTCTGGAAAGGCATGATGTCCGAGCAGATGGCCGACGAGATGTCCAAGAAGGGCGGCATCGGCATCGCCGAGCAGGTCTATTCGCAGGCGCTGCAGCGCCAGCGCAATGCCGCCCCCGTCTCTGCCGTTAATGAAGACGACAAGAAGATTGCCATGAGCATGGTCACTGACTTCCAGCGACGCATCTTCTCCGACACCGAAACCAAAAAAACCAATAGCTGAGTCAGGCGGAGCGCTGAAGTAACATGGAAATTGTCAACAACGACTACAGAATTCAGGCTGTGCTTGGTCGTCTCGAAGCGGTCATCGACAACGAGAACGCTAGGATCGGCAAAGAACCTGACTTCGACTTCAAACTGTCGAACGCCCATAAGAGCCGTTGCCTCTACGAACTCACCATGCTGATCCGCGACGTCGAAAGCCCGAAGATCGCCGAGGTGCATCGTCAGCAGATCCTCGACATCAAGGAAAAGCTCGCCATCAATACCCGCCGCGTCGAAGCGAGCATGAAGGCCGTCAAGGCGGTCGTTGAGCTGCTGAAGGACGCGCAGAAGAATGCCGAGGACGATGGCACCTATTCGCTGCAACAGTTCGCTCGTGAGGCGCAATGATAAAGCTGATTGCCACAGGGGTCCTGGTGCTTGTCATGACCCTTGGCGGCGTCTTCGCCGCCGTCAAGTTTGGCCAGCCCCCCGCGGATGATCACAAGGTCGATGCGCCGCCGCCGCCGCAATATGTGCAGGGCGATCTGATGACGCTGCCTGTCCTTTCCAATGGCGCGGTGGCCGGCTACTTCCTGATACGTTCTACGCTTCTGGTCGACTCCGTCATCATGAAGGACGTCAAGGCACCGATGACGGCTTATATGACGGACGAGCTTTTCGGCCTGCTGGTCGGCGACAAGATCCTCGACGTCAAGGAGGTCGGCAAGTTCGATGTCGCAGGCTTCAAGACCAAGATCAAAGACGGCATCAACGCCCGTATGGAAAAGCCGCTTGTCCGCGACGTGATGATCCAGCAGATGGATTACATCACCAAGGAGATCCTGGACGCCAGGGACTCCACCCGCAAGCCGCAGAAGATCGTGATCAACACCGATCCCGAGCCGCCAAAGGCGGCAGCAGCCAGCCCATCCCATTGACGACCATTAGCGGTCGGGCGTGTCGCGGTTCCCTCCGCAAACGCGTCTCGTCTTCTCAAGTCCGCCCGGTAAAGGAAGCTCCGTTCCCGGGCGAGCTTTATTAAGACCGCCTGTCCGACAGAGTGGAATCCATCTTCTCGGCGCGCGTTGGCAGAGGCCGCAATCGCGCATCGATGGTAGGGGGTGGCTGGATCTGGCGCCCGGCCTGCCGAGGCAGATGAAAAAGTGGACGTGACGGGCGTCGGCCAAGCGGCAGGCCGGCAGCTCAACTTTTCGGAACTCGTATCAATAAAAGGACCGCACCAGCGAGCCGACCAGCAGGTTCCAGCCATCGATCAGCACGAAGAACAATATCTTGAACGGCAGTGAGATCGAGGTCGGGGGCAGCATCATCATGCCCATGGCCATCGTGATCGTTGCCACCACCATGTCGATGACAAGGAAGGGCAGGATGACGAGGAAGCCGATTTCGAAGCCGCGGCGGATTTCAGACAGCATGAAGGCCGGCACGAGGATGCGATATTGCGGCTGCGTGCCATTCATCGTTTCCTGGCCGCGCTCGCTTGCAAGATCGACAAAGAGTGCAAGATCCTTCGGGCGCGTATTGGCAAGCATGAAGGTGCGGAAGGGTTCGGCGGCCCTCTCGATTGCCTGCGCCTCGGTAATCTGGTTCTGCATCATCGGCTGGATGCCATCGTTCCAAGAGCGCTCGAAGGTTGGCGCCATCACGTAGAACGTCATGAACATCGCCATGCTCGTCAGGATCATGTTGGATGGCGTCGTGCCAAGTCCCATGCCGGACCGAAGAATGGAAAAGGCGATGATGAAGCGGGGAAAGCTCGTGACCATGATTAGGATGCCGGGCGCGATCGAAAGGATCGTCAGCAATCCGAAGGTACGAATGATCCATGCCGCGGCGGAGCCGTCGACAGGCAGATTTAACAAATCTGCCGGTGACTGCTGCGCAAAAGCAATCCCTGGGATCAGGGCGAAAGCAATCAGGCAGATAAGGGTGCGAATCATTCTATCACGAAGGTTTTGAATAAAACCTTGGATACGCGCCCTTTCGTCCTGAGGTCAACGATCTCTCTCAGGTCATCCCTAAGATATTGAAAGCCACGCGGGCCCTGAATTTGCTGGAGAGGAACGGTTCTGATGTAGGCCATGAGCTCCTGATGGAGCTCCTGAACCACGGACGGGTCTGAAGGACCATTAAATTGCAGTGCAAGTTCGAGCCTTACCCAATTTTCGGCAGGATAACCGAGATTGGTGATGATCGGATCGAGGGAGACCAGGCTCGGACCTGCGGGCGCGCCATGGCCATCCTTGGCGGGCTCGCCATGAGCCTCGGCTTTTGGTGCTTCGCCATGCTCTGCCGCTGCTGCAACTTCCGCTGGAGCCTCATGGGCCGGTGCGGCCGCAGCCGGTGGGGCGGGCACAAAGAGCATCTTGCCGACGAACCAGCCCCCGCCAAGACCCAGAAGACACAGCACCGCGATCGCGCCGATGGCCGGGATAGGCGAGCTCTTCTTCGGTGTCGGTCCGTCAAGTGCCAACTGGTCGGTCATAGGTCTGTTGCCTGTTTCTCAATTTGTACCCGGCTGGACGAGACAACCTCATCTGCCATGTCGAACGCCTCGCAAGATCGTACCGCGATTTATCAGCATCGCATTTCGAGCGTCTTAGATCGGCGAGAAGAGGTCGACGACCTGCTGCCCCACCGGTGGCTGCTGCACTTCCATGATGCGTCCGCGACCACCATAGGAAATACGCGCTTCCGCGATCTTTTCGTAGGATACGGTGTTTTCCGAATTGACGTCCTGCGGCCTGACGATACCCGCGACGTTGAGAATGCGGATCTCGTGGTTGACGCGCACTTCCTGCGAACCGCTGATCAGCAGGTTGCCGTTTTCCAGAATGCCGGTCACAACCGCTGCGACGAGGAGCGTAAGCTTTTCCGCGCGGTTGATTGAGCCCTTGCCATTGGCTTCGCTGTCATTGTCGAAGCTTAAAGACGAGTCCGCCTTCGGCTTCCAGCCGAGGATTTCCGCATCTGCCTTCCAGCCGGTCTTTCGGTTGTTCTTGCGGCTGCGGTCGGTCTCGTTGTCGAACGACGCCTTGTCGTTGATCTGGATGTTCACCGTCAGAATGTCGCCGATATTGAGCGCGCGTGAATCCTTGAAGAGCGCCGCCTTGCTGTCGCTCCAGAGCGAATAGCCGCTTGCCGCGTGAAGCGGCTGCTTCGGATAGGATGCCAGCTGCGGTGCCTGGTTGAATTGCAAGCCGCTGCCGATCGGGCTCATTGCCGGCGCGTTGCCGATTTCCTTGAGGGTCTGGTTTTCCGTGACGCTCTGGCACCCCGTGAGGATGCTCGCGGCTGAAAGGGCGAGAATGAGCGCTTTGTTCATGACGGATCTCTTGATGTGGTTTTATCGGTCGCGCTGGCCATGATCGAAGCGACGGTCGCCGCTTTCTTCGCGTTCATTTCGCTGAGGATCAGCCCGGACTGGCGCGGTGGCAGTTTCATGATGATGGCCGCAGCCATTCCCGGATCGAGTTCCTGAAGCTGGGGAGCAGCCGCATCCGCCTTCATCGTCTTGTAGACTTCGACGAGGTTGGTTTCTGCCTGCTTGAGGAAGTCGTTACGGCGTTGCAGCCAGTCTTCATACTCGGCCTTGCGGGCTTCCAGAATGGCAACACGCTCGTTGATGTCTTCCTGAAGCTTCTCGAGATCCTGCTTCTGCATCAGATAGCGCTGGTCGCGCGCCTGATCGACGATGTTGGTGCAGTATTGCTGGATTTCCTGTCCGCTGGTCTCGCCGGTGGTGACGCGCACCTGCTCCTGCGCACGCGCCGAAGGAAGCGAACCAGCGACCACGAAGAGTGCCAGAAGAACGCGTTGAGGCGTAAAGATCTTGGAGATGGCGATCATCATTGTAGTACCAATTCTGCCTGGAGCGCACCTGCGGACTTGATGCCTTGGAGGATGGCGATGATGCCGTCCGGTTTGACGCCGATATTGTTGAGACCCGCCACCAGCGACCGGAGGCTTGGACCTTCGAGGATAGCAACCGGGCCACCGCTCTTCATAGCCTGAATGTCGGTCTGCTCCTGCACCGCGGTTTGTCCGCGTGAGAAGGGCGCTGGCTGCACGACCTGCGGCATTTCGGTAACCTGGACTGTCAGCGTGCCGTAGCTGACGGCAACCCTCGATACTCGGACATCTGCACCGATGATGATCGTGCCGGTCCGTTCGTTGATGACGACCTTCGCCGGCGTATCGGTTTCCACCGCAAGGTTCTCGATGCTTGCCATCAGGCGGGTAAGATCGGCTGTGCGGGGCTTCTGGATGTAGACGACCTGAGAATCGCGCGCCTCGGCGATCGGCTCGTTGTAGGAGGTGCGGGCGTAGCTGTTGATCGTATCGGCAATGCGAATGGCGGTGGAGAAGTCAGGGTTTCTCAGTTGCAGGACGAGATTGACGGAATCCTTGAACTGCGAGGGAAGCTCGCGCTCGATGATCGCGCCGCCTGGGACGCGACCGGCCGTCGTCACACCCTCCGTCACCTGTGCCGCCTGACCTCCGGCGTTGAAGCCGGAGACGATGACGGAGCCTTGAGCAACAGCGTAGATCTGGCCGTCTGCGCCGGACATCGAGGTCATGATCAACGTTCCGCCGCGAAGCGACGAGGCGTCGCCAAGCGAGCTGATATTGACGTCCAGCCTGCTGCCGGGGCTTGCGAAAGGCGGCAGGTTGGCAGTCACCATGACGGCGGCGACATTCTTGGAGGAGGTCTGGTTGCCCTGCATGGAGATGCCGAGATTTTGCAGCATCGCGCGCATCGACTGCTCGGTAAAGGGCGAGGCACGCATATTGTCGCCGGACCCCTGCAGGCCGACGACAAGACCATAGCCGATCAACTGGTTTTCACGCCCTGACTGGAGTGACGCAATATCTTTCACGCGCGCCATCGTCTGGGCGAAGCCTTCCGGGGCGGCTGCGAGAAAAGCCATTGCCGCAACTGCCGCGGCGAAAAAACGCTGACGAAAACTCATTTTTGGAAAACCTCCACGGTCCCGTCGAGCTTCGCCGTTCCGCTCACCGTCACGCCGGTGTCCTTGTTGCGCACGCGAACGATATCGCCGGCCATGCCGTCTTCGATGGCAACGCCGGAGGCCGAAAGGTTCATGCCGTTATTGTTGTAGGTGATGCGCACTGCAGCGCCGCGTTCCACCGCATAAGGGTCGCGCAGGTCGCCGATTGGAATGGTCCGCCCGGCAACCAGTGTCCTTTTGGAGACCTTGCCCACCACTTCCTCGATCGACTGGGAATAGCCGGGAGCGATGTTGGGGTTGGTGACGGGAACTTCCGTCACCCGGCCTTGGGTGATGATCTCGCCCGAAAGAATCGTGACCGTGGGGACGACAGCGAACTTCTGCTGCGACATGGCACCGTGCGGAGCGCACATCGCAAAAGCGAGTGCCAACGCAAACGTCACCTTGTAACCTTGAACAGGCATGATTTTCGGGCGGAACTTCATGTTACCCTACCTTCCACTTATTTTAGGTTCTGACTGACGATCTGAGCCATCTGGTCGGCGGTGGTGATGACCTTGGAGTTCATCTCATACGCACGCTGGGCGGAAATCATGTCGGTGATTTCCTTGACCGAATCGACGTTGGACCCTTCCAGATAGCTCTGCTTCAGATAGCCGAAGCCAACCGACTGAGGCGTTCCGTCGACAGCCGCACCCGAGGCATCCGTCTGGGCGAAGAGGTTATCACCGAGCGGACGCAGACCCGCTTCGTTGGCAAAGTTGCTCATCGTCAGCTGACCGACTTCGGTCATCTGGTTCGACTGGCCGATACGCACCGAAACGATGCCGTCGTCGGTGATCTTGGTTTCGGTCGAGTCGGTCGGGATGGTGATGGCCGGCAGAACCGGGTAGCCATCCGTCGTCACCAGACGGCCGGTCGAATCCATGTTGAACGCGCCTGCGCGGGTGTAGAGCGGCGCGCCGTCCGGACCTTGCACGCGGAACCAGCCCTTGCCGACGATGGCAAGATCGAGCGTGTTGCCCGTCTGGGACACAGGTCCCTGGATGTGCAGCTTGCGCACGGCAGACGTCTGCACGCCGAGACCGATATTGGCGCCTTCCGGCACCATGGCCTGGTTGGCGCGGTTCATCACGCCCTGCGCACGCTCGGTCTGGTAGAGCAAGTCGGTAAATTCGGCGCGGCCACGCTTGAAGCCGGTGGTATTGATGTTCGCGATGTTGTTCGCGATGACCTCAAGGTTTGTCTGCTGGGCATCCATGCCCGTTGCTGCGATTGCTAGAGCTCTCATTTCTTAGGTCCTCACGGGTCAAATCTGCATTTTAACGACATCGAGATAGGCCGAAACGAGCCTGTCTCTCAGCGCAACAGCGGTCCTCAGGGTCTGGTCGGCCTGCATGACGGCATCGACCACTTCGCGGGTATTGGCCTTGCCCTGCATGCCGGCGAAGGACATGGCTTCGCTGTTCTTGAGCGAATCGACCGCATCCTGCGCAACGCCGCCGAGAACGCTGGCGAATGTCGGGCCAACCGTCGCGGTTGTAGCCGTGGTGACGGCGGCACCCGCAAGCGAGGTCAGGCCACTGGCAATGCCCTTGATGCTGTCTGTCGCGGAGTTGTTGGTCAGCGATTTGATGTTGCTGATAGATTCGATCATCACTGAGCCTTCAATAGGTCGATGGTTGAGGAAATCAGATCACGCGTCTGCTTGATGACCTGGAGATTGGCTTCGTAACTGCGGTTGGCTTCGCGAAGGTCGGCCATCTCGATCAGCATGTTGACGTTCGGCAGCTTCACCACGCCTTTTTCATCGGCCGCCGGGCTATCCGGATCGTATTCCTCGATGAAGTTGGAGCGGTCGTAGCCAAGCTTCTTCACCTCGACGAGGTTGGTTCCCGTCGCGCGATCCAGCTCATTGGCAAATGTAATCGTCTTGCGGCGATAGGGGTCGGCGCCCGGTCCGTCGCCCGTGGTGCGGGAGTTGGCAATGTTTTCCGAAACGATGCGCAGGCGCGTTGCCTGTGCTTCCATTCCGCTGCCGGCGATCTTCAGCGAGGTTGATAATGAGTCCATCTTACTTGCCCACCGCGGTCATCATCATGGAGTGGAAGGTGCGAACGAGCTGCGTGTTCAGCTCGAACTGACGCTTGATTTCGCCGGTCTTCGCCATTTCCGTTGAAAGCGAAACGGTGTTGCCGGATGCCTGAACACCGATTTCATTGTTCAGTGGAGCGTCCCTCAGGCCGATCTTGCCAGCGCCGGTCACGCTCATTTCCATATGCGCCGGGTTCGTGCGCGCCATCTGCATGCCAGCCGTCTTCAGTTCGGTTTCGAACGGAACGACTTCCTTGGCGCGATACTGCGGCGTGCTCGCATTGGCGATGTTCGTGGCGACAACTTCCTGACGGATTGAAAGCCACTCGGCCTGCCGGGAGGCCAGCGCAAACAGCTGAATGGGCTGCATGACAATTCTCCGTGTTTAATCTGCCTCCGGTCTAGACCCACAATCTTGCGCGGGACTTACCCGTGGGTCGGGCACTCATTTGGTGGGCGTCACTTCCACAATTCGCCGTGGCATTAACCATTTGTTTGCCATGGCGCTTTAGATTTCATTGATATTTCCGCCAGACGGACGGCTCTTACATCCCTGCGGGTTCGCAATGGCTCTTCATACAGAAACATATGTCGGTTCGGTTACGGAGCAGGCTGCGACAGGCAGATTGCGGCGTAGCATCGTTCCCGCGGCTCTCGTCCTCGCGTTCGGTGCTGCCGGTGCGATCCTGCCGTCCGCATTCCTTCCATCGCCGTCTGCAGGATATGTCTCGCGTGCCGTCGTCAGAGTTTCAGCCCCAGGCGGGAGCCCAGTCGATACCGGCCGGGTAGCTGCGTCCATGCAGCAGAGCCTACTGTCCCCGGTGTCCCTCACGCTTGCCATTTCAGAGCTGAAGCTCAAGGCTGGCGATGTTACGGGCATTGTTGAAGAGGGACGCCTCGCCATGCTGGCGAACCTGCTTTCGGGCGACGTGCAGCCAGCGACCCCCGTCAACGCCATCGAAGACGCGCTTCGTCAGTCCGTCAAGATCACCTCGGCATCGAAGACGGACATCGATGTCGGTGTTACCGCCGCAACGCCGAAGGCCGCTGAGCGGATCGTCGATTATCTCGCTCGCCAGGTCGTCAAGGGCGTAGGCGGCGATCATGCCGAACCCGCCTTGCAGGCGGTCGAAAAAGCACGCACCGCGCTCGACGCGGCGGAAGGCGCTCTGACAGGATTTCAGATGCGCCACGGCAACGATATTGTCTCGCGTATCCAGGGCCTGCAGCAATCGCTTCATGAGGCGGACGCAACGATTGCGGCTTTGGGCGAGAAGGAGCACGACCTCGCCCAGGCTGTGACCAAAGTCTCGGCGATGAAGACGGACGACGTGCTGACGAAAGCATTGCCGCCGCTTCCCGTTTTCGAAGCTCTCGCACCCGTCAGAGACAACTACACCACGGCAAAGCTTGCGCTTGACGACGTCAATGTCGATCACGGACCGAAACACCCGCGCACCATTGCGGCCCAAGGCGCTGTCGATGCCGCAAGATCTGCCGCCATGCCGGCTCTGCGCCGTGCGCTGGACGGTGCCAAGGCGGAGTTGAAGGACGCTGCCGCCACGCTTGACGCTGAGACCCGCGCGAAAGCCGCCGTTGAAGAACAATTGCGCGCTATGGGTAACGCACCGGAAGAGCTTGCCAAGCTGGAAACGGCTCTCGAAAAAGCCCGGCGCGAATATCTTGCGGCAAGCGAAAAGGCCGGTCCCTTCGCAGCACCGACCGTGACGGCCGCGATCGCCAAGCCCGCATCACCCGCGGTTCTGCAGGAAGAGGGTATTCTGCCGCAGATGATACCTGGCGCGATGGCAGCCGCCGGCGCTCTGGTGGGCATGCTGCTCGCTCTCTTCCTCATCAGCTTCCGCCGCACGGAGACGGAAGACCGGGTCGGGGCCGCCATTCAAATGGCAATAGAGGCGGAGACGGCTTTTGAGGCCGCCCCTGCAAAGGCTGAAGCGCATGATGAACGGTTCGAGATCGAGCCGGATATCTTCCATGATCTGGTCGAGGACGATGTCGAGCCCGTCTACGCCAGAGAGCGCTACGATGTGACTGAAGACGATACGTGGGAGTACGATCTCCACGATGAGCCTGCCAATGATATCCCGCTTGATGAACGTGTCCGTCAGGTCCTGCTCGCCAACCGCGTCCGGTATGCGGAGACGGCACAAAGGGAGGATGGCTTCCGTCTGCCGCCTTTGCTGGCCGCCGCACTGGAAGGCAAGGCAGATCATGCGCAGGCCGAAACGGACGAGCTACGAACGCTTCGACAGGAACTCGCTTCGCTCAAGCAAAGATTGAACGGCTTTGTCGAAGACGACATGCGGCGTCGCGGTTGATCCACTGATTTTCCCTTGCAATCTGTAGCTTCGCGCAGCATTAGGGGTCTTACCCCTCAAGGCTGGTTTGCGGGTTCTCAGGAGGCAGGCATATGGTGGTTGTGATCGACGGCAAGGCCAAGGCGGCATCCGTGACGGATGCTGTGCGAGACGCGGCTGAGCGTCTGGAGAATGAGACCGGCCAGAAGCCCGGTCTCGCTGTCGTCATCGTCGGCGATGATCCTGCAAGCCATGCCTATGTGAACTCCAAGAGCAAGATGGCCAAGCAATGCGGTTTCAACTCGGTCCAGCATACGCTGCCGGAAGAAACGACACAGCAGGAGCTTGCTGCCTTGGTCGCAACGCTGAATGTGGACGCATCGATCCACGGCATTCTCGTTCAGTTACCGCTTCCAAAGCACCTCGATTCCGATCCGATCATCCAGTCGATTCTGCCGGAAAAGGATGTCGATGGTCTGAGCGTCTTGAATGCCGGAAAGCTCGCGGTTGGTGATCTGAAGACAGGCCTGCTCTCCTGCACCCCGGCCGGTGCCATGCTTCTGGTTCGCAGCATCCATGGGGATGATCTGTCCGGCCTGAACGCCGTGGTAATCGGTCGTTCCAACCTGTTCGGCAAGCCGATGGGTCAATTGCTGCTCAACGCTAACGCGACGGTGACGATGGCGCATTCGCGCACCAGGGATCTGGCCTCCGTCTGCAAGTCCGCCGACATTCTGGTTGCCGCCGTCGGTCGCGCGCAAATGGTGAAGGCCGACTGGGTCAAGCCCGGTGCGACCGTCATCGATGTCGGCATCAACCGCATTCCCGCACCCGAAAAGGGCGAGGGCAAGTCGAGGCTCGTCGGCGATGTGGCGTTCGAAGAGGCAAGTGCGGTCGCCGCGGCCATCACGCCTGTCCCCGGCGGCGTTGGTCCGATGACGATTGCCATGCTGATGGCCAACACGGTGATTGCTGCGCACAGAGCGCTCGGCAAAGACGCGCCGACGTTCTGAGTTCAAAACCGAAAATATAAAAACATTCGGACACAAGACCGGATAGGTTTGTGCTGGATGCTGTTCTGCAAGAATGGTTTTAGCTCCGAAGAGCGGCAGCAGATTTTGCTTGCCATGCTCCATCAGTCGTTTGTGTTTGTCACCGACGCGGCGTAACTTGAAGATCGGCCACGCATGCCGTTTCTATAAGGACGCCGCAATGATTTCAGAAACCTTCGCAATCATCCGAAAGAATTTCCTATTTTACGTCGTTACAGTTTCTCTCATCATTGCTGCACTTATCCTGGATGATCATTTTTCTCACACATCGAGTCAGACCACGGGTTTTATCTGGATTTTGCTTTCACGATGGACGCATGTATCCATGCTATACAATCGAAGATTTAAAGATCAGGGTCGACAATATTATTCACTGTCAAAAGATCTTGGTTTCTTCGGTAAAAATATTCTCATTATTCTATCGGCCACCGTCTCAGCCATCGCGACGGCTGTCTACTTCGGAAGCAATCAGGGCAATTTTACCGGTTTGGTGTTGATCTACGGTATTCTGTTTTCGTTGATCGTGTCTTCTGTTCTCTACGCTTTGATCGGCACGTGGCTACCTGCTGGGCTTTACGGATCTGCAACTCGCTTTGGTGACGCGCTTAGACGTGGATCTCGCACTTTCGCAAAGACCTTCGCCAGAATTTTCATCGCGATGGCGATTCCGGCCGCAATCTCTTTTATCGTCACCGCATTGATGTTCGCTCGCGGTGATTCCGGGAGCATCTTCGTCGCTGGAGAGATTAATTTCCCCTCTTTGCTAATTGCTATCTGCCTAAGCACGTTGGAGGCCGTAAGCGTCACTTACGTATCCGTTGTGCTAACGCGGGAATATATGCGCGCGGAGGGTTTGCCAGTGATGCCGACACTCGAGGCTGCGACGTAAAGTTGGGCATCGCCGGCCATAGGGGCTTGGGTTTTAACTGAGGCGGTCAGCTGCAGTTTGCATCAAATTTTACTGAGGCCACCAAGACAGCCGGGGGGTAGATCTAACGAGGAGCGGGCCCGGTCGAGGCGCGCACCACCAACTCTGCTTTCCAAAGCTCGTGAAACGGCTCGTTTTGCCCGGTCTTGATCTGGGCAATCAGCCGTTCGGCAACGCGCATGCCTGCTGCTCGAAGCGAAGACCGTGTCGTTGTCAGCGGCACGGAAAAGTTCACCGGCTTCAAGAGTGGCAGCACGTCGTCATGGGCGATCAGGGAAATATCCCGTCCGGGGCGCAGGCCCCGCTGGTTGAGCGAGCGGATGGCGCCGAGCGCAAGTGCTGTGGAGGCACAGAGAACGGCGGTCGGCTGCTGTTGCTGGTCGAGCAGCCGCTCCATCATCAAGAACCCGGCCTCGTCGGTCATCACGCTGTGGCTGACCTTGTCAGGATCGAGCGAATGGCCCTGAGCCGCCAATGCCGCTTCCACACCGCGGTATCGACGGAAGGTAAAGTCATAACCCTCCGGCCCATTGATCAGCGCGATATTTTCATGGCCGAGTTGGAGCAGCAGCGATGCGGCGTCATGAAAGGCGCCCTCATTGTCGACATCGAGAAAGGGATAGTCCGGCTCGATCCCCCAGGAGCGGCCATGCACCAAGAAGGGGATCGATAGGCTCTTCATCATCGCGATGCGACGATCGTTCTTTTTCATATAGGCAAGATAGATGCCATCGACCGTGCCATTGGCGGCAAGATCCTGCAACGCTTCGTCTTCGTCACGCGGATCGGTCGGCATGATGACGAGGTGAAACCCGTTTCTTGCCGAGACCTCCCCAAGTCCGTTGAGGAACTCCCCGAAGTGCACGTCGGATTGATGTTCTGCACCCGTGGGCATCACAAGGCCGATGGAGCCGACCTTGCCGGTCGCCAGCCGCTGCGCTGCCGCGTTGGGTCGATAACCGTTCTGGCGCGCCGCCTCGATGATCTTCCGGCGCGTCTCGGCATTGACTTCGGGATAGCCGTTCAAGGCGCGGCTGATCGTCGTCTGAGAGATGCCAAGCAACTGCGATAGTTGTTTCAGATTCATGCCCAGCCTCCCTCTGCTGCTCAAGCCCGCGGACTCTGGAAAGGGACGGCTCCTCCACCGTCTCCAAACCGCTTTGAAGGCTAGCAAGTGTTGGAGCGCTAGACAATTCAAAAAACTCTGCTGCAGCGCAAATACAGTCTCTCGCACAGCAAAAGAAGACCAAATTTGGGATGATCATCAACCCTCTTGACTCTGAGCAATTCTCAATGAGATGAATAGGCAGCCAAAGCGCTTTGAAAAGACACGCCGAAGCCGATTAATGTGATGGGAGGTAGATCACATGAAAAAATTATTTTTAACGACCGTTGCCGTAGCCACGCTTCTGTCGGGCGCATCCTTTGCCGCCGAACTCAAATTCAAGCCGGGTGAAGACAGCAAGTTCAACTGGAAGAGCTACGAAGACTTCAAGACCGCTAATTCCAGCCTGAAGGGCGAAACGCTGACCATCTTCGGACCGTGGCGCGGCGAAGACGAAGCGCTGTTCCAGTCCGTGCTGGCCTATTTCGCCGATGCGACCGGCGTCAATGTCCGTTACTCGTCTTCGGAAAATTACGAGCAGCAGATCGTCATCGACACGCAGGCCGGCTCGCCGCCAAACGTCGCGATCCTGCCGCAGCCTGGACTTCTCGCTGACCTTGCCGCCAAGGGACTTCTCACTCCGCTCGGTGACGAGACGGCAAATTGGGTGAAGGAAAATTACGGCGCGGGCCAGTCCTGGGTCGATCTTGGCATGTACAAGAACAAAGACGGCAACAAGGCCTATTTCGCCTTCCCGTTCAAGGCCGACGTGAAGTCGCTGGTCTGGTACGTTCCTGAGAACTTCGAGGAAGCCGGTTACAAGGTGCCGGAAACCATGGAAGATCTCGTCAAGCTCAGCGACCAGATCGTAGCCGATGGCGGCACGCCATGGTGCATCGGTCTCGGCTCTGGTGGCGCGACCGGCTGGCCGGCAACCGATTGGGTGGAAGACTTCATGCTGCGCACGCAGCCGCTCGATGTCTACCAGAAGTGGACGACGAATGAGGTGAAGTTCAACGATCCGCGCGTCGTCGCCGCCATCGAGGAATTCGGCAAGTTTGCCAAGAACGACAAATATGTTTCGGGCGGTGTTGCCGCTGTCGCCTCGACAGACTTCCGCGACAGCCCGAAGGGTCTCTTCGACATTCCGCCAAAGTGCTACCTGCACCGTCAGGCCTCCTTCATTCCATCCTTCTTCCCTGAGGGAACGAAGGTCGGAACGGATGTCGACTTCTTCTACATGCCGACTTTCGCCTCCAAGGCAGATCTCGGCAAGCCGGTTCTGGGTGCTGGAACGCTCTTCACCATCACCAAGGATTCCAAGGCTGCGCGCGCGCTCGTCGAATTCCTGAAGACGCCGATCGCCCACGAAGTGTGGATGGCGCAGTCCGGCTTCCTGACACCTTTCAAGGGCGTCAACAAGGACGCCTATGCCAATGATCAGGTGAAGCGTCAGGGCGAGATTCTGACGACGGCCACCACCTTCGGCTTCGACGGTTCCGACCTCATGCCCGGCAAGATCGGCGCTGGCGCGTTCTGGACCGGTATGGTCGATTTCGTCGGCGGCAAGTCTGCCGAGCAGGTCGCCAACGATATCCAGAAGGCCTGGGACGGCTTGAAGTAATCCTCAGATCCAGCCCGGCAGTCATCGCTGCCGGGCTGTCATCGATAGAACGGCGCGGGAAACGCGCCGAATATAAGTAAGATCGGGGAGGGAATGATGATCACGCAAATCGTATCCGCGCTGGGTGTCGTTATCGTCGGCGTCTTTGCCTGCGCCGCCTATTACTGGCTGTCGGACAAGGCGTTGCAATTTATCTTTCCGGTGCGGGACGGCGATGTCATTCACGCGTCGCGCAATCTCAACCGGCGCGCGGCCGTTCGTCCCTGGCTCTTTGTCGGGCCGGCCCTGCTGCTGCTTGCCGTCTATCTTGTCTACCCGGTCGTTGCGACCTTCATCCTGTCTTTCTACGATCGGACAGGAGCCAATTACGTCGGTCTCGCCAATTACGTCTGGGCCTTATACGACGCCGGTTTCCGCCAGTCGATCTTCAACAACATTCTCTGGCTTGCCGTGGTCCCCGCCGCTTGCACCTTTCTCGGCCTTGTCATCGCGGTCATGACCGACCGCATCTGGTGGGGCAATATCGCCAAGTCCATCGTCTTCATGCCGATGGCGATCTCCTTCGTCGGCGCCTCCGTCATCTGGAAATTCATCTATGAGTATCGCGGCGAGGGCCAGACGCAGATCGGCCTTCTCAATGCGCTGGTGGAGTTCTTCGGCGGTAATCCGCAGGTGTGGATTTCCATGCCCTTCTGGAACAACTTCTTCCTGATGGTCATCCTGATCTGGATCCAGACCGGCTTTGCCATGGTCATTCTGTCGGCGGCTCTTCGCGGCATTCCGGAAGAAACCATCGAGGCGGCGGTCATCGATGGCGCCAATGGCTGGCAGATTTTCTGGAAGATTATGGTGCCGCAGATCTGGGGAACCATCGCAGTGGTCTGGACCACCATCACCATTCTCGTCCTCAAGGTCTTCGATATCGTGCTGACCATGACCAATGGTCAGTGGAACACCATGGTTCTTGCCAACCTCATGTTCGACTGGATGTTCCGCGGCGGTGGCGATAGCGGGCGAAGTGCGGTCATTGCGCTCGTCATCATGGCGGCCGTCACACCGATCATGATCTGGAACATCCGCCAGGCGAACCGCGAGATGGAGGGCCGTTGATATGAACATCGCAACCCGTCTGCGCCGTATTGGCCTGCCCCGCCTCATCGTTCACGCCAGCGTCCTCTTCATCGTTCTGCTCTGGCTTCTGCCGACGCTCGGCATTCTCGTCAGCTCGCTGCGAGACAAGGACCAGATCGTCGTTTCCGGCTGGTGGACGGCCTTCTCCAGCTCCAACCAGACGCAGGCGCTGCGCCTTGGCGATCCATCGACACAGACCCAGCAGGGCGATCGCTTCGTCATTGCCGGCAACGTCTTCGGTGAAGGCAAGAGCGGCCACGTTTCGGCCTATGGCGTGCGCGTTCAGGAACCGGCAGCCTTCAAGGCCGGTACGTCCGCCGATCTCGGTGATGGCGAAACGCTTCAGCTCAACGAGGACGGCAGCTATCAATATAGCAAGAATGCCAGCTTCGAAGGATCGCGCGCAAAACGCGTCTATGTCGTGGTTTCCACGCCGCCGATCTTCACGCTCGACAATTACCGCACCGTTCTCCTCTCCGAAGGCATCGGGCAATCCTTCGTCAATTCGCTGACGGTCGCCATTCCTGCAACGATCATCCCGATCCTGATTGCCGCTTTCGCTGCCTATGCGCTGTCATGGATGCGCTTCAGCGGTCGATCCTTGATGATTGCATTGGTCGTCGGTCTGATCGTCGTGCCGTTGCAGATGTCGCTCATTCCGTTGCTGCAGCTCTATAACTCCATCGGCAATATCTTCGGCATACCGTCCAAGACCTATGCCGGGATCTGGCTGGCGCACACGGCCTTCGGTCTGCCGCTCGCCATCTATCTGCTGCGCAACTATATTTCCGGCCTGCCGAAAGAAATCATCGAGAGTGCCCGTGTCGATGGCGCCAGCGATTTCGAGATTTTCGTCAAGATTGTGCTGCCGCTCTCCTTCCCGGCGCTTGCCTCCTTCGCCATCTTCCAGTTCCTCTGGACATGGAACGACCTTCTCGTCGCCATGGTCTTCCTCGGCACACAGAAGGATGAACTGGTGTTGACGGGTGCATTGAACGCGCTGCTCGGTTCGCGCGGCGGCAACTGGGAAATTCTCACCGCGTCGGCCTTTGTCACCATTATCGTGCCGCTCTGCGTCTTCTTCGCGCTCCAACGCTACCTTGTGCGCGGCCTCTTGGCCGGCTCCGTCAAGGGAGGCTGATCGAACCCATGAATGCTTTCAATCAACAGGACACTACCATGACCGCGACCGTTTCTTCCGCCCTTACTCCGGACAAGGATTGGTGGCGCGGTGCCGTGATCTATCAGATCTATCCGCGCTCCTATCAGGACTCCAACGGCGATGGCATCGGCGATCTGAAGGGTATCACTTCCAGGCTTGAGCACATTGCCAATCTCGGCGCGGATGCGATCTGGATTTCGCCCTTCTTCACCTCGCCCATGAGGGACTTCGGCTACGACGTGTCGAACTACGTCGATGTCGATCCCATGTTCGGAACGCTCGCCGATTTCGATGGTCTGATTACAGAGGCCCATCGCCTGGGCATCCGGGTGATGATCGATCTGGTTCTGTCGCACACATCCGACCAGCACCCGTGGTTCGTTGAAAGCCGCTCCAGCCGCAGCAACCCGCGTGCCGATTGGTATGTGTGGAGCGATGGCAAGCCGGATGGCACGCCGCCCAACAACTGGTTGTCGATCTTCGGCGGCTCCGGTTGGCAGTGGGACCCGACCCGGATGCAATATTACATGCACAACTTCCTGACCTCGCAGCCAGATCTCAATCTGCATAATCCAGAGGTCCAGGAAGAGTTGCTGAACATCACCCGCTTCTGGCTGAAGCGCGGCGTCGATGGCTTCCGTCTTGATACGATCAACTTCTACTTTCATGACAAGGAACTGCGCGACAACCCGGCACTTGCGCCGGAACGCCGCAACGCCTCCACCGCGCCTGCCGTAAACCCCTACAACTTCCAGGAACATATCTACGACAAGAACCGTCCGGAGAACCTGGAATTCCTCAAGCGCTTCCGTGCCGTACTGGATGAGTTCCCCGATATCGCCGCCGTCGGCGAAGTCGGTGACAGCCAGCGCGGTCTTGAGATCGTCGGCGAATATACATCCGGCGATGACAAGATGCAGATGTGCTACGCCTTCGAGTTCCTGGCACCCGATGCGCTGACCCCCGCCCGTGTTGCAGAAGTTCAGGCGGCCTTCGCTCAAGCCGCACCTGAAGGCTGGGCCTGCTGGGCTTTCTCCAACCACGATGTCGTGCGCCACGTGACGCGCTGGGGTGAGACGGTCGAGGACAAGGATGCCTTTGCCAAGGTGCTTTCGGCTCTGTTGATGACGCAGCGTGGCTCTGTCTGCATCTATGAGGGCGAAGAGCTTGGCTTGACGGAAGCCGACATCGCCTTTGAAGATTTGCAGGACCCCTATGGCATTCAGTTCTGGCCGGAATTCAAGGGCCGTGATGGCTGCCGCACGCCGATGGTTTGGGATGCCGGCCACGCGCAGGCGGGCTTTTCCACCTCGGATAAGACCTGGCTTCCCATTCCTGCCGAACATAAGAAGCGCGCGGTCAGCGCCCAGCAGGGCAATGAAGCGTCCGTTCTGGAGCACTACCGTCGCTTCCTGGCGTTCCGCAAGCAGCACCCGGCTTTCGCCAAGGGCAAGATCGAGTTCCAGGACGCGGATGCGACCGTCTTGAGCTACACCCGCACACTTGGCAACGAAAAAGTGCTTTGCCTCTTCAATCTCTCGGCCGTGCCAGCACCGGCAAAGCTGCCGGATGGCGAGTGGAACGAGCTGGAAGGCCATGGCTTTTCGGCCGAACGGAATGGCACAACCGTAGAACTTCCGGCATGGGGCGCGTTTTTCGCCCGCCACGCGTAACACCATAGGGAGGAGCACCGCATGACTGGCCTTATTCTCAAGGGCATCCGTAAATCCTACGGCGAGGTGAAGGTCCTGCACGGGATCGACCTCGATATCAAACAGGGCGAGTTTATCGTCTTCGTCGGCCCGTCCGGCTGCGGCAAGTCCACACTGCTGCGTATGATTGCCGGTCTGGAAGAGATCACCGGCGGTGAAATGTATATCGACGGCCAGTTGGTGAACGAAATACCGCCATCACGGCGCGGCATCGCCATGGTCTTCCAGTCCTACGCGCTCTACCCGCATATGACGGTCTACGACAACATGGCCTTTGGCATGAAGATCGCCAAGGAAAGCAAGCAGGAAATCGACCGCCGCGTTCGCGCAGCCGCCGAAATCCTGCAGCTCACCCAATATCTGGAGCGCCTGCCGAAGGCGCTCTCCGGCGGTCAGCGCCAGCGCGTCGCGATTGGCCGCGCCATCTGCCGCAACCCCAAGGTCTTCCTCTTCGACGAGCCACTCTCGAACCTCGATGCGGCCTTGCGCGTCGCGACCCGTATCGAGATCGCCAAGCTCAGCGAGAAGATGGCCGATACCACCATGATCTACGTGACGCACGATCAGGTGGAGGCTATGACATTGGCTGACCGGATCGTGGTATTGAATGGTGGCCGCGTCGAGCAGGTGGGAGAACCGCTGGAGCTTTACGAAAACCCCGCCAACCTCTTCGTTGCCCGCTTCATCGGCTCCCCGGCCATGAACATCATCGCAGGCACAGTGAAGGCGTCCGGCGAAATAACCACGCTCGATCTTGCGGGCGGCAAGACACTCGCCGTGCATATTCCGACGCCATCGGGCGAAGAAGGCAAGGCGGCATCCTTTGGCGTGCGTCCGGAAGATTTGTTCATCGCCAATGGCGACGATTATCTGTTCGAGGGCAAGGTGTCGATCGTCGAGGCGCTGGGTGAAGTGACACTGCTCTATCTTGAGGCACCCGCGGGTGAGGAGCCGGTCATCGTCAAGATCCCAGGCATTGCGCCGGTGAAGAAGGGTCAGACGCTGCGCTTCTCCGCGCCACCGGAAAAGCTTCATCTGTTCGATGCGCTGGGAAAAACCTATCGCCGCTAACTCAGCTGGCGTGGTCGCAGCTCAGACCGTCAGGACATGGAAAAAAAGAGTGAGAGCAATCCAGTTGCCGCGATGCCGCTTGAATTGCGCTCACTCTCTACGTGTCTCTTAGAGCGTCCTTTGGACGCACAAAAAACGCTCTATCTTCTTTGATAGACGCATCGTGCTTTCCGAAAATCGATCCAACTTTCGGGCCGATCTTGTAACGCTCGCCCGTGATCAGCTGAGCCCCGTAAGAACCGTCTGTTTCAACTTCGCATCTGGCACTTCGCTGAAGGCGAGATCGTCACGGCCGAAATAGGATTTCTGGTTGGTGGCCGACCAGTCGTTACAGACGAGCTTATAACGGTCTTTCGCCACAGGATTGTCCGGCATCGCATAGAGATAGTCGCCGGTGCGTTTGGCCAGTGGAATATCGCCATCCTGATTGCAGCGGCTGAGAATCTGTTTCAGCACCTCGCCATCGACCTCCGTGACCATCAACTTGCCCTCAAAACGCAGGCATGCGTTGAAATCGTAGCGGCGGATATCACCCTTCGGCAACCCGGCACCGAAAGAGGTATGGCCGATGAAGCCGACATCCGCACCGGTTTTTGCGGCAATAAGCTCGGCCACCTGACGACCCGCCTCATCGACCGTCATGGCCCTCGCCGTTTTGGCGACGGTTTCCCGTTCCTCTGGTGTCAGATGCTGAGCGAGCGTCTTTTCGATCAGCGCGCCCAGCGCCGGGGAGGGCTTCGCACTGCGATCGATCGCCGCCGTTTCTATGGTTGCGGCCTGGCCAGGGCCTGGAATGCTTGCAACCGCCATCGACGTGGACCACGATCCAGTGTGGACATAGCGCGTGGCACCGGCTTCATGCACGAAGTACAGGTGGTCGTGACCACCCACGACCAGCGTTCCGTCCGGCAGCAGAGGAAGGATGTCGCGGTCCGCCACCACACCGGCATGGCTCATCACGATGTTGATCGCATCGGGCTTGACGATCTCGGGAAGATTGACCTTTGCCCACTCCACGGGCTGGGGAATGGTCAGCGCCTCGCGCGTCGCCTTCGGATAGGTGTTGATGGCGTTGGTGGCGAGCCCGGCAACGACGACATTTTGTCCGCCAATCTCGAATGTGCTGCTTGCCGGCGCGTAAGGAGCACCGCTCCGCTTGTCGATGATGTTGGAAAGGACGGTGACTCCCAGCCCTTCAGCGCGGCTGACGAAATGGGCAAGGTCGGTCTCGATATCCGGCTCGTGGTTGCCGATATTCACGACGGTGCGTGCGAGTTTCGCGAGGGCTGCAAGGAAGCTCCACTCGATCTCGCCTTGCGACCGCATCGCGACCGTATTACCGCTTTCGAACAGATCGCCATTCAGGAGAATGATGTGAGGGCTTTTCTCTGCGGAAATGCGCGTCTCGATGGCTGCCAGAAGCTGGCCCATGCGCTCATAGGCGGAGTGCAGGTCGGAAATGACGATGGCGCGCAGCGGAGACTGCTGGTCGGCAACTGCCGGAAAACGCAGCAGCGGCAGCATGGCAGTTCCGGCCATGAGCTTCAGCAAGTTACGGCGTGTGCGTGAGAAAATCGTCATACTTGGCCCCGTCAGTTCAGACTGCGCCACCGCCCCCGCGGCTGGCTGCACAGGCCCTATAGGGCGATCATCACAGCCACATGACAGCAGAGGCGCTAGCCTTCACGTCAATAGGGGAGAAATGGAAAGGGGATGTCAAGACAGGGTGCTGGAGCGCCCTTCGTCCTTTTGGACGCCAGAAGGACGCTTTCTCTTTCAAGCCACGCAGGGTGCTTTTGCGAAACTCGGTCTCGAGTTTCGCGCCGCTTTTGTCGGGCATGGCGGATGCCCCAACCGGACCGCCATTGGGCAGATCAATGGAAGACGCTGGCGCCCTGGTCTGCGGTTCCGGCATTGCGACGGAACGGCGCGAAGAGCTCGCGGCCCATGCCCCACTCATTGCCGGAAAGATCGGCGCGCGCAGGTTCGCGCTTGGACAACTCCGCTGCCGAGACCAGAACCTCGAGCGTGCCCGATACGGCATCGAGACGGATGATGTCACCATCTCGAATGAGCGAGATCGGCCCGCAATCGGAGGCTTCCGGCGTGACGTGAATAGCGGCGGGCACCTTGCCCGAAGCGCCGGACATACGGCCATCGGTGACAAGCGCCACCTTGAAACCGCGGTCCTGCAGCACGCCGAGCGGCGGGGTGAGCCGGTGCAGTTCCGGCATGCCATTGGCCTTCGGTCCCTGGAAGCGGACGACGGCGATGAAGTCGCGGTTCAGCTTGCCATCCTTGAAGGCATCTTGCAGTTCCTGCTGGTCGTGGAAGACGATGGCAGGGGCTTCGATGATGTGACGCTCTGGCTTCACCGCGGAAATCTTGATGACCGACTTGCCGAGATTGCCGGTCAGCATCTTCAGCCCGCCGGTTGGCTGGAACGGTGTTTCGATGCGGGAGAGAACCTTCGGATCGTGGCTCTCTTCGGGTGCTGCTTCACGCTGGATGGCGCCGTTTTCGCCAAGCTTGGCATCGATCGTATAGGCCTCAAGCCCGTGGCCGAAGACGGTGCGCACGTCATCATGCACGAAGCCCTGTTTCAGGAGCTGCTTGATGAGGAAGCCCATGCCGCCGGCCGCATGGAAATGGTTCACATCCGCAAGACCGTTCGGATAGACGCGTGCGAGAAGCGGCACGATGTCGGAGAGGTCGGAGATATCCTGCCAGGTCAGAATGATCCCGGCGGCGCGTGCCATGGCAATCAGGTGCATGGTGTGGTTGGTGGAACCGCCTGTCGCATGCAGACCGACCACGCCGTTGACCACGGAGCGCTCGTCGATCATCTCCCCGGCAGGGGTAAATTCGTTGCCCTGTGCGGTGATCGCCAGCGCCCGCCTCACAGCTTCCTTGGTCAGCGCATCGCGCAGCGGCGTGTTCGGATTGATGAAGGAGGAGCCAGGCATATGGAAGCCCATGATCTCCATCAGCATCTGGTTGGAATTGGCGGTGCCGTAGAAGGTGCAGGTGCCAGGACCGTGATAGGACTTGGACTCGGCCTCCAGCAGTTCCGCACGGCCTACCTTGCCTTCCGCATAAAGCTGGCGAATGCGCGACTTTTCGTCATTCGGAAGGCCGGTCGTCATCGGTCCGGCCGGAATGAAGACGGCCGGCAGATGGCCGAAGGTGAGTGCTGCGATCACCAGACCGGGGACGATCTTGTCGCAGACACCGAGGTAGACGGCAGCATCGAACATGTTGTGTGACAGGCCGATGCCGGCCGCCATGGCGATCGCATCGCGGGAAAACAGCGAAAGCTCCATCCCGGGCTGGCCCTGCGTGACGCCGTCGCACATGGCAGGCACTGCACCTGCCACCTGCGCAATGCCGCCTGCCTCTTTTGCCGCATCGCGAATGATCTGCGGAAAGACCTCGTAAGGCTGGTGGGCGGAAAGCATGTCGTTATAGGCGGTGATGACGCCGAGATTGGGAATTCGATCGCCGGCAAGGATCTCCTTGTCGGCGGGGGAACAGACGGCAAAGCCGTGCGCGAGGTTGCCACAGGACAGGGTGGAGCGGTGAACGCCCTTGGAGATCTGCAGCCGCAGCCGCTCGAGATAGATTTCGCGATAGGGTTTCGAACGTTCAACGATGCGGGCGGTAATGTCCTGAACGCGTGAGTCGGCAGCCATGGGCTTCATCCTGTCCTTCTGTTGAGCGTCGGCCACAGGCTTGGGAGACCGGGCCGACGATCATGTTTCATTCAAATGCCGGGCACCGCCGCCGCATGAATGCGGGACGTTATGGCGCCCAGTAGATATTGACCGTCGAATCCGCACGGTTCAGCACGGAGCGGATCGGCATTTCGTCCTCATCGAGATCGGACTGCGCCTTCTCCAACGTCTCCTTCTTCGCCGCACCTTCAATGTGCAGCACCAGGAAATGGGCGTCGTGAAGCGCCGCAAGGTTGAAGGTCAGCCTTTCCTCACCTGCATTTTCCGCAGCCATGGTCAGCACGGTGCGCGGCTCATCGAGATCGAGCGCTTCCTCGAGATTGTCGCCGCCGGGGAAGAAGGAGGCGGTATGTCCGTCGGTCCCCATGCCCAGAATGACGATATCGAACGGGTCGCAGATATCGGCGGTCCTCGCCGTTGCCAGCGTTGCCGCATCTTCAGGTGAGGCGGCAGACTGATAAAGCGGCACGAAATAGGCCGCCTTTGCTTCGTTCTGCAAAAGGTTCTCGGCGACCAGCTTGTGGTTGGAGCGGTCATTATCCGGCGGCACAAAACGTTCATCCACCAGCGTGATGCTGACGCGCGGCCATTCCAGCTGATGCTTGGAAAGCGTCTGGAAGAACAGTTTTGGCGTAGAGCCACCGGAGACGGCCATGCTGGCTGCCCCGCGTTCTTCGATGGCCGCTTTCAGATACGCAGCAACATCGCCTGCGAGCTTTTCGGCGAGTTCCGGGCCGTCATTGAAGATGTGCATGTTGGGTTCCATCCGCATCTTCCTTTAGTCGGCTTCATGCCAGGTACGACCGTCACGCTCGATCAGCGCGATTGCGCCGCTCGGTCCCCAGGTGCCGGAGGTGTAACCCTGCACGCCCTGGCCGACGGCTTCCCAGCTTTTCAGGATCGGATCGACCCAGTTCCATGCGGCTTCCACTTCGTCGCGACGCATGAAGAGCGTCTGGTTCGAGCGGATCGTATCCATCAACAGACGCTCATAGGCATCCGGGTTGCGCACGTTGAAGGCTTGGGCAAAGCTCATATCAAGCGACACCTGACGCAGGCGCATGCCGCCTGGACCCGGATCCTTGATAAGCAGCGACTGCTTGACGCCTTCGTCCGGCTGCAGTCGGATCACCAGCTTGTTGGCCTCGATCTTGCCGGCCGTATCGTCGAAGATCGAATGCGGGATCTGCTTGAAGGTGACGACGATTTCCGAAACGCGGGTTGCAAGGCGCTTGCCGGTGCGGATGTAGAAGGGCACGCCCGCCCAGCGCCAGTTGCCGATTTCCGCCTTGAGGGCGACGAAGGTTTCCGTGTTGGAAACGCCGCCTTCCAGCTCTTCCAGATAACCCTTGACCGCTCCGCCTGCCGAAGCGCCAGCGCGGTATTGTCCACGCACGGTGTTCTTCTCGACATTGGTTTGCGTGATGGGTTTCAGCGAGCGCAGAACCTTCAGCTTCTCGTCACGCACCGCTTCGGCGTTCATCGAGGAGGGGGGCTCCATTGCAACGAGGCAAAGCAGCTGAAGAATATGGTTCTGCACCATATCGCGAAGCGCGCCCGCCTTGTCATAGTAACCTGCACGACCTTCGAGCCCGACGGATTCCGCCACGGTGATCTGCACGTGGTCGATATGGGTGGAATTCCACAGCGGTTCAAAGAGCGCGTTGGCAAAGCGCAGAACCATGAGGTTCTGAACGGTTTCCTTGCCGAGATAATGGTCGATACGGAAGATCTGCTCTTCCTTGAAGACATTACCGAGCGTGTCGTTCAGCTCCAACGCGGAGGCGAGGTCACGTCCGATCGGCTTTTCCACCACGATGCGGGTGGATTTGGTGATCAGCTTGTGATCGCGGATCTTCGAGGCGATGTCGCCGAAAATTCCCGGTGCGACGGCAAGATAGAAAGCACGGATGCGATCCTTGCCTTCGTCGAGAAGCTTCTTCAGCTTGTCCCAGCCATCGTCGGACTTGGCATCGACGGGAATGTAGAAGAGGCGCGCGCAAAACTTGGCGACCTGCTCCTCGTCATATTCGCCGGACTTCAAATGCTCCTTCAGGGCATCCTGCGCAAACTTCCGGTATTCCTCATGCGTCATGACAGAGCGGGAAGCGCCGATGATGCGGGTCGGTTCGGTCAGCTGGCCTTCCACCTGGCGGTGGTAAAGGGCGGGCAGAAGCTTGCGTTCTGCCAGATCGCCGGTGCCGCCAAAGACGACGCAATCAAAGGGGTCAACGGGAATAATTTGACTGCTCATGTCGATTCTCTCGATCTCTACACGTTAGGGGCATCCATAATCTAATCGATTTAAAAATGCCAGAGTTGATGTACGAAAATAATGAATTTTGCTGCTGGCCCGTCATGCCGGCAGGTGTCCAATCGTTGCTTTTGCACAATGCGAAGGCAGACGCGTTCAAAACCTGTCCCGTAATGCATACCACGTCAGCGCCAGGAACAGGAGTGGCGCCCGCAGCGATGCACCACCTGGAAAGGATGGAACATCCAGCGCCGCGAACTGATCGAGTGCCCTGTCCTTATTGATCACCATGTCGGCGTAAAGCTTGCCGCAATAGTTGGAGAGCATCACACCATGTCCGGAATAGCCGCCGATGGAAAGCACACCCGGCATGACCTCGCGCACGAAGGGCTGGCGTGTCAGCGTAATGCCGACGGACCCGCCCCAGGCATGGGTCATCTCGATATTCGCGAGCGCGGGGTAGATTTCCGAAATCTGCTTGCGGATATGCTTGGAAATGTCACGCGGCGAGTCTGCGGTGTAGGCTTCGCGCCCGCCGAATAGCAGGCGGTTGTCCGGCGTCTTGCGAAAGTAGCGTACCACGAAGCGTGAATCCGCCACCGCTTCCTTGTCCGGAATGATGGATGGAAACTGATCGAGCGGTGCTGTCGCCCCAATGAAGGAGCGGATCGGCATCACATGCGCTGCGGTGACGGGCTCCAGATTGCCGATATAGGCATTGGTCGCAATCAGCACTCGAGTTGCGGTGATCGTTCCAGACGGCGTTTCGATCAGCGTCTTGCCGCCGGACTGACGGATAGACTTGGCCGGTGTCATTTCGAAGATATCGGCACCCGCCGCTTTCGTAGCCTTTGCCAGTCCCACCAGCAGTTTCAGCGGGTGAATATGACCGGTGCCGGTGTCGCGCGCGCCGCAATGATAATGCGACGATCCTAGTCGATCTGCGGTTTCTGCCTTCTCCATGAAGGCAATTTCCTCATAGCCATAGCGGCCCACCATGGCCTCGACGCTATCACGATAGCTCTTTTCATAGGCACGCTTATGCGAGACGTTCAACTGCCCCGGCTGGAACTCCATGTCGATCTGGTTGTCGCGGGCAAAGTCGAGCACATAGTGCTTGGCATTTTCCGCGAGATCGAACAGCGCCTTGGAGCGCTCAAAACCGATCTTTTCTTCAAGCTCGTCCGGCCAGGCGCGCTGACCGGTGCCGAACTGTCCGCCATTACGCCCCGACGCGCCATCGCCAAAGCGATGGGCCTCGATCAGGGTGACGGCAATGCCGGCGCGCGCCAGATTATAGGCCGCCTGAAGGCCGGTGAAGCCGCCGCCAATAATTGCGACATCGACCGTGCGCGAGCCATCCATCGTCGGATAGTCCGGACGCTCCGCAACAGTCTCCTGATACCATGAAACGCCTGGCGCTATCGGGCTCTGCCATGCCATATCGTTCACCTCACACGTTCAGCAGCAGGAACTCGCGCTCCCATGGGCTGATCACCTGCATGAAGGTTTCGAACTCGCCGCGTTTCAGGCCCGCATAAAGACCGACGAACTCGTTGCCGAAGATGCGTTCGAACTGCTGCTCCTGTTCCAGAAGTGCGACGGCTTCGAGCAGACCGCGTGGAAGCTCGATGGAGCCTTCATTGGCGGTCTCGTAGGTCGGCTCCGTCGGTTCGATATTGTTCATGATCCCAAGCCAGCCGCAGCCGAGCGACGCGGCAAGCGCGAGATACGGATTGGCATCGGAGCTCGGCAGCCGATTTTCCACGCGCCGTGCCTGCGGTCCGGAAATCGGCACGCGAAACGCCGTGGTGCGGTTGTCGTAACCCCAGGCATTGTTCACCGGGCAGGCCATATCCGGCGTCAGGCGACGATAAGAGTTCACGTAAGGCGCCAGCATCACCAACGCGTTCGGCACATAGCGCTGCATGCCGCCGACGAAGGAGAAGAACTCCTTCGACGGGGTGCCATCCTTGTTGGAAAACACGTTCTGGCCGGTCTCGATATCGATGACGGACTGGTGAATGTGCATCGCAGAACCGGGCTGAGCCTGCATGGGCTTCGCCATGAAGGTAGCATAGATGCCATGTTTCAGCGCGGCTTCGCGAATGGTCCGCTTGAAGAGAAACACCTGATCGGCAAGCTCCACCGGATCGCCATGGCGCAGGTTGATTTCCAGCTGCGCCGGACCCTCTTCATGGATGAGGGTGTCGATTTCCAGACCCTGCTTTTCCGAGAAGTGGTAAATATCGTCGATCAATTCGTCGAATTCGTTGATGCCGGCAATCGAATAGCTTTGGCCGCCGACGATGGAGCGACCGGAACGGCCCTTTGGCGGATGCAGCGGATAATCCGGGTCGTCATTCATCGCCACGAGATAGAACTCGATTTCCGGCGCGACCACCGGCTTCCAGCCCTTGTCCTGATAAAGAGACAGCACATTCTTCAAGACGTTGCGTGGCGTGTAGGAAACGGGTTTGCCTTCCTGGTCCACGACATCACAGATGACCTGTGCGGTCGGATCGCTTTCCCACGGTACGACGGAGAGCGTGGAAAGATCGGGCACCAGCTTCAGGTCGCTGTCGCGCGGCTCATAGCGGAAATTTGCGGTCTCGTCCGGATAATCGCCGGAAATGGTATGACGATAGAGCGCAGAGGGCAGCGCCAGCGAGGTGTCGCCGGTGAACTTTGCCGTCGGCATCATCTTGCCGCGTGCAACGCCTGCCAGATCGGGGGTGATGCATTCAATGTCTTCGATCCCGCGTACCTTCAACCATTGCGCCGCTTCGCGCCATGTGGAGACGCCGCGGGTAGAGGAGAGTTCAACGGGTGGTTTCTTCGCCATGGTTGCCGGTTTCTTCGGGCGGAGCATGGTTTTCTTGGGGGGCATAAATCACCGGTGTCTGTTTCGACTGGGGGCATAATAGTCAGACTTTGACAATTGGCGAGAGGGGAATGCGCATTGACAAGAAGCCTGACTTCGAAAAGAGGGAGTGCAACAAGGATAAGGAAAATCCATGACGGAAAAATGTGATGTGCTGATTTTGGGCGCGGGCGCCGCAGGCATGATGTGCGCCATCCGTGCCGGTCAGCGCGGCCGCTCCGTCATCATCCTCGATCATGCCAAGGCGCCGGGAGAGAAAATCCGCATCTCCGGCGGCGGGCGCTGCAACTTTACCAACATCCACGCCGGGCCGAAGAACTACCTGTCGCAAAACCCGCATTTCGCCAAATCGGCGCTCGCCCGCTACACGCCGCGCGATTTTCTCGATCTGGTGGAGAAGCACAAGATCGCCTGGCACGAGAAAACACTCGGCCAACTCTTCTGTGACGACAGCGCCAAAGACATCATTCGCATGCTGTTGACGGAGATGCAGGCCGGTGGTGTCAAGCTGCGGCTACAGACTGAGATCACATCGGTCGAGGGCATGGCAACAGGTGGCCTTCGCGTGGCGACCTCGCAAGGAGTGATCGAGGCAAAGAGCCTGGTCGTTGCCACTGGCGGCAAATCCATTCCCAAGATGGGCTCCACTGGCTTTGCTTACAAGCTTGCCGAGCAATTCGGGCTCCCTTTGGTCGAGCCGCGTCCCGGTCTGGTGCCGCTAACACTCGATCCGTCGCAGTTGGAGCGGCTGTCGCCTCTCTCCGGCGTTGCGGTCCCAGCCGATATCTCACACGGGAAAACGACGTTTCGCGAAGCGCTGCTCTTCACCCATCGCGGCTTGAGCGGTCCTTCCATATTGCAGATCTCATCCTATTGGCGGGAAGGCGATGCCATTCGCCTGAAGCTCGAGCCTGATATCGATATCACCGAGAAACTCAAGGCCGCCAAGAAAGCCAATGGCCGTCAATCCGCCCAGACGGCGCTTGGCGAGATTCTGCCGAAGCGGCTTGCGCAATATCTGGTGGAGCAATCGGGCCTTACCAGTCATCTCGCAGACCTTTCCGACAAGGCGCTGATGGCGCTCGCAGCCAGCGCGCAGGACTGGCAGATCAGGCCATCTGGCTCGGAAGGATACCGCACCGCCGAAGTCACGCTTGGCGGCGTTGACACTGGTTATCTCGATTCCAGAACCATGCAGGCCAAAGCTGTTCCGGGCCTCTATTTCATCGGTGAGGCCGTGGATGTTACGGGGTGGCTCGGCGGCTATAATTTCCAGTGGGCCTGGGCATCCGGTTACGCTGCAGGAGAGTCCGTTTAGGGCAAATCCCGTCAGCCTGCGTCCGCCGAATTTGCGCAAACGGCTTCCTCTGACGCATTCTGAGTGCAAAGCGGAAACCACTCTTGCCAGAAATGCTGCAACGCGGCGATGCTTTAACATCTTGTTAAGAGGCGCGAGTCATGCTGACCTCTATGCCAGCACAACGCGAGTTGGAACATGAGGTCTCGCTGGACGCCGGAACCCGGCATTGATCGGTCAAGTTTTTCGTTGGAAGCCGCTCATGATGATGTCCAGAAATCGCGCCCGCGCCGTCGCTATTGCCAGCACGCGCAATGACAACCTCCTCATTACCTTTCGCCTCAGCCTGATCGCGGCTGGCGCTCTGGCCGCCTTGATCGCAATCGCGTTCTGATCTGCGCCTGACGTTTTTAAAGGCTGAAACCATACGGGTTAAGATGCCCGGTACGCGAAATTCAGCATAGAATTTTTCCTCCGCTTCGCGGCGCGCCTTTGGACCTTGAGGTTCAGGTGTCTTGATCATGCCATAGGCGAGGTAGAGTCCGTGCATGGTTATCTCCGTTGATCGGTCGATCTGACTCTGCACTCAAATTTCTGCTTTATCTGCCGCCAGCATTGGCTTACGTTTTTCATTCATGAAAAACATCGGGTGGGATTCCTATCAGCTTTTCCTCGACGTTGCGCGTGGCGGCGGCCTGACGGGTGCGGCGGCCACATCGGGCCTCAGCCCGGCAACGATCGGTCGCAGAATGCTGGAACTTGAGCAACGGATCGGCAAGATTCTCTTCGTCAGAAGCCAGACGGGCTACGCCCTGACGGCAGATGGGCGCATGCTTCTCGACAATCTTCATGTCATGGAAGACGCCGCGGGTTCGATCGAAGGCTGGCGAAAATCCAGCGCGACCTCTTCGCTGGTGCGCGTTGCGCTCGGCACATGGAATGCTCAACTGATCATGAGCAATTTCTCCGCCATTTGCAGCGAGCGAGATCGCTTTCGCATCGATCTCTTCATCGCCGAACAGAGAGCAGCGCTGACCCATCGCGAGAACGATATCGGTATCCGCGCTTTCGAGCCGGAGGAGCGCAATCTCGCTGCGATCAAGACTGGCAATGTCGCCTACGCCGCCTACAGACTGCGCAATGCGCCGCAATCTTTGGCGGATCGCTGGATTGTCGTGGACAAAGAAAATGCGATTTCCGCCTATTTGCGCTGGCCGTATGAGGCGCGGGCGGAGCACGTCGTCGTCACCGTGAACAGGCCTTCAGGTCTGCGCGAACTGGTTCTGTCCGGTGCCGGTACAGCAGTGCTACCCTGCTTCATCGGCGATGCGGATACGCGGCTGGTGGGAGAGGGAGGAGAGATCGAAGAGCTCCGCCATCCACAGTGGCTGGTCATGAACAATGAAGACCGCCACCGCCGCGATATACGGACGGTGGCGGACCGAATGGTGAGGCTCATCAAGCAGCATTCCGACCTTTATGCCGGACGCGGCGTACCGGATTAGGCCGCAGCCTTGCTCTGCGCGACGATGACCGGAATCAGCAGATCGCCCCAGTTTCCGTCGCCGCCATGGTGGCGGGCGGAGCGGACGAGTTCGACGGAGATTCCCGCCTCGACCGCATTCATGACCGCTTGGTTGAGACGGTGCAGGTCGTTTGCCAGCATACGGATGGCAGCCTGTTGGTCCTGCGTCATGGCAGAGGACTGTTCTTCTGCCCGTTCTCTAACTCTCGAAATCGAAGCCATTGTCTTTCCTCCTCAAAGAGCATGCCGCGCAAAGCTTTTGAGCGGTTTGCGGATCACGACATGCGTTAAAACAAGTACCTGAAGCGTCTTATACTTCGGATGTTATTCTGCGGCCGGGCGGAACTGGTCGTGCTCGGTCGATTCCTTCATGGCGGTGGTGGATGAGGTGCCGCCGGAAATCGCGACGGAGACCGCGTCGAAATAGCCGGTGCCGACTTCGCGCTGGTGCTTGGTTGCGGTGTAGCCGTTGATTTCGGCGGCAAATTCCGCTTCCTGAAGCTCCGAATAGGCTGCCATCTGGCGATCCTTGTAGCCGCGTGCCAGTTCGAACATGCCGTAATTCAACTGGTGGAAACCGGCAAGTGTGATGAACTGGAACTTGTAGCCCATCGCTCCCAACTCGCGCTGGAACTTCGCAATGGTCGCATCGTCCAGGTGCTTCTTCCAGTTGAAGGACGGCGAGCAATTGTATGCAAGCTTCTTGCCCGGATGAACCTTGTGAACACCTTCGGCAAACTTGCGGGCCTGCTCCAGATCCGGCTTGGATGTTTCGCACCAGATCAGATCGCAATAGGGCGCGTAAGCATTGGCGCGGGCGATGCAGGGCTCCAGCCCGTTCTTCACCTGATAGAAACCTTCAACCGTGCGACCGGCATCGTAATCGACAAAGGGGCGGTCCCGCTCGTCGATATCGGATGTCAGAAGCTTTGCCGCTTCCGCGTCGGTTCTGGCAATGACGAGGGTCCCAACCCCCATGACGTCTGCCGCAAGGCGCGCTGCCGTCAGGTTGCGAATATGCGCCGCCGTCGGGATCAGAACCTTGCCGCCCAGATGGCCGCACTTCTTTTCCGATGCCAGCTGATCCTCATAGTGAACGCCCGCCGCGCCCGCCTCGATGAAGGCCTTCATGATTTCGAAGGCGTTGAGCGGACCGCCGAAGCCGGCTTCGGCATCGGCAACGATCGGCGCGAACCATGTATCGACAGAAAGACCTTTGCCTTCGGCAGTTTCGATCTGATCGGCGCGCTGAAGCGTGCGGTTGATGCGCTTGGCAAGTTCGGGTGCGGCATTCGCCGGATAGAGCGACTGGTCAGGATACATGGCGGATGCGGTGTTTGCGTCTGCCGCAACCTGCCAACCCGAAAGATAGATGGCCTTCAGACCGGCGCGAACCATCTGCATGGCCTGGTTGCCGGAAAGCGCACCGAGTGCATTGACGAAGCTTTCTTCGTTGATCAACTTCCAAAGGCGGTCGGCGCCCATTTCGGCCAGCGAATAGCGGATATCGACCGAGCCGCGCAGCTTCAAAACATCGTCCGCCGTGTAGGTGCGCTCAATGCCGTCGAAGCGTCCCTTCGGAGCATTTGGAACAAGCTTGTAAAAATCAGTCACATCTCTCTCCCGTATCTATGTGCTGTCACTTCCCGCTGCTTCTGCTTTGGATCGATAGCAGCGATCCGATGTGACTGAATTTACATTTATCGGTTTTCTATGGCTAGATGAAAAGGAAAAACAGTGACTTGAAACGGGTTATGCTGTATCGTCTTTGACAGATGTCTTTGTAAAAATGTAAATTTTGTAAAAGAGAAGAACGCTCGTCTTTTGTGAGCTTTTGTCAAAGGGGAGGGATGATGGCGGAAACCAAGATCTTTGCAGGGCCGCGTGTGCGCCGGGTGAGAAACGGCTTGGGCCTGACGCAGACCGCCATGGCGGAAGCGCTGTCAATCTCACCTTCCTATCTCAATCTGATCGAGCGCAACCAGCGTCCCTTGACGGTGCAACTGCTGCTGAAGCTCGCTTCAGTCTACAAGGTCGATCTCGACGACCTGCAAGGCGAAAGCGGCGGCACCGCCAGCCAGTTGCGGGAGATCTTCGCCGATCCGCTGCTGGCAGGGGAAATTCCCTCGCCACAGGAACTTGTCGAAGTGGCCGAAGCCGCACCCAACGCCGCCATGGGCGTGGTCAAGCTTTACCGGGCCTATAGCGAACAGGCCAAGCGCCTTAGCGATCTCTCCGACCTTCTGGCGCGCGAGGGTCATCAGACGACGCTCTCGGCCACACGCCTGCCGATCGACGAGGTCCGGCAGATATTCGAAAGCAGGCCTGCCCATTTCGCTCTTCTGGATGGCGCGGCGGAGAGCTTCCATGCGGCACTCGGAGCGAGCGACGATTTGACATCGGCTTTGAAATCCTGGTTGCAGAAGAACCACGGCATCATCGTGCGCAGCCTGCCGGTCCATGTCATGCCGAATCTGCGTCGCCGGTATGACCGGCACTCCATGCGTCTGTTTCTGTCCGAGCGGCTTTCGATGCATGACCAGCTTCGGGAACTGGCGATGGAAGTGTCTTTGCTCGCGCTGACGGATGAAATCTCGCAGGAGCTGGAGGCGCTTGCGCTTTCAAATGAAGAAGCAAAGCGCATCGCTCGTTTTGAACTCGCGCGCTATGCCGCCCACGCTTTGATGATGCCCTATGCCGCCTACCTGGCTGCGGCCCAGCGGGCGCGCTACGATATCGACGTGCTGCGCGCACGCTTCAACGTCTCCTTCGAACAGGCAGCCAATCGTCTTGTCTCATTGGCAAAGCCTGGATCGTCGGCAGTTCCCTTCTTCATGATGGAAACCGACAGTGCCGGAAACCGCTTTCGCAAGGCAGGCGCGCAGGGCTTTCCGCAGGCGAAATTCGGTGGTCTCTGTCCTAGGCTCAATATTCATGCGGCCTTCGCCCAGCCCGGGCAGATACTGGTTGAGAGTACGGAAATGCCGGACGGCGCTTCCTACATCACCATCTCACGCACGCTCGAAGGACCTCAGGCCGGTTTCGGGGAACGGGTGCGCCGTACGGCTTTGATGATCGTGACAGAAACGGCGCACGCGAAGGATATCGTCTATGGCGAAGCGCTCTCTGCGTCGACCAGCGCAGTCGCCATCGGACCGTCTTGCCGATTGTGTGAAAGACAGGGCTGCCTGTCGCGAGCGGAGGCACCGCTGACACGTCCGCTCGGTCTCGATGAAATGGTGACGGGCCTCAGCGTCTTCGATTTTCAATAACTTGGCACGAAAGACGCGCGATGCGGGGCTTTTGCGCAGGCCTACGACCGCCGCGTCGAGACGTCATCTGCCTGAAATTTTCGCACTGCACATTTCTGCTTGCGGAGGCTGATTTTCCTTCTTAGTCTCTGCCAAAACAAAGGGGTTTGCGCAGTTTCTCGTCATGCGCCACATCAGGAGAAATCATGAGTTATCGATCGCTTCGTTTCACCCTGGCTTTTGCCACGGCCGTTCTCTCTGCCGGCGCTGCCTTTGCCCAGGAAAAGGTCGTCCACGTCTATAACTGGTCCGATTATATCGACCCTTCGATCCTTGAGGACTTTACCAAGGAGACGGGCATCAAGGTCGTCTATGACGTTTATGACGGCAACGAAGTTCTGGAAACGAAGCTCTTGGCGGGGAATTCCGGCTATGATGTCGTGGCCCCCACATCGCCCTTCCTCGCACGCCAGATCAAGGCGGGCGTGTATCAGAAGCTCGACAAGTCCAAGCTTCCGAACCTGAAGAACATGTGGCCGGAAATTACCACGCGTCTGGCGCAGTACGACCCCGGCAACGAGTACGCCGTCAACTACATGTGGGGCACGACCGGCATCGGCTACAATGTCGCCAAGGTGAAGGCGGCTCTCGGTGACGTGAAGGTGGATAGCTGGGACATTCTGTTCAAGCCGGAAAACGCAAAGAAGCTGCAGTCCTGCGGCATCAATATTCTCGACGCATCGGACGAGACCTTTGCAATTGCCATGAACTATTTGGGCAAGAACCCGGACAGCAAGGAGACAGCCGATCTGGAAGCTGGCGGCGATGTTTACAAGGCGATCCGTCCCTATGTGAAGACGTTCAATTCCTCCGCCTATATCGATGAGCTTGCCAATGGCGATAGCTGCATCACCATCGGTTGGTCCGGTGACGTGCTGCAGGCCAAGACCCGCGCCGAGGAAGCCAAGAACGGCGTCGAGGTTAACTACGTCATTCCGAAGGAAGGCACCTATATCTGGATGGACTCCTTCGCCATTCCGGCCGATGCCAAGAATGTCGAAGAGGCACATGCCTTCATCAACTATATGATGAAGCCGGAAGTGGCTGCGAAGGCTTCTGACTTTGTTCAATACGCCAACGGTAATCTTGCGTCCCAGGCCCTGATGAACCCGGCGGTTGCGAAGAATCCTTCCGTTTATCCAGACGAGGCGACGATGAAGAAGCTCTTCACCATCTCGCCCTATGGGCCGCGTGAACAGCGCGTTTTGAACCGAGTCTGGACACAGATAAAGACCGGCACCTGATCGGATTTGACAAAGGGGCAGGCGGTGACAGTCTGCCCCTTTCACGTTCGGCACTCTCGCAATCAAACAGAGCAGGTCATGGCGAAATCACTCGGCCCGGTAAAACGCAAATTCTCTCCCTGGACAGATCCATCCTCGGTCCCCTTCATCCGGTTCGAAAACGTGACCAAGCGATTTGGTGATTTCACCGCCGTCGACAATCTGACGCTGGATATTTACGAGCGCGAATTCTTTTCCCTGCTCGGGCCATCCGGTTGCGGCAAGACCACGCTGATGCGCATGCTGGCGGGCTTCGAGGAGCCGACCTCAGGGCGCATCTTGTTGCAGGGAAAAGACATTTCAGGCGTGCCCCCCTATAAGCGCCCGACCAATATGATGTTTCAGTCCTATGCGCTGTTCCCCCACATGTCGGTGGAAAAGAACATCGCCTTCGGTCTGGAGCAGGACGGCCTGCCCAAGGCCGATATTGCCAACCGCGTCGCGGAGATGCTGCGCCTCGTCAAGCTCACCGAGTTTGCTAAGCGCAAACCAAGCCAGCTTTCCGGTGGCCAGCGCCAGCGCGTGGCGCTTGCCCGTTCGCTCGCCAAGCGCCCCAAAGTATTGCTCCTCGATGAGCCGCTCGGCGCTCTCGACAAGAAGCTGCGCGAAGAAACCCAGTTCGAAATCATGGATCTGCAGCAGACGCTCGGCCTCACCTTCCTGATCGTTACCCACGACCAGGAGGAGGCGATGACCGTCTCGGACCGTATTGCGGTGATGGACAAGGGCATCGTCGTACAGGTTGCAACGCCTGCCGAAATCTACGAGGCGCCGAACAGTCGCTACGTGGCCGACTTCATCGGCGACATCAATATTTTCGAAGCGAAGGTCGAGAGCAAGGCGCCCGCAGAAGGCAAGCCCGCTCAGGTCGTGCTGGATTGCGAAGGTCTGAAGGTGACGGTGGAGCAGGAATGTCAGGCCGCCGTCGGCAGCCAGGTGGCCTTTGCCGTTCGACCGGAGAAGGTCCGCATCTCGCTTGACGCGCCGGCCGATGAAGCGATGAATGTCGCACATGGCGAGGTTTGGGATATCGGCTATTTGGGAGATTTCTCCATCTTCATCGTCAAGCTCGATGATGGCCGCATCATGCGTGCCGCCCAGGCCAATGTCTCGCGTCTGGTCGATCGCCCCATCACCTTCGATGACAAGGTCTGGCTCACCTGGAAATCCGATTCCGGCCTGGTTCTGACGCGATAGGAGAGCGACAAATGGCGATCCCTTCTCCTGAAAGCCGCCGAAACCCACTGCAATGGCTGGTGGTGGCCGTTCCTTATTTTTGGCTGTTCCTGTTCTTCGCAGCGCCCTTCTTCATCATTGTGAAGATCTCGCTCTCCGATACCGCGATCGCCATGCCCCCATACGTGCCGGTCTTCGAAGGCTTCAGCCGGATCGGTGAGTTCTTCTCGCAGCTCGATTTCGACAACTACATCTTCCTGACTGAAGACCCCCTCTACATCGAAGCCTATCTGTCGTCGCTGCGGATCGCCGTCATTTCAACGGTGCTGCTCCTTCTTGTCGGATATCCGATGGCGCTTGCTATGGCGCGCGCCCCGAGCCACGTCCGCCCGACATTGGTGATGCTCGTCATCCTTCCGTTCTGGACATCGTTCCTGATCCGCGTCTACGCCTGGATCGGCATTTTGAAGCCGGAGGGGCTGCTGACTGTACTGTTCCAGTCGCTCGGCCTTCTCGGGCCGGACGAACAGGTCAACATTTTCCGCACCGAGACCTCCGTCTTCATCGGTATCGTCTATTCCTATCTTCCCTTCATGGTGCTGCCGCTCTATTCGGCGTTGGAAAAGCTCGACAACACATTGTTGGAAGCCGCTGCCGATCTTGGCTGCCCGCCGTGGAAGGCCTTCTGGAAGATCACCTTCCCCCTGTCGCTGCCGGGTGTCGTGGCAGGTTCGATGATCTGCTTTATTCCCATCACCGGCGAGTTTGTCATTCCCGATCTTCTCGGCGGCGCTCAGACACTCATGATCGGCAAGACACTGTGGACCGAGTTTTTCGGCAACCGCGACTGGCCGCTCGCCTCGGCGGTGGCCGTCATCCTGCTCCTCCTGCTGGTGGTGCCGATCGCCATCTTCCAGAACCAGCAGAAAAAGGTGGGTTGAGCCATGAAACGCGGCAAGTTCGACACCACGATCCTCACCATCTGCTTTGCCTTCCTCTATATTCCGATCCTCATTCTGGTGATCTATTCCTTCAATGCCTCCAAACTGGTGACGGTCTGGGGCGGATTTTCGCTGCACTGGTATCAGTCCATGTGGTCGAATGAGGGACTGATGGATGCGGCATGGATTACGCTGCGCGTCGGCGTGCTGAGCGCCACCATCGGCACGATTCTTGGAACGTTGGCGGCACTTTCGCTGACACGCTTTGCCCGCTTCCCGGGACGGGTCCTCTTCTCCGGCATGATCTATGCGCCGCTCGTCATGCCGGAGGTGATTACCGGCCTGTCGCTGCTGCTGCTCTTCGTTTCCATCGGGGTGGATCGCGGCTTCTGGACGGTCGTCATCGCCCACACGACCTTCACCATGTGCTATGTCGCGATCGTCGTGCAGTCCAGGCTTCTGACCTTCGATCGCAGCCTGGAGGAAGCGGCGCTCGATCTCGGCTGCCCCCCGGTCAAGACCTTTTTCCGCATCACTCTGCCCTTGATCATGCCGGCTGTCGTCGCCGGCTGGATGCTGGCTTTTACCCTGTCGCTCGACGATCTGGTCATCGCAAGTTTCACCACCGGACCGGGCGCCACCACATTGCCGATCAAGATTTACTCTCAGGTCCGTCTTGGCGTGACGCCGGAGATCAACGCTGTCTGCACGATCCTGATTGGCCTCGTCACGATCGGGGTGATCTGCGCGTCCATCACCTCCAAGCGGAGCGAACTCCAGCGCATGAGGGATGAGCACGCCGCTGCAAAAGGCTGAGTAGATTGGGGGCAGGAGGAGGCCACCGTGACTGACACCAACCCACTTTGGACACCGTCGGCTGAGCGTATCGCGCACTCGCCCATGACGCACTTCATCGACTGGTGCGCCAACCGCTATGGCGTACACTTTGCCGATTATGACGCCTTCCACCGCTGGTCTGTGGAGGCGCGCGAAGATTTCTGGAGTGCGGTGTGGACCTATTGCGGCGTGATCGGAGAGGCGGGGGAACGCGTTCTCATCGACCGTGATGACATGCTCCACGCGCGGTTCTTCCCGGATGCGGAGCTGAATTTTGCTGAAAATCTGCTAAGCCATAGCGGATCGGAGGATGCAATTATCTTCCGCGGTGAAGACAAGGGCGAGGCGCGCTGGTCATGGGATCGACTTCGCGAAGAGGTCTCACGCTTGCAGCAGGCCTTCGCCGAGAGAGGCATAGAGGCTGGCGACCGCATTGCCGCAATGATGCCGAACATGCCGCAGACCGTGGCGCTGATGCTGGCCGCCACATCGCTCGGTGCCGTCTGGTCCTCCTGCTCGCCCGATTTTGGCGAACAGGGCGTCTTGGATCGTTTTGGGCAGATCGGACCGAAACTCTTCATCGCCTGCGATGGCTATTGGTATAATGGCAAGCGGCAGGAGGTGGCGGACAAGGCCAAGGCGGTTGCCGAAAAACTCGGCGTTCCGCTACTGCTGGTGCCCTATGCGGGAACCACGCAGACCGACCAGGAGAATGAAGCCGGCATTCTTCACTATGATGATGTCATTCGGCCTTTTCAGCCCAAAGCGCTACATTACGTCCGCCAGCCGTTCAGCCATCCGCTCTACATCCTCTTCTCCTCCGGCACCACCGGCGTTCCCAAATGCATCGTCCATTCGGCTGGCGGAACGCTGCTCCAGCATCTGAAAGAGCATCGCTTTCACTGTGAGCTGATAGAGGGCGAGCGCTTCTTCTATTTCACCACCTGCGGCTGGATGATGTGGAACTGGCTGGTGACGGGCCTTGCTTCGGGCGCAACGCTTTGCCTCTACGACGGTTCGCCATTCGCGCCGGATGGCACTGTGCTCTTCGACTATGCAGAACATGAGGGCTTTGCCGTTTTCGGCACATCGGCCAAATATATCGATGCGGTCCGCAAGGCCGGCCTGGAACCGGACAAGACCCATGATCTTTCGGCGCTGAGGCTTGTCACGTCCACAGGATCGCCGCTATCGCCGGAAGGCTTCTCCTTCGTCTATGACGGCATCAAGAGCGACGTCCAGCTTGCGTCAATTTCGGGCGGAACCGATATTGTCTCCTGCTTCGTGCTCGGCAATCCGGTGAAGCCGGTCTGGAAAGGCGAGATCCAGGGGCCGGGCCTCGGTCTTGCGGTGGATGTCTGGGATGATGAGGGCAAGCCGGTTCGTGGCGAGAAGGGCGAGCTCGTCTGCACCGCACCCTTTCCCTGCCAGCCCATCATGTTCTGGAACGATCCGGATGGTGAAAAGTATCGTGCGGCCTATTTCGGCCGCTTCGACAATGTCTGGTGCCACGGCGACTTCGCTGAATGGACGGTGCATGGCGGGCTGATCATTCACGGGCGCTCGGATGCCACGCTGAACCCCGGCGGCGTGCGCATCGGTACGGCGGAGATCTACAATCAGGTGGAGACGATCGACGAGGTGCTGGAAGCGCTCTGCATTGGGCAGGAGTGGGATGGCGATGTGCGCGTCGTGCTGTTCGTTCGCCTCAAGGAGGGTGCAAGCCTGGATGATGCGCTGATCTCACGCATTAAGAACCGCATCAGAACGGGAGCATCGCCTCGTCACGTTCCGGCGAAGATCATCGCGGTGGCCGATATCCCGCGAACGAAATCCGGAAAGATCGTAGAACTGGCGGTGCGCGATGTGGTCCATGGACGGCCAGTCAAGAACAAGGAAGCGCTTGCCAATCCAGAGGCGCTTGCCCTTTTCGAAGGTATCGAGGCGCTTCAGAACTGAGTGTTGGGGCGGATGATGCCGGGAAATCGCCGCCGGATTTAGCCATCGCTTGACGACCGATAGGAATTGTCGCCCGTCAAAGGTGGGATGCGGTTTTAACCTTCTCTTAAAGTGAATTGTCCAAAAATGAATCCAACGCGGGTCCATTCGATGACGGGATGGAGAGCCGGTGGCTCCAAAAAGACATGATGTATTTTCGATCCTACTCTCGTTGAAAGCACAAATTTAGTGGCAGCGTCAGCTGCCTCTTTTTTTTGAGCATCAGCCCGAAAATCGAGCGCGATTTTTCTGAAAACACGATGCGGAAAACAAGAACACTTTAAGCGTCACCGTCCAGCGAATGTGAGACGAGGATGACAGGCACCAGCCCGGCCACAATGATGACGAGCGCGGGAAGCGCTGCATCCTGCACGCGGGAGCGTGACGCACTTTCATAGACCATCGTCGACAGCGTATTGAAGTTGAATGGCCGCAGCATGATCGTAGCCGGAAGTTCCTTCAGCGACTCGATGAACACCAGCAGCGATGCCGTAATCGCGGCGGGCCGGATATTGGGCAGCAACACGCCGACCAGCGTCTGAAGCCGGGTTCGGCCAAGTGTGCGTGATGCCATGTCGAGATGGGGCGACAGCTTCTGGAACCCGGCGTCGACCGTGCCTTCCGCAAGCGTCATGAAGCGCACGCTATGCGCATAGATGATCGCAAAGGCTGTGCCGGACAAAAGAAGCCCGGTCGAGATGCCAAGATGGCCCCGCATTATCCCATCCACCGCATTGTCGAGACCGGCAAGTGGAAGCAAAACCCCGATGGCAAGCACTGTGCCAGGTATGCCGTAACCGAGCGAGCCCACGCGAACGGCAAAGCGCGTCGGCCATGAGGGGCGTTCCCGTTGCGCATAGGCCAGAAGAAAACCGCCGAATAAAGTGATAACCGCCACTGGTAGCGAGACTTCCAGACTGTGAAGCAGCGCCTTGAGGAGCTTGGGATCGGCCAGCCCGTTCAGCCTTTTGAGAGCGTAGCTGCCGAGCACGAGGACGGGGATCGCAAAGCCGGACAAGAAGGGCAGCGCGCAGAGAAGTGTCGCGAGCCACCCACGGACTGGCGACAGTCTTACTCGTGCGGAGCGCTGATGCATCGCCGTCGCTTTACCGGCTGCAAAACGCTGTCGCCTGCGGGCTCTCCGCTCGATGACGATAAGCGCTCCGACGATGAGGACCAGGCACGCGGCGATCTGTGTCGCGCCGGCGAGATTGCCGCGGTTGAGCCATGTCTCGTAAATGGTGAAGGTCAGCGTATGCACGCCGAGATACTCCACCGCGCCGATATCGTTCAGCGTCTCCATCATCACCAACGCGAGGCCGATGATGATTGCAGGACGCGCCATCGGCAGTTGGACGGAGAGAAAAAGGCGCAAAGGGCCGACGCCGAGCGTCCTCGCCGCATCGGCCGCAAACCGCCCCTGCAACCCGAAAGCCGCGCGGGTGGAGAGATAGATGTAAGGATAAAGAACCGAACCCAGGATCAGCACGGCGCCGCCAAGCGAGCGAATATCGGGAAACCAGTAATCGCGAATGGTCTGGTAGCCGAAGAGAGCGCGTAGCCCGCTCTGCACCGGGCCAGCAAAATCCAGAAACTCACCAAATGCATAGGCTGCGAGATAGGACGGGATCGCCAGCGGCAGCACCAGAGCAAAGGAGAGGAGCCGGCGGAATGGGAAGTCAAACATCGTCACGAGCCAAGCCGTCGTGACACCGGTGATCGCGGTGAAGGCGCCCGTCATGACAAGCAGAAGCAGCGTCTGCGCGCCGGATCGCGGCAGGACATTCACGAGAAGATGCTGCCAGCCGTTGGTGCCACCCGTCAGAGCGATGACGAATATGGCAATCAGCGGCATCGCGACCAGCGCGGAAAGCAGCATCGCCGCGATCGTCAGCGGGCTGACGCGCGATCCTGCCCGCATCGACGCGGCGGTTGGATGTTCGGCTGGATGCAAGGCGTTTATCCTTCCGTGACCGGTATGTGTCGGCCACGGATGTTGCTAACAGCTGTGCCGATCAGTTCGCAAGAACCCGCTGCGATGGAAAGCTGATTTCCACCAGCGTTCCTTCATTCGGTGTGGAGGTGATGGAGAAGTTGGCACGGTTGGCATCCACCATTGCCTTCGTCAATGGAAGACCGAGACCTGTTCCATCGCCACGAACACGGCTGCTGGAAGCCGAGACCTGGCGGAACGGCTTCATTGCCTGCTCCAGTTCCGAGCGTGTCATGCCGATGCCGGTATCGCGCACCCGCAGCACGACGCTGCCATTCGCCTCATAGGCCGTCGACACGACGATCTGGCCCCCAGACGGCGTGAACTTGATGGCATTCGACAGGATGTTGAGCAGGATCTGCTTGATCGAGCGCAGATCCGCGACGACCGGCGGGACCGATTGCGACAAGGCAGTTCGGATAATGACGCGCTGGTTGTTCGCCTGCGGCTGCACCAGCGAGACGGCTTCCGCGATTGTTTCGTTCAGCGCCACCGCCTTGAAATCCACATCCATCTGGCCGGCTTCGATCTTGGAGATATCCAGAAGATCGTTGACGATGTCGAGGACATGGCGCCCGGAGCGGACGATGTCGTTGGAATATTCGATGTAACGCGGATGACCGATCGGCCCGAAACGCTCCGTCGCCATCATGTCGGCAAAGCCGATGATCGCGTTGAGCGGCGTGCGGATTTCATGGCTGACACGCGCCAGGAAGTCGGTCTTGTGCGCATTCGCGGTCTCTGCCGCGCGCTTGGCGTTGCGCAAATCTTCCTCGGTCCGCTTCCACTGGGTGATGTCGCGGATCACCGCGCAATAACCATTGGTGGATTTCAACCGGCCGATCGTCATGAAGAGCGGCAGGAAACCGCCGGAGGCTTCACGACCGATCACTTCGCGACCGTCGTTCAGCACGCTCGCCACACCATTATTGGCAAGACCCGAAAGATAATCCAGAACGGCCCGCTGGCTCTCATGCGCAAACAGCGTCACGAAAGGCTTGTTGGCGATTTCGGCACTGTCGTAATTGAAGAGGGCGCTGGCCGAGCGGTTGAGCGAACGGATACTGCCATCCTCGTCCAACAGGACCACGCCATCGGTCGCCGTCTCCAGAATGGAGTGCAACTCCTCGATCTCGCCCTTCATCCGGTCGGAGTCTTCTGCGTTGTCAGTTGTCGGCTCTTCGCCCGTTACATCAGCCGCATGAACGGGCGCAGCATCTCGTGCCGTTTCGGTCGGGATAAGCGACAGCATCAAAGCGCTTGCCTCCTCCCAACGAACCGACTGCAGCTTTGCCCGCACAGGAATGAGTTCGTTTTCGGCGCTCACCGCGACCATGCCGCCGCTGCGCTCGGAAACATTGTCCAATTCTTCCCGCTGCAGCAGCGCATCCAGACCGCCGAGCGCTGTCAATTCGTCGAGATCCGTATAGCCGGTCAGGCGCAGGAACTCGGGGTTGGCATGGATCAGACGGTCGCCGCTGTGGATAAGAAGCGCCACCGGCATCTGGTCGACAGTCTCCGGCGTCAGTCCAGTTGAAACACGGGTGGAAGGCGCGAGCGCGACCGCCTCATCGTCGATGGCGGGATCGACGTCCTCATCCTGCGTGGCCGGTTCCTCGGCAGCAGCGGTGTCGTGCTCATCCTCATCCTCATCCTCATCATGGCCGCCTTCCATGCGGGTGCTGATGGGCGGATGGGTAAAGGCCACAGGCTCGTCACCACGCGTATAGGCGTGGAATGCATCGTCATCGGTTGGTGCGGCTGGCTGATCGGCGTCGACGGCATCGGCGGCCACAACCGGTTCGTCGGCCTCAGCCTTGGCGTCTTCTGTCTCCACGGCAGCCGCAACAGCGTCTTCGGCTTCTGCCTCGACAGAAATCTCTTCGGCTCCATCGTCCGACGGCGCGTGTTCAGAAACAACCAGCGTCGCTTCCTCGTCTTCGACGGGCTTCAGTGTCCGGCCGATTTCGCGAAACGCCGCCTGTTCGCTGGCCGTCAGGCCGTCGCGACGATTGCGGTGTTCATCGATATGCACGACCTTGTCGGAATAGGATTGAACCGGCTTCTCGGCAATCTTCAACACCGGAACCTCATGTTCCGGCGGCTGGTGGAACCGCTGCGGCTGCGCATCTTCCGGCACGGAATCCGTTTCGAGCACGTCCGTCTCAACCGCGTCGGCCTCTGCCTCTGCCTCGTCTTCATCCACGAAGGAGAACGGAACGGGTTCTTCGACGTGGGTTGGGGTGACGTCAGCGGAGACATCGGGCTCTACCGCCGCCGCGTCATCCTGCTGGTCCTCGGCAATCGTTAGCTCGTCGTCGGGATGGCTCTCTCCCGCCAGCACGAGGCCTGCCGCATGTGGGTCTTCCACCGCATCGGCGATCCGCACGATGCCAAAACCACGGAAACCGTCGAATTCACGCGCCCGGGTATAGGTTGGAAGGGCGGCAAGATCGATCGGCACGGCGAGGGACGTGCCCTCCACAGGCCAGTAGATCGTCTTGCCCGACCATGTGTCGCGGCGCTTCAAGAGTTCGGCGATCTTGCCTTCCGGATCGAGGTTGAAGAGGGCAGCAAGGTCGGAAAAGCTCATGCCTTCGACCGCCGCAGCCTTCGGCCCCACAGCTTCGGCAAACTCATGCGAAATGGAGCTGAAGCAACCCGCAGCATCGATCTTCCAGACGAAACGGCTTGCCCTGCCATTCTGATTGAACACGAAAGGCGAGGGGGGGGCCGGTTCGTCGGTCGGCTCGTGCGTGTCAATCGTCAGCGCTTGGGGCTCGGCGGCCTCCGGGAAATGCGCTTCCTGTGCCTCGGACGTACCGTCTTCCAGGCTTTGTGCGTCGTCGGTGTTATCGGCCGTGGCGCTATAGCTGGGCTCTTCGTCTGGTATCGAAACCGCTGCTGGAGCTTTTTCTTCTGCCAAAAGAAAATCGTCTGCAGGCGAAAGCGCCTCAACTGTTTCGAGCTCCTCGTCCGTATCCTGCTTATACGCTAGGAAAACAGACTGGTCCTCGTTCGAGATAGCCTCTGCAACGCCGTGCTCGTCCGCCTCTTGCTGCTCGTCATCCGTCTCTTCGATCTGTGCGACCGCGTCGAGAACGCTTTCGAACGCCAGTTGCTGCGAGGGCTTGGGCGCCAACTCAGCCTGTTCCTCGACCGGGACAGCCTTTGGTTCAGGCCGCTCCTCGATGAACTCGGAGGAGGGATCGAGTCTGCCGAGCGCGGTCTCGACCACGAAAACGAGATTGAGAACGGGCTCCTGCGTCAGTTGCGCAGTCGCAGCGGGCAGATAGCCTTTGCCCGTTGGCACGGGGCGCTTCACCAGCTTACTGGCATGGCGCGCCGCCATCGATATCAAAGTCTTGGCGGTCTGCGGTGCGATTTCAAGATCGGCAAATTTTCCAGAGGCGGCAATAATCGCGCCGCTCTCATCCATCACCGCCATATGAATATCGGGATCATCGAATCCTTCGATCATCCTCCAGGCGCGTTCTTCCAATGACAGGCCGGATTGATCCAACATAGCGGAGAAGAGAAGCACCGGCTGCTGCCGCTCGACTTCGATCACTTCGAGGGCGGCAGAGACGGCAACGCTGCGAAAGCCCGACGGAACGCGGATCATGAATTGCTGGCGGTCACCGATATTATGCAGCCGGCTCGCAGCACCCGTCACCTGACGGAAGGTCACATCCTGCGCTTTCGGCCCATGCTCGATGAAATCATAGATCATCGGCGTGCCGAAAAGAGCAGCACCGCGTCCGTTCGCCCAGAGCGCGCTTTTGAGGTCCATCGAGAACAGCGCAAGCGCTTCACCCTTGGCGAATTTCTCCCGAACGCGCTCATGCACGGCTATGTCGATAAACGGGTATTGAACGGCGGGCATGTCGGAACCTACTTTGGCACTACGTGACCTTCGCTGCCGCACGGCCTCCTCATGAGGCACCACACAGCCTGCATCGGCGTGACGTTAACAGAATCTTAAATAACTTCACAGGGCCGCCGGGTCCATAATCGCCTGAGGGAATTGGGAAATAGAGTTAATATCACGTGGACCGGAACGCCGCCGATCCGGGTGCTGGATGAGCATGGGAAAACGCGCTTGCTTTCTATATGTTTTTTCGCAAAAATTAGAGAAGGACTTGCAAAAGGGAAAAACTCCCCGTATGTGAGCCCCGTGACGCGCAAGCGTCTCTTGTGCGGTTGTAGCTCAGTTGGTTAGAGCGCAGGTTTGTGGCACCTGAGGTCGGTGGTTCGACCCCACTCAACCGTACCATTTTTCTTTTGTGAAAACAGACACTTACGTGAAGCTAGGGAAGCCAACAGCCCCTAGCTTCACGTCTGTTTTACTCCCCATACCGTCACCATACCAAACGCTAAGCCTCTTGCCCTGTCTCGACTTGTCCACAGAATTGGATCTAGCGGGGAGAGGTGACGGTCGGAATCGAACCGACGCACGCGAAGATGACACGCATCCGACGCCTTGCCGCGGGCAAAGGGAGGACGCCAGGGGAGGCGGCCGCGGCTATGTCCCGGACGTCCACTCGACGACCGGCGCTCTCCATGAGCTACGTCACAGCCTTTACCGTGACGCGGGCCTCTGCAAGATTCGCGAGCGCTAGAAGGAGAAGCCCGTCTGATAGGAGCCCTTGTCGAGCCGGACGACACCGAGGAGGGTCCACTGCTTAGGCCGCTTCGCAAGCGTCCCCAGAATGAACGCGACGCCCTTCTTCACGTACTCACCCTCGTACTTCTCTTTTAGCATCTGAAGGGTGCGCTCCTCGCCGTACGATTGACGCCACTTCCAGAAGGCGGTGTGCGTTTCCCAATCGCCGCACTGGTGTGTGTGCCGCACGCCTGCCTCGTCGACGTACGTGAAGGCCAGCATGTATGGCGTCGGCTCGAATGGCTCCACTTCTTGGTCAAGCATGTTCGCTTGCCTTGCCGACCTCGTGTAGGCGTCGGCTTCCTGCTGTATCGCGGTTGCTGGCTTCGGTCGAAATACGAAGCGGACCTGATCAGGACGGATCGCCGTCAGCGAACGTCCGAGGGCCGCTGCAGCTTCCATTGACGGAGTAATCAATGGCTCGAGTAACGGCCGCTTATCTGCGTCCGCGCACTTACCAAGATTCTTGATCGTTCCCTGCAGGACTTTGCAGCTCTCGACACGCTTGTCCTGGGAGTTCGCCACATAGTCGAAGGCGACCCTGTCCCAGCGGTTGAAGTTTTCACCGCCGTGTCGGTAACGGATGGGGTAAAGGCGCTTCCACTGACCGTCAGAGGTGATTCCTGCACAGCATACGGTTTCAGAATGTCCGCTGCTCGGGCGCGGGAGCGCTTTTACTAGGATTGTGACTTGGGAGCTTGTCCGGCTGGCGCTCATACCTGTCTTTCTTGTCCACGAATAAGTCGAAACAAGTAAAGTCATAATCCTTGAGTTGAGTCGCTACAATCTGACGGTGACAAGTCGACGGGTCTCTTTCGTAGCACATCAGGCAGGTCATCGATTCTGCTGCAATAGACGCAACTTCGCGGACCGCCGCTTGAGCATCATCAGTTGCGAGGTGCTCCCCGAAGATCCGGCGGAACGACTTAAAGTCACCAGCGCGCGCGGCTTCACGGCCGGGCTTCGGATCGCCCAGGTGCTTTGCGTGGATGTACTGTATCCCGTGCTCGCGCAGACGTGCGGCCAAACCGTTCTTGGAAAAACCTTTCTTCCGGGAAACGGTCACCGCCCTGACATCGACAAGGACCTTTACGCCGGCGACCTCGAGTGTCTTTACAAAGTCGTCGATAGTCGACCCCTCGTATCCAATCGTCATCAAGCTCGGCATGTTATTCCTTTCGTCCAGACGTCGTTGTTGTGCATGATCGGGCTTGCCCGAGAATGGACGCCGGCTACGCGGACCATACGGATTACATAGGCGGGCGCAACAGCGTCGTGACAACTGAGAAGGATCTTGACTCCTGGATGAATTAGAACAAAATAGGAACAAATTCCGTTGACACCGGAAAGCCTTCCTACCACGTCTCACGGAGATGTCCGTCATGCCCGAACAGCTCGCACTCAATATCTCAGTTGAGGGATGCCCGCCTGAGACGGCGCAGGAAGTCGATCTCGTCGAATCCGTCATCAACGCGTGCGGCGGCGATCCTCGCGCAGCGGTGCGAGAGCTCCTTGCGGACGCTGATTTCCTGCGTGACCAGCTACATATTGCAAGCTGTCTGCTGAGTAAGGGGATCGGTCGCGTCTGATGAAGCACCGAAAAGGCATCGACTTGGCGCGCCTGAAGTCGGCTACACGGTCGGCGAAGGCTCCGCACGGACGCCGCCGCCGTCGACTGAAACCGAGTATCGCGTCCAAGTCTGGAGCGAGGAGCCGGAAGCCGGCGGCGAGCTGCTGGAGACGATCTCGACATGCACGGATTTCTCCGTGAGCTGCGCGGCCTTGATGGCATCGATCCTAGCGCGGCCGGGAAAGATCGTCGTACACCTCAATGGCAGGCATCGCATGTCTTGCGAAAGAGCCCCGGACACGCCGCTCCCGGAGTGACGACGGCCGTCTCGAATACGACGGCGGCCGCGCCGAAGGAAATCGACATCACGTTGGGACAGCTTGAGGAGTGGTATGTCCTCGGAGGCCGCTGCGCGCGCTGTCGGCACAAGGGGCTGTTCGACCGATGGGAACAGGCCAGGCGCCTTGGCAAGCGGGTATATCTGACCACCCTCGAATCCAAGCTCGTATGTACTGGGTGTCAGAATCGCATCGGAAACAAGCTCACCATAGCTCGGCTGCGTCGCTAGAAGGGGCGATACCAGTGCTCCATGCTATGCACGAGCTTCCACAGAACGCGACGCCATCCCCTTCGCGACGTATAGTCCGGCTCTCGCGGCGACCAGTCGACGGCAGACCACCGACGCGCTTCCGCGACGATTTGCTTAAACTTCATGAGCGTCTCCTAAAACGAACATACGTCGCTATATGGCGCCCGGACGACGGCGTCGACCGATATTTTGCGGTTGCTCTCTATCTACTGGTTAACGTTAGGCGTCCGGCATCCATAAGATCCTAAGTGCTTGAAAAATAATGTTGACAGGCGACTCCAAGTGCGATCGATTGCCGCTAATTGTTGACAAAAGGAGTGCAGCGTATGTCCAATCTCTTCACAACACGCGATCCAGCCGGCATGGCAGCAGGTCAGCTTTTCCTCGGCACCGCCATCATCGCGAACGTGCTCGCTGACTGCCACGAGAGCGGCATGGAAGGAGTCCGCCGCGGCCGCGAGCGTCGCGCTGCCGCCCAGTACGCGGACGAGCTCAATGAAGCGCGCGGTCGTGCGGACGAGTTGGGACGCGTAGCTATTCGTGCCGTCCGCCATGTCGCAAGCCTCGAAGCCGAAGTCGCTCGTCTCCGTGCCGCGCTCGAGCAGCGTCAGTCGTACATCGACCGCATGAACGCGCGTCAGAAGGCCGGCGCATGATGATCCCCGCCGACGCCCTCGACGACCTCCATGCCCGGTACGGTCACGTGCTCGACGAGTATGATGGCCTCGCGGAGGCACTCTATGCGCACGAGCAGGAAAAGAAGAAGGCCGCCCCGGTTGGAGAGCGGCCTCGAATCCTTTTCGGCTTTCGGATGTCTCTACGGGCTCGGAGCGTAGTCCAGCGAGTAGCCGTCGGCGTCGTCCTGCGGCAGCCCGCGAACAGCGGCTAGAAAACGCTTGCGCACCAGGTCCGCCTTCGACGGCTCCGGACGAACATCCGGGGCCGCTTTCATTTCCATGCCGGCGGGGATGCGCCCGATAAGAGCGGCCTGAAGCTGGCCGACGGGGCCTCGGCGACGAAGCTCCTCGATGTCGTCTTCCGACAGTCCGAGAATGAAGTCCTGCAGGCGCTCGTCGAATACGGAAAGGTCGAACGCCGCTCTCTCCGCCGGGCTGCTCTCGATGTAACGGAGAAATCCATGCGCGCGCTGATCGATCTCCGGCGCGAAGTCGTCAATGTTTTCGGCAGCAGCGGCGTCATTGTAGGCGCGGTCGACGTCTTCGACCTGTAGGTTCTCGTGCTGCATGCGCGGTGTCGGCGGCCTCAACCCGAACAGCCGGAGGAAACCTCCGACTATCGACGAGAACACTCCCCATATGCCCGCCAACCACGTTAGCGGGTTCCACCAATTCTTCTTCATGTCGTCCTCCCTTGTTGAAGGATTCGAGCATCCTCGCCGGCGGCGAGAACGACAACGAATCCACGCCGCCGGCGGAATCCACGCCCCGGTCGGAAGGATTCGAAAAAAGTTAGTTGACGCCGCGAGCCATTCCTCTGAGCATTTTTTTAGAGCCGAGCAGACTGCTCTCCGGCATCTTGTCTACGTTGAGGTAGACAACAATGATCAGTGGGCGGGCGTCAGGGGATGCTCGAAGAGGAGGACGAACATGACGATGTATCTCGTAAATGAGCTGGGCGAAGTTTTGCCGCTGGAGCGGTGCAAGTATTGGGTCGTGAGCAACAACAGCCCGGCGCTTTTTGACGCGATAGAGGACATCGGTTTCAAGTTGCCGAAGCCGATGAAGCTTGTGTCACATCCAGAGTCGACGTCGGTGGCAACGTTCGATCTGTCTCGTCCAGCCGCCTGACGATGGCCGCCTTGGGCAGCGGCCGAAACCCCTCCGGGGGTCGCGGTGGCCCAACCCCCCACCCAAGGAGAATCAATGTACGCATACGCGTTAGACATGCAAGGCGACGTCGTCGCGGAGGCCGAGGCGCCTTCCGTTGCACGCGCCGTTTTTAAGGTCGCTGTGAAGACGGCAATCAAAGAGCACGTCGACATGACGTTCATCGAGACGACCGACCGCGAATTCGGTGAGGACGGCGTCTTCGAGATTTGGGTCACGGACTTGGCTGCGATAGATGACCGAGACTTCCAGAGCCGTGCTGAGCTGGCAACTTGGATCCAAGTTGTCCCCCGTCCCGGTTCGCGCTTGGCTGCCTGAAGGAGAAATTCATGCTACAGTTCAATCTTATTCCAGAGCAGATCGTCACGCATTATCGTGAGGTAGCGTCGGCGCTGACAAACCTCGGCTGCGGTCCGCGAACAAGAGCGGCGCTGACACACAAGTCCGCTCAGACTTTGAAGCAGTACGGCACGAGCCATACGTCTGCGCAGCACCGCCTGATCCCGGCCGATGATCTCCAACTCCTCCGCGACGAAGCATCGAGGCTTCACTGGGCGCTTGTCGACGATCCAATTGCTAGGTGGTTCGGGGGCGAAGGCTACGGCGTTGCGAAAGCAATCCGACCTGCTAGATATGTGTCATTCGATAGACGCACGTTTTCCAAAGGGCCCCACACTTTTCTGCCTCGCGCGATTGAGGTGGCGGAAAACCACGGTGGATTTCTCACGCGAGGCAACAACGAACGTTTCGATTTGGACGAGGCAGTCGCATTGGTCGGTTCGGTACGCTTCAGCGAACGTTCTCGCTGGCGTCGGGCGGCTTACAGCCTAAATTCGGCAGGCCGCGACGATGTCATCAAAGCAATCGCACTTCGTCATGGCTATGGAGAGCACTCGATCGGTCAAATCGGCGCTGAATATGAGCGTTGGCGGTGTCCAGTAAAGCCAGGAGCACTTTCAGACCTCGAAGCGTCCGTAAAGGAACTAGCGGCCTAAAAAACGGCAAGCACTTTCGAGCAAGGCCGGGAGGTTCCACGGCCTTCTTTTTTAGGGCTTCCACCCACAGGATGCGACACCCGTTTCATTGTGTTGCAGGATCGCCCGCGCGGTTCCTGACGACATCGTCTGCACGTCCTCGGACATCGGCCGGATAGGCCGGTTGGCGGCGCACCAGTTAGCCGTCGTGGCGCACCCAGCGAGCGAGCTGATCGCGAACATCAGAATCAGGCATGCGGTCAACTGCTTCATCGATCGATTTCCTTCTCGTCACGGTTTCGGCGTCGCGCTGGGCCTCGGCGTCTTTCTCTGCGCTCCGGCCGGATTCATAGATACGCCAGTAGATCGCGGCTGCCGTCGACAAGATGACACCCCACTTGGCCACGGTCTTGCCGACGGTCGTCGTGAACCAGGTGAGGATGGCCGTCAGCATGGACGGTCTCCCCGCGGCAAGCGGCGCTTACCCTCACGGTGCCCGGAGTAGACCTGCCAGACGATCCCAGCGACCGTGATTAGAAGACCGGCCGTTTGCATCGTGACGTCGTTCATCTGTTCAGGGTCGAGGTATGCGGCTGCTCCGGGACCGGCAAGAAGCAGCGCGCGCAGCAGAGCGGCTAGTAGCGGGACAAGCGGGGCGATCAATGACATGTTCATGCGGCTGCTCCTTCCGCGGCGACAGCGGCGTATGCGTCGGCTCGGGATGATTGGATTCGAGAACGATGGATGAGGAAGACGACAAGGACGATGATGCCGATGGCTCCGGCGGCAAGAAATCCGATCTCGAAGGTCGTCAGGTGCGGCCAGTCCAACTGAGTTGCTGCGGTGCCGCTTCCGACACCCTTGCCGGCAGCCGCTCCGGACGACGCCTTCGCCGACTTCTTTGCGGACGCGGATTCGAGCTGGGCGAAGTCGGCGACCTGTGAGGCCGTGGAGCCGCTTGCCTTCATGCTCATCGCGATGCCGTTCGCTTCGGTGAATGAGATCCTCGACGTCCAGCCCTTGCCGAAAGTCTTGAACAAGGTCGTAAGGCTGCGGACGAACGAAAGACGGTTCGCGCAGACGGACTTGATGAGCTTGACTGGGTCGACTGCGGAGGCGGCCGCGATGGTCTTCGCGCCGACAACGCCGTCAGAACTGACGCCCAGTGCGGACTGAAGCCATTTCGCACCGCGCGAGACACCGCTGTTCACGCCCGCGTCGAAGACAACGAAGTCGACTCCGACGGGCAGATCGTCGAAGCGGAGCTTGTCGGCGTACTGCGTGCGGTAGATGTCGGCGACCTCGTCTTCGGTTGCCGTCCACACGTCGCGCAGTGGCAGCTTCCTCGTACGGCGGTAGGTGTCGTACACGGTCTGGATGATGCCGCGGGACGTGCGTCCGCCGGGGTCACGCTTGTCGTCGACGTTGCCGCCCTCGGACTTGAGGGTGAGCTTCAGGGACGGGAGGAAGTTGAAGCGCATCAGACCTTGACCTTGAGAAGGATTTCGACGCCGAGGGCCTCGGCGATGGAGGAGAGCATCCGGAATCCCAATGGCTCGCCTCTGCGAAGGCGGTTGAGGTGTCCTGCGCGGACTGAGGGATATCGTTGGGCGATGTCGGCAGCGCCGATTCCGCGGGCATCGCAGTGCTGCACGATCGCGGAGGCCAGAGCGTCCTCGATCTGCACGGCGGTAACCGCTTTGTAAGGCTCAGGGATGCAGGGCAGGCCCATCGACGTCTCCGGTTGAGACCTCCATAGTGTGGCGTCCGTCTGCAAGATTCCAACGCCGGTTGCTGCCGCTCTTATGAGACGGTTTTGCACATCTGGCTGGAGTTACGAGACCGCCTTGGACAAATGCGGGCGGTCTCGTTTGCTTACGAGACGATCACGCCCGGTACTTGTCCTCGATCAGGAGGCCCATCTGGCGGTTTCCGTCAGCATGCCCGAGATTGAAAACGCCGACCCAGCTCGTTGGGCCTTTGGCGTAGTCGGCGTTCTTCAAGAGGTTGCCGATCGACCAACAGTCATCGACTGCACTGGCAGTGTGGTCGTGGGCTTTCGTGATCTTGATGCCAAGCTTGGAGAGGCCCACCGTCGAGCCGCGGGCGCCGTTCGGCCCGATGTCACCATGCATGCTGTAAAGGACACCGTAGACGATGAGGGGTGTGTCCGCGTTAACAAGTTCGAAGTCGACGTGGCGGTTGGCCTTCCTGAGAACCCAATCGTAGACGTCAAAGGGCTCGTTTTTGTCGATGGCTGACCGCACCTCGTAGTTCGCCTCGTACCAGAGCTTCTGGTTCTCGACCGCGATCTCGGTCGAAGGCCGCTGGAGCCAGCGCAGGAAGAAGTCGTCGTGGTTACTGTACGTGACGTAGGTCTTGCACCACGGTCTCGACGTCTCGGACAGGAACTGAGCCGCCTGTTGGATTTCCGGCTCTAGGTGCTGGTTGTGCCTAGCGTGCCTTTTATAGACCGATATGGGATTGCGATCTTCATGATGATTGATAGCCCGGCCGTCGAACAAGTCGTTGAACGATTGGCCCCTGGCGCGGACGAGGTCGATAAGTGGGATATCCCCCTCCGGGTTCCCTCCATAGCCCCAGAGCGCGCGTGCATACGGGAGGTGGATGTCTGCGCGATGAGTGCACGGGATTCCCATGAAAGGCCGGTCGACATCGCCATCCGAAATCCTGATGGCGTCGTCGAGCGTGTAGACACAGCCGGAAGAAACCACCAGATCGAGGTCATGGAAGTTCCCTGTCTGGGCGTCGGCATCGACGTTCCGAACGAAAACGCGGTCTTCGCTGTCGATCTCGACAATGACCGCGCCCATGGTGTGGCGCTCGAGGCCCTTTAGCCCGGCTTCCTGAGTGACGTAGTTGGGCACCGTGCATGCTCCCGTGGTCCACATCGTGACCGACTCGTTGAACTGAGGCCGCGGTACAGAAACGATTGCTCTGCGGGGATGTGCGAATATGCTGGTGACGCCGCGAATGTAGCCGTTGAGACCGGTGAGCGGATTCGATTTCGTTGGCCGCATGTTCATCTCGAAACACGCCTGGACGCTGGCGGCGAGGTGGCGGCGACTACGGGTCACAAGCTCGCCGATCATCGCCGACCAAGGGGCGACCTCGAGCAGATCGCGGCGTCGTTTCTGAGTGAATAAGTTCTTTCCGTACGTCGCACCGCCGATGATGACCTCGTATCCGCCGAGGGCAGCGGCGAGCGCGTGGAGGTTTAGGACGAAAGGGCCGTGGGCAGGTGTGAGTGCTTGTGCCATCGTGAGGATGAAGCCGCGCTTTCGGCTTCGGCGGGGCGCGGGAACGTTCGGGTGGACATAAATTTCATCGACAGTCTTCGGGCCATCCCAGTCGTCCGGCCAGAGCACGCCAGGATCGACATTCATCCCGACGAGCTGCTGCTCGCCGTTCTCGTCGGTTTCATACACTTCCAGCGGCTCGCCAGCCTCCCTGATCCAGCCGTTCCCCAGCCAGTTGCTAAAAGGGACCGTCAACTCATCAGTAGCAACCTTCTCCCGGATGTCGGCTTCGGTCGGTCTGGAGGATTTCTTCGGGGTCTTGGCGGCGATCCGTATTTCGGACTGATCGATCCCTTTTTCGGACTGCCCGGCTTCCGTCTCCTCGAGACGGGCGGCTATCCTTCTGGCCTGCGTTTTCGAGATGCCGATCTTGGCGGCTATCTGCGAGTAAGAGAGGCCTCCCAGCCTCAGCGCGCGGACGGAATCCGCGTGAATTTCATATGTGGTCTTCATGCTCTTCTCCCAGTTGACCCCATTTCTTTTCGGTGGGGTTCTTCGGAGATGGTTGTCGTCGACTGGGCGCGCCGCAAGTCGTCAACACGTTGATTTTGTAGCCGTATCGGCAACGTTGTTGACAATACGGCGACCGGCATGGGTTAAACGCCGAGGAATTTCTTCAGGAGCGGTTCTGCAATCTGGCCGGCGAGCCATGCAATTCCGCCGGCGGGAATCGTCAGGAGCGCCAGGTTCGCCATGGTTACCCTGCGCTGGGTCTTGATCTCGGCGACGTCGGCCTTCACCGCAGCGACGTCCGACTTGACGGTGTTGACCTCGTCCTTGAGGGCCGTCTGGGCGCTGAAAAAGGTATCGATCTTTGTCTCGAGACGGGCTTGCCCGCGGATCAACTCAAGGATCTCGGACGACGGGAGTTCTGCTGCCATAAAATTGTGCTCGCGGGAGGGGTGCAATCGTCCTTCAGTCGATCACGAGACCTTGCAAGATTCGATGCCGCCCCCACATTTGGCGAGCTCAAAGGGGAGGATCACATGGAAGTCGATGAAACGCGTCACACTGGTGTCTGGCTGCTAAACCACATCCCGTCGTGGCTAGGTCGAAAGGACGGCACCCGTGGCCCGAATACTCAGACTGCAACGGTGTTCGATCCGGTCGCTCTAGCGTTCGACGCGACGTCTCGTTTCACCGACGTAGGTTGGATCGGCTTGGACGTGATGCCCTCCTCATTCCTCTACAAGGTTATGGACACGAAGGATGCCGGTGGGGATGTAGCGGCTGTCATCGAGACGTGGGTGACGGAAAACAAGGAGAAGATCGCCGCGGAGTTCGAGAGCCGACTGTCGACCTACAAGTTCGACGATTTGGCCAGGCAGGCTCTGAAGGAAGCGATTATCTCCTATCGGGCAGGAAGCTACTTGTCCGTCGTCCGCACGCTGATGCCCGAGTTTGAACGGTTCGGCCGTCTTGTCCTTCAGTCTGAAGGCAAGACAGGCAAGCAGAAGGACGCCGTCAAAGCGATCCAAGACTACATCTCCAACCTTCCTGTCGGCTTCTACCCGCCGGTCGAGTCGCTCGGTGCCTTCAGCATGTTGACCGAAAGCTTGTTCGCGACGTGCTTTACCGAGGCCGACGCTACGGCGTTGACCGATCCCAATCGGCACGCGGAAATGCACGGCTTGGCGACTTACGGAAATCTGCGTGGAGCAACCAAGGTCTTGAGCGCTGCGGACTTCTTAGTCAGCGCGGTGAACTCCGCGATTAAGAACGCTGCTATCGACCCCTGATCGGCGGCATGCCTAAGGGGCCGTTTGGCCCCTTAAGTTTATCCGAAGATCGGTTTCGGTTTGCAGATGCAAGGATCGCTTTTGCAGCGCTTACAAAATAGCTTATCTCTAATGTCATTAATTTCTATACATTGAAAATTCATATTAATTACCTCCTTTCTTTAAGATGTCCCAATATACCAAACCGACTAAACTAACCGCAATATTTAAATGCGCAGATGCACCTTCCGATCAGGTCGTCGGTGGGGTCCACGTGACATCGGTCGATTCGAGGCAGTAGGCTACGTCGACGGGCGTCGTGCTGCCGATGACGATACCGAACTCTCCATCCACGTCCCAACGTCCTTTGAAATCGTAAGTGATGGTTTGCGGCCGCCCATCGAGCGCGCTACGGACGTGTCGCTGGACGAACGCGGTCAACGGGAGAAGGCTGGGGGCCTTGGCCATGACTATACCTCGGGTGTGAGATTGATGCCGCGGGGCACGTAGATCGGCAGGGTCGTCGCACTCAACCGCCGAGTGATGACATCCTGTTCGGCCAGGGCGTCGAATCCGATACGGAGCTGGGTCGGGTTCTGGCCGATAGCAATGACAGGGTCCTGACCGCCGAGGGCTGCAGAGTTGCCAGCGGCTTCCTGAACCGTCCAATCGTTGCTGATTTCGTTGACGCGCGGCGACTTGGCGGGGAGAGCCGAGGCTTTCACAGGCTCTTTCACGCCAGGCTTCGTCCGTGTGTAGACGATCCCAGCCGTCTCCTCCTGACCGTCTCCGGCCACGGGCGCCGCCGCTCCGTTGCCAACGGCGCAGGCAATAGTGATCGACACCGACCGGTTTCCGCCCTCAGGGATCTGCGCAGACCACGAAATCACCTTGCCGGTCGCCTCTCCACCAGGGATAAGACGATGCTCGACACGGCACGAATCCGCACAGGAGATGTCCCTTCCGAGGCTCCATTCGACGTCGAAAGAAACCTCCACGCAGCGCGAGCGCTTAAGCACGACGCGGTGAAGCCGCCGGAGACCATGTCGGATCGACCGGATACCTCGCGGCAGGTCGATGAATTTCGGACTGTCGGGATCCTTGAGAGGCGCGCGTTTCGAGCGTATTGTCCACAGGACCTCGTTGGTAACTGGGTCGCGAACGGTGAAGTCATCCGTTGCGTCATGATCCTTGGCACAGGTCCACGCCTTGTCCGAAGCCAAGACCTCTTCACCGACGGAGTAGTGTTTCCGCTCCAGCGTGTCCGGGTCTTCGTAGACCCAATCCTGGGTGATGTTGTCGATGTTGAGCTGAGCGAGGTCCTTCGTCTCCACGGTCTCCTTGCTCTCGTCGTCGTAGAGCACGTCCTGAACCCCGGCGAGCAGACTGAGATCGACGAACTCCTGCCGCTGCTGGCGGTAATCGTAAGCCGCGCGCCATGTATATGACACGACCTTCGGTCTGCATTTTACGTGCCCGTTCGCCGCCCAGCCCCACCTGTCGCCGTTCAGCAGGAACGTCGAGAGCACTCCATCGGCGACGCCGTCGACGGACGCCTCGGCGAAAGTCCAGCCGGTCGATGATCCAATGCTGTCGCCAGGCTTCGGGAACGCATCTTTGAAGTCCTGCCACGAGAACGTCGTCACGCTGGCCGGATACGATACGGTCTGCTTTCCCTTGGCCTCCTGCGTCCAGGATGCGACGAGGCGGATCTTGGTGACGGCCTTCGGCGGTTGGCCGATCTTGATGTTCGGGCCGTCGCTGCCCTGTTTCGCCAGGCCGTTTCGGCCAATGTCGTGCAGCACCGCGCCGTCGGTCAGGTGCGTCCGTTCGATGGTCAACGTCTTCCGGTCCCACCGCCATACTTCCGGCCGGCCGACGAGCGCCGACGCTGGATCATCAGACGGATCACGTGACTGGAAAAGGGGATCGTATGCCTCTGCGGCATCTCTGTCGGCAGCCGGCGCGTCGGGATCGTAGTCGATCTCGCCAGTACGCAGGGCATCAGCCGCAGCCTGCAGGACGTCGTCGCTGGAGGGCGGCTTGCAGTGAAATTCCATCTCCACGCGAGCGCCGCCGAGCGAGGCTGGGATGGAGAGCATCTTGCCGCGGCAGAGTTCCTCGCCGTCGTCGACGAGGGCGTAGTAGCGGCTGGAGCCTGTCACGATCCCCGAGATGCCGGGGTTCTTGGTGGTGCACTTGAAGACCGGCACGATGATGTCGGAATCTTCCGCTTCTGAAATGGTCGCGGACAGCACCTCCCATTCGTTCGACCACGGCTGCGAAGGAACGGCGGCGTCGAAAGTGGGTAGTGGGATAAGGTATCGCATCAGGCTTCTCCTCCGAGTTCTTCGCCCTCGAGAGACCAAGACACCTCGGCGGCCGCCTCGCGGAAGGTTTCCTGCCAAGGCGCGGTGACCATCAGCGTGAGGATTGGCCGATAGTAGATGCGAATGGGCGATGTCGCCGGGGCCGCGAGCGTGACCACGCGGCCAACGACCGAGAACTCGATCGGCTCGAAGGCGGCATCGACGCAGCGCACGCTGCCTGGATGCGGGTCGCGGACGAGCGTGCGGGACTGTGTGCCGACGGCGAGAGCGTCACCCAACTCATTGAGCGGAACGAGCTGGAAGACTGTTCCAGGCCAGAGCTGCGACAGCGCTGGAGAACGGACCTCGCTCTGTCCGGAAGAAATCCGGACAGAGAAGAGGCGGAATTCCGGCATGGCGAGATTGACGGCGCGCCCATTCCACGTGCGGGTGATATCACCCGAAGCGGAGATCGGCTCGATGCTGCACGACAAGTCCATGCCGGACTGCCAGCCCAACGCGAGATCGGTGCACATGAGAGCGGTCGGAGATCCTGCCATCACATTTTCCTTAGAAGCTCGCCGAGCTGCGACGCGAGATCGGTTCCGGCCGACTCGTCGAACACGCCGCTGAACTTCCGGTCGTTGATATTGAAGTCGAGCTGAATCCGCTCCTTGACCGGCGGCGGAGCCGACTGCTGCTTGCTGCCCTCCCAGCCCGGCAAAGTCTGCGTCGGCCGCTGCGGCTTCTCGCCATCCTTGACGTACATGCCCGTGTCCGGGTCCAGCGACCAGCCGTTTTCCTGCCGATACTGGTACTCAGCTAGCGGGCCAGTGTAGCGGTCGCTGCCGAAGACAAGGCTGTCGAGACCCTTCGCTTGTGTCAGGAAGCGCTCGCTGGCCGTCTGACCGGTGTAAGCATTGTTACCACCGCGGTTGTAGAACGCGCGCTTCGTCAGGACGTCGTTCTCGTCCCGGCTGCCGAGCCGCCGATTCAGATAGGCATCGCCCTGCGCCTTCATGAGATCGGCTTGAGCTTTATGGATGCCGTCATACGAATCCTGGGTGCCGAGCATGTCCTGCCACTTCGACATCGCATACTGGCCCGCTGCGAAAGCTCCGCCGGCGGCAACCGCGAGGACACCGAACTGGACGCCCAGCCGTGCCAGCGCAGGCTGGATGCCGCCGAGAGCGGTGACGTACGCGCCGACCTTTCCGGTCAACCCCTCGAACAGTGCCGCGACCTTGCTACCGAAGGAGCCGAACGCCCCGCCGACGACGGGGATCCGTTGCAGGATCGAGCCGAGGCCGGTCGTCGCCGTCTTCGACATCGAGCCCATGGCTTCGCCGGCTTTCCCTGCGGCCTTGCCTACGCCGGGCAGAGCTTTGTCGGAAACAACGGCAGCTCCCGCGGAAATGTTCGCGATGTCCCCGATTAGTTCCGGAAGACGACTACCGCGTGCGACGTCGGCCGCCGCCTTGCCAACGGAAGCAACCTTCTCGGAGGCTGCGGTTGCCGACTTGCTGACACCTGCCATGGAGGAGGCGACGGCGGCCGCTCCGGCTGCGGCCTCGACCGTTGCTGCGGCTCCGCCCGCAGTGGATGCGGCTTCGGCGACGGCACCAGCCGCGCCTGCAGCTTTGCCGGCACCCAAGATGCCCCGGACGAATTTCCCCACTTTATAGAGCGCTGTAACGATCCCAGCCAACCCGGCACCGGTGGCAATCACTCCGCCGATACCGCCCTTCAGCAGGCCGAATCCTTTGGCAACCAGACCGAGGACGCCAGTAAAGCGCAACATGCCGACGTAGAGTAGCGTCGAGGTGACATCTTGCCCCATCCAGTCCGCAATCGGCTTGATGAAGTCGTCCTTGATGACCTTGAGGGTGCCTTTGAACATGGCGAAGGCTTCCGAAATCCGGTCGCGGAACCAGATGACGTTTTCCTTCACGTCGTTGAGCCAGCCGAATTCCTTGGCGGACTTGCCTTGAAAGAGGCCGAAGACCTCCACTGCGAAGCTCTTCACGGTACCGAGGACGTCGACGATCTTGTTCAGCCACGGCCAGTCTGAACCCTTGCCGCCCCAAACGAGGGTGACCTGCTTCCAGAGCTCGCCGACCGCCGCGCGTGCGACCTGAGTCTTCTTGACGACGACGTCGAGCAAGCGCGTCTGGAGGACGTCACCGTTCCCCTGGAAGAGATGCACGACGTCCGTCGCAAATCCTTTCGTGGCCAAGAAGGCCTGTGTCGCCTCCTTAGCAATGACCTGCCGGCTCTTCACAAGCCACTCGGTCATCTCTTTGTTCGTCTGCTCAAGGTAAGGCAGCAGATTGCGGGCGATCTCAAGCTTGACCCCGCCGACGGCCGTCCGGAGGTTCTCGGCCGAGGCCTCGTATTTCTCGCCGAGATCGACGTCCGACTGCGAGACGACACCGCCCAGACGCTCCAGCTCGGCGCGGTATTCTTCAATCCCCTTCCGGCCCTTGTTCATGAGCGTCAACATCTTTGGACCAGCGTCCTCGCCAAAAAGCAGCATGGACAGGCGCACTTTCTCGGCCGCGTCCGGCACACGCGCCATTGCGTCGGAGAGCGCGATCAGGCCTTCCGTCCCACCTTTGGATGCTTTCTCTACGTCGAGACCGAAGGGCTTCAGCGCGTATAGCGCCTGGCCTTCCGGCCCAAAGGAGTCGATGATGGCCTTCCGTTGCTGGACGAGCTCCTGCTGGGCGGACATATAGGACAGCCGGTCAGCAACATCGTCATCCGCACCGCGACGGCCGTTGTCCGCCCGGATGGTATGGAAGCGGTTGAAGTTCTGCGCCAGCGCGCCTTCGATGTAGTCAATCGACGCCTGCGCAGCGGACGAATAGTTGCCGAAATCCTGCTCGTATTGAGCTTGGCTGCCCTCGCTTCGGAAGGCCGGATTGCGACGCATCAGCTTCTGAGCGTCGGTAACCTGCGTGTACCAGTTGAGGTACTCCTTCCGAGTCCGACCGATTTCGTCCCGCACGTTTTTGAACGTTCCCGCGATATGCGCCAGGTTGACCGAGATCTCGTCCTGATCAATACCCTCACGACGACCGGCGAAACCGAGCACGGCAAGGTCGCCGGGCTTCTCGCCGAGGCGACGGGAGTCCTGACCGATTTTCTGGAGAGCAGCGGCCGTCTCTTTGCTGGCTGCGGTGGCCGCTTTCGAGACCAGCGACAGTTTCGCGGCGAGACCTCCGACGGCAACGCCCGCCGAGGCGGCTCCAATCTTTACGCCAGTGAACGCGGTGCGGCCGCCGACCGACGCCAGAACTTTGGAAACCTGACGGGCCTTCGTCTCGAGGTCGGACAGCCCGCGGTATGCAGGCCCAAACGTCTTGCCAGCCACCTGCCGTGTCTTGCCGAACGCCTCCGACGCGATCTTCTGGAACTGACGAAATTTCGCGAGTGCGTTCTCCACGCCCTCGAGTGTGAACTTCGTTTTGATCTCCGGCGTCGTTCCTGCCATTTGCTATCTCACAGGCTTTCGAAGGCCTTCTTGTTTCCGAATGCCGCAGAGATCGCGGCAGACACCGCGTGCGCCATGTCCAATCTTTGGAGCCGGTCCTGTTCACGGATCAGAGACATCGCGAACTGGAGCTGACTGGGTGTCATTTCCATACCGTCGATGCCCGTCCGATTACGATACTCGACCGCGAGCTTGACGAGCCGAACTAGCTCGCCTTGCTTCTGGAGGCCGTCTTTCGACCAGACTTCTTCCGCGGGCTTGCCGGCTGCAGCGCTGCCTTTTCCTCGCTTACGCCCTCGAGCATCCCTTCCGTCATCGGCAGATGCTTCTGAAGGAACTCGAGGAACCTCATAAAAAAATCCTCGAATCCTCCGTCGCCGAACGCGGCGTCGAGCGCTTCCACACCCAGCGCATTCACCGTCTCGGACGAGGACGTCAGGAATGTCCGCTCGAATGCCTCCGGATCGGGATGTCCGATCGCGATTGCGACGATGGCCGCAATGGGGTCCGGGCCGAGACCAGCGAAGAGGTTAGTAGGATTCCCGACCGGCGGGCCGTCTTCTGTCGGCATCAGCCCCTCGAAGAGCCGAGCGACCTGCGGAAACCGCTGGGCAATCTGCAACCACTCTAGGATCGTCAGCTCCCGCATCGGGATGTCCTCGCCAAGGATCTTGCGGGTCTTATAGCAATGCCCCGAGCGGGCCAGCAGCGCGTCGACTGCACGGAAGTTTACGATCTGAGCCATTGTTCCTCCTCAAGACATGGATGGGTGGCCGCAGCCGGCGGCCACCGGGATTGATTACGCAGCGGCCAAGTCGATCATCCGGCCGTAGCGGAAGCGCGGCTCCTTGGTAGCGTCGCCGTAGAGCTTCGCCTGCACCTGCAGCGACGTGTAGTCGTCGCCGCCGTGCAGATTGATCTCGCCCGTCGGAGTGAGCTTCACCGACCACAGCTCGACATGAACCGGCTTGCCGATCTCGTTCGTGCCCCACATGACAAGGCGGCCGCGCTGACCAGAGCCGGCGAGAATGCCGAGTTCCTGACGACCCGCGGTCGCGGTGATTGCAGATCCAGACACAGTGATCGAGCCACCAGTGGTCGTCGTCGGGCCGATCCATTCAAAGTCGCCGGTGTCGCCGAAGAAGCGGTAGTCGGTGTCCAGGATGTATTCTTCGTCGTCGGTGTCCTTGAACTCCGTGATCGAGGACGACTTCACGCCGGTCGAGTAGATGCGGCCGCGGCGGAAAGCAGGGAAGATCTTCGTGACGGACGGTACGGCAGCCTGCGTCAAGTACTGACCGGGATCGTCCATCGCCATGAGCGCCTTCGCGAACTCGGTGATCGAGAAGATCGTCATGTTGAGCGTGCCGCCCTTGCGGGTGACGTCCGTTCGGGCGAGGAACGGCATCGCATCTTCGCGAGACCAGCGCTCGATCTCGGTGATGTCATAGGACATCGTCGCGGTCTCGAGGTCGCCCAGCTTGTAGGCGCCGTCGTCGCCCTGTGGCTGGAAGGCCACCTGCATGCTGTACTTCGCGTAGTTGTCAACGATGGGCTGCCAGATGTTGGCCATGGTGGTCTCCTGTTAGGAATGAAGGTTGGCCTGCGGGCGGCCTTCGAGGGTTGTCAGCGTGCCGGAAAAGACGATGGGAAGGACGCCATAGCCGGCCTCATAGGCCGCGTGGTCTGGCACGCCAGTCTCCACGTAACCCCAGTCGACGAAAGCTCCGACGCCGAGCTGGCTGGGGTCGGCGAGCAGTTCCTCGGCGACGACGGTCAGGTCGTCGAGCCGCGCGTGGATTGTTGAGAGGTCGTCAAGCTGGTGGCCGACGCGGACGACGACCGTCACCTGCCGAGTCTGTCGGCGGGTTCCTGCCGGTCCCTTTCCGAGGCTCACGGTCTTATCCGTGACACCAACCAACGCAAGCGGGAACTCGTCGCGCTGCAGATCGCGGCCGGCACGCAGTTCCTCGTCGACTAGCCCGAATTCTCCGGACGCGCGGAGCCGCTCGATTACGGCCTCTCGAATCTGCTGGCGGATATGGCTCATGTGTCTGCGGACTTTCGGATTAACTTGATCGTGGAAGAACCGTAACCGTCCACGCTGCAAGATTCGACGTCGTGCCGAATGCCTTCGATCAGCAAGAAATCCCGGTTGGAAAACAGCATGTTGAGGTTCTGCGCACGCTCCGGGGCGATGGCGATCGCGTCCATGACGAGACAGGTTGCCCTCGGCTGCGGGGCGGTGACCTCCAGCCCGTCGACGGCGCGCTCGACGTAGGCGGAGTTGAAAGTGATCGAAAGCGGGTCGCCGGCCGCTGGGCCGTCATGACGGTACCAGCGCGCGGGCGAGTCCTCGGAGAAGGTGCGGTTGAAGATGCGGGCGGCGGAGCGGAAGACGCGGGCGGTCATCGTACCAACCACTCCTCGACCGCATCGCTCACGTCGGCGAGCTTGATCCACCGAGAGCCGGTCGGCTGTCCTTTGTAAAGACGGAGACGGCCAGTCAGACCGACAGGCGACCATTCCGGACGATCTTCGCGAGGCGTGTACGTCAGCTCCGGATCGAAATCTGGGTTGAGGATCGGGTTACCTTCGGCGTCTTTCCGGACGCGGCCGAAGTCATCGGTCAGATATTTCCCTGCCCACGAGTTCCACGCGGCATTGCCGAGGACAGAAGGTAGTGCGGAGACGACACCAATGGGCTCTTCTCCGGGGACTGCAGCACGAATTTTGTCGCCCACCAGGATAACGCTCTGGCCGACACGATCTTCAGCGAGGGAATTGCCGTCGGTCCATTCGAAGAGCTCAGCGTAATCGGCGCCGTTTGCATTCCATGTCAAATCGGCAAATGCCTGGCCGTCGCCCCTGAGATTGAATTCGATGTCGGGCGTAACGTCAGCGTTGCTCCGCGCGAAGAAATACGAGTACGACGCGGAGGCGGCTCTGTTCACATCGATCTGGAGTGCTTGACCAGTAAAGGACGCGTGGGTGCAAGACGTGAAAAACGATCCAACGGCTTGATCGGCAACTTGAACATGAACGCGACGAGTCGCGTTCACGCCGCCGATACCGAGACCGAGTTGGTTCATCCTGTATTCGAGCAGCCCCGCCGAGCTGTTGTATTCAATACCAAATTCGCCGTTGGTTCTCCCGAAAAGCCGCATGAACTGCATGACCGCGGGATTTTTGATCGTAACGACGGTGTTGGTGTTCGCACCGCCTGCAAGCTGCTCTGCTGTAAAGGTGACGGTACCGTTGGTCTCGAACCTTGCGACGCGCACGTTACCGGGCGCGATGGTGATGGGGTAGTTAAGCCCGACGCCAGTCGCAACTGAAGCCAGACGGTATTCACCTGATTTCTTGCTGACCATTACGAAGCGCTCTTCGTACGCGCCGTTTAAACGTTGAAGCGCGAAGCTGGCAGTGTCTTCGCCGATCACGTCGGCAGGCGCGCCTGATGGGCAGAGAGCAAGTCTGTTTGCTCGGTTCGCCACATTAGGGTAGCTGGCAATCGAGCCCTCGTCGAAGTGCTCGTAGAACCCCTCGTGTCTGTAGCGGACGCCGGTCACGCCGCCGATAACCACCCCACCGCCATTCTGAATGTAGTTTCCCTGACCGTCATCGGACATGCGACCGGCGTAGACGTAGTGCGCCGAGATGCTCTTCTCGAAATTGTAGCGAGGGTAGTTGTTGGCGAGGTCGGTCTCGACGTCTGAGATCCTCTCGACCAGCGCCGAGTCGTCGTACGATGATCCTCCTCCAGCAAGGTCGGCAAGGGCGATGAGGTTCACCCATACTCCGGGATTGACCCCGTCCGTCTGACGCCACTGCACATGCGTGGCAGTCTTCTGCAGCTCAACGCTCAGGCCATTCTCTCCTGGCACACCAGTCAAAGCCGAATACGGGACAAGGTCGGCCCACCGACCACCGTCCTGCTGCCACTGGATCGAGGACCCGGCGACGCGAAGCGACACAGATTTGCCATCTTCACCGGAGATCTCCGAGAGTAGCACCAGTACAGACCATTCGCCGTCCGGCGCGTAACGCCACTCGATCGCGGTCGCGGTCTTGCGAAGCTCAGCAGATTTCCCGCTGACCCCGTGCAAGGATGCCAGCCACTCGGCAGCGGTGCCCTCGAATCCTTCCTGCTGCGCGATCTGATACGCCGAATACCCGCGCGGGCCGGGCACCGGCACCGTCGATGCGTTGCCTGTCGATGTAAGATTGGGAACCATCATCGGGTCAGTTCTCCTGAATTCTGACGGTCGATTCCGTCTCATCCGCGAGCGCCCTGAAGCGCAGCGTGCGGATGCCGCCGGGGACGTTGAGGGGATGCTGACCGGGCTGGAGAAGCCAGGCACGCTCGTCGTCGAAAGCGTCGTCCAGCCGGCAGACGAGAACGCCCGCAGAACCGCTGTCGACGTTCAGGACGACAAGCGTGGTGCCCACCTTGAGTTCATGGACGACGTCTTCTGTGGTCGATGTCACGGAGATCTTCGTGACGCGCTCGCTATCGAGCAGCATCGCCTGGAAGGCATCGCCCAGCGCAGAGACGGCGGTTGGAATCGTGTGTGCCATGGGGGCGGTCTCTCAGATGGAAATAGCAGGTGCCCGGCCGGATGGAGGAGGAGGACGCCCGGCCGGGCTGTAACTTCGCCCTTAGACGAAGTTGACTCGGACGACTGCGCGGGGCTTCTCGTTGTAAGCGACGAAGTTGGACTCCGCGGCCAGCTCTACACCGCGGCCGAACGGCATGGGTTCAGAACCCATGTAGTATGGCAGGCCGATGGTGTTTGCGGCTTCGAGCGTGTCGGCCGGCGAGAAGTTCATCTTGAACAGCGCGGCCGCGTCCGGAACCAGGAAGCCAGCATCCTCGGGGATGATGGTGAGACCGTTGCCGATGTCGATGACGTCGACCGAACGGATCTCCACGTTATCCGCGAGAATGAAGCCCTTGCGGTTGTCGGCACGGAGGAAGGCGCCGTCCTGCCAGCGGTTGTAGGCATCACGGACGCTGACGTGAGCAACGAACCTGTCGAAGACCGCAGCGGGCAGCGGCAGCACGAACTTCGAGTAAGTGTAGCCGCCCAGTTCCTTTTCGGCCTGGCGCTTAAGCTTGATGACCTCGGCGACGAGGTTCAGGTTCTGGTCTTCCAGATCGATCGTGTATTCGTTGCGCGGGACGCCGAATTCGTCGAACCAATCGTAGATCACCGAACCGTCTTCGTCGTACAGAACGCCCTGAATAGCGCCCCACTTGCCGAAGTTTTGGGTGCGGTTGAGGTAGGCCTGCATGTCCGTCTGCTTTTCAGCGAGCTTGGACTCGACCGTCTCCATTACATCGGTCGAGCCGAACTGGCGGACGCCCTGAACTTCCGATGCGAGGATCGCGTCGTAAGTCGGGTAGTGCGGGACCGCGAAGGTGCGGACCTTTCTGCGCTTCGAAGACTGAGCACGGCCCACGGAGCCGCGCGGCGCGGTCGGCACGATGCCGATCTTGCCTTCCTTCTCTTCGACCATAACGGTCAGCGTGTTGATGCCGGACTGCGTGAAGTTTGCGACGTCGTCGGCAGAGCTCGCTTCTACGGGCAGGAGGTTGAGGGCGGTCGTCAGCGTCAGGAAGCTGAAGGCATCGCCGCGGAAAACGTTTGCGAGATTCATGGGGAACTCCTGTGTGGTTCTCGCAGCGCTCAGTTGGCGGCGGAGATGATGATGTCGGTCTTGGCGAGAAGAGGCGCGGCCTCGGCGACCGTGAGACCCGCGCCGGTGATCAGCTCCGAGTCCTTGACGCGGGCATGCCGGGCGATAGCTGCCGCCTTGACGGCCACGGTCGAGTAAGTGCGGCGCAGCACGATCGCGTATTTCGCGTTCTGATCTACGTCGGCATCAACGAGAGCTTGGGTCGCGAGTGCGTAGTTCCCGCCATCGGAGATGACGACGGAACCGGCGTCATAGTCGCCAGCCGCAAGCGTGATAACATCGCGCGAGATGCCGGCTTTCGCTTCCCCGATCAGGAAGCCTTCATCGGCCGGGCGCTGGGTAAGAACAGTTGCCATGGGAATGGTCTCCTATCGTGCGCCGTTCAGCGCTTGTTTCTGGCCGCGTAGATCGCGGCGGTGTTGAGAGTGGGAGCCGCAGCGCGCTGGGCGGGCTTCACCACGGCGGCTGGGGTGGCCGCCTGATTGGCGCCGCCAGCGATCTTCGACCGGACGGCGGACTTGATCTGCGATGCCCGGCTGCCGAGTTTGACCATGTCGTCAACGAGCTTGGTCAGACCGTAAGAGCGGGCGATCGAGCGGACTGCGTCGACCTCGTCCTTTTCCTTCTCGGTCATGTCTTCGTCGTCGCCGTCGGCGCGGGTGCCGTCCTCGTCGTCGGGTTTCTTGTCGGCGTCCGGGTCGGCCTCGTCTTCAGCAGCGCGGAAGCGGCTACGGAGAGCGGCTGCGCGTTCCATCAGTTCGTCGCCAGCATCATCGCCCGCGGCGGAAACGGCTTCGTCGAGCGCGTCGATAGCAGCTTCAGCAGCGGCGACCGCGTCCTCTGCCTGCGCAACGACGTCGTCGAGTGCCGGGGCGTCGGGAGCCGTGCCTTCGTCGGCGCGCTTGCGACCGAGGCCGCGCTTCAGGTTCTTCATGGTCTTCTCCTGGGTTCGGTATTTCGGCAGCGCGCGGTAGGTGACCTTTGGAGCAGGGGCTGCTCCGGCGCTGCGGACGAATGCGTTGGGATCGGCGCCGACGGCTACGAAGCTGGCCTCGGTCAGCATCCACCTCTTCGCGACTGCGAGGGGGACGTTGTTCTCGCGGTCGGTGATGTCCCACTCGAGCACGCAGTAGCCTGCCGAGATGTTGCCGTAGAAACCGTCGGCGATGTCCGGCAAGATGTCCGCGCGCTTGCTGGTGAGGAAAGCCCGACCAACGATACTCTGGCCCTCGGCTCGGACGTCCGTGATCTTCCCGGCGATCTTGTCGATTGACGAGTAGGTGTCGTGGCTGTCGATCAGCGGCATGCGCGGAGTGCGGGAGTAGTCGAGTCCTTCAGTGAGGAGGACTTCGTCAACTTCAATCGACGAGCAGTTCTGCGTCTCCGGGTTCGTGATCCTCGGATCCTCGATCCAAGTTCTCACCGGGGTCTCGGTCGTGATCACGATGTCGAACGATCGGGTTTCCGGATCGATAGACGTGGGGGCACCGGCAAAAGCGCGCACGGAGTATCCGCGCTCGTGGCGCTTCTCGGTGGTCGGCTTTCGGATGGCTGCAGGCATTCTCGCTCGTCTCGGCGTGGTTATCGAGACGAGGGTCACCTGGGGTTCTGCAAGATTCGAGAGCGATGTCGCAGAAAAAAGAAAGGCTACGACACTGGTGCGGCAGACTCTAACGATTGGCTTAACTGCAACTTCAATCGATCGAGCTAGAGACCACCTCGAAAAGCAGGGGTGGTAGCATGAAAAACAAGTTGTCGGACTGGGCCTCGTGGCAGATTTGGAACGCGAACTCGCCGTCGTCAGACCCAGAGACGGTCAAGAGGATCGTTCGGGAGTTCTTGAAGAATAAGGACGCCACCGCGCTAGATATCGGCGGCACCAAGCTCGGCTTCGTGCGCGAACTTCCCGGCGAATTCGGCGACCTCGAGCAGCGGATCAAGCTGGTCAACGTCAGTGGGAAGAAGGGCATTTACAGGCGCCGGGTGAGAGACGTCCCTGAAGATGACCGGTACGATCTGGTCATGTGCTTCGGCACTCTCATGTATATGAGCAAGAAGGAAATCCGCTACACGTTCGAGAAGGCGCGCCGTTTGACCAAGCCCGGCGGCTCCATTTTGGTCGCGGATCCAGACGGGGCACAGCCGGTCGTATGGCTGGAGACAGCAATGAAATGGGTTGCCAAGCTGTTCTGGTGGACGCTGCCATGGCGAGCACACTCTAAGCAGAAAATCGCGGCCATTCTGGAAGATGCCGGGTACACCGTGAAGGAGCGGCCCGATTACGAAGTCGAGCGTAAAGGCCTGCTCCTTAGCGTGTCTCCCATGCGCTACTACGTGCTATGCGGCGTGAAGTCGGTATCGGAAACCGGCAACGTAGGAGTGTCCTCTCCACCCACCGCCGCACCCGCACCCGCAAGGGTAACTGGCAGACGGTAGCCCGACTGCTGCTCCCAGAGTCCGCGAACGGACGTCGACATGCCGGGAAGCCCCAGCGCATGACGGAAAGAATCCTCGTCGTCGACCTGCGGGGTGACCGCGCCGGCACGAACCGCGATACCGTACGAATTCAGCTTGGACGTGATGTCCTCATCGGGGGGGTAACGGCCCCATCCGTGGCGGCATCGTCCTGCTCCGGATCGTCGTCGGCGTCGGATTCGGCCATCGACTGCGCAAGCACCTGGTCGAATTCGAGCGCCGGATAGACGGGATACTGCAGGCCATATGTGCGAGCACGCTCCTGATCAGTGAAGTTGTCCTCGTCGATATCCTCGACGTCTTCGCCGTAAGAGTTGGAAACTCGCTTGCGGGACGTGAAACCGTTCCGTACGGCCTCCGAGTGCGCCGCGACTTCCTGCACCGGATTGATGTACCCGCGCGCTGGGGTGATCCATTCGATCTCGAAGTAGTCGTCGACCGTCTTGCCGTCAGCAGGCTTCCAGAGTTCGTTGATGTAGGCCTCGGACACGAAGCGCTCCCATACCGGCTGCAGACCCTGCGGTACCAGCATGTGGTGCTGCAGAACACTGAAGTATCGCTCGTTCTCGAGCATCAAAGCCCGGTACTGGCGGTCGTTCAGATCCTTGAAGTCGAGGTCGATGTGCTCGGGCGCCAAGCCGAACGCGACGGCTAGTTCAGAGATGCCGCTGCGTTTGAAGTCCCGGTAGTTGGGGTCGGTCTGCGGCGGCGTCGCGAAACGCACGTCATGCCCGTCGGGAAGTACAGTCCAAGTGCCTGGCTCCATACCTGCGAATTCGATACCGTCGGAATCGACACCATCGGCGGATAGAACCGGAGCTTCCTCACCAGGCGGCTTGACAATGAAGCCGCCGTGCATGGCCTGCCCCTTGCGCGTCTCAACATAAGCGTCGTCGACCGTCTTGACCGACTGCGCCTTGCGAAGTGCGGATGCGCCATGAGGATAACCACGGGTGTCGCTGAGGCGATCGGGCAAGTAGAGGTGAAGGACATCCGACGCGGAGACCCGCTTCGGCAAGACGGAGTTCGCGCCGACGGATCGCCAGACGTCCTTCGGGTGGTAGTCATAGAGCCAGTACGCGACGACGCGCTCGATAAGATCGCGCTCGACACCGGAGGTGATCAGGTTGCCGCTCTCGGTCACCTCGTTCTTGTCTAGGGGCAGGTAGTCCGGTTCCAGCAGTTGTAGCTGAAAATTGATGCCAGACTTCATATCGCCAGGTCGACGCTGCCGAATCCTGACCAGAGCCTCGCCGTCACGAGCGACGCCCGCTACCAGCGCCCACTGGGCTCCGTAGAAGTCCAGACGGCCGCGGGCGTCACACTCCTTGACCCACTTGTTCCAGAGCTTCCGCAGCACCTTGTCCTTGATCCGGGGCTTGATGCCGTAAGACGTGATGTTGTTCGCGACCTGCCTGACGGCCTGCCGGAAGTAGCTGTTGTTCGCGTAAGCCCACCGCGAATCCTTGCGGACGGTCTCTATCTCGCTGTTGTATGAATTCGGGCCAGCGTCAGGCGCAGACGCAACACGGTTGGTCTGGGATGCTGCCTCGAAGTACGTGCGGCCGCGGTTGAACACGAGGTCGTCGAAGTGGCTGGAGCGCACTGACACTGCAAGCTTTGGCGAGCGAAACGGAGCTGCCGGGGGAGCGGAGTTGCGCTTCTTGGGGGCGGAACTGCGAGTGGGTGTCTTGCGCATTACCAAGGACTCCGACCGTAGATGCGAATCTGCTGCAGAGCCGGCTTGTTGGTGATGCCGTCGGCACGGTCGTACGCGTCGTTCAGATCCGCAAGGATGCGCTGGAAGTTGTCGTAATCCGTATACGTCACGGTTCCACCGCCTGGGCCTTGGAAGGACACGGATGCTGCTCCGGTTACGATCGCCTCCTCAAGGGCGATGATGCCCTCCTTGAGATTGGCTTGAGGCCAGAACCTAAACTTTCTACTCACCATTGCCGTCCCCAGTTGGACTTAAATTGCTTCAAGGTCTTCTTGACCTTGACCGTTTGCTGTTTCGGCGGCTGCGCGACCGGAGCCGGGGTAGGAGCGGCCTTCCGCTCCTCGGCTTGCGCAGACACCTTCCGGTTCGTCCTGGGGAGAGGAACGGTCGCTGCGACCACCGCAATCTCCATGCCGGAACCGATCCTCTCGATCGCGTGGGCGGAGAGATCAGGACCGTAGTAGTCGATCTCGCCAGTCACGGGGTCGTGCGACGTCTCTGGGATTCCGAGGGTACGGGCTGCAAGATTCAAGTCGCGCCAAGACTTGTACGAGGCCTGAAGTCCTTTCAAAGCCGCATATCCATAAGCAAGGTTGATCCATTCCTCTTCAGTGCGGTGGCCCTGCTTTGGTTTCCAGTAATAGCCTCCGTTGATCTTCTTCCTTTCCTCGCATAGCAGCTTTTCGAGATAGTCGGCCGGCATGGAAAGCGGGATTGTCGGAGACTGATCACCGCGCATCTGCAGGAGCCGGAACACAGCATCGCGAGCAAGCTGGGAGTCGATGGTGTAGTGCAGCGCCCCGGATTTCGTGTTGCGGGATACCTTCTTCGGCCAGACGGTCGCCCTGCGGCTGCCCTTGCTGTTGTTGTTGCCCTTGATTGCCCATACGTTCCGACGGAGCGGAAACGTGGCGCAGAACGCGCGAACCTCGTCTGGAAAGTCGCCACCCATTTCGAAGACGGAAGCGATGATGCCGAGTTCGGTACCGTCGCGCTTCTTGAACTTCCGGTCGATCAACGCCCGCACGGCGGCGTCGGCAGCCGCATCACCTGGCTCACCTTCGATCACCCAGTGTCCGATGACGCGGAACTGCGAGAAGCGGTTCCACCCCAAAACGGTACATTCGCGAGAGGCGATCCGTTCCAGATGGCCGCCCTCCTTGTTTGTCTGGGTGTCTCCGGACAGAGTCAGAAGGACGACGTCGTCAGGCACCGCAGCCGGATAGGATTTGAGCATGTCCTGGACGAACGAGGCTTCCATGGACGATGTCGTGAAGTCGTCGTAGGCAACGCCCTTGGCGTTGTTCACCCACGTCTTCATCTCTTCCGGATTGCCTCGCTTGGCAAGAAACTGGTCGCCGATTACCTTCCACGTGGCTCGACCGTTCGGGGAGAACCATTGCGGAATATACATCCCGCGCCGCCCCTTCTTCTTCCAAGCCACGGACGGTTTGTAGTGGAGGGTGGCGTCCAGATAGTCCTTGTGAGAAAGGCAGACCTTGCCGTTGACGGTCTTTGGCTCCGGAAACTGGGTGTGCTCGTAGATCGGCTCGTGGCAGGCGATGCACTCGTAGAAAACCTTCTCAACGAAGCCTTCGGCGTCCCGGATCAGCTTGAAGCCATATGGGGTATCCCGGTCGCCCCACTCGAAAATCTGAGGATGCTCGCAGTGAGGACAACAGGCGTGCGGTTCCTGTTGATCGGAATCCGCATGGCGAGCCGTGGTCCGGCAGTTGTCCTTGCCCAACGGCGACGAGATCAGAACGAGCTTGGGATTGGTGAATTCACCTCCGCGCTCCATGAAGAGATCGGCCTTCTCCCCTTGGGTCTTGCTGGTGGGTGACCACCCATCGGCCGAGTATTCGTCCCCCCAGTTGTGCTTCGACCCGTATCTACGGAAGTTGTCGTCTGAGGCTGCGCCGACGAGACGCAGAACGGCGCCGTTGCTCAGCTCGATCAGGTTCCAAGTGTCCTGCCTTTCGCCACGGCGGGGCTTCCTTCGAAGCGCACCCAGAGCTGGGCACATCTCGAAGAGCGGCTCGATGCGCTCCTTATAGTATTCCTCGGCGTCGCCCTCCGTCGGCTGCGCGATCGTGACTGACTCACCCAGATAGCAGAGGATGTAGGCCGCCATGGCGGAAAGCAGCAGGGACATGCCGACGCGCGTTCCCTTGGTGACGACGATCTCAGTGGTGTTTTCGTCGAAGTACAGCCTTACGAATTCACGCTGATAGCCTGTGAGAACCAAGTCTCCCTGCTTTTCCGTCTTCGATTTAGGGAGTTCGATGTTCTTTTTGATCCACGAGACAGGGTCCGTGGCTGCGGGGGGCTGCAGGACGGTTTGACGGAGCTCGGTGACGCCCTCGTAAAGGGCAGAGATACCGATATCGAAATCTACCAGGACGTCATCCGCGATTTGAGAGTGGTCGAGATACAGCATGTCCTCACTTCCACTTCAGGATTGTTTCCTTCGTCTTCAACTTGTCGAGGACGTCGCGGCAGTGGGTGTCGGCAAGGATTCGCACGGCGGTTGCAATTGCGGGATCAACGTTGACCGCAAGAATGTCTGGAAGGCTCATGACCTTCGAGCGAACCTCGTTGTAGTCCTTCGCCCAGAGCTCAAGTACGGATGACACCGGAACGACCGACCGAAGGCGTTCGAGCATGTCCATCTCAACAAGGACGGCCGCGGCCACCGACTTTCGCCTATCGCCTTCCTCCTTAGAGGTCTTGTCATTGGGGTCACCGAACTTGTCGGCAACGCTGCGTGCAGCACGTTCTTCGAGCCACTTCACGACGTCGGCGATGTCCAACTCCCATGGGATCCCGCGATCGCGGTTCGCTTGCGTCACAAACGGACATCCCTGTTCGATCCATTTCTGCACGGTGTTGCGATCACGATTGAGAAGAGTGGCACATTGCTTCACGGACACGGTGCGCAGCTTGACAGCTTCGGCTTTCGACGAGAGGGGGGGCGTCGTCCGAGGGGATGCTGATAGAATCCGGATTTTCCATCTCTAAATCCGCACCCCGAGGCGTTGTAGAAGTGACGCGCTTGCGTGACATATTCACAGAAACTCCCAGTGTTTCCTGAAAGTTTGGGGGGCTGCGTCTGCAAGATTCAACGGTGTGGGCGTCGAGGGTGCTGATGTTGAAGCCTGAAAGAAAATTTCGCACCGAGAGAGGGCATGGGGTCGCGAATTACCCGCATGGGGGCCAGATCCTCAGGGGCCCCGTCGGGTCTAATCTTGTCCACAAAACAGCACAGGGCTAAATAGTGCTAAATTTACTATTGCGCGCTATATCGCACTCTGTTACTACGGTGGCAACGAAGCAATAGGTGATCGCAGTGAGGCCAATTTCAATTCAACTCCCAGCAGACTTGTTCATTGAATTTGCTGCGCGCGTTAAGGGAGACCCTAGCGAGGAAATTGAGTTTCTTATCCGGAAACACTTAGCGAAACTCGATGAAGTGATAATCGACACGGAGTTGTTTCGGCAGGTTACGAGCAAGGAGTACGACAATGGTGATCCCAACGGAGGGCTTGAGTGGCCACCACTCTGGCTTCCGAACGGAACCGAGTTAAGGATGCGGTATCGGCAGAAGACTTATCTCGCGAAAGTGAGGTTCGACGCCATTCAGTATGACGAGGATTCGCTATGCCACTCGGTCAGCCAATGGGTGCGCCAAGTCGCTCGAGGAACGGCACGAAATGCTTGGCATGATGTCTGGATCAAGTTCCAGGACAGCGAAGAGTTCGTGTACGCCGACGCTCTGCGACAAGTCCCGAGGACGGGGAAGACAGTGCGCGGCGAAAGCCGAGCTGCAAACATTATCCGTCTCGCCGCCACTCCGCGGGTCGATGACGACGAAGGACACAAAGAATAAGGGGCCTCCGTATGGAAGCCCCTGAAGAAATGGGAAGACGACCTCGCGACTGCAAATCAGATGTCGTCGTTCCCTAGATGCGCTCTAACGAAAGGAGAGTTCATGGACTGGCAATCCAGTACTAGAAGAGCCTGAACGCCGCCAGATCGCCAGTGATCGGGCGCAAAAATAGCTGTCGCAGGGCTGATATGTCTTGCGGCAGCACACTGACTTATACGTTTATTGTGTTGAGACGTCTACCCCATAGGATTGGCGGCGTACCGCACACGCCTCATTGGGCATCTTGCGGAACATAGCCAATCTGTCGGCAACGCTCATGACGACCTCCGAATGAAAGCCGCCCGCACGACATCCGCCAATCCTTGGACGATTTCCACCCGCGTTGCGACTTCGATATCATCCAGGTAATGCTTGATGCCCGGCACGTCGCGCAGCTCGTCGAGGATTCCTCTCGCGGCGGCATGTGCCCAGTCCGCAGCAGGCGCGGCGTCTTCCGGGCCGTCGTAGGGGTAGCGCGAACCCCAATCGATCTTCCGAGAAGCACGCCGATATGCGATTGCATCCATCTGGATGTCAGTCTTCCCGTCTACGATAGTGACGGCAATCCCACGCTCTTGCAGCGCGGCAATCGTACCCTTGGTCGCGTCGCTGTCGATCTGCTGCCGCGGAACGAATCCGAAATAAGACGAGGAGATGTCCTCGGCCTTGATCGCTAAAGCGTTTGCGTTCGAGACCCGCGACACGGTCACGTCGAACCCCGGAGGCAACGTCATCCACGATCCCGGCAACATGTTGACGAAATCTTCCTCAAAGAAGTCCCGGTCGTCGCCCATGCAACGGCCGGTTTCCTTTTCATCACTGCTCGACATCGCGTCCTCCTAAGGTTGGTGTCTCCCATCATGGTTGTCGCCGGCGGCGCGCAACGCAAACCGCCGGCAGTGGGAGCTGCCGGCGGGGGGTGGGATAGGTATGCACGCTCTTCAAATTCGACGAGTAATCTTCTCAAACTGTGCGTCGACTTCCTTGGCGACTGCGAACGAGCGGTGCTTCCCGTCAATGTCAATGTTGAAGCTAACGCTCTTCTGCCCGTCGATGGTAGCAACTTCGGTCCGATGGACCAAGGCGGCATCCTGCAACTGTCGGCGAACAGTGGCCACCTCAACGATCCGGGCATCTAGACGATCACAAATCTGCTCAGGATCCTCCCAGCGGCCGTCATCTTCGGTCTCGCCCGACCACACTTTAGCTTACTCGCACATCAGGCTGCCTCGATAGTTCGTCAATGCTTCGACCACGATCTCCGCCTGGTTATCGGTCAGTTGTAGGATTGGCATCTCGTCCTCCTAGTGCTGTTGCCTGACATGATGTTGGCGAAATCCATGCTGGGCGCAAACCGCCGGCGGGAGACTACTGACATTGCTAGAGTCGCGTGATACGAGTTCCATAACGTAGGGTTGAGGGGTTTATGAGAAGGCTGCTGTTAACCACTATAATTTTTGCGTTTAGTTCGTTGAGCGCTTACGCGCAGGAAGACGACGAGGAGCGGCAATTTATCATCGCCCAGTTCAAAAGCTGGACTGGCATCGTTCTGCGTTGCGCACCCAATACTGCGAACGCGGCAGTGAGAGACGCGATCTGTAAGTCGGCGTCAGCAGAGTTCAATTACCTCGCTGAGAACTCTGGCATTCCTCATCGTGTATCTGACGGCGAAGACATGTTTCGAATGACACTTAGCTCTCGGAGCCTAGGTACACCTCTGATTCTTGATTTGGACACCAGTGCGACATCGAGTGGTAGCGGACCCCTAGCGGTACATGTCCATCTGGCCGCCAAGAAATTTTACAGCACGGCCATCGAGCAAGACGCTAAGCCGGGTGAACCTGAAGCCCTACCGCGCGGTGGAGATCTCGTGTTCTGGGAAATGTCTACGATCGGAGCCGGATTTGGCGATCATCAAGTTGCGCGAGACATGACGCCGCATGTAAACGACAGTATCAAAATTTTCTTTTCGCAGTTTCTCAAGGGGTGGAAGTCAAACTAGGCTTGACGCATACCCAAGGATCTACAATGCAGATAAATACGAACAATTACTCGGTCGCCGAGATCATCGACATGCTCGACCGCAAGGAGCTCATCGTGAACCGCGAATACCAGCGCGGCACTGGGCTTTGGCCGCACGGCCCATCGAGCTACTTTATAGACACGATCCTTGAGGGCTATCCGTTCCCAAAAATCTACCTTTACGAGTTTCTCAACCGCCCTGATCGCCGTATGCGCAAGGAGATAGTAGACGGGCAACAGCGCATCACAACAATTCGGCGGTTTTACAACAACGAGTTCGAGATAAAGGGAGAGTCCAAGTTTAGGGGAATGACGTTTGCCCAGCTACCGGACGAGGACCAGGATCGATTCATGGCGTACGCTGTAAGCGTGGACGTTATACGAAATGCGACGCGGGCGGAAATTCTGCAGATGTTCCGACGCATGAACGCTTATACGCTTCCGCTCAACGAACCGGAAAAGCGACATTCGACGTATCAGGGTCAGTTCAAGTGGTTCGTCAACGAAATGTCAGACGGTCTGAACGAGTTCTTCGTCCAGTTCGGCGTCTTCACGGATCGTCAGATACTCCGTATGGGCGACGCCGAACTGATATCCGAATGCGTACTTGCAATAGAACGAGGAATTATCAGCACAAGCGCGTCAGACTTGACTAGGCTCTACAAACGCTACGATGACAGCTTCCCAAGCGGTGCAAACTACTACTCTGACTTGCGAAGTGTTTTTGACTTCATCGGTGGTGAATTGAGCGAACTGAGAGAGACCCATATGATGAAGTCGTATGCTCTCCTCTCGTTGGTCACTGCTCTCTTCCACTCACGTTTCGGCATCGCTCGTATCACAGGAGAATACAATATACAGAGTCCTGGCCGTTTCGTTGCTGACAGGAACCAAGCGGTCAATAATCTTTTGGCGCTCGCCCAGGCTCATGAAGCGAAGGAATCGGAGGGTCCATATGGTCGATATGTCTGGGGCTGCGAAGCGGCGGTCAACAGGCTGCCCAGACGGTACGCTCGCACCATGTCCATTCTCCGCGCCATAGGCGTTGACGTCCAAGACCCGGATTATGCCAATCTCTTTTGAACATCTCCGCAAAAAGCTCCTGACGCGCGTAACGACCTTGGACAAGGCGTTTGAGCGGCACGTTCTGTCTCCTTCGGCTACAAAAGCCGTCGATCGTTTTGCTCTTCAGGAAGGTCTGGTCTCCGCACTTTGGCAGGCTTGGTGCGAGTTCTGTCGCGGCGCAATAATGGGGGCGACAAGGGGGGCTAATACAACATCTGGCGTGGCCGTAAACTCCCCTACGTACAACGGGAATTCTGAACTTGAGATCGCTTACGTCGCTCAATTGCTCTCCCAATCGAAAATGGTCACTAAGATCAAGTCAGTAAAGGGACGTCATCAAGAGCCAACGTGGGGAGATGTCGGCAAGGTGAATCTAATTGTTTCAGGCCTTGCTCCCACAAATTCGGGAACGATGCTTAGTGGCTTCGGCGGTGTGATTTCACTGAAAGACCTGCAGACTTGTAGGAATGCAAGCGCCCACGTTTGCAGCGATACCTTCGCGATGGTAAGGGCTGCTCGCGTGCGGTACCAAGACACAGACTTCAAGCATCCCTCAGATGTGATGAAATGGATCGACCCTGCTACCAAAGACTATCTGTGGCGGTCTTGGGTGGAGGAGATGGATATAGTGTCGGATTTGGTAACTCAGTAGACACCTGTGATCACACGGAGAAGATGGCCGTCTCAATTGTCAGTATCGCCGACATCGACTTGTCGAGAACTCGTCTCATAGATACGTTAAGTCGGAATTTTATCGGGATGGGATGATGCAAACAAATCAACTTCTACAACGCATTCGGAGATTTACGAGCAGAAGCGCTGAGAGACAGATCGCCCTTCAGTCGACTGGATTGGCTACTGTGGCGATGCTGATTGCCTATGCTTACGGTAATGCATACTACACACCACCGGGAACCAGATGCGCCCCCGTCGCGAAGTTTGTACCCTTCGATCCGTCGACCTGCCAAGATGTGTCGGCAGTCATCGTGTATCCAGAACCGTGGTTGGCGATGTTGGCGTGGGGGGCTGCGGGAACAGTTCTTTTAGGCGCTGTCGCCTCAACATTCGACCGCTCCGTGTTTACACGCTATCTGCTCGCTGGGTGGCTAGCCTTCGGTGCGATCGTCGCGGTCTCTGGCTATTTCAGTTATTCTGGGATGGGGCAATTTCCTGGAGCTTACTTCGTGGCCTACCCAGCGACCACCGTTGTTGCGTTCGGAGTGGCCGCGGCATGCTTGGCAGCGATAGCCAATCTCGTCCTTAGAATTCGATCAGCGGCAGCACAGGCATAATGACTGAAACCACTCCAGCATGGGATTTCTCAAAAGCCCGCCGAAACCGGAGCTACAAGCAGAAGGACGGCGTCGCTACCGTGGTATCCAGCCGTATCGCAAAAAGCGGCGGCTGGGCGCATAGCTGCATGGTCAGGGGCGACAGGTTCACTCTGTTCTCGCCAGAAGAATTTTGTCCCTTCTCCGATGGGGACCGGATATCTTTCGATTATGAGGAAAAGAGGCTCCGTCGCGGTAGTCGCATGCCATACAACGCTATGGTTCCGGATAGCCTATGCCTGACCGTACCTTCCGATCTGTCGGACAAGGTCAAAGGGCACGTCTACGTCCTTTCCAACAAATCAATGCCAGGCGTTCTTAAGATCGGGTTCACCAACGGGGATCCCGCGAAGCGGGCCGGTGAGTTGTCTGGTGTAACTGGCGTGCCGACGCCTTTCCGTGTCGAGTGGTCGTTGCCCATCCTTGGAAGCGCCCGCGCAATTGAGCAGAGGATTCATGCGGTCCTTGTGAAGAAGAAGCACGGCAAGGAATTCTTCAAAGTGTCGATCGACGAGGCCCAGAGCGTAGCACGACGTTGCTATCTCGAATTGTATCCAGAGGCCGCAGCCGAATTGGAGGGCTCTCTGACAGCGTCTGAGCTTGCTGCTGCAGATCGTCGGAGACTGTTGGCCGACGCGAACGCTCGGCGAGAACAGGCGAAGCGTGATGAGGAAGCCGTCATCGCTTTTGAGAACTCCCCCGAGCAAATATGGAGGAAGTTCGGTACTTATGAGGTTCGGCTGCGAGAATTCTCCGTCGAACGTCGCTCCGGTACGCCGAACATCTTCTCGAAGTTTCTAGGCCACCGTTATCCCGATTGGATCGATGTTAGGATCTATGGTCGTCATTCGACAGATCAGGCATATCAGACATGGAAGCTGGACATGCACGGCCTATGTGATGGAAAGCGGGTTGGGATCGCGTCGACCATGTTCGATAAGCTCGAGGATGCGATGTCAATGGCGAAGCGCGAAGCTGATCGTTTCTGTGCGGGCAATCAGCAATGGATCATCAACTTACCGAATCACCTAGTCATAGAACCACTTCCATGGCCGGAAGGGCGTCGCGCCGAAAAATACGCAACCATGCATTTTACTGACTGGCCAGACGTTCAACTAAAGCCGGAATTTGGCAGCCTTCCCAAGTCGCCGATCGCACTCCCTTAACCATGCCGGCGCCCACCATTTGACTGGGTGTCAACTTTCTGTCACCCAGTAGATATCAAAACGAATATCGGGTGCATGATGCCACGCAGAATTTGGGACAACGACCGCTTTCGGAGCTGGATGACATCCTGCGGCCTGTCCGCGCCCATGGCGGCTGACATCCTCGGGGTCGGCGAACGAACGGTGAAACGGATGCTTGCCGACGACGTAGGGATCAAGGACATCGTCGCTGCGCGCGCGGAGCAATTCCTAGGCAAGAGCAGAACGACATCCGGCCGGGATGCGGAACTGCTCGATAGCTATGCTGACCAAGCGGATTTCGCGTCGATCTGCGCTGCGTTTCCGCACGCTCACCTCACGGGGTTGTCGTCGGCGATCGCTCGCGGATGGACGTCGGCGAATTCGAATATGCACCGGCAACTCTCGCAGCCGATCCGGATGTACCAGCCCGCCGAGTGGGAAGGATTCGAACTTGAATGGTGGCCTGCTGCCGACCTGCCTTGGGGTGTAGAATGCAGGCTCGACGCGGAGGGGCGACCGTACCGTGTGGCTTCGGCGGAGCGGACGCTACTCGAGCTGGCTGGCCACGAAGGTGTGCTGGGAGAGGCCGAAGTGGTGGAAGCGTACGCCGGCGCTTTCTCCATGTCAGAGGAGCGGCCGGACGTCTTTAAGGTTCGGCAGCAGGCCACGAAGCGGGGGCCGGAGACCGCCGAGCGGGTGCTGCACTACCTCAAGAAGTATCAGTAGGATTACTGCCGGCGGATTTGAGATCTGCCCGCCGGCAGCACATTGTTGTCGTGTTCTGGGGAGGACACGACATGACCGCACAAGCCGTAACGACGGGTAATCGAATATCCAGCAAGCTGAAAGACTATGCCCGCAACGCAGGTATGGATACGCCTCAGTTCGTCCAGAAATTCGCACAAGAGCGGATTGCCGTCCGCCTGTTCTCGCTTTCGGAAGCCGCCAATCTGATGATCACAGGCGGGACCATGTACCACTGGTCACCAGAAATGTTCGATCTGAACCGCTCGACATCCGATATCGACATCAAGTCGTTCGTCGCGATGAGCCACGATGCGATAGAGGCGCTCGTCCAGAAGGCTGCTGCTATCGACATGGGTGACAGCGTCGAGATAGAGGTCGGGAGATCCGACGCTCTTAAGCATGAAGACCTTGACCAGCAGGGACTGCGCGTCCACGTCGTCGTCAAGATCGGAACTATGCGCTCGGTCGGACACCTCGACTTCTCCATCGGCTCCGTTCCGGCAATGGGATCGCGCATGCTGACCCTAAAGCCAGTCGTGAAGGGTCAAACCGTCGTGCCTATCCGCGCTCAGCAATGGGTCTACAGCATCGCCGAGAAACTTCAAACCTGCTGCAAGTTCGGCCTCGACAACACGCGGATGAAGGACTACCGCGACCTCTACATGCTTGCCCGCAAGGGATACGGCACGCATGCCGATCTGGGCCAAGCAATCCGTGAGGTTTTCGACGAACGTGATATGGCGCTGCCGACGGCGATCCCCGAAGGACTAGACTTCATCTTTGCCCAGTACCGCCAGCAGGACTGGGACGCCTATCTCGGAAAGCTTTCGCCCCGGCAGCGCGAAGGGCTCCCTGTCAACCTGCAGGACGTAACCTATGCGCTTGAGAAGGCATACATGTCTGCGCTGGTGCCGACCGACAATCTGGACTTCGACGAAGTCTTTACCTTCCGAGCATGAAGAAGGCCCCGATTGGGGCCTTTATCTTGTTTACGTCTACTCCGCCCGTTCGATAATCCGAAAGCCGTATCGCGCTCGAATCCTTGAGCCGTCGCGTTCGTATGCGAAGAACAGCGGTAGCTCGAGCGAGAAAAGTTGGAACGCCTCGTCGAGGTCGAATCCTTCTGCCCGCTTCGTCGCGGCGAAGTCCACGACTGCGTCCTCGACCGCACGGAGTTGCCTGCGCACCTCATCCCGCAGCGCGACCTCATCCCTGCTCGTCGGCGACCGCTGCAAGAGACTGATGGGTGCCATCTCATACGACAGCACGGGCATCATCTCGACGACAGGTACGACGGCCGGAGCCGAGGTAGAGGGCTTCCTCGCCATCACTTATCCTCCCGCCCGAGCTGCTCGTATGCGGCCTCCAGGATGGTCGCAATGGATTCGCAAGCCGCCTTCGCCTCTCGGAAATCGGTACACGGCGGATCGTCGACATCCTCGAGCACGGTCCAGCGACCGTCGACCAGCGTGTATTTGCCTTCGTGGTCGTCGCTGATGGCATCATGCAGCCACTCAAGCGAATCGCACATCTCCCGAAGCCGGCAGACATCGATCGCGACGACGTCATAGGCTGCGCCGGGCTGCCGCAGCATCCTAGCGCGGTAATCCTGGCCACCATTCAAGATTTCCTGCAAGCTCCAGTAAGGATTCCCGTCATCCGGGAGCTCGGCAAGGTGCCTTCTCATAAGCAAGGCATCCCAAAGCCGAAGGATTCGACGAACACCTGCCGCGTCGCCGATATGATGCCATGTCTGCCGGCTAGGCGTGATCCGTCTGAATGTCTTCTGCACGATGTCCTCCTCGAACTGCTGGAGATATCGTGCGGCTGACGAAGGCAGGAAGCAATCGCCGGCGGTTAGGCCGTCTCTAAGTCCGGGTAGTCCTCGTAGGGTTCGGGCTCCTCACGGCGGTAGTTAGGGTGAAGGACCCGCCGCTGTCGATTCCGTACGCGCGTTTCGGCGAACTCGCGGCTGGCTGCGATCGGCACCTCAAGCGCGGCTGCCGTCGACTCTATGAACTCTCGCAACAAGCGCATCGAGATCCTGATGTCCGATTTGGCTTTGACGGATAGATCGACCGTGTCGAACACGGTTTCTAGCGCCCCGATCTCATGTGTCGGGTCTGAATAGGTGCGGCCGAGCAGGAGACGACGCCCAGCGTTGATGCGGCTGCGGACGTTGCGGATTGAGGGATCAGAGTATCCCTTGGCCGCGAGCCACTTGTTGACCTCATCCGGGATCGCCGGAATTGAGCGGCCGAAGTGGCGTTCGACGATCACTTCACCCACGGCCCGCGCGACCGTGACCGGCACGGCGTTCGCGATCATCTTGCTGACGCTATCTTTCGTCTCCCCAGACCAGTCCCATGTTGGCGGAAACCCTTGGAAGAGCGCCAGCTCCTCCATTTGAGGATCGTAAAAATCGCCAGGGTGCTTCTTACCGCTACGGCCAGAGCCGGAGCGAATTGTCGGTGCGGGCTCCGTCGTCGGCCTGACTGACTTTTGGTCGCGTGCCCGAGCGTGGAAGTACATGTTGTCGCCGAAACGGTCTCCGAATGCGTCACGAATCGACATTTCCTCCTTCGCAGCCTTCTGGGCGATCGAGGATTCCAGGAAGCCGTGCTGCTCGCCGAGGCGCCCGATCAGGAAGAGGCGCTTGCGACGCTGAGGGACGCCATAGAACGAGCATGTCAGCACGTTCTCCGAGAGACCGTAACCAGCATGCTCAAGCAGCTTTTTGGCAGCCGCATACGCCTTTGCCTTCCGTGCTCTGGATACATTTTCAAGAATGAACCATTCCGGACGTGTGATGCAGATGATCTGAGCATAATACGGAGTGAGCTTTGCGTTGACACCTTCAATGCGATTGCCGGCCGGTGAGAAATCCTGGCACGGTGGCCCCCCAACCAACACGTCAGGAGAGAGCGAGGTGATGGTCGGGATGAGATCTGGGTACTGAGTGAGATCGTACTGATGAGCGTGGTTCTGGCCACCAAACCGGCGGATCGGCGACTGTAGATTCTTTCGATAAACGCGCAGCATCGCCGCTTGGAATTCGAACGCCATCGCAACGTGCATCCCTGCTTGCGACAGGCCGAGGCTCATGCCGCCAGCTCCGGCAAAAAGTTCAACAACCCGCATCACTTACCTCCGTCACGTATAAGTCCGTGACAGGAATGATCGACGCCGGTTTCGCAGTGGTAAAGACGCCGGCGGGAAATGCCTTGATGCTTTCCGGAATCTTACTTCGGGAGCTGCGACAACGCTCGGCGCAGCTCCGAGACGAAGACCACCTTAGGGCTCTCGATGAAAACAGCCCGCTGAATGGCGGCATCCCAGTTAACGGACGGCTTGTACTTGGCGTTGTCCGAAAACTGCGCGAGTAGCGTCAACTTGTCTCTTGGAGTAGTCGGCCGCTGCCAATATCCCTTCGCATGCCTGATCTCGGCAAAGAATACCCCCGGCGGCCTAGCCGACGTCATCCACTTGGCATTCGCTGTCGACTTGCCTCTCGCACGGAGTTCGTCACGCTTTTGACGGAGAGCCGCCCGGCGCTCGCGCTCAGTCTTCGCTTTCTTCCCGATCCGCTTGATGTAGCCTTTTTTGATGTTGCCGTACGAGTTCGTCTCGGCCGCGCCGGTGAGAACATCCCACCGACTGGCTCCGGGATCGCCGACACGACGGACGCCGCCGAAGATCGAATACTGGAGGTATCGAGCCTGGTCGGGGAGCAGACGGACGACCGCCTCGGGCTTTCCGGACGATGCGGCGGCTTTGTCGACGACTGGAGCCCGCTTCGTGAACGGCGTCGGACCACCTTCGATTTCCTTGTCGAACGCGGTCAGGAGGTTCTTCCGGGCGCCGAAGGCCAGCGAATTGAGATAGCCTGCCTGCGCCGCCGGGAGCGCTTGCCGCTCGATAGCCGTGAGCTGTCGTTCGAAGGACTTGAGATCGACGCCGTACGTCAGCTTGAGGTCATCGGCCATCGGTGGCTCCTAAAAAAAGAACCCCAGCCGCGTAGGGGACGCAGGCCGGGGTCGAGTTCTGGAAAGAAAACGAACGCCTCGTCGACGCCGTTGAATCCATGATTGTCGCCGCGACCGACGGCCGCAAGGGGTGCCGGCCCGATCAATGAAGAATCCTTTCCGGATCTTCGGCGGCATCGCCACGAGCGGCAGCGAGGACGCCGTCGAGATAGGTCTCGAGGTAATCGTTCCGCTGGGATTCGACGGCAAGTATGCGGCGGCAGTTGCGAAAGGCAGCGCGGTGCCGGAGGCCGAGGTGGTGCTCATGGATCGCGAGGGCGACGGCGACCAGCGACAGCCCGGCGAGGAAGCCGTAGGCGAAGGTTAGGGCGGCCGCGGTGGTGAGGACTAGGAGGTGCACGCGGTGGCGAAGGAGGATGGCGCGCATCAGAGACCTGCAGCCGTCATGCGCTGCTCGAGCGCGGAGATACGTCCCGCAAGCTCGTTGACAGCATTGTTGTTGCTGGTCTTGTAGTTGTTCAAGTTGGTCGTCAGACCGTTGATCGCTGTCTCCGAGTTGTCGGCGAGGTCGTCGACGTCGCTTTGAACCTCGGCAATCCGGTCGATAACCGTGCGGCCAGAGCTGATGTTGGCCGACGTCTTGAAGATAGCCTGCGCGAGACTGCGAAGGTTCTGCGACCGGATACGATCAAGGTAGCCACTGCTGGTCTCGCCGAAGGTGTCGGTCGCGAGGGAGGACGCATAGTAGCTGCCGGTGCCAGCCCAGCGGGTTTCGCTGTCCGAGAAGACACGGGAGTAGAAGCCCTTGCCATCCTGGCAAGTCTTCGCGTGTGCCGTGTCGAGGCCGAAGAGGGTCACGTGCAAGGAGAAATCACCGGTGTAGACGAGCGTATCCTCCCACGGTTCGTCCCTCGAATGATCCGACGCGTTGAGTACCATGGCTTTGTAGAGCTTTTTCAACAGCTCGGCGGTCTCGCCATCACCTTCTCCGCCCCCACGGTTGTCGAGGAGCCACTGTACGGCTTGCTCCGTCGCGGAATGCCGGGCTGCGATGCTAGCGGGTGTTGCGGACGTCTCGACCATCAGCGGCGGCTCCCTGGACGAGCGCGGCGATCCTGCTTGCGAACGGCGAGCGGGGAGATCGGAAGTGGAACTGGGGTCGTCGACGTCGTCATGGAACTCTCGGGTCTGCTGGGTCGTAGCTGCCGCACGTTGCCTTAATTGCGATCTGAGCGTCGGGCGCGGATGCGATGTAAACGATGTCGCCGAGCTTCCCTGCCGCCTGCATGCACGCGGCCTCGCTGGCGAGACCTTTGATGACCGTCGGGGCGCAGACCTCGGCGGGGGAACCGGCATGAACGCAGATCATCAAAGCTATCGCGAAAAGATCACCTGCCATCTCACCCTCCATCCGTTACAGAATGATGCAGTGTCGGTGGTGAAAGATTCAAGCCGCCGGCTAGAACAGCCCGCGGAGTTGGATCTCAAAGGCTTGGCGGATGTACCTCAGGGCGAGGGTAATGATCTTACGGACCGAGGCTTCATCCGCCATGGCTTGGTCGACGGTCAGCTCCGAAAGGCGATGGCCGATCATTGTGTCGCCCTTGCTGAATCCCACGCCGTTGAGCTGTTTCGCCTGGTCGAGATCAGCCCCAGCGACGAGCCGCAGAACGCGGAGAGCGTTCCCGACAAGCTTGCGCCGCCGCCGGTCGAGATCGTCACTATGGGACTGACCGGCGGCCCGAGATTTCCGATTCTCATCCTGGGAGTAACGGCTGGAGCAATCACTCATTTGCAGGTCCCCTGGGGACTGTGGACCCGGTCACCTTCCGCAGCCTCGGGAGGTCTTTCCGCTTCCGGATGCGATCAAAGATCTTCTGCTTGCACTCGACCTTGTCGTAGCCGCGATCTTCCAAGAACGCGACAGCCGCGGCGAACACGGCTCGAGTAACCGGCGAGACAGCCTTAGCCTCGGCTTCGGCGTCCATGACCACGGACAGCGCCGCCGCAAGGGCTACGTCGACGTGACATGCCTCCGGCCGCCGGGCCTTCCGCAGCTTCGCACGCCATTGCTCCGTCTGGAGCCGATGCACCTCTCTAGCCGCCGTCGCTGGTCTCGCCATGCCGCCCTCGTCCTCACTACGGGAGCTTCCGCTTCCGTCTCTTCTCACTACGGGAATGATGGGGTCTCGCTGCGCAGGCGTCAAACCGCCGGCGGTTCCGGCCTTTCGCGTTGCCCTTCGTCACTACGAGATCCCCGCGTGGGGTTGCCCATATCCGCCGGCGGCTGCATGGTCTGCTCGCTCCCGGCGTCGAGACCACCTCCGCCGAATGGGACCGAGCGGTACCTGCGGGAGCACGGCAGTCATGCTCGAAGAGCCACGAGCCGCAGGCGATAAAAGGCCCAATCCAAGAACCCAAATCTGAAGGCCACCGAGGGCGCTCCAACGCCTATCTACTTGGTATTTACGCGCGCGCACGCGAGGGAGGTCTCAAAGCGCCTGCGGTGCAAGGGTTTCGTCCACAATCTTATCGTCCCAAGATTCCAGATATTAGCGACTGCTCACGGATGTCTTCGTCCCAAGATTCCCGGTTTCTCCGCCCGAAATGGCGAGATCGCGGGACACAAAGGCCTGCCCACGACTGGGAAATGTGGGACGAAAACCTGCGGCATATGCTTTCGTCCGACATCGTCGCGACATGGGACGAAGACCGATTAACCTTCTTCGTCCGTGGTTCAGAAATATCTGGACAAAGACTTGCGTCACGCTCCGCCGGCGATGACCATCATTGCAGGAGGACGACAAACATGACCGCAGCAGTATTCTCGCCAGCACCACAGGGAAGCATTCAGACCGCGCTCGCGGCACCTGGCCAGCTCCGGAAGATCGCACCCGCATCGCCTCGCCCGGTCGAACTTCTCGGCAGCCTGACGGTCGTCGGCGGCTCCGACCTGACCGCGAAAGACGCCGCGCTCAGTGAGCTGCTGATCGCCATGGCATACGAGTCTGACCGAGGCATGAACACCGAAACGATGTCGATCCCGATGAAGTCAGTCATCCGATATCTGGGAGCGGACACTCGCCGGGAACATGTCAAGGCGTCGCTCAACCGGCTGAAGAGCACCTTCGTGTCCTTCACCGTCGGCGGCACGAGCTACGAGGACGTCGCGCTGCTTCAGTCGTGGATCCGCCGGAGCGATACCGAGGATGCGGTCTTCTACTCGCTTCCGGAACCGATCCGTGCGGTCATGAGCGACCGCGCGCGCTATGCTTATGTCGAACTCGCCGCGCTGCCGATGATGTCGTCGACGTATTCTTCGAGGGTCTACCGTCGTCTGGTCGCGGCAATCGCGGAGAGCGGCCGCAAATGGACTGCCGACGGCGACAACGTGCTGACGATCGATGTCACGCCGCAGCAAGTTGCAGACTGGGTCGGCTACCCCCGGAGCCGCGACGGCGGGCTGCACGTCGGCAAGCTGCGAGAGCGCGTTCTCGCAGGTCTTCAGAAAGACTTCGCTGCGGTTACCGCCTTCGGATTTTCCATGACGACGCACGCGGGTTCCGGCCGCGGACGCCCGCTCGAGCGGGTCTCCTTTAGGTTGGAACTGGCCGCGCCGTCCAGGTTCAGGACTCGGATCACCTACACGCCGGAGGACATGCGTTACATCGGCGGCCAGGACGTCGCCGACCTGAGCGTCGAATCCTCCCTGTGGATCAAGGCCGCCCGTCAGTTCCAGTCGGCAGAGACGTCGCTTTCGCACCGCGCTTGGTATGACCTCTGGCTGGCCGCTGTCCAAGAGATGCAGACCGGGGTGCCGCTGTCTCGCGAGTGCGACGAGCGCGTCTTCCGCGGCGAAGGCTTGCGCTCGAAGATCGATAGCATCGGCGCGAACGAGGCCGCGTGGGGCTTCGTCGCCGAGGAGTTTGCGGAGCCTGATCTTTCTCTTCGCTCCGACATCCGTGAGCTGGGTGCCGCAGGTCGCGCGGCCCGCCATGACCGCATCGCTCCTGTCGCGGAACCTGACACGGAGAAGTCCGTGGCGATGGACGGTCGGATCAGCTTTGATGCAGCAAGTGAGATTATCGTCGACGTCGATCCCAGCCTGACTATCCGAGAGCAGACCGAACTCGTCTTCCGACCGATCAAAAACCACGAGTGGAGCGGCGTCGGAAACGGCGGCGCAAGTAAAATTTTGCGCGTACGTTACCTCGACGATGGGCAGCTCGAAGAGTGGGAACTCACAAAGACGATGAGTGAGGACGACGTCGTATCGCTGATGTCGTCGATTGGACCGCATCTTGTCGGCAATCTGGAGTACGTAGCATGACCGCTTTCAACCCACATCCTACTGCCGCAGAGGTTCGTGCGGCGATCGCGGAGAGCAACCGGCCGCTGGCGCGTGTCCATGTCGTCCCGTACCTGAGGCCGCTGCTTTCCGATGATGGCAAAGCTGAAATCCAGCGACTTGCGAGGATCCTCAGCAGATACATGGAAGACTATCTCCCCGGAGCATTGCGGTCCTGGATGAACACTCTCGTCGGCGGCTGGCCGGAGCGGTTCCCGATCATCCATGCCGCCGACGTCGCGCTCGATGGCATCCTCTCCGCTTCGCTGCTGTCGCTGGCCGAAGGAAGGGGCGTCCCGGCTTGGATGATCTACGGATCGTCGAGCTGGATTCATGAACTTGAACTCGGTCGTCCGAACGAGGTTACGCTCCGGAATCGGGCGGCGGCCGTCATCTCCTATCGCGGATCGCGTATGTCCGCAGACGACGAGCTCAACTCGCAGCTCGATGGGACCATCGTGACCGGTGAATTCGAGAGCCGTCGTAAAAAGCGAGATCTCTCAAAAGGCTTCAAACCAACGATTGAATCCGCAGCAGACAAAGCGAAACTTGCGCGCTATGCCGAATGCGAACGAGTCACGATGGAGATGTCTGAGCGCATGCGCTACGAGGAGCGCATCTCCACGCTGTCCGGCCGCGAGTTCAAAGCGGGGCATCGCTCGATTGAAGAGCTGCGCGCCGTCCTGAAGGACGCGTATTTCGCTCGCTTTCCGGAGCGTGTCGGCCAGACACTTTGGAGACATGACCTCTGGGGCTGGGGCGGGAGGGATTGTTGACGCCGGATAAGAATGGCGTCTTATTGTCGGTCCCCGAATTTTTGCACGAGGACTGGCACATGCAGCAGAACAACCTCCCCAACCTTCGGCGACCGCTTTCCCGAGAATCCGCAGGGCTTCGACGCACTTCTCAAGGACATCCTCACCGCGTTCCACGCGCAATGGGATGCGGAAGACCGCGCTCGCGATCTGCAGCGCGCGCTTGAAGTCGAGCAGGTTATCGATCGCATTTCCTTAGATCTTGCCGGCTAGGATCGCCTACATGGATAAGACGACACCCACCGCTGAAGAGCTTGCGACCGCCCCTGTGATTGACGACTGGGAGCTACGGCGAGCAGTCCTGTCGAGAGACAGGCAGCAGCTACACGGCACCTTCCGCGGCCACCCGGAGATCGCCGACGGAGAGCGCGGGCATTCGTCCGACGTCATCCAGCTAGACGGAGCGGAGCCGCCCCGCTGGGCGCTCTGCGCGAGCCGCATCTATCGGCTCGGCAACCGAAAGTAACGGGCTCCCAAAGGATTGGGGACCTGCTACGAAGACGACAACAACGAGGACACGACGACGATGAAGGTACTCCGAATAGCCATAGCGTGACGACGACGCCCAGCCGGGCACCGCATCCGCATGTCTGTTCAAGGAGTCCTTCGATGCCTTTCGTCCGCAAGCATTACATGGCCGACCCGCATTTCGGTCACGCCGCCATCCTCCGATCCCAGCCTGTCACGCGACCGTTCTCGACCACGGAAGAAATGGACGCCGCGATCATCGAGAAGGTGAACGAGCGCGTCGAGACCGGCGACCTTCTATTCATCCTCGGCGACTTCGCGTTTTCGAAAGACGACGAGTACCTGCGGCATGTCTTCCATTCGCTGCGCGGCCGGAAGGTCCTCGTTCTCGGGAACCATGATGTCGACAACCGCGGGGCCGTCAAGAAAGGCATCGCGCGGCTGCCGTGGGATATCCCGCCCGTCATGGCGATGGAGACGAAGGACGGTCCCAACGGCTCGCGTGTTTGGCTCTCGCACTACGCGCACCGTGCGTGGCCCGCGCAGCACTATGGCAGCTACCACTTCTACGGTCATTCCCATGGTGCCATCGCCCATCAGGGCAGAAGCCGTGACGTCGGGATTGATGTGCCAGACATGGGTTTCGGGCCGATGACATTCGAAGACCTGACGAAGGATATGGAATGATCAATATCCCGAAGATCGATTCCGACACCCTGAAAGAAGTGTTCCCGGTTGTCCTCGGGAGCTGCCGCTATTTCGACTTCGGCAAGGGTTGGCGCGGGGTCGTCGGGCAGATGTGCGGCTTGTTCGCAAAGCTGCCGGCCGGATCGGTCTCGATCACGGAGATGTCGCAGAAACACGCCTCGCTTCGCGTATGGCTCGAAGCGAAGGGACTTACCAACGAGCAGGAAACCTTCGTCCGTCACGCGCAGGTCCTCGCTGTCGAGCGCTCGCGCTACGCATGCGAAGTCTGCGGTGAGCCGGGCGACATCCGCCATTCGCCGGAACCCAGCGGCGCATGGCTTTACTGCCTCTGTCGCCGGCACCTACCGCCAGAACGCCGTGACTGGCCACTCGTCCGGCGCGAGCGTCGATATGAGATCGCCGGAGTTCACTGGAAATACGACCACCTACTCGACCGTCTTCGCGTCGACGAACAGGGGAACGCATGACGACCGCTGAAGACCTTTACGACCGCTATCCGGAAGTCCTCTATCACGGAGATTTCCGTGACGTCCCTGTCGGTTGGCTCGACATCGTTGACCAGTACTTTCAGGTCGTCGCGCCGTTGATGGCGGATACCGGCTTCGAGGTCGTGACCGCAGGTGATCATGCCGGCGGTCTTGATTGGATGTGGACGTCGCGCCTCGGTGCGATGACTGCCGAGAGGCATGCCGTCCTCGATCGGCAGGATATCCTCCTCGACCTCCGGAGCTATCACACCTGTTCCGTCTGCGGCCGTCGCCCGGCATTCGGCTGGAAGTCCGGCAGCAAGCTGATGAGCGCGTGCGAAGAGCACGGCGTCGGAGAGCGGGTCATCCAGCCGGGGCCTATGACGCGCAGCACGCGCGGAGGTTTCGTGCAGTACGATGCCTCCGCTGACGATCTCGTCGTGGTCTGGCAGCCGCAGGAGGACGTGTTATGAGCGACCGCGATCAACATTCATCAATGTACCGCGAGATGTTCGAGCGTCACCCTCTCGCGCGGACGCCGCAGGGAGAACGGCCGGGTGCCGCGTGCGAGGTCGGCTGGCTTGCGTTGATCGACCGCGCGCTCACCGAACTCGACGCCTTCGGGACCAGTTATGAAGTCCGCCAGATCAAAGAGAAGATGGGCGACCTGCGGCTCTATATCTGGCCTCCGGACGACCTGTCGGCGGACGAACAGCAGCGATGGCGCGACATCGTTGACACCGCAGAGGCCCGCAGCCGTTACGTCTGCGAGACCTGCGGCCGACCCGGCAGGCTGCGCAAGCGTCCGCATGGCTGGTATCTCACTGCGTGCGAGGAGCATGCCGACAGTGCGCGTGGTTACGCCGCTCCCGTCGAAGACGACACGCTCTACCGCGGGCGTTCGGCGAACCCCGGCGGCAAGCAGGAATGGGAGCGCTACGACCCAGAGCTTGATGGTTGGGTGCCTGAGGAGCCGCCGCGATGACAATAACCCGACCAACTTCCGCCGAACTCATTTCGTCAGTTCTCTGCGATCACGGAGATGTCCTCCACGATATCCGGGTCGACGACCTCCTCGACGAGGACGATGTCGTCCTCCGAAAGCTGGGATATCGTCTCATCCAGTCCGGCGATCGCGCGTCTTTCGAGACGGGGCGCCGCATGCTGGAGCGGGCAGCGAACGGGCGAATCTTCCCGCCTCCGCATCGTAGGTGGTGGACGGGGCCCGACAAGCGGGCGAAGGATCTCGAGGCCGTTCTGCATCCTTACTTCGTCGAGTTGGTCTGGCGCGATGGTGGGCCGCGATGGGAGGTTGGGGGCAGGCTCTGGCTTCACGGCGTGGATCGCGATTGGAGATGGTATCCGCTGCTTCACGTCGACGCGGCTGCCGAGTGGGCACGGACGACCATCTGCTGGCTCCAGCTCGGCCGGAGGATGCAGCGTGAGTGTTAGCGAAGAGGCTGAGGACCCGTACATCGCCATCTACGGCGATCTTGTGCACGACGTCGTCCGAGGCTTTTCTCTCGAGTACGGCCTCGACGCATCTCTAGCCGAAACGCCGGACGTCGTATGGAAATGGGTTCTCGAAGGCGTTCGACACGGCACACCCGACCTCGACCATGATGACCGATTCCATCTCGCTGCACATTGTTTCCGCTCTATTCGCGACCGTATCCGGTGTCTGCGAGGAGGTGTAGATGGCGTCCGCGAGGAGTGCGGGCGTCACAAAAGTTTCTTTACAGCCCACGAAGGAGTCTGACCCTTTGCAATAGGCATGCGCGCTCGGCCGAGCCGAGTTTGCCGGGCGATGGGGAGATCGCCGACCCAACGTCTGACGGCGCTTTGATCGGCGAGTTGCGGTCCAAGTGAGAGTGACACCGGTGAGCGAGAAGATCGAATCCTTTCGTACTGGATAGGCCGCCCATTAGGCTGTGGCTTCCAGTTCAACCGCCTCAGGCGGCTGCAGGGCCTCCAGCGCGTCGAGGACCGCGTCACTCCAAGCTTTCATCGATCGCTTCTTCAAGCCCAGGTGCTGCGGGTTGCCGTAGGCGAGGCGTGTGATCTTCGCAACGCGCTGTGCTTGCCATTCTGTCCGCTGCGCGTCCGACATGGCGTCCAGCCCGAGCCGCTCCGACAGTTTGATCTCGTGTGCCAAGATCGCGCTCGAACCGCCGGGGATGCCTGCTGCATCCATCACGTCAGTCAACGCGCGCCGGAGATCATGCGGTGTCCAGTAAGCGATGTTGTTTTCCGCAAACAGATCTACGGCAACCTCTTTGCCACCCTTGGTCTTCGTGTTCTTCGCGGACAGCCGACCGATAAGAGCAAGAGGTGCCGACCTGTTTACATGAATGTCTTTGTCCTTCGTCCCGCGTTCCGATGCGAACGCCCATTTCGACTGCGAGTTCTTGGCGGCCTCAAGAAGCGGGAGAAGGTGAAGCGCCGCGCGGGGCGGTATAGGGAGTACATGTGTCTTCCCCGCTTTCATAACGCCTTCGTCCCAAGCCGCCAGATACCAGCCTTCTTCGCGTTCGTCGGGATAGAAGTCCGCCCGAAGGAGGGATAGACCTGCGTCGGCTCGCTGACACGTCAGAACGAGCCAGAAGAAGGCTGCGAACACGTTTGGCCGGACGCCGCGCTTTCCGTCTAGCCGGCCGGGGAGGGGCTTGTGCAGATATTCGGCCGCGAGAACGAGCGTCTTGGCAATGTCTAGTATTTCCGGTTTTCGGTCGCGCGCTTTAACTTGCTTATCGGACGACACCAGGTTCCACCACATATCTCGGTGGTCGAGGCCAGACTTGCCGCTTTGGTGAGTGCAGCAGTATGTCAGGACGTTCTTCACGTTCGACAATGCTTTTAGGCTCGGCGACACGCCCTTGCTCTTCTCGACGTCGTCGCGGATCTTCTCGAGCTGGCCGCGCTTGAGCAGCGTAGCCGGTTCATCCACGATCTTGGCAAGTTCTGGTCGATGGAGGGTACGATTCAGTTCCTCGATATACTTCCCCCCGATAGGCTTCTTTGCACCCGCCGCCGTCCGAGCTTCAATGAAATGGGCGAAGCATTCGCGGATCGTCCACGTCGTCAGTACGGGACGCATCTCGGCAATGGCCGACTTGTTGTCTCGCCCAGCGTGGCGGGCGACGAGAAATGGCTCGAGCTGGACTGGGTCTTCGTCCAGAAGGCCTTTCACGATGGGAACCAGTTCGCGGGCGGCTGACGCAGCTTTCAGCGGCCGCTCGTCCTCAGGCCACGCGTACCCGACGACCTTCGACCACTCGCGGTACTTCACGACCCATGACGCCTTGTTCTTTTGCACCACCAAACGCAGGCCTTGGGTGCGAGTGTCGGAATAGATATGAATCTTGCCGGGCGGTTCCTCCCCGGATTGGGCGATCTTTACCGCCGCTTTGATGTGGCTTTCGCCGATGAGTACGCGTTCCGTGGTCATACCGTCTCCATACCGCCCTGCGCCCGCCATACCGTAACCATACCGTTCAAATTTGGTGGACAAACGTAGATGAGGCGAGGGTTAAAATTAGCTCTCCCTGAAATGAACCACCCGTAATTGTTGACAATGGTTAGGAAATTCAGCAGGTTAAGAAAATGATGCCTAGGGATATCTCAGCTTGTCAACTCGTTTTGCGAGGCCCGATTTTGGTGCCTCGGTGAGACGGCAGTCTTGTGGCACCTGAGGTCGGTGGTTCGACCCCACTCAACCGTACCATTCCCTTCTCCCAGAAAGTCCAGCGAATTCGCATACTTACCGGGAGAGGGGATTTTTCCTGTTTGCAATTTCGATATTTGATGAACCTGTTCCCCCCCCTTTAGAGAACATGCCTGGAACATCAGCTGTCCAGTCTCCTCCACATAGTACATGACGGTTTCCGAGGGGAGTTTGCCTTAATGTCCGTTTGCCAGACTGGAAATTGCGGACTCCAAGAGCAAATATTCTGGCTACCCCACATTCGGGCTCGACTTAAAGCCGAATCAGCTCTTATCTGTGTGCACGTATGCCGCGAGCTCTGGAGATTGATTCAGTATGGAATATAAAAAGGTAGACCTCAAGCCCTCCCAGTTGCTGCTTGACCCGAACAACTACCGGTTCCACGACCTCGTTGGTTACAATGAGGTAAAAAAGCGGGCGCGGTATCAAGAGGACGGAGTGCAGGCGCAAGCCATGAAGCTGTTGCGTGAGACGACAGCATTCGATTTGGGTGCCTTAAAAGACTCTATCAGAACAAACGGGTTCATTCCAATCGAGCAGATAGTGGTTGTCCCGTATGACACCCGGGACGACGGTACAGAGCGATTCTTGGTAATCGAAGGTAATCGTAGAACTGCCGCGCTCAAATCTTTAATAGAGGAAAGCGGTTCTGGTGCCGCCGACCTTGCTGAAAATGTAAAAGAGTCGATTGAGAAAATCTCAGTTGTTCTGCTCAAAGGCACGGAGGAGGAAATCGGGTCCTATCAGCGGACCTTAATGGCGATCCGGCATGTGGCGGGGATTAGAGAATGGGGGCCCTATCAACAAGCTAAACTTGTTGTAGAGATGTTTGAAGAGCCAGGTGCGACGTTGGGTTCTGTGGCGCAGAAGATCGGTATCTCGTCTCGTGAAGTTGCCCGACGCTACAGAGCCTCTAAAGCGCTGAAGCAAATGGAAGATGACGAGGAGTTTTCCGAGTTTGCAGAGCCGCGGCTTTATGTTTTCTTTCACGAGGCGGTCTCTCAGCCCAAAGTTCGGGACTGGCTCGAATTTGATAACGATACGTACAAAGCTGAGAATGAAGACGCGCGACAACTGTTTTTTGAGTTGCTTAGCCCACGTGAGGTAGATGGCGAGCGACACCCTCCAAAGCTAACCAGTGCGAACCAGCAGGTGCGCCAACTTAAGGATATCGTGTCAAAGCCTTACGCGCTGGAGGTATTGGCCGATCCAGATAAGACTTTCGATGACGCGGTATTGGCGGCACAGGCTGATGTCGTAGAGGACGATGAGGGAGTCGTTGAGCGTTCTCTCGCGACAGCAGTGTCAATGTTGAAGAAGCCTGGCTTGGGCTACATGGATGCGAATGACCGCGCTAAGCAGCTATGGGCTGAGCTTATGTCGCAGGTGGACAAGATCAAAAAGATTTTCCCGCAATGACTCCAAAGGCAATCGTCGCCGCGATGGAAGCTCGCTTCGGTCTTCTGGGTTCACCAATGCAGCTTCGGGATGCGATTGAACGGGAACTACTTGATAGCGGGATCAGTGCCGCCGCCGCCGCCGAGACCGTCTACACTGTCCGGCGTAAGGTGGTGGCCGAGATTAAGTCCAGAAGAGATTCGCGTGATGAGCTTGGAGAGATATCGATACTGCATTTACGGGGGCTAGATGACGAGATCGTTTTTGGCTCATCGTTTATCTTCGGAGATGATCCCGACGACATTAGGGAATCCAAGTTTAATCGAGTGTTTGCTGACGAAATCTATCGTGCGATAAAGGCGCTGACTTTCGCACAGTTCGAACGGTTTGGGAGAAACATCCTCCGTGAAATGGGTGCCTCGAACGCAACGGTTACGCCCCATGCTGGTGATCAGGGGATCGATTTCTATGGGGACATCAGCGTGGGCGCTATCGCTGGCGCAAACCCCGCTATTTTGAAACTCATGCATGAAACACGAGTTATTCTTGTCGGACAAGCCAAGCACTATCCCGCCACTACCATAGGGCCAGCGACCGTCCGTGAGTTAGTCGGCGCACTATCATTATCACGCACTTATACATTTTCTAAAGACAACCTTGATCTTCTGAACAACGTAAAACTTCGACCTTTTTCCCCTGTCCTAGCGTTATTATTTTCTACGGGGTCTTTCACCAAAGGAGCTCGGCACTTGGCCGAACGAGCAGGTCTTATCGCATTCTCAGGGTGGCAGCTGGCAATCTTCTTGGCTGATCGTGGTGTTGGTATAGTGGCGAAGAAGGACACAAAGGTGTTCGACACGGATGTGTTTAATGCTTGGCTGGAGTGAAAATCTTATCAGCTAAAGAGGTGAACCGGGGCGGTGATGTGCCTTGCCCCTTGGGTAACCAGCGACATTTCTGCAATCGAAAAGCTCTTCTTGGCAAGCCGATGTCATGAGCCCCGCGAATGACTGTAGTCGGTCACTACACTCAAACTTTCTCTTTCCGCCGGTGATATCTAGGTCCATGCTGAGTCATTAATTTGAGTGCTCAGTGTGCCACGGCCTCCAATTTACTTCATGCTTGTCCGCCTTGATGACGGCGCTCCCGCGTCGTTGACGATCATCCGCAAGCCGACGCAGTTCTTTGCTCAATTGCGCTCATATGGCTTCACGGAACACTCGGGCGCGTCATCTCCTGCACTGGCGGATATGTCAACGGGCGCGTTTCTGGACATCGTTGCGGGCATTTTCAGCGTCTCCCGCGATGGGTCATTCAGCTATATCGTTCCCGACGGCGTGAGCCGCGCCGACTGGCTCGCCGCGATGGAGGAGAAGGCCCATGACCCGCGCTTCGGGCTCATGGAGTGCGACGGCGAAATCTCTCACTGCATGATCGAGCCTTTGAAGCGATGAGGTACAGTCATGGCCTATCAGTTTATCCACCTAGAATCGTGGTCGCGTAAGCCTGACGCTAAGGGCAGGTCCACGGAGTTTATCTTCGACGAGGCGTCCCGCAAACCCATGGCGTCCGTCCACGTCGCCGATCCCAAGCCCCCCACAGTGATCTACGGCCTCGGCATCGACGAGGTCTGTCAGATGCACGATGCTGCCGCAGCGTCGGCAATGACGCCTGGTGCGCGTGGCAAGCTTCGGAAACTCGATTCCAAACAAAAGACCCTGCACACGGTCGTCGCCTCGGATCTATTTACGGTCGAGGAGGTCCGCGCCGATCCAAAAAAGGCGGCGTAAGTAAGGGATTGGGAGCGGAGGACGGTTGCATGGCTGCGGAAGCAATATGGTGCCGATCTGAGATCAGTCCTCCGGCACACCAACGAAAAATAATGGCATGTCCATGTCTATTGACCTTACACCTGCGAACTGTTTATCCGTAACGCGAAACGACGGGCGCGATTTTTCGCGCGGCCAAAAATCGGTTGGCTAGAATGTCACATACTGGTAAGGTCACGCCAACGTAACCTTATAGACGCCAGCGGCATGCCTTTAGGCCTTTGCGCGGCGGAATGGAAAAAACAGTGATTGACCCCGGCAACGGCGTAAAGCCGTCGGAACCAGGGGCGTCGGTGGCAGAAAAAGGGAAGGCGAAGCGTTCCCGTCGTGGCAAGGGCAAGCGAGGCGGCAAAAACCGTTCCGCTTCTGCTTTGCCGCAACTGCTTGTTGCCGACTCCCGTCAGGAGCCTCCACCCCCAGGCGGTATCGAGCCTGGAGCAGAGCCGCGCAAGCGCAAACGCCGCAGGCGTTCCGGCGGGCAGGGCGCTCAGAAAACGCCTCCAGGCATTGTGGCTGAAGGTCAGAAGCCGGACCAATCGGCGCGCCCTGAGCAGCAACCATCCAGTAAAAGAAAAACGCGCAATCGCAAGCGTCCGCACCGCGACCCGCAGGGCAGGCCACTGGTCCCAAGCCATGCGCCGCGGCCTGCGGCCAAGCAAAATGGCCAAGGAGCCAATGGTGCAGCGGTTGTCGTGGAGCCCGCAGGCTTTGCACATTCGCGGCACGGCGCCGGTCGGGAGGCCTTCGAGCCCAGTTCCGATATGTATGCGGCGCTCGACCTTGGTACAAATAATTGCCGCCTTCTGATAGCGCAGCCGACGCGACCGGGCCAATTCCGCGTGGTGGATGCCTTCTCTCGGATCGTGCGCCTTGGCGAGGGCCTTGTGTCGACCGGGCGACTATCGGATGATGCGATGGATCGTGCTGTCGAAGCGCTGAAGGTCTGCGCGGCAAAGCTTGCGGGACGGCCCATTCGCCGCATGCGGCTGATCGCGACCGAGGCCTGCCGCGCGGCTGCCAACGGCGAAGAATTTCTTGCCCGTGTGACGCGTGAGACCGGCCTTGATCTTGAAATCATCAGCCGTGAGACGGAAGCGCGCCTTGCTGTCTCCGGTTGTTCATCGCTTGTCGGACGCGAAGCTCGCTCCGTCGTCCTCTTCGATATCGGCGGCGGCTCATCGGAAATCGCGGTCATTCGGCTGAATGAAAACCGCTCAAACCGGCTTGCCAACCACATCACCCATTGGACCTCGCTTCCTGTCGGCGTGGTGACGCTCTCGGAGCGCCACGGCGGTCGCGATGTGACGCCAGCGATTTTCGAGGCCATGGTGACGGAAGTCGAAGGCCTGCTCGATGCGTTCCACTGTCCGCCACTGTCTGACCAGTCCACACTCGATGATTTTCATCTGATCGGCACCTCCGGCACGGTGACGACGCTTGCCGGTGTCCACCTCGATCTGCCGCGCTATGATCGCCGCAAGGTCGATGGGCTATGGCTGTCGGATGCCGAGGTCACGGCCATGCAGACCAAGTTGCTCGCCTGGGATTTTGCCGGACGCGCCGCCAATGCCTGCATCGGGCCGGATCGTGCGGACCTGGTTCTTGCCGGTTGCGCCATTCTGGAAGCGATCCGCAGGCGCTGGCCTGCACGGCGCATGCGCGTGGCAGATCGTGGGCTGCGTGAAGGCCTGTTGACCGATATGATGGCAGATGATGGCGCATGGCGCCGCAACAAGATACGCCGTGCCCAGACGCAGGGCAAAACAGAGCGGAAGGGTTGATATGAGCAAGGCGCCCACGAGCACCAACCGCACCGGACGCAAGATCGGCCAGAAGGTGAAGAAGACGAAGCTGAAGGCATCGTCCCGCCGTTGGCTGGAGCGGCATATCAACGACCCCTATGTGCAGCGCGCCAAGCTGGAAGGCTACCGCGCCCGTGCGGCCTTCAAGCTTCTGGAAATCAACGACAAGCATCAGATCCTCAAAGACGCGCACCGCATCATCGACCTGGGTGCCGCTCCCGGCAGCTGGTCGCAGATTGCCGCGAAGGTGACGGATTCGACCGAAGACGATATCCGCGTCGCGGCGATCGACTTCCTCGAACTCGATCCGATTCCCGGTGTAAAAATCCTGCAGCTCGACTTCCTCGATCCAAACGCGCCTGATCTTCTGATGGAAGCTGTTGGCGGTACGCCCGATCTTGTTCTGTCCGACATGGCGGCACCCACAACCGGCCACCAGAAGACCGACCACATTCGCACGATGCATCTGTGCGAAGTCGCGGCCGATTTCGCCGTTCAGGTTCTGGCAGAAGGCGGGCATTTCCTTGCCAAGACCTTCCAGGGCGGCACGGAGAAGCAGTTGCTCGACATGCTGAAGCAGAACTTCAAGCAGGTCCTTCATATCAAGCCCGCCTCGTCGCGCTCTGAATCGGTGGAAATGTTCCTGCTCGCCAAGCACTTCAAGGGCCGCAAGGCAGCCCCGGCTGAAGCGCCCGACGAATAGAACCCCCGAATAGGATTACTCAGCCGGCTGTGTGGCCTTGCCTCTATGGCCGGAAACCTCAGCGCCAGCGCTCCTGTCCATCGCAATCAGCGGCAGTGTGGCAAACAGCGAGACCAGCGCCACCACCACGAAGGCGAGATGGAAATCGGCAAGCTGGAGATGGCCGCCGGAAAAGTAGCTGCTGACTTCCAGAATTGTCGCTGCGAAGGCGACGCCAAGCGCCAGGCTGATCTGCTGCAGCACGGAGGCCATGGATGTGGCCTGGCTCGCCTGATGGTCATCGATGTCGGAGTAGCTGAGCGCATTCGTGCCGGTGAAGAAGAACGAGCGGGCAAAGCCGGCGACCACCAGGCAGATCATGATCAGCGAATAGGGCGTCTGCGGCGTGAAGAAACTATTCACGACCGTCGTGCAGGCACCGACCACGCCAGCACTGATCAAAGTCGCTTTGAAGCCGGTCGCGGCAAAGACACGGCGCGCCATGAACTTGGTGGTGATGGCGCCGATCGCCCCCGCAAAGGTAATCATGCCCGACTGAAACGGGTTGAGGCCAAAGCCGATCTGCAACATCAATGGCATCAGGAAGGGAATGGCGCCTGTCGAGATGCGAAAGACCGTTCCGCTGATAGAGGCGGTGCGGAATGTGGCATTGCGGAAAATCTTGAAATCCAGGATCGGCGCCGGGTGGATTTTGGCGTGGCGGACGTAAAGCGCGCCGCAGATGAAGCCGATGACAATCGCTGCAATGCCGACGAAGGGGGGTAGAGCGGGCAGGCTGACCACCGAAAAGCCGAAGACCACGCCGGATGCGGCAAGGCCGGACAGGATGAAGCCGAGAAAGTCCATCGGCGGTGGATTGGTGGTTTCGATCTCCGGAAGATAGATCGTCGAAAGCCAGATGCCGATCACGCCGATCGGGACGTTGATCAGGAAGATCCAGTGCCAGGAAAAATAGGTGGTGATAAAGCCGCCGATGGGGGGACCGGTCAGCGGTCCGACAAGCGCCGGAATGGTCAGCAACGCCATGGCTGAAACGAGATCGGTACGCTTGGTGGTGCGCAACAGGACGAGGCGCCCGACAGGCGTCATCATCGCGCCGCCCACACCCTGCAGGAAGCGCGAGACGACGAATTCCACAACAGAGCCGGACACCGCACAGCAGATGGAGCCGATGACGAAGACCGCGATGGCAAAGCGGAAAATCTTCTTCGCGCCGAACTTGTCCGCCATCCAGCCGCTGATCGGAATGAAGATGGCAAGCGACACCATATAGGCGGTCAGCGCGAGCTTCAGCGTAATCGGGCCGACATTCAGATCCCTGGCGATCGCCGGCAAAGCCGTGGCGATTACGGTCGAGTCCATCTGCTCCATGAAAAGGGCGACGGCGAGGATAAGCGGAATGATTCTGTTCATGGCTTGACTGCGGCCCACCCCGCATCGACAAAGTTCGGACCACTTACTACTCCCGCATCGATGACTTGCCAACTAAACATTTGGCAAGAAAAGGGCGGGGTTACTCCTCACGACGCTGTGAGGAACTGCTAATGAACCGAATGCCGCAGATGCTCGTTAAGCCCCTTGGTACCCCAACAAGTGGAGATAGTCATGACGGACAGGATGAACATCAGCCGGCGCGTGCTGCTCGGCACCGCAGGCGCCGGAGCAGTGGCCCCCTTCGTGCTCAGCGGCGTAGCAAGTGCCCAGACAACCCAGCCCCAAACGTCCATGGAGATCAACCACGCAATGCCGCCCGAAACCAATCGTTTCAAGCTTGGAGACTTTGAGGTGCTTGTGGTGAAGGACGGTGCGCGTCCTTCCGGCAAGCCCGGTGAAACCTTTGGAACGAACCAAAGTCCGGAAGCCGTCGGCGAGCTTCTGCAGAAGAACTTTTTGCCGACAGATCAATTCGTCAACAGCTTCTCGCCTGCCTTGATCAATACAGGCTCCGACCTCGTGTTGTTCGACACCGGCTTTGGCGAACAAGGCCGTGAATCCGGCAACGGGCGGCTTCTCGAAGGATTGGCCGCAGCCGGTTATACGCCGGACGACGTGACTGTTGTGGTTCTGACCCATATGCACGGCGACCATATTGGCGGCCTGATGGAGAAGGGCAAGCCAGCCTTCCCGAAGGCACGCTACGTCTTCGGCCAGAAAGAATACGACTTCTGGACCGACGAAAAGCGTGTCGGCACGCCTGCCGAAAATGGTCATAAGGCGGTGCTCGCCAATGTGAAGCCATTGGCGGAAAAGGCGACCTTCATCGGGGATGGTGCTGACGTCGTGCCTGGCATCAATGCGATTGCCGCCTTCGGTCACTCTCCGGGCCATATGATCTTCAATGTAGAGTCCAGCGGCAAGCGGCTGATCCTGACGGCCGATACCGCAAACCACTTCGTGCTGTCGCTGCAGCGCCCGGAGTGGGAGGTGCGCTTCGATATGGACAAGGCGGCGGCTGCCGCGACGCGCAAGAAGGTTTTCGACATGGTGGCCACAGATCGTGTCGCCTTCCTCGGCTACCACATGCCTTTCCCATCTGTCGGTTACGCGGAAAAACTCGATACCGGATACAGGTTCGTGCCGAAGTCCTACCAGTTCGATATCTGACGCTTAATCGATAGTCGGAAGCATTTCGAGCCGCGGCGACACCATCGCGGCTTGTCGCTCTATGGTGCATTGCACAGCTTTCAGGGTTTTTTCTATTTCCTTCCCGTCATAACCGTGTTACCAGCCCTCGCCAACTTCCAAGCAATCCTTTGCAGGACCGCCGGGGTGAACATTCGTTCCGGATCGGCCATGCATTTCATAATGAAGGAATTTGGCCATGGCACGCATCATTGAAACTCCCACTGGTCTCGACGCGCTGACGTTCGACGACGTGCTCCTCCAACCGGGGCATTCTGAAGTCATGCCCGGCCAGACGAACATCGCGACACGTATCGCGCACGATATCGAGCTCAACCTTCCCATTCTCTCTTCGGCAATGGACACCGTGACCGAAAGCCGTCTGGCAATTGCCATGGCGCAGGCCGGCGGCATCGGCGTCATTCACCGCAACCTGACGCCGGTCGAGCAGGCCGAAGAGGTTCGCCAGGTCAAGAAGTTCGAAAGCGGCATGGTCGTCAACCCGGTCACGATTGGCCCGGATGCGACACTGGCCGAAGCCCAGTCGTTGATGAAGGCCCATGGCATTTCCGGTATTCCGGTTGTCGAAAACGGTGGCAGCGGCGGACATAAGGTTGGCCGTCTCGTCGGCATTCTGACCAACCGCGACGTGCGTTTTGCCTCCGATCCGGGCCAGAAAATCTATGAGCTGATGACGCGTGAAAACCTCGTCACCGTCAAGGAAAGCAGCGTCGATCAGCAGGAAGCCCGCCATCTTCTGCATAAGCACCGCATCGAGAAGCTGCTGGTCGTTGATAGCAAGGGCAACTGCGTCGGCCTCATCACCGTGAAGGACATTGAGAAGTCGCAGCTGAACCCGAACGCCACGAAGGATGCGCAGGGCCGCCTGCGTGCCGCTGCCGCGATCAGCGTGGGCGACGATGCCATCGAGCGCGCCGAGCGTCTGATTGCGGTGGGTGTTGACGTTCTGGTCGTCGATACCGCGCATGGTCATTCGCAGCGCGTTCTCGATGCGGTGAGCCACGTCAAGAAGATGTCGAACTCGGTTCGCGTCATTGCCGGTAACGTCGCGACGTCGGCAGGCACCAAGGCACTGATCGATGCGGGTGCGGATGCCGTCAAGGTCGGTATCGGTCCGGGCTCGATCTGCACCACGCGCATCGTCGCAGGCGTCGGCGTTCCGCAGCTTGCTGCCATCATGTCCGCTGTCGAAGCGGCGCAGGCGGCGGATATCCCCGTCATTGCCGATGGCGGCATCAAGTTCTCCGGTGACTTGGCAAAGGCAATTGCGGCTGGCGCATCCGCCGTGATGATCGGCTCGCTGCTGGCCGGTACGGATGAAAGCCCAGGCGAAGTGTTCCTCTATCAGGGCCGCTCCTTCAAGGCCTATCGTGGCATGGGCTCGGTTGGCGCCATGGCCCGCGGCTCGGCAGACCGTTACTTCCAGGCGGAAGTGCGCGATACGCTGAAGCTCGTCCCGGAAGGCATCGAAGGACAGGTTCCTTACAAGGGCCCGGTCTCCGGCGTGTTGCATCAGCTTGCCGGCGGTCTGAAGGCGGCCATGGGTTACGTCGGCGGTGGAACGATCAAGGACTTCCAGGAACGCGCGACGTTCGTGCGCATCTCAGGTGCAGGCCTGCGTGAAAGCCACGCCCACGACGTGACGATTACCCGCGAGAGCCCGAACTATCCCGGCGCTGTTTGATATTCCGTTTCCTGCGAATAGACGATAAAGATGATTTCACGCTCCCCGAATCCGGTTCGGGGAGCGTCTTTTTGTAAGAAGGAGAAACGCCGCATGTCCACGACGAGCGCAATGTTCTGGCCAATGATTGCCCATGCCTTTCTCGTCTTCTGGCTCTATGGTCTGCTGGCGTATCGCCGTAAGAAATTCACCTTTGTCGATGGCGATGCGGTACGCCGCTTCCGCGATGCTGGCGAAGAAGCGCCCGAAAGCAAGCTGGTCAACAGGAACATCGCTAACCAGTTCGAACTGCCGATGCTCTTCCACGCGGCATGTCTGCTGCTCTACATCACCGATGCGGACAATATCGTCACCGTCGTGCTCGGCTGGATTTTCGTTCTGTCGCGGGTCTTCCATTCCTACATTCACGTCACCAGCAACCGTCTGCGCTACCGCGGTCCGGCCTTCATTGCCGGGTTTGTCGCTCTCGTCTTGATGTGGGGCTGGCTCTTCATCTGGCTCGCGCTGGAATAGGACGTCAGTTCTTAACGGATGCACTGCCGGATGGCGTCCGCAAGGGCGGCGATGTCGCCTTTACGGCCGCTGGCCATGCGCCAGACGAGACCGATCTCTCGTGCAGGGGCCGGATCGGCAAAAGGAACGATGCGAAGATTATTGCGCATCGTCTCGGTCGGAATGGCAATCTCCGGGATCAGCGTCATTCCCATATCGTGGGACACCATCTGCAGCAGCGTCGCCATCGAGGTTGCGCCGTAATTGACAAGGCTGCGCTTTCCCGCCGCATCGCAGACCGCCAGGGCCTGATCGCGAAGGCAGTGGCCTTCCTCAAGAAGGAGCAGCCGGTCCATGTCAACCTGGCCTTCATTGACGGGAGAGACCAGCACCTTGTCGTCGCTCTTTGCGGTCGCCATGAAGAAGCGATCGGTGAAAAGGTGGCACGTCTCCAATCCTTCGCCGACCACTGGGATGGCAGCAATTACCGCATCCAGCTTGCGTGCCGCGAGATCCGAGAGAAGACGGTCGGTGACGGTCTCCTTCAGTTCGATCTCGACAAGAGCGTGATGGGCGCGCAGATGCGGCACAAGTTTCGGAACGAGATAGGGCGCGATTGTTGGAATGATCCCGATCCGCACCAGCCCTTCCAGCGCGCCTGAGGTCTTGCGCGCGGCGTCTTCCAGCCGCTCCACCTCCAGAAGAATGGCCCGCACATGCTGCAGCACCTCCTCGCCCTTCGGCGTGATGGTGATGTCACCGCGGCTGCGTTCCACCAGCTTGACGCCGAGATGCTCTTCCATATCCATGATTTGCACGGAAAGCGCCGGCTGGCTGATATGTGCTTCGGCCGCAGCCTTGCCGAAGTGCAGGGTGCGCGCCAAGGCGTCGAAATATCGCATCTGTCGAAGTGTGAGCATGATAGGTTTTTCCTATCACCCGCCGCTTCTCACGGAAAGATCAAACTATTGAACGAGGACGGGCATAGCGAAATTACCAGCCCGGCGCGATATAGTTGGCTTTTAGCTTCTGCATGCCGGGCAGCATTTTCACCCGCGAGTCCATATCCTCCGGGACAGGGCCCAGTGTGATGTTATCGAGGCAGGCGGTAATATGATCGGTGATGGCATTGACCAGCGAGGGCGACAGGCCCGGACGCTTCATCAGCCCGATCTGTACCGGCGGCAGAGGCGGAAAGCCATCGGCTGAGGTGAGCACCCGCATGCCGGTCCGAAGCGTCGATTCCGGGAGAACCGACACGGCCATTCCGGCAAGAACCGCAGCGGCGATCACGGTCGAAGACCAGCTGGTGAAAAGGACCTGATAGTCGCGCCCGTCGGCATCGAGAGCGGAGCAGGCAAGCTGCCGCCAGTGGCAGTCGCGTCGCCCGACGGCAAGCGGCACGGGCGCATCGTCACGCAGTGGATGGTTTGCCGAGGTGACCCAGCAGAGTGGCTCGGTGCGGACGATATCCGACACGCGCGTCCGTGGGTTGTGCGTCACGAGCGCAATATCGAGTTCGCCGCGTGCCATCTTTTCGGCAAGGCTGATCGACGGCTCGCAGACGATATAGAGCTCGACATTGGGATGGGTCTTGGCAAAGCGCCCGATGATCTCTGGCATGTAGCGGTCGGCATAATCGTCCGGCGTGCCGATGCGAAGCGTGCCTTCCAGTCGGTTGTCGTCGAAGGCTGCGACCGCCTCGTTGTTGAGGCGAATGATCCGGCGGGCGTAGTGCATCAGCTTCTCGCCTTCAGCGGTCAGCCTGTTGCCTCGTCCGTCCTTGGCAAAAAGCTGCTTGCCGAGCCGCTCTTCCAGCCTGCGCATCTGCATGGAGACCGCCGACTGCGTTTTGAACACCCGGTCGGCCGCCTTGGTAAAGCTGCCCGTATCGACGATGGCGATGAAAGTGTGAAGCTGATCGATATCGAGCGGAGCGGACATGATGGATCATCCATAAGAGCAATTGATATCTGACATTAGAAACATTCGTTGGACTGATCAATAGTCTTGCGACATTTTGACGCTCAAGACATCCGATCAACCCGCCGACGCTAACCCGCTGCGGCCTCAACCTCACCACTCTTCGTGCGAAAGCGCGAAGCGATATCTTCACGTGCCTCCAAGGAAGGACAGTGTCATGCGCACGGCAGAACGGAAAATGGAATTGCAGATTATAGCCCCCGCCATCTCGCTCGAGACGCGCTGGACCATGGCTGTCAATCGTGTGGCGAAACTCGCGCGTTCCATCATGAACCGTCTGGCCGTGAACAAGCTGACGGAGATGACCGATCAACAGCTGGCCGATATCGGACTGGTGCGCAGCGATGTGACGAAAGCGCTTGAGATCGGCCTGCTCGACGATCCAACCCTGCAGTTGGCGCGCGCCGCCAAGATGCGTGCGAGCTCCCGCTTCACGCGCATTCGCAGCCGCTGATTTCCAAACGCCGGGTTTAGACCCAGCGTCAAGTTTCCCCGCAGGGTGATTGCCAATAGCCCTGCCTTTGCCCGGTGTCAGGCTCAAGCCGCACCGGGCTTTTTTGCGTTCAGACTATAAGGCCGGGCTGCTGCCTCTGACCGGCGGGGGCAGCGCTGTCAGTACTGATACTCTTCGAATACGGGCAGAACCGATTGCTGCCAGCGGCCATGATAGAGCGCCAGAAGATCGTCAGCGAGCGTCGACTTCTTGGCAAGAACCTCTTCCAAGGGCGAGAGGAATACGCTCTCATCCTGTCCTTCACGGTTCAGACGCGCCCGGTTTTGCAGGCCCTTGCGCGAAATCGCCACCACATCGCGCGCAACATCCAGGAGATCACGCCCGGCAATCGTCGCCTTGAGACCTTCCACCGGAACGGCATTGCGAAGTCCGATCACATCGTCCACCTGCCAGTCTGCGGTGAACTGGTCGGCTGCGGCCAGCGCCTCGTCGTCATAGAGCAGACCGACCCAGAAGGCCGGCAGCGCACAGATGCGCCGCCATGGGCCGCCGTCGGCACCGCGCATTTCCAGAAAACGCTTGAGGCGCACATCGGGGAAGAGCGTCGACAGGTGGTTGGTCCAGTCACCGAGATTGGGTTCCCACTCGGCGATCTCGCCCTTCAAGGCGCCGTCCATGAACTGGCGGAAGGTGATGTTGGTACAGTCGCGATACTTGCCGTCGCGCACGATGAAATACATCGGCACGTCGAGCGCCCACTCGACGTAATCCTTGAAGCCGAAATCCGGCCCGAAAGTAAAGGGAAGAACGCCGGAGCGCTGATTGTCGGTATCGCGCCAGATATCGCCGCGCCAGGAGAGAAGCCCGTTCGGTTTGCCTTCGGTAAAGGGTGAGGACGCAAAAAGAGCGGTCGCAAGCGGCTGCAGTTTCATGGAAACGCGCATCTTGCGTCGCATGTCTTCTTCGGAAGAAAAGTCCAGATTAACCTGAATGGTGCAGGTCCGGTACATCATGTCCAGGCCCTTGGTACCGACCTTGGGCATGTAGTTGCTCATGATCGCATAGCGCGACTTCGGCATTCGCGGCGTTTCTTCAAGCGTCCAGAGCGGGCTCCCGCCAATGCCGAGAAAACGAATGCCCATCGGCTCGGCAATGTCGCGCAGCGTCGCCAGATGCTGGTTGGATTCCCGGCAGGTTTCATGCAGGTTTTCCAAAGGCGCGCCGGAAAGCTCGAACTGGCCGCCGGGCTCGATGGAAATCGCGCCCATCCCGCTCGGCTCGCCAAGGCCGATGATATTGTCGCCGTCCATGATCGGCTCCCAGCCGAGCTTTTCCTGCATGCCCTTGAGCAGCGCCGAAATGCTGGCATCACCGAAATAGGGAACCGGTTTATTGCCCTCACGGAAGAAGGCGAATTTCTCGTGCTCCGTTCCGATCCTGAACTTGTCTTTCGGCTTGCAGCCTCCGGCCAGATAATCTGTCAGTTCCTGCACGGAGGAAATTGGCGTCTGGTCGGTCGTGTCGCGGGCCATGAAATTACCTTGTTGTCTTTGCTGCCTGCGCAGCGATATTGCCATCGCTGATAGGGTGCCGTGCCTGCGCAAGCAAATGAATTTCTTTTAAGCATGAACTCATGCTGCGAATTTGCGCGAGCGCGACATCAGCGGCTCAATTATTTCCAGTCACCGATACTTGCCTGAATGACCGCAAGTGCTGCGACCGCTGCCGTATCGGCCCGCAAGATGCGCGGTCCCAAGGGGATCGGCGTCACAAAGGCCTTGCTGCGCAGCAACTGTCGTTCCTCCTCCGAAAAGCCGCCCTCTGGTCCGACGAGAAGGGCCAGTTGCTTTTCCTTGATCTGTTGAAGGGCAGGCAAGGGATTTTGCCCGGCATCGCCTTCGTCGCAGTAGATGATACGGCGTGCAGGCGACCAGTCTTCCATCACATCCTTCAGCCGCACGGGTTCTTCGACATGCGGAACGGCGAGAATACCGCATTGTTCCGCAGCCTCGATGACATTGGCCCTTAGCTTGTCGAGATTGGTGATCTTGCCCTGAACATGCTGGGTCAGAACGGGGCGAAGAACGCCCGCGCCCATTTCCACCGCCTTCTGCACCAGATAATCCAGGCGCCCGGTCTTCAGCGGCGCGAATATATAGTGCAGGTCCGGCTTTTCCGGTTGGGGTCGTGTCTCCTCCAGCGGAACAAGCATGATCTTCTTGCGCGTTGGGAAAGAGAGCTTCGCCTTCCATTCGCCGTCGCGCCCGTTGAAGAGCAGGATTTCCGCGCCGTCGCTCATGCGTAGCACATTTGCAAGATAGTTGAACTGGTCGCTATCGGCCTCGATACTCTCTCCCGCCCGCAAGGACTGGCTGACGTAAAGCCGCTGCATTCTGAAATTGGCACGCATGTCAGTACTTCGATACGTTGATGATCTGTCTGCTCATATAAACAGAAGATGGATAATTGCGTAAAGCGCGGCGGCAAGTGCAGCACTTGCCGGAAGCGTGATGATCCAGGCCGCGATGATCGTCATAAAGTGCGACCGGCGCACGAGATAGCGCCGCCGCGTTTCCGACGCATTTTCGTCCGGCTCGTCAGTTGAGGGATCGGCTGGCGCAAGGCTCTTACGCAGAGCCTCCTGCTGCTTTCGGCCATGTGCCGTATACCATTCGCGGAAGAAGCCGACACCGAAGACAGCCCCGATCGCGGTATGGGTGGTGCTGACCGGCATGCCGAAATGCGAGGCGGTGAGGACGGTGAGCGCCGTTGAGGTTGAAACGCAAAAGCCGCGCATCGGGTTGAGCTTGGTGATCTGTTCGCCGACGAGCCGGATCAGGCGCGGCCCGAACAGCAGGATGCCGCAAGACAAGCCGAACGCGCCGATCAGCATCACCCATTGCGGTGCCGGCGCGAACACATCGTTGAGGTTGCCGTAATCGGCCCTGACGATGGCAACGACCGGGCCGATCGCATTGGACACGTCATTGGCGCCGTGGCCGAAAGACATGAGTGCTGCTGCAAAAATCAGGGGCCACTGGAACAGCGTGCGAAGCGACTGGTTGCGATTTTCCAGACCCTCGGACTGATTGCGGATCAGCGGAATACAGAGCCGCCAGGCGATGAGGCCGACGGCCAGGCCGGTTGCCAGGGAAACGCCGCTCGGCACATCGATCGCCCGATGCAAGCCAAAACGCATGAGATAGGCGGTCATGACACCGGCCATCACGCCGAGCAGCACTGGCACCCACTTGCGGGCGGCGTCGATCTTGTCGTCGCGGTCGATGATGACTTGGTTGATGAAGGCGAGCAGGGCGACCGCGAAGAAGGCGCTGATGAACGGTGTTAGTACCCATGTCAGCGCAATGCCCATGAGTGACGCCCAGTCCACCGCACCGACGCCGAAGGCGGCTGTGCCTGCCCCTGCCACCGCACCGACGATGCTGTGCGTGGTGGAAATCGGCGCCTTGAGCAGATTGGAAAGATTGACCAGAAGAGCCGCCGCCAGAATGGCGCCGAGCATGGCCCAGGCAAAGACATGAGGATCAGGTACCGTCCTGACGTCAACGATGCCGCTTGCAATCGTCTCGACAACATTACCGCCGGTAATGAGAGCGCCGAACACTTCACAGATCGCGGCGATGATGAGTGCTGCCGTCAGCGGCAGAGCCTTCGAACCCACGGCCGGTCCGACATTATTGGCGACGTCCTTGGCACCGATATTCATCGCCATATAGGCGCCGATGATGGCCGCGGCGAGCGTGATCACCGCGCCCGGCGTCCCTCCGGCGTAGGAACTGGCGACCAGGGCCGTTACCACGAGGAACAGGAGTGCAGCACCCGGCGCCACGAACCGCTGGCCGAGATGGTTCACTGCTTCCTCGACGCGGGTCATCTTGTCGAGATCCTTGTCGAGTGTCGGCTTTTTGCGGCTTTCGGGAAATTGCGTCATGGAAACGCTTTATAGCGACATTGAAAGCGTTTGGATTGCGTATTCGCGACACGAAGTCGTCATTAGAGCGTTTCCATTAAACAAGGAAACGATCTAAGAATTGGCGGCCTTTTGCGGCAGTGGTGGTGCGGTTCTCGCCATATGCTTGCCGAAAGCGACGAAAAGCTGCTTCAACTCGATTTCGTTGACGCGCTTTTCCGCTTCCTCCGGCGAAACCCATTCCAGCTTACGGCTTTCCCGTTCGGGAAAATTCTTGGTGAGGTCTGCGACCTCCAGAAGGTGAACCTGCACCAGGCAGGTAACCTTCACCCCGTTCTTTAGCTTTTTCTCATAGTGGAAGAAGCCGAAGGGCTCCTTCTGTACGGTTCCCCGCACACCCGCCTCTTCGAAAGCCTCGCGTTCTGCGACCGCATACGCCTTCTTGCCTTCCATTGGCCACCCCTTGGGGATGACCCACCGTCCGGTGTCCCGGCTGGTAAGCAGCAATACCTCAACATCGCCGTGCTTCTTGTTACGGCGGTGGCATATGGCACCATATTGCTGTCGAGGGGGACGGCGCAGCATCAGGCCGACGTCTTGGGCCAGACGGCTCAGAAGGTTCAACGCGGGGTATTCCTTTCAGGGTAGAAGTGTGCAAAGGCCCGAACCACGAAGCGTTCGGCGAATTTCATTGTCTGCTTATGAAGAGAGTGGGTCAATGCAGATGTCCCACTCTTGCACCAATATTTCTGGGCTATTTTTGGGTCTCGACCGAAGAAATCCAGTGCTTCAGCCCCGTTGTAACGCCGTCTGCTTCTTCTTTGAGCGTGATGATCATATTATGTTTACCGGTGGCAAAAGATTTCAGCTCTTCAAGCGCATTGGCGACGACCACGCCGCGCACGCCTGGCAGTTCAAACATGGCCCGATCGTTGCCGGTATCGCCCGCTACCACGGTTTCATCGAGCCCGATGCCAAGGTGATCGGAGAGCCAGCGAATCGCCGCGCCCTTGTCCGCCGCGCGGGGAAGGACATCGAGATCGCGCGCACTGGAATAGACAATCCGCGCGGCAACACCATTGTGGTTGAGCCGCCGCTCGATGTCTGCCAGCGTGTCGTCATCGGCATCGTGCAGATACCAGCTGGATTTCAGCCCATGCTGGTATCGGTCAGGCTGTAGACTGATGCCCGGAACATCTTTCATCACCGACGCGATCCTGTCGGCGTCGAACGCCGCGCCAAGCTGCGAGGTGTAGGCTTGCGAAAGCCTCGGCTCGTCCTGGCGTGACAACATGGTGCCCACCCCGCCGATGATATAATCCGGCCGAGGCAGAGGCACTGAGTCCAGGAGTTCGAGCTGATCATCGATCAGTCGTCCGCTGTTGAAGACCAAGAGTGGGCGTGTCTCTTTCGGTAGCCCGTGCCAGAAATTGCGAAAGCGCGCCGTCGCCTCATGATTGCCGACGACGGTGCCATCCAGATCAGTGGAAAAGAGGCGAACAGGTTTCAATCGCCGTCATTCCATGGCTCGGCCCAATCGGATTCCTCCAGAACGGGCATCATCGTGCGGCCTTCGACCACGGACAGAAGCTGCTGCGCAATACCCGTCCAGGTAAACAGGCTGCGGGCCTTGTGGGCTCCCATACGCGACAGGCGGCCGTAGAGACGCTCGTGCTTGAACGGCTTCATCATGGTGATGCCAAGATCTTCCTTGTCGAAAGGATCGGCAAACAACGCATGGCGCCCATAGCTAACGGCTCGGAAGAGACCGCCATGGATGGTCACCACGGTCGGCGTGCCGCTTGCCATCGCCTCGATCGCCGTCATGCCGAAGGGCTCGTAACGGCTGGACAGGACAAAGAGATCGGCGGCGCGGTAGATATCCGGCAAATCCTCATCCGAGACATAACCGGAGAAGACCACCTTGTCTTCCAGACCCAACTCGCTCACCCGCTCTTTCAGCTGGTTGAGGATCGTTGTCTCCTGCTGGTCCATATTCTCGCCGCCGACGGCAAGATGCAGACGTGCTTCGGGCTCGCGCTCGGCCAGCACGGAGAAGCCATCGATCAGAAGATCATAGCCCTTATTGGTGGCCAAACGACCAAGCGCCAGAACGGTCTTGCCTTCGAAGCCGAAACGCTGACGCAGCATCTGCCGCGAGGCTTCCGACACGGGGAAAAAGCGATTGTCGTCATATCCCGGCGGGATCATATGGACCTGCTTGCGCTTCAGTCCATAATCTTCGAGCAGCACATCGAGCTGCACCGGCGTCGTCGCAATCACCATGTCGCAGCTGCGATAGATGATCAGTTCGTGCTGGATGCGTTCCTTGAAATTGAACTCCAGTTCGAACGTGTCGGCCTTTTCCGGATAGTCGGTTTCCATCTGGCGTTTTTTCCAGATACCGAGCGAATGGGGCGTATGAAGGTGGGGAATCTTCAGCGCTTCGGAAAGCCGCTGTCCCGCGACACCGGCGTCCCAGTAGTGGCTGTTGATGAAGGAATAGGAGAGGTCGTTTTTTTTGATGAAGCGCAGCGCGTTCTCGCACCATTCCAGCAGATGGCGGTGGAGATATTCCTTCGGAATAAACTCTTTCCCGCCGCAGGGAATGCGAACGACGCGGACGCGATCGTCCACCTCATCGATTTCCGGTTGGTTCTCAAAGCGGCGGGTGTAAAGATCGACGGTATAGCCGAGCTGGCCGAGTTTCTTTGCAAGTTCGAGGACATAGACAACCTGTCCTCCGGTGTCGGCTGCGCCAAGCGGCGGGTGTGCGGCTACATAGCCATGCGTCGATATGAGTGCTATCCGTGGATAGCGTTCAGTTTCGCTCGTGGTAGTCATCGCGTCCCATCTTGGTAGAAATTTCCAATAACCCGTCAAGAACGTCTTGAAGTTGATAAAGTTCCCGGAAAAATTGCTGAACCAGGATTATTCGTTCTTCGGAAGCAGAAAGATGGCGCCTCTGAACACGCCGTATTTTAGCAGTTGCCCTGCGTCAACTCGGCACCTGCCAATGCATCTTTTCATTTGATAAATCAGGTTGATCGAGACGGAGAATGCCGAATGGCCAGGGGACGATTTGCATTTGCCAGCGCACCGGAAAGGGCGCTGGCGCTAGGGGAAATTCATGCCAGACCGACCGTGCTGCTCGGTCCTTCACGCATCATCATCCAGCTGGCCTTCATGATGGATGGCGGTGCGTCGGTCCATCACTCGGCGATCGCGGAAATGTCGCGCAGCCGTGGCGTTGCGCCGCCGGAGCGTGATGCGCGCCACCACGCCATGCCCTGCGGCCTGGGAACGCTTCGATGGGAGCGGCACACCGAATTCTCCACATGGTTCTGGGATGGTCCGGCACCGGACAAGATCGGTGGCGATATCATCGGCGATCCATTCGGTGATGGGTTCTCGCCGCCCGGCTCGCTGATTTCCGCGGTGAGATTGGAAATCCGCTCCGAGGGTCCGGAGACTGTCGACGCCGAGAGCCATTTCGATCCGATCAGCCTCTGTCACTCGACCGTCCGCGAAGGGCAGGCCTCCATTCTGACCGACTTCCGCCAGGATCGCGACGGGCTGACCCAGTTTCTTCTGCTCGACCGCGGGCTGACCGATTCGGCACGCGGCGGTATCGTGCAGCGTCTGCTCGACATCGAAACCTATCGCACCCTTGCCATGCTCGGCCTGCCGCTGGCGCAGACGCTCTCGCCGGAAATCCGCCGGATCGAGGACGGTTTGACCGCAATCACCCAGCGGATGAAGAACGGAGCGCGAGAGGAGGCCGATGCGCTTCTTGCCGAAATGACGCGTCTTGCCGCGGAACTGGAAGCCAATGCGGCGCTCAGCCTCTACCGCTTCGGCGCCAGCCGCGCCTATGACGTGATCGTGCGAGAGCGCATTCGCACGCTGGCCGAAACGCCGATCCAGGGGCATGAGACCATGGCAACATTTCTGGAGCGGCGACTGGCGCCCGCCATGCGCACCTGCCAGTCGGTGGAAGAGCGTCAGGCGAACCTGTCGCGCAAGCTCTATCGCGCCACAGCTTTGGTGCGCAGCTGGATCGATGTCGAGCTGGAACGCCAGAATACGGTGCTTCTAAACAACATGAACAAGCGCGCTGCCATGCAACTGCGCTTGCAGCAGACAGTCGAAGGCCTCTCGGTCGCGGCCATCTCCTATTATGTCGTGGGCCTGATCGGGTACCTGATAAAGGCTGTGACCCATGATCTGCTGCCGGTCGATCCGGCGGTGGTCACGGGTGCCTCCGTTCCGGTGGCCGTCCTTGGTGTCTGGTGGGTCGTGCGCAATATCCGCAAGCGCCATGCCGACGGGGCGCATTGACCTCTACAGCGCGTCCTTGTCCCAATAGGGCAGAGGGCCGTAAAGTCCCGCCAGGTAATCGATGAACAGTCGAACCTTGGCGGGCAGAAACCGGCGGCTGGAATAGACCGCCGAAAGCGCGACGTTCTTCGATCCTTCATAGGCGGGCAAAACCTGAACCAGCGCGCCGGATTTCAGCTCGGGCCCGATATCCCAGGTCGAGCGCAGCGCGATGCCGAGACCAGAGATCACCGCCTCGCGAATGACTTCCGACGAGTTGGTTACCAGCAGGCCCTCAGGCCGAAGGTTGAACGCACCCTCCGGTCCCTCGAGCCGCCAGAGATCGTTATTATGTGCGGGCAAACAGCGGTGGTTCTTCAGGTCTTCTATTGTTTGCGGAACACCGTGCTCGTCCACATACGAGCGAGAAGCGCAGAGCACGCGACGCACTGGCGCCAGCCGTCGCGCAACAAGGCTGGAATCCGACAGGTCGGCAATGCGGATGGCGAGATCATAGCCACCCGCAACAATGTCGATAAAGTCGTCGCTGAGCGTCAGGTTGATGGAAAGCGACGGGTGCTGGTCCATGAAACCTTTGAGATGCGGTGCGACATGCATGCGTCCGAAAGAGGTGGAGGCCGAGACCTTCAATGTGCCGGTCAGCATATTGGATCGGCCGGAAACGAAGTCTTCCGCTTCTTCCAGCCCTTCCAGCACGGCGAGAATTCTCTGATGAAATCCCTGGCCAGCTTCGGTCAGGGAGATTTGCCTTGTCGTACGCTGAAAAAGCCGCGCGCCAAGCTTTTCCTCCAGCCGCTTGATGCGCTTGGAGATGACGGCTGGAGAATAGCCCAATGCCTTTGCAGCAACCGACATGCTGCCGGAAGCAGCGACGCTGGCAAAGACTTCAAGATCGCCGAGATTCGTCATCGGTCCACACCATTCTTTCCGGATTGGAAACAATCTCTAGCATTTGTGAGGCTTGCAACCAAGGCGCAAACGCCGCATAGGATTGTGTAGATGAGGGAGCATCTGCAGACCATGTCGCAATCCATTCAATTTTTGCAGCCGCGCGCCGCGGTGCTTTCCGCTCGGGACAGGATCGTCTCCGATCTTGCAGACCTGCTTCCGCCAGACTGTCTTGTGCATGAGCCGCGAGAGCTCATGCCCTTTGAAACCGACGCTTTCGTTTCCTATCGCCGCATGCCCCTGGCCGTCGCGTTGCCGAAGACGACGGCCCAAGTTGCGGCAGTCCTGAAATACTGTCATCGCTATGGCATCCCCGTGGTGCCGAGAGGGGCCGGCACGTCGCTGTCCGGCGGCGCGATCCCGCAGGAAGATGCCGTGGTGATCGGCCTGTCGAAAATGTCCTCCATTCTCGAGCTGGACTTCTTCAACCGCACTGCAACTGTGCAGGCGGGTGTTACCAATCTCTCGATTTCCGAGGCAGCAGGTCCCCAAGGCTTCTTCTATGCGCCCGATCCGAGTTCGCAGCTTGCCTGCACCATTGGTGGCAATATCGGGATGAATTCGGGCGGCGCGCACTGCCTGAAGTATGGCGTCACTACCAACAATCTTCTCGGTGTGAAGATGGTGCTGGTCGACGGCACCGTGCTGGAGCTTGGTGGCAAGCATCTGGATGCGACAGGCTATGATCTTCTCGGTCTCGTCTGCGGCTCGGAGGGCCAACTCGGCATCGTCACGGAAGCGACGGTGCGGCTGATCGCCAAGCCCGAAGGCGCCCGCCCGGTGCTCTTCGGTTTCGAAAGCTCGGAGGAAGCGGGCTCCTGTGTGGCCGATATTATCGGCTCCGGCATCATTCCCGTTGCCATCGAATTCATGGACAAGCCGGCGATCGAGATTTGCGAGGCATTTGCCAAGGCGGGTTACCCGCTCAATGTCGGTGCACTGCTGATCGTCGAGGTCGAAGGCTCGGAGGACGAGATGGATGCCATGCTGGCGGACATCGTCGCGATCGCCCGCAAACATGCGGTAAAGACGGTGCGCGAGTGCCAGTCGGCGATGGAAGCGGCGGCGATCTGGAAAGGGCGCAAGTCCGCCTTCGGTGCGACGGGTCGGATCGCCGATTACATCTGCATGGATGGCACGGTGCCGCTCAGCCAGCTTTCTTATGTGCTGAAGAAAACCAGCGAGATCACCGACGCGCTCGGGCTTCGCGTCGCCAACGTCTTCCACGCGGGCGACGGCAACATGCATCCTCTGATCCTCTTCAATGCCAATGATCCGGACGATGCAGCTCGCGCCGAAGAGGCGGGCAACCAGATATTGAAACTCTGCGTCGATGCGGGCGGCTGCCTGACCGGCGAGCACGGTGTGGGAATCGAAAAGCGCGACCTGATGCGTCATCAGTATTCCGATACCGATCTGGCGCAGCAAATGGCGGTCCGCGCGGCCTTTGATGAAGGCTGGATCATGAATCCGTCCAAGGTCTTTCCGCTGGAGGGCAGAGGTTGATGGACGACACATTCCCCGTCCTCACGCCGCAATCGGAAACGGAGGCGGCAGACCTCATTCGCGACCGCGCGGAAGCGGGTCGCTCGCTCGCCATCATCGGCGGCAACACGCGCTCCGGTTTTGGCAATGCCTTTGAGGCCGATGCGACAGTGTCTTCGCGAGGTTTGAGCGGCATTGTGTCCTACAATCCTGCCGAGATGGTGATGACGGTCCAGGCCGGAACGCCAGTGGACGAGGTGAAAGCCGCCTTGTCCGACGCCCGGCAGATGATGGCCTTCGAGCCGATGGATCACCGCGCGATCATGGGAACGGTGGGAGAGCCCACAATCGGTGGGGTTTTCGCCGCCAACGTATCGGGTCCGCGCCGCTTCGTGGCCGGTGCTGCGCGAGACAGCCTGCTCGGCATTCGCTTCATCAACGGCCGGGGCGAGGCGATCAAGGCCGGCGGGCGGGTGATGAAGAACGTCACCGGGCTCGATCTCGTCAAGCTTCTGGCGGGCTCCTACGGCACGCTGGGGTTTTTGACGGAAGTCACATTCCGCGTGCTGCCGGTTCCGCCTGCTGAAGCAACAATGGTCATCTCAGGCTTGGAGGATGAAGCCGCGACCAACGCCATGGCGGCGGCGATGGCCACCAGCCTCGAAGTCTCAGGCGCGGCGCACCTGCCGGAAAGTGTGAAGTCGCTATTTCTGCAAGGTTCACTGCCGGACGGTGCGGCCACCGTGTTGCGCCTGGAAGGTCTTGCGGCCTCGGTCGAGGCCCGGCTGCACAAGCTGAAGACGCTTCTCGCTGCCTTCGGTCCGGTGGTCTCTCTTGAGCGTGACGAGAGCCGTTCACTCTGGCGGGAGATCCGCGACGTCGCGCCCTATGCGGGAAACCCCTCCAAACCGCTTTGGCGCTTGTCCATTGCGCCATCACAAGGCCACAAGCTTGTCGCGACGCTGCGGCTCGAAGCTGGCATCGATGCCTATTATGACTGGCAGGGCGGCCTTGTCTGGATGCAGATGGAAGCCGATCCGGAAGCGCAATTGCTAAGAGGTTACATCCGTTCGCTCGGAGGCGGCCACGCCACACTTCTGCGCGCAAGTGACGATGTACGCCGATCAATTCCGGCTTTCGAACCGCTGAATGCCGTCGAAGTCGCGCTCTCATCGCGCATCAAGCAAAAGCTCGATCCGGCGGGGATTTTCAATCCGGGTAGAATGGGGATCTGACCATGCAAACCTCCTTCACGCCCGAGCAGTTGGCCGACCCGCAGATTGCCGAATCCGAAAAGATCCTGCGCAAATGCGTCCATTGCGGTTTCTGCACCGCCACCTGTCCCACCTATGTGACGCTCGGCAATGAGCTCGATAGTCCGCGTGGCCGCATCTATCTCATCAAGGATATGCTGGAAAACGACCGTCCCGCCGACCGCGAGGTGGTCACCCATATCGATCGCTGTCTCTCCTGTCTGGCCTGCACCACGACCTGCCCCTCGGGCGTGGATTACATGCACCTGGTGGATCATGCGCGGGTGCATATCGAGAAGACCTATCGCCGTCCCTTGATGGACCGGTTTATCCGCAGCCTTCTCGCCGCCGTCCTGCCATATCCCGGCAGGTTCAGGCTCGCATTGCAACTCGCAAAGATCGGCCAACCATTTGCCCCGCTGTTGCGCAAGGTCTCTGCCTTAAAACCGCTTGCGGCCATGCTCGATCTCGCGCCGAACGCCGTTCCACCGCAGGCAGACCGACCTGCGGTTCACGCATCTGTTGCAGAAAGGCGAGGCCGCGTTGCGATCCTCACCGGCTGTGCGCAGCCGGTTCTCGATCCCGCCATCAACGAGGCGACCGTCCGGCTTCTCACCCGTCTCGGTATCGAGGTTGTCGCGCCAAAGGGCGAGGGCTGTTGTGGAGCGCTGGTCCATCACATGGGCCGGGAAGAACAGGCACTCGCCTTTGCCCGCCGCAACGTCGATGTGTGGATGCGCGAGGTGGAAGATGCCGGGCTGGATGCCATCATCATCACCGCCTCCGGCTGTGGAACGACGATCAAGGATTACGGCCACATGCTGCGGCTCGATCCGGCCTATGCGGGAAAGGCAGCACGGGTCTCGGCGCTGGCGAAAGACATCACCGAATATCTCGCCACGCTGGAGCTACCCGCTCTGGAACGCAATGGGCTGTCTGTTGCCTATCACTCTGCCTGTTCCATGCAGCACGGCCAGAAGATCACCATGGCGCCGAAGCTGCTGTTGAAGGCAGCGGGCTTTGTGGTGCGCGATCCGGCGGAAGGCCATCTCTGTTGTGGCTCGGCCGGAACCTATAACATCCTGCAGCCGGAGATCTCCGGCCAGCTGAAGGCGCGAAAAGTCAAGAATATCGAATCGACCAGGGCCGACGTCATCGCAACCGGCAATATCGGCTGCATGACGCAGATTGCCACCGGCACGCAGATGCCGATCCTGCACACCGTCGAGTTGCTGGATTGGGCCTATGGCGGCGAAAAGCCACGAAAGCTTAGAGTGCCGTGCGTCCTTAAGGACGCACAAAGGACGCTCTAACTTTTTGAATCAACGCATCGTGCTTTCCGAAAATCGATTCCGATTTTCGGGCCGATGCTGTAGCCTGAAATAAAAAACGAGCGGTTGAGCCGCTCGTTTCTCATCGGTGGCTGCTAAAAGCGCTACCGTTCCCCCTGGCATCCCCCGCCAAGCTTGTGGAACGCAATCTAGCGTTTCCGCTGGAGGCCGCAAGTATAAGTGTAAAATCGAGGGGTTCCCGATCTCAAACTTATACTTTGGCGTTGCTATCAGATCACAATAACCCTCGTTCCGACTTTCACGCGCTCATAAAGATCCGTCACGTCCTCGTTGCGCATGCGAATACAGCCGGAGGAATTGTTGCTGCCGATGGTCCATGGCTGGTTGGTGCCGTGGATGCGGTAGAGTGTCGAACCCAGGTACATGGCGCGCGCACCCATGGGGTTTTCCGGTCCGCCTTCCATGAAGGCCGGAAGATAATGACCCTTCGCGGCTTCGCGTGTGATCATTTCCTTTGGCGGCGTCCAGGTCGGCCATTCCGTCTTGCGGGTGATGGAATGGGTGCCTGCCCATTCGAAGCCCGGCTTGCCGACGCCAACGCCGTAACGACGCGCCTTGCCGCCGTCGAGGACAAGATAAAGCAGCCGGTTCGGCGTATCGATGACGATCGTGCCCGGTGCTTCGCTGGTGTCGTAATTGACGATTTGCGGCAGGAATTGCGGATCGATCCTCAACCGAGGCGCATTCGGTCGGGCGGCCACGACCTGGGGACGCTGCTGCACGTTACGACGTTGGAAAAGTGGCTGGCGCTGTGGCGGCTGCGGATAGACGACAGGTCGCACATCGCCACGACCCAACTGCGTAACCCACGGCGCCGTCAGATCGGGGCTGACGACGATCGGCGGACGTTCGCGATAACGGTCATTGGCCATTGCCGGATTGAGAGCGGCACACACGGCGCTCAACGCTAGAAAGACGGTTCTGATCGACATCGGGTGGACTCTTTTACATGACACCGGAAAATGATTGTCACGTTCGCATGCGCCGACCAGCGAATGGTAAAGAGACGTCGGTCAATTCCGCTATTTTGCTGAAACTTTTCAATAAGGTTAGCAGGCAGTTTTAAAACAGGGTGAATCAATGGTAAGAACCGGGCGGAAAGAGACGGTGCCGCATGAGTGAAGACGGGTTGTTGACGGGTGAGGATGGCAAGGTCCGCTGCTTCTGGCAGCAGGGGCTGGAGGATTACCGCCGCTATCACGATGACGAGTGGGGCTATCCGGTGACCGACGACAAGCGGCTGTTCGAAAAGATCTGTCTTGAAGGCTTTCAGTCCGGTCTTTCGTGGCTGACGATCCTGCGCAAGCGCGAGAGCTTTCGCGCCGCCTTTGCCGGCTTCGATTTCGACAAGGTAGCCAGCTTCGACGACGCCGATATAGAACGCTGCCTGGCCGACAAGGGCATCGTGCGTCATCGCGGCAAGATCGTTTCCACCATCAACAATGCCAGGCGTGCAGTTGCCCTTCGGGAAGAGTTCGGGTCGCTGGCGCGCTACTTCTGGAGCTTCGAGCCGAAACAGGACGAACGACCTGAGGTCTTCGATTATGCGACTTTGCGTGCCAACCCAACGACCCCTGCGTCCACGCGGCTTTCCAAAGATTTGAAGAAGCGCGGCTGGAGTTTCGTTGGGCCGACGACCGTCTATGCTTTCATGCAGGCGATGGGCATGGTCAACGACCATATCGAGGGCTGCCATTGTCGCCCACGGATAGAAGCGATGCGGCAGGAGTTTGTACGGCCGTGAAGACGTTTTTGAGATGTGCTCTTGCCGGCTTGCTGATCGCCACCGTCTCCGTGCCGGCCGTTGCCGAACAGCGCAATGTGGATGGCATGTGGCTCGACGATGGGGAACAGTTGAAGGCTGTAGAAATGCCGGCCTCTGGCAATCTCACACTGAATGGCTGGACACGCCAGGGCAGGGGTGAGGTTTATCGTCTGAAGGTGAAGGCTGGCGAAACGTTGAAAGTTTCGCTCGCGAGCCGCAGCGAATTCGTCGTCATGGCGATTTTCGATTTCGGCAAGCCGGACGACGATGCGATCTTCTTCAGCGATACCGGAAACAACACCACGGTGCTGACGCCTGCGGCAGACACCGAGTGGCTGATCCGGCCGATCCTGGTGCTGAGTTCGTCACGCCGCGGACTTGGGGCCAATTATACGATCACGGTCGAGCGCCAACCGTAAGCCAATCAACCGGCGATCGCGATCAGCCCGACGGAAAGAGCGCAGAGAAGCAGAAGCGACGCGGTGGCGGCGACAATGACCTTGCCGCCTGCATGGCGCAGAGAGCGGATATCCACCGAAAGACCGAGTGCTGCCATCGACATGATGGTGAGCACACTGGCAAGGCCGCTGATGGGTGCCAGTGCAATGTTCGGGATAAGGCCGAAGGAGCGGGCCATGATCATCAGCACGAAGCCGATGATGAACCAGGGCACCATCCGCTGAAGATCGAGCCGACCGCTCGTACCGCGGCCGTGGATGATCGAAAGCGTGGTGACGACGGGACCCAGCATCAAGACCCGGATGAGTTTGACGACGGTGCCGGTCTGAACCGCGACGGCACCCATGGGCGCGGTCGCTGCAAGAACCTGCGGCACGGCATAAACGGTCATTCCGGCAAACAGGCCGTAATGCACCGCGTCCATGGAGAAAACGCCCGGGATTGCCGGCATGATGATGACGGCGGCAACGCCGAGGACGGCGGTAAAGGCAATGGCAGACGCGATATCCTGCGCCTTCGCGCCGATGGCGGGTGCCGCCGCGGCAATGGCGGAATTGCCGCAGATCGAATTGCCGCAGGCAACGAGAATGGCGAGCTTTGGCTCAAGACCGATCGCCCGGCTGATCGCGTAGCTGCCGATGAGCGACAGGCCAACGATGATGGCGATTCCAAGGATCAGCAATCCGCCGGCCCCTTTGAGAATCGACAGGCTGAGCGAAGCGCCGAGAAGAACGACCGCAACCTCCAGCAGCGTCTTGGCACTGAACTTGATCCCAGTTCCGGTTGCCTCTGGCAGACGTGTTAAGCTTCTGAGCATCACGCCAAACACGATTGCGATCACCAGATCACCAAGCCAGGCATGGCCGGCCAGTCGCACCTGAGCACTTTCTGCAAGAATGGCGGCAAGGCTGATGGCGCCACAGAGCGCGATTCCCGGCACGAAGCGCCAGGCGGGAACGCGAAAGAAAGAAAGCGATGAGGTGAGTGAACGGTGATGTGCCATGACCGACATCATCTTACAGACATCCATTTCATTCCATCAAATAATATGGCATGTTTCATTCGGAAAAAACGAATGATATAAGATGACCTTTGAACAATTGAAGATCTTCGTCGCCGTGGCGGAACGGCAGCACCTGACGCGGGCAGCCGAAGCGCTCGGCCTGACACCTTCCGCCGTCAGCTCGTCGATCAAGACGCTCGAGGCCTATTACAATGTCGAGCTGTTTCACCGCGTCGGCCGGGGTATCGAACTGACGGAAAGCGGTCGGGTGTTTCTGGACGAAGCACGCTCGACCTTGAACCGGGTGCGCAGCGCTGAACTTATCCTCTCCGAGATGGGCGGCCTGACCCGCGGTGAGATCCGTGTCTTTGCCAGCCAGACAATCGCCAGCTACTGGCTCCCGTCTATTCTCATGCAGTTCAAGCAGCTTTACCCCGGCGTGACGGTGACACTCGACGTCGGCAACACACGCACCGTGACAGAAGCGGTGCTCAAGGGCGTGGCGGAAATCGGCTTCATCGAAGGCGATATCGACGAGCCAGCGCTCTCGGTTCGTCCCGTCGTATCGGATAAGTTGCTCGTCGTTGTCGGTCCGCTTCATCCATTCTCGGATGGTCGGCAACTCAAAGCCGAGGATATTCGCTCAACGACGTGGGTTTTGCGCGAACAGGGCTCGGGCACCCGGTCGGCTTTTGAAGCAGCGCTGAAAGCCATGGGCATGTCTCTGGCTGATTTGAAGGTGACGCTGGAATTGCCATCCAACGAAGCCGTCGTTGCAGCCGCGCGCGCAGGAGGGGCCGCAGCAGTGGTGTCGGCGTCCGTCGCAGCCTTGATGCTACGTCAAGGACTGCTCACCCGCGTTGGCATCGATTTGCCTGCGCGCCAGTTTGCGCTCCTGATGCACAAGGAACGGCATCCGAGCCGCGCATCGATGGAGCTGGAACGCCTCAGTCGAGAATTTGCCGGTAGCTACAAGGCGGGCCTGACGGGGCTTTGATCGCTTCTTGGATTGAAGGGGAAACACCCGAAGGCACTTCCCCATAGTCTGTTTAGTAGCCCTTTGACTTCAGCCACTCTTTCATCATGGCGATTTCCGCTTCCTGAGCCTTGATCACCTCTTCGGCCAGTTTGCGGATTTCCGGATCCTTGCCATATTGCAATTGGACCTTCGCCATATCGATCGCGCCCTCATGGTGCGGGATCATGCCGCGGACGAAATCGACATCGGCGTTGCCGGTATAGTCCTGCTCCATCGCAGCATGCATCTTCTTGGAAACATCCATGAAGGCCTGCGTCGAGGCGTTCTCCGCGGCCGCCTGTTTGGGCATGTTGTGCCCCGAATGGCCGGAAGCGTCCTGTGCCAGCGTCGGTACGGCAAAAAGGACGCTGATGGCAGCGGCGATGGAAATGGTCTTGATAGACATGGGATATCCTTGCTCTGTCGGAAAATTTCGATTGCATGTGAATGTCGAAATCCGGTCAGGAACGGGGAGGCGGCAGAGGGGGTGCGGGCATGTTGCCGAGCAAGCTTGCCTGCAATGCTGGCAAGGGTGCTGCGTGCGGCGATCGCCCTTTTTCGGCAAAGACGAGGTCTGGAAGTAGAACAAGACAGGCCGCGCAGAATGGCGCGTGCGTCATGATCTTTTCGTGAGGACACGGGCGGCCTTGGTTTTCCGTATGCTCAGCGGTTTTGACTATGCCGTGACCGGCGTGCTCGTCCAAAGCGAGGCCGGAAGCAAGGGCCTTGGCCGCCGGCATGGACATATCCATCGCAGCCGTGCCGGGCATGGCGCCATAAAGCAGGCAAGCGAGAAACATCAATGTGCGAACGACAAGGCGCATGCTCACACTCTAGCCTATCAAGCCACGCCAGGAAATGGGTTATCTGAGGTTGCTGGCAACGACTCTGTGAACGATCTGGTAGTCCTTGCTCTCTTCGCCGAACGGGGCCACCGGCCAATCCCATTGCTGCGCGATGTTCGGCACCTGCACACCATGCAGCAGGTCCTCGTGTTGATGCACCTTGCCGGTTCTGTCAATGATGTCGAAGCCGGTATCGGTGAGGAGGCAGACTTTGCAGGGTAGACCGGAAAGACCATCGACGTGGGCCTGGATGAGCCGATGGAGCATGTCTTCCGGTACGCCATTCGCCCCATCCTGTTCCATCCGATGGCGCGCGCCGGTGCCGATCTGGGACAGCAGATTGGCCGACACGACGAGGTCCAGATAAGGCACCTGGCGGAGAAAGCTCAACGGCTCGATGTCTATCCCCTCTTTCAACATGTCATAGCCGGAGAGATCGCGGCTATTCAGCACGACATTGCGATACTTCCGCCGATAGAGCTTCGCTCGCACGCTGGAAAGATGCACCAGATCGACGAGAACGAGTGTGTCGAACGCTGCAGAAAGCTGCCGCCAGGGCACATCCCGCAAAAGGCCGGAGCCAAGGATGACTGCCGTGCGTCGCTGCCTCAATCTCGAAGCTGTCGAAAGAATGAAGCGCTTGCTGTTTTCTTCGTGCTCTCCCCAAGCCGTCGCGCATCGATTGGCGCGCGCCCATAGATTGACCGAGTAGCGAATATGCGGACGAAATGCCGGCTCGGTCTTCCAGTAGGTCCCGGCGTAGTTCAAGGCTTCGAGGATCATGTAGGCTTCACTCTGGAGTGCATGGTATCTGTGCAGGCTCAATCCGCCTGCACAGCCTATCGCAGTATCAACTGCGCTGCGGTTCGACCAGAGCGTTGACGATGCGGCGCACCAAGGGCAGCACCAGAAGCAGCGTCGGGAAGGCCACGAGCCAGGAAAGACCCCAGGCCGGCAGCCAGCGCGCCAGGAAATCCTCGGTAAGGCCGATGGCGCGGATCGTCGCGATGAGAGACACGACGAACGTCATCAGGATGGAGAGCACCATAGGCATGAGAATGGCGCCGTAGCGCGCGGGTAAGCGTGAGAATGTCATGAAACATGTCTTTCTAAACGTCGTCTTCAAAAGCGCACCTTGTTCGCGCCCCCAAAGAACGAGGGGGTTAAGGCGCGTTGCTTGACGTTAGACGCTTACGGTCGAAATCGACGACGATCCAACGCTAACATTGCCGCTCTTGCCTTGCAAGCACTCCACAGGCTTGGTCGCCGCATCAGGTCAGCGAGTTGTGGCAAATCCGCAAGCGCCCGCCCTTGCCGCATAGGGGCTCATACACTAAGACACCCACTTGATTTCAAGAGACAATTGGACTGGCATCATGAGCGAAAAAGCAAAAAAGCCTCAGAAACTGAAAGCCCGCCTGCCGCGCGGCTTCGTGGACCGTTCGGCTGCCGATATCCATGCCACCAATGAGATGATCGATAAGATCCGTAAGGTCTATGAGCTTTACGGTTTCGATCCCGTCGAAACGCCACTGTTCGAATATACCGATGCGCTGGGCAAGTTTCTGCCCGATAGCGACCGGCCGAATGAGGGCGTCTTTTCGCTTCAAGACGATGACGAACAGTGGATGAGCCTGCGCTACGATCTCACGGCGCCGCTTGCCCGTCACGTTGCGGAGAACTTCAACGATATCCAGCTGCCGTACCGCACCTACCGCGCCGGCTATGTCTTCCGCAACGAGAAGCCCGGCCCCGGCCGCTTCCGCCAGTTCATGCAGTTCGACGCCGATACGGTCGGTGCCGCTGGCGTCCAGGCGGATGCCGAAATGTGCATGATGATGGCCGACACGCTGGAAGCGCTCGGCATCAAGCGCGGCGACTATGTCATTCGCGTCAACAACCGCAAGGTGCTGGATGGCGTGATGGAAGCCATCGGTCTCGGCGGCGAAGACAATGCCGGCCGTCGTTTGAACGTTCTGCGCGCCATCGACAAGCTCGACAAGTTCGGGCCCGAAGGCGTGAAGCTTCTGCTCGGCCCCGGTCGCAAGGACGAATCCGGCGACTTTACCAAGGGTGCAGGGCTTGACGAGGCGCAGATCGAAAAGGTCCTCTTCTTCGTCGGCATCAAGGATTATGCCGCAAGTGCTGCCGATCTTGCAAAGCTCGTCGCCGGCACCTCAAAGGGCGAGGAAGGCGTCGACGAACTCAATGTCATCGGTGCGCTCGTTGCGAGTGCCGGTTATGAGGCGGATCGCATCAAGATCGATCCATCGGTTGTACGCGGCCTCGAATATTACACCGGTCCCGTTTACGAGGCCGAATTGAGTTTCGATGTCACCAACGAAAAAGGTGAGAAGGTCGTCTTCGGCTCGGTCGGTGGCGGTGGCCGTTACGATGGTCTCGTGTCGCGCTTCATGGGCCAGCCTGTTCCCGCAACCGGTTTCTCGATCGGTGTCTCGCGCCTGATGACGGCGTTGAAGAACCTTGGCAAGCTCGGTCAGGCAAAGCCGCTTGCGCCTGTTCTTATCACCGTCATGGATGGCGATGTGGAAAGCATGGGTCGTTACCAGCGCTTCACCCAAGCGCTTCGCGCCGAGGGTATCCGCGCCGAAATGTATCAGGGCAACTGGAAAAAGTTTGGCAATCAGCTGAAATATGCCGATCGCATGGGCGCGCCGATTGCCATCATCCAGGGCGGTGACGAACGTGCTGAAGGCGTGGTGCAGATCAAGGACCTGATCGAGGGCAAGCGCTTGTCTGGAGAGATCGAGGACAATGCGACATGGCGCGAAGCGCGTGTGGCGCAGGACGTTGTGTCCGAAGCCGATCTCGTCGCGAAGGTGAAGGAAATCCTCGAAGCGCAGGCGGAAGACCGCCGCCGGGCAGAAGGCTGATCAGCCGTGACCATTCTCCGTCTGGATCACATCCAACTGGCGATCCCGGCAGGAGGTGAAGACAAGGGGCGGGCTTTTTATGCTGGCCTTCTCGGTCTCGAAGAGGTCGAGAAGCCTGCCAATCTGGCAGGGCGCGGAGGATGCTGGTTTGTGGCTGGCGATGTTCGGGTGCATCTTGGCGTCGCCGGAGATTTCGTCGCGGCTAGCAAAGCGCATCCTGCCTTTGTCGTCGATGATCTGTCAGAGCTTCGAAAAAGACTTGAAACCGCAGGCTGCCCTGTGGTTGAGGATGAGCCACTGGAAGGGTATGACCGCTTCTATGTGTATGATCCCTTCGGAAACCGCATCGAAATGATGCAACCGCTCGAACCGTGACGAAAAGTACTGCTTCATGCCCCTGATCGACATGCCGGAATTTTCCGGAGAGCTGCTGGACGAGTTTGCGGCGCGCAAGACGATGCGGGTCAATACACCCGTGATTCAGCCTGCTGCGCCGTTCCTAGATATGGCTGGCGAGGATTTGCGCCGTCGTATTTTCCTGACCGAAAGCGAGACCGGCGAAAGCCTGTGTCTGCGGCCGGAGTTTACGATCCCCGTCTGCCTTCGCCATATCGAAACGGCAACCGGCACGCCGAAGCGTTACGCCTATCTGGGCGAAGTGTTTCGTCAGCGCCGCGAAGGTGGAAACGAGTTCTATCAGGCCGGGATCGAAGATCTGGGCGATGGCGATGTCGCCGCCGCCGATGCGCGCGCCATTGGCGACGCTTTCGGCATTCTGAACCGGCTTCTTCCAGGGCAGACGCTTTCTGCTCGTTTGGGGGATCAGAAGGTCTTCGAAGCCGTGATTGCCGCACTCGGTCTGCCGCTTGGCTGGCAGAAGCGTCTGGTGCAAGCCTTTGGCGACACCGCCCAACTCGATGCGCTGCTCGAAAGCCTTGTCAGCCCCAAGCCGATGACCGGGCTCGATGCCCGCGTGGCGGGGCTGCTCGCGACTGGCGAGGAAAAGGTTCTTGTCGAGTATATCGACAGCGTCATGCAGGAGACTGGCTACTCCACCAATGCAAGTCGCGCACCGCAGGAGATTGCGAGACGCCTTCGCGAGAAGCTGGCGCTTGCCGCCACCCGTCTGCCGGATGACAGCTTCCAGTTGCTGAAGCAGTTCCTCAGCCTCCAGGCACCTCTGTCTGAGGCGTCGAAAACGCTCTCGGACTTTGCTGAGAAGGCGAAACTGAAGCTCGGGGCGGCCCTTGCCGATTTCGATGCCCGCGTGGCGGCCCTTGCCAATGGCGGCGTCGATCTTGGTTCAGTCACCTATGGCGCAGCCTTCGGTCGTCCACTGGATTACTATACCGGCCTCGTCTTCGAAATCACGCAAGAGGGTCAAACGGCCGTGCTCGCAGGGGGCGGACGTTTCGACCGGCTGATGACGCTGCTTGGCGCCAAGGACACGATTCCCGCCGTTGGTTTCTCGCTCTGGCTGGACCGCATCGAAGCTGCGAGGACTTCCGCATGACCATCACCATAGCGCTGCCCTCCAAGGGACGCATGAAGGACGACTCCTCGGCCATTCTCGAACGCGCAGGGCTGAAGATCACCGCAATCGGCAGTGACCGCTCCTATCGCGGCCGTGTCGAAGGACGAGACGATATCGAGATCGCCTATCTTTCGGCATCCGAGATCGCCCGTGAGATCGGCAACGGCACTGTCGATTTCGGCGTGACAGGTGAAGATCTTGTGCGCGAAGACTTGAGCAACGTCGACACACGTGTCGAGTTCTGCGCCCGGCTCGGTTTCGGCCACGCCGATGTGGTGGTTGCGGTTCCGGAAATCTGGCTCGATGTGGATAGCATGGCCGATCTCGGCGACGTCGCCTCCGAGTTTCGCGCCCGCCACGGTCGCCGTCTGGCGATCGCCACCAAATATTGGCGCCTGACGCAGCAGTTCTTCTCTCGCCAGCATGGCATTCAACTCTATCGTATCGTCGAAAGCTTAGGCGCCACAGAAGGCGCGCCCGCAGCCGGTCAGGCGGATATCATCGTCGATATCACCTCCACCGGTTCGACGCTGAAGGCGAACCACCTGAAGATCCTGACCGACGGCATCATCTTGAGGTCGGAAGCCTGCTTCGTTCGTGCCCGTAAGGCGGAGCACGAAGGCGATGCTGTCGTTCAGGAGATCGTCTCGCGCGTCAAGACGGCGCTTGGCTGACGACATATTTTGTCTATGCTGTTCTTCTTATGAAGGAGAATGTCATGCGCATCACAGGCCAGTGCCACTGCGGCAGCGTTCGATATGAAGCGGAAGCCGATCCGGAGCACGTGGTCATCTGTCACTGCACGGATTGCCAGCGTCTGACGGGTTCCCCCTATCGCGTGACCTTGCGAGCGAAGCGCCAGGATATCAGCCTGACCGGCGCGGAGCCGAAGCTCTACAGGAAGAAGGCGGAGAACGGCAATGTCCGTCTGATGCATTTCTGTGGCGACTGCGGCGCGCCGCTGTTCAGCAGCGCCGAACAGGACAACGGCACTTGGGGCATACGGTGGGGTTCGATCAATGAACGGGCGGAGTTGGAACCGCGTGTGCAGATCTGGGCGCGCTCCAAGGCCGCGTGGGTCGACCATCTCGACGCGATCCCCGCTTTTCCCAAAGAACGAACATAAAGAAGAAGCCGCCGGATCGCTCCAGCGGCTTCTTTGTATCAGTTTTAACTTACGCGTGGGCAAGCTTCGGGCCGCGCATCGCGTCGACCGAATAGGCACCAGCACCGAAAGCTCCGAGAAGGATATAGGCGCCAGCCAGCGTGATGTTTTTCATCAGCATGATGCCGTTCAGCGTGTTGATCCAGCCGAGAGCCGCATCCGGCCAGCCCGGAACGGCAACGGTGCCGCTGTGGAAGACAAGACCGGTGAAGACGCAGAATGCAGCCAATGCGAAGGCGGCAATCTTGGTCTGGAAGCCAACGAGAACGGCAAGGCCGGTGACGAGCTCAAACAAACCGGCAAGGTAAGCAAGAGCGGTTGCCGCAGGCAAGCCGGCGCCGGTGATCATACCGGCCGTGCCGGCAGGGTCCATCAGCTTACCGAAACCGGAATAGACGAAAATGAAGGAAAGAAGAATGCGTGCGACGAGCACGAGAGCGTTCTGGCTGCTGGACATCGAGGTGTCTCCGTTATGGGCTTTTGTTCAAGCCGTTGCGTGAACTCTGGAGACAGTTCTGACGGATTTTTTAAATTGACGAAAGATAAACGCACGGAGACTCTTCGTCTTCAAAAAGTGAACAATCAACTGGTCGCGTTGTGCCGCTCGAACATGGTGACAGACCTCTGCTTATGGTTGAGGCGCTGCAAGAGAAGGCAGATGACGAGGGGGAGAGAGGATGAAAATCGTTAGAGGCACCATCGACAATGTCGATTCATGGACGCGTTTACGCACTGCGCTCTGGCCGGATGGCTCCGTCGAGCAACACCGCGAGGATATCATCAAGACCTTTTTACAGAGAGCCGACAGGGCCGTCGCCTTTCTCAGTGAAAGCGAGGAGGGTGAGATCGTCGGTTTTGCCGAAGGCAATTTGCGCGACGATTATGTCAACGGCTGCAAGACGTCACCCGTGGCCTTCCTGGAAGGTATCTATGTTCTGCCGTCGCATCGCCAGCAAGGGATCGCGCGGCGGCTCTGCGATGCAGTTGGGGACTGGGGTAAGTCTCAAGGATGCCTGGAGTTCGCCTCCGACGCCTCGCTTGAGAATGAGGCGAGCCGAAAGTTTCATGCTGCGCTCGATTTTGCGGAGACACAAAGCGTCGTCTTTTTCCGCAAGGATATTGAGGCCTGATGCAGCCAAAATTAAACGAGCAATCTTGGCCCTTTATGGCTGGGCTTTATGAGTAGGACTCCAAGATTCTCGGTTTTCCGATCTTGAACCATGCCTTTGCGATCTTGCCACCAGCGACCTCGTAGATACAGACAACATCGACTTCGCCACGTCCTTCGGGAAAATTGCGCGTCACGGTCTCGTGGTCGATGACCATGTCTTCGAGAATTATGCGCGATAGCAGTTGCCCATGAAGATCTGGTTCTTTGAAGCGCTCGATGTGGCGCTCGCGAATTTCGAGAGCGTTGCGCGCCAAGAGCGTCGAGGGAAATGCAAAGTACTGACAGTCGTCAGCCCACCACCGCATGAATTCATCGATATCAAGGGCATTATAGGCCTCGAGCTGTTTCTGGACCGGAAGTTCGACGGCACTGTTCAAGGGACACCTGTTCCACATGCTTGCATCGGGGGCGATGCATCATTCGACGTTTGTGTAGCGGTAAGCACGTTCCAAGATCAAGCATGCTTAGAGTGTTGCTGCTGATGGGTGGCTCGCGATGCTGGACTGAGCTGAGGGGAATTTGATCGTGACGGCGGAACGGCACAAACAAAAAGGGCGATCCGAAGACCGCCCTTTCGTATTCCAGAGGGAATAGACTGATTAGAAGTCCATGCCGCCCATGCCGCCGCCCGGCATTGCAGGCATTGCGGAGTCCTTCTTCGGCAGCTCGGCAATCATGGCTTCCGTGGTGATCAGCAGCGAAGCAACCGAAGCTGCGTTCTGCAGAGCCGTACGGACAACCTTGACCGGGTCGACGATACCCATGGCGATCATGTCGCCATATTCGCCGGTCTGAGCGTTGTAACCGAAGTTATCGTCATCCTTGTCGAGAAGCTTGCCAACAACGATCGAAGCTTCGTCACCGGCGTTGTCTGCGATCTGGCGAACCAGAGACTGCAGAGCGCGGCGAACGATGTTGATACCAGCTTCCTGGTCGTCGTTCACACCCTTGACGGTAATCTTCTGAGCGGAACGAAGCAGAGCGGTACCACCGCCGGCAACGATGCCTTCCTGAACAGCAGCGCGCGTTGCGTTCAGAGCGTCGTCGATACGGTCCTTGCGCTCCTTCACTTCAACTTCCGTTGCACCGCCGACGCGGATGACGGCAACGCCACCAGCGAGCTTAGCAAGGCGTTCCTGCAGCTTTTCGCGGTCGTAATCGGAAGAGGTTTCTTCGATCTGAGCCTTGATCTGGGCAACGCGGCCTTCGATGTCGGTCTTCTGGCCAGAGCCGTCAACGATCGTGGTATTTTCCTTGGAGATGGAAACCTTCTTGGCCTTGCCGAGCATGTCGAGAGTGACATTTTCGAGCTTGATGCCGAGGTCTTCGGAAATCACCGTACCACCGGTCAGGATCGCGATGTCTTCGAGCATGGCCTTGCGGCGGTCGCCGAAGCCAGGAGCCTTGACGGCAGCGATCTTGAGGCCGCCACGCAGCTTGTTGACGACGAGCGTTGCAAGAGCTTCGCCTTCGACGTCTTCAGCGATGATGACGAGCGGCTTGCCGGTCTGAACAACGGCTTCGAGAACTGGAAGCATGGCCTGAAGGTTGGAGAGCTTCTTCTCGTGAAGGAGAATGTAAGCGTCTTCCAGGTCGGCAATCATCTTCTCAGGGTTGGTCACGAAGTAAGGCGACAGGTAGCCACGGTCGAACTGCATGCCTTCGACGACTTCGAGCTCGGTCTCAGCGGTCTTGGCTTCTTCGACGGTGATAACGCCTTCGTTGCCAACCTTCTGCATGGCTTCCGCGATGTCGCGGCCAACCTGCGTGTCGCCGTTAGCGGAGATCGTACCGACCTGAGCAACTTCCTCAGAGGTGTTGATCTTCTTTGCCTTCGCCTGCAGGTCCTTGACGACTTCTGAAACAGCGAGGTCGATACCGCGCTTCAGGTCCATCGGGTTCATGCCGGCTGCAACAGCCTTCTGGCCTTCGCGAACGATCGCCTGGGCAAGAACGGTTGCAGTCGTGGTGCCGTCACCGGCGATGTCGTTGGTCTTCGAAGCAACTTCGCGGACCATCTGTGCGCCCATGTTCTCGAACTTGTCTTCCAGTTCGATTTCCTTGGCGACGGAAACGCCGTCCTTGGTGATGCGCGGTGCGCCGAAGGACTTGTCGATAACAACGTTACGACCCTTCGGGCCGAGCGTGACCTTCACTGCGTCAGCGAGAATGTCGACGCCCTTGAGCATCTTTTCGCGCGCCGAGCGGCCGAATTTTACTTCTTTGGCTGCCATGTTTCAAAACTCCTGGTTTCGAATGGCCGGAACAGTGTCCGGCTTCAGATTACGGAAATGGGGAAGGCGGCTAAATTAGCCGATGATGCCCATGATGTCGGCTTCCTTCATGATGAGAAGGTCTTCGCCGTCGAGCTTTACTTCCGTGCCGGACCACTTGCCGAACAGGATGCGGTCGCCGACCTTGACGTCGAGAGCGACGATCTTGCCGGACTCATCGCGTGCGCCGGAGCCAACTGCGACGATTTCGCCTTCCTGCGGCTTTTCCTTGGCGGTATCAGGAATGATGATGCCACCCTTGGTCTTAGCTTCAGACTCAACGCGACGAACCACAACGCGGTCGTGCAGCGGGCGGAAATTGGTGCTTGCCATTGTCTATTCCCTCGATCAAATGACATTCGCGGATCGGAAACGACCCGCCTGGATTGATGTTAGCACTCTCATTTGCCGAGTGCTAGCGAGACGGAGATAAGCAGGGTGTCGGGTGCTGTCAAGAACGGCCTGTCGGAAAAATTTCATGTAAAATGGTTACTGCGATTGCATGACAGATTTTTTGCGCTCCGAAACTTCCCCTCCGCCTCCGGCTTTATCGGACCTCTTTCTCGTCTTCGGCCGTGTCGGCCTGTTGAGCTTCGGCGGTCCTGCGGGTCAGATCGGCATGATGCACCGTGTGCTCGTCGATGAGAAACGCTGGCTTTCCGAAGAGCGATTCCTGCACGCGCTGAATTACTGCATGCTTCTCCCAGGACCGGAGGCCCAGCAACTGGCGACCTATGCCGGATGGCTCCTGCATGGCAGACGCGGCGGCATCATCGCTGGCACGCTCTTCGTTCTGCCGGGCTTCCTCGTCATCGTCGCACTTGCGGCGGCCTATGCGCTCTATCAGGATACGCATTGGCTGCCCGCCCTTCTCTTCGGTCTGAAGGCAGGCGTGCTCGCCATCGTCATCGAAGCCTTGCTGCGCGTGGCAAAACGCGCCCTGAAAAGCCGCTTTCTTATCGGTGTTGCGGTCGCAGCCTTCATCGCTCTGTTCTTTTTCGGCGTTCCCTTTCCGCTCGTCATTCTCGCTGCTGGTATCTCGGGTTTTCTGAAAGCCCGAGGAGGGCGCTCGACAAAGCCTGATGTCGAAAGCAAGGTACCACACCTGTTGCGGCAGATCCGAGGGGTTCTCGTCGGCATCCTCATCTGGCAAATGCCGCTTCTGCTGTTCTGGCTTCTGGCCGCGCCGAGCGCTCTCATCGAACTGCAAGAGTTCTTCTCAAGGCTGGCAGTCGTCACCTTTGGCGGCGCCTATGCGGTTCTTGCCTATGTGGCGCAGGTGGCGGTGGAAACGCATCACTGGATGACGGCAAGCGAGATGCTGGACGGCCTGGCGCTTGCCGAAGCGACACCCGGACCGCTCGTTCTGGTTCTCTCCTATATCGGCTTTCTCGCGGCATTTCGGCATCCGGGCATGCTTGACCCCATGCTGGCGGGTGTTCTGGGGGCAGGTGTTGCCGCGTGGGCAACATTCGTCCCAAGTTTCATCTTCATATTTCTCGGTGCGCCTTACGTGGAAAGGCTGAGAGACAATGCGGCTTTATCCAGCGCCCTGTCCGCCATTACCGGTGCGGTGGTGGGCGTCATTCTCAATCTTTCGGTCTGGTTTGGCCTGCATGTGCTTTTTGGCAAGGTCGACAGGGTTGAGCTTCTGCCTCAGATCAATTTCGGCATGTCCCTGCCAGACTGGCATTCGCTCGACCTTGCATCGCTTGCACTCTTCGTCGTCTCGGCCACCATGCTGTTTCGCCTGAAATTCGGCATGCTGCCGGTGCTTGGCCTGTGTATTGGAGCAGGTTTCATCAGGCTTTGGCTCGGCTGAGGTCTTAGTTTCGCATAGGCACCCTGTGTCTTTTTCGCTTGCCATCGCAAGCAGCCTTTGCGATGTCACGAGCTCGAAAATGATGGAAAGAGTTGGAAGATTCATGGCCCACCGCATTGCCACCCTTGGCGACATCACCTCCCAATTCGATGTCATCCTCTCCGATGTGTGGGGCGTGCTGCACAATGGCGTGACCGCTTTTCCCGCGGCCGGTGTTGCATTGGCCGAAGCGCGGAAGAACGGCAAGACTGTCGTCCTCATCACCAATTCCCCGCGTCCAGCGGTCGGCGTCATTCCGCAGTTGCGTGCGCTTGGCGTGCCCGATGAGGCCTATGACCGCATCGTCACCTCGGGCGACGTGACCCGCGAGTTGATTGCCGAGGGACCGAAGAAGGTCTTCCTGCTGGGTCCCGAGCGCGATATGCCGCTGTTCGATGGTCTCGACGTTACGGTGGTGGGTGAGAGCGAGGCGGAAGCCGTTGTCTGCACTGGTTTCTTCGACGACGAAACCGAAACGCCTGAAGATTACACCGAGATGCTAAAGGGTTTCGTCGCCCGCTCCGCGCCGATGATCTGCGCCAACCCTGATCTGGTGGTCGAGCGTGGCGAGCGCATCATCCCCTGCGCAGGCGCCATGGCGGCCTACTTCGAACAGCTGGGCGGCGAAGTGCGTATTGCCGGCAAGCCGCATGCGCCGATCTACGAGGCGTGCTTTGCCGCGGCAAAGGAAGTGCGCGGCGCGTTCAGCAAGGACCGCGTTCTGGCAATCGGCGACGGCATGCCGACCGATGTCAAGGGCGCCATCTCCGCCGGTCTCGATCTCCTCTATATTAGCGGCGGTATTCACGCGGCTGAATACACGTTGAACGGCGAGATTGATGAAGCGTTGCTCAACAGCTACCTGAAAAGCCAGAATGCGGCGCCCGGCTGGTGGATGCCGCGTCTGGCCTAAAGCGAGTCGCGATCTTTCAGATCCGCGCTTTACGCTTTAGGTCCTTGTTTGTCGCATGTCGTTATCGCAAAACCGATGGCCACTTTTGCGCGACACGCTTTAGAAAGTTTCCGATGACCGTGTTCCATCGCAATGAGAAGAAAGAACCGCTTCCGGACGCATTGAAGGGTGGCGTTGTCGCGATCGGTAATTTCGATGGTGTGCATCGCGGCCATCGCGCCGTGCTGGATCAGGCGCTGGAGCTTGCAAGATCGCGCGGCGTTGCAGCCCTTGTCCTGACATTCGAGCCGCATCCGCGCACCGTTTTCCGGCCGGAGACGCCGGTCTTTCGTCTGACGCCGGCGCCGCTGAAAGCCCGCCTTCTAGAGGCTGAGGGCTTTCAATCCGTCATTGAATATCCCTTCGACAAGACATTCTCGCAGCGTTCGGCGGAAGATTTCGTCAAGTCCATTCTGGTCGATTGGCTGGGTGCTGGCGGTGTCGTCACCGGCGTCGACTTCCATTTTGGCAAGGGCCGCGAGGGTGGTCCGGCCTTTCTGATGCAGGCCGGCAAGCGCCATGGCTTCGATGTGACGTTGGTCGATTCGTTTCGTGATGAGGGTTCGGACGTGATTTCATCAAGCCGTATTCGGGACTGTCTGGCCAAGGGCGATGTGGTCGGTGCCGCGGGTTTGCTTGGCTATCGCTTCACGGCGGAGGCAGAAGTTATTCGCGGACAGCAGCTTGGCCGCACGCTCGGTTACCCGACAGCCAATATGGCGCTGCCACCCGAAACGGAGTTGAAGCCTGGAATCTATGCGGTGCGCTTCAGACAGGCCAACGGAACGCTGCATGACGGTGTTGCAAGCTTCGGCTATCGCCCGACGGTCACGGAGAATGGCGCAGCCCTTCTTGAAACCTTCGTCTTCGATTTCAGCGGCGATCTTTACGGCCAGATTTGCTCGGTTTCATTCTTCGGCCACCTGCGCGATGAGCTGAAATTTGATGGGCTGGAGCCACTTGTCGTTCAGATGAAGAGGGACGAGGAGGAGGCAAGAGCGCTTCTTTCAGGCGTCACGCCGCTCAGCGACGTCGATGCCAAGATCGCTTTTTGACGAAGCGGATCGCTCCCCGTGATCAATTCCCTTTTCAAACAGGCTGAAACGTCCTAAACAACCGGCCATGAACCAATATCGGTCGACGTTCATATCCCGAATTATTGGCCCGGCCTTCCGCCCGCTCTGAGAGCCGGAAGGTCCGGGATTTTGGCGCTTGTTTCAAGCATGTCGTCCGGACATGCGTCAGACGATCCAGGCGCCTTCGCTAAGCCCTCTTTTTTTGGTGAGACGGCGCGAGCCTCATTCGGCGCCGCGATAATGGTACGATCATGAACGACACCGCAGAAAAAATCGATTACTCCGCAACGCTTTACCTGCCGCAGACGGACTTCCCGATGCGCGCCGGCCTGCCGCAAAAAGAGCCGGAGCTGGTCAAGCGCTGGCAGCAGATGGACCTCTACAAGAAGCTGCGCGCCTCCGCCGCCGGCCGCGAGAAGTTCGTGCTGCATGATGGCCCTCCTTACGCAAACGGCAACATCCACATCGGCCACGCGCTGAACAAGATCCTGAAGGACGTCATCACCCGTTCCTTCCAGATGCGTGGTTACGACTCCAACTACGTCCCCGGTTGGGATTGCCACGGCCTGCCGATCGAATGGAAGATCGAGGAAGCCTACCGCGCCAAGGGCAAGAACAAGGACGAGGTTCCGATCAACGAATTCCGTAAGGAATGCCGTGACTTTGCCGCTGGCTGGATCAAGGTTCAGTCGGAAGAATTCAAACGTCTCGGTATCGAAGGCGATTTCGACAATCCCTATACGACGATGAACTTCCACGCCGAAGCGCGCATCGCCGGCGAGCTTTTGAAGATCGCCAAGAGCGGCCAGCTCTATCGCGGGTCCAAGCCTGTCATGTGGTCGGTCGTCGAGCGCACGGCGCTGGCAGAAGCGGAAGTCGAGTATCACGATGTCGAAAGCGACACGATCTGGGTGAAATTCCCGGTCGTCGAGGGTTCGGCTGAGCTTGAAGGCGCCTCGATCGTCATCTGGACCACGACGCCATGGACGATCCCGGGCAACCGTGCGATCTCCTTCTCGTCGCGCATCCAGTATGGCCTTTATGAAGTTACGGCTGCTGCTAATGATTTTGGTCCGCAGCCGGGCGAGAAGCTCGTTTTTGCCGATAAGCTGGCAGCCGAATGCTTTGCTAAGGCGAAGCTGGAATTCAAGCGCGTCCGGGACGTTTCTTCCGACGAGCTAGGCAATCTCGTCACCGCCCATCCGCTGGCCCATCTGGGCTACGATTTCAAGGTGCCGCTGCTCGATGGCGATCACGTCACCGACGATGCCGGTACGGGCTTCGTGCACACCGCTCCCGGTCACGGTCGCGAAGACTTTGACGCCTGGATGGCGCAGGCGCGTCAGCTGGAAGTCCGCGGCATCTCGGCAAAGATCCCCTTCACCGTCGGTGATGATGGCTTCTACACGGAAGATGCCCCTGGCTTCGGCCCCTCGGCAGAGGGTGGTGCTGCCCGGGTGATGGACGATAACGGCAAGAAGGGCGATGCCAATGAGCGCGTCATCAAGGCGCTGATTGCGGCCAACAACCTGTTTGCCCGTGGACGCCTGAAGCACAGCTATCCGCATAGCTGGCGCTCCAAGAAGCCCGTCATCTTCCGCAACACGCCGCAATGGTTCGTCTATATGGACAAGGAACTGGGCGATGGCACCACGCTGCGCTCGAGAGCCTTGTCTGCAATCGACGACACGCGCTTCGTTCCAGCCGGCGGCCAGAACCGCCTGCGCGCCATGATCGAAAACCGCCCGGACTGGGTCCTGTCGCGTCAGCGCGCCTGGGGCGTTCCGATCGCCGTCTTTGCCGATGACAAGGGCGAGGTGCTTTTGGACGAAGCCGTCAATGCCCGCATCCTCGATGCTTTCGAAGCCGAAGGTGCCGATGCCTGGTTCGCCGAAGGCGCCAAGGAGCGGTTCCTGGGCAACGACCATGACCACGCCAAGTGGCACCAGGTCATGGACATTCTCGATGTCTGGTTCGACTCGGGCTCCACACACACCTTCACGCTGGAAGACCGCCCGGACCTGAAGTGGCCAGCGGACGTCTATCTTGAAGGCTCAGATCAGCATCGCGGCTGGTTCCATTCGTCGCTGCTGGAAAGCTGCGCGACGCGTGGCCGCGCGCCCTACAACGCCGTCGTCACCCATGGCTTCACCATGGATGAGAAGGGCGAGAAGATGTCGAAGTCCAAGGGCAACGTCGTGGCACCCCAGGATGTGATGAAGGACGCAGGCGCCGATATCCTGCGACTTTGGGTCATGACCACCGATTACTGGGACGATCAGCGTCTCGGCAAGGCGATCATCCAGACCAATGTCGATGCCTATCGCAAACTGCGCAACACCATCCGCTGGATGCTTGGCACGCTCGCGCACGACAAGGGCGAGGAGATCGCCTATGCCGATCTGCCGGAACTGGAAAAGCTCGTTCTGCACCGCTTGAGCGAACTCGATAATGTGGTACGCGAAGGCTACGACAGTTTCGAGTTCAAGAAGATCGCCCGTGCGCTGGTGGATTTCTCCAACGTGGAGCTTTCGGCCTTCTACTTCGATATCCGCAAGGATGCGCTCTACTGCGATGCGCCGTCTTCATTGAAGCGCCGCTCGGCCCTCTACGTGATCGCCAAGCTTTTCGATTGCCTCGTGTCATGGCTGGCACCGATGGTGCCATTTACCACCGAAGAAGCCTGGCTTTCGCGCCATCCGGGTGCCGAGTCTGTTCATCTTGAACAGTTTCCGACGATCCCGGCCGAATGGCACAGCCCGGCAGTCGATACCAAGTGGGAGAAAATCCGCAAGGTTCGCACGGTGGTCACCGGCGCGCTGGAAGTCGAGCGGCGGGAAAAGCGCATTGGTTCCTCGCTGGAAGCGGCACCGGTGGTTCATGTTGCCGATCCGGAGCTGATGGCGGCACTGGAGGGTCAGGACTTCGCAGAGATCTGCATCACCTCGGCAATCTCCGTGGTTGCGGGCGAAGGTCCGGCGAATGCATTCCGTCTGGGCGAGGTGCAGAAGGTCGCGGTTGAGCAGAAGCTGGCGGAAGGGCAGAAATGCGCTCGCTCCTGGCGGATCACGACCGATGTTGGTTCCGACCCGCAATACCCGGACGTTTCGGCCCGGGACGCGGCAGCGCTGCGCGAACTAGGCGTCGGCGTCTGAGACCTCGTTTGCTCAAGAAAATTGCCGGATGAATTGCGCTTTTGCGCTTCATCCGGTAAACCTGCCTGAAAATGGTCGGAATTACGCATCAAGGGGTGCATCCGGTCGTCGGGACAGCCGCGCGCGCATAAGAAGATCAGGGTGATTTTCCTCAGGCATATCGCGTGGTTTTAATATGTAGAGCGTCTGTTTTGCGTCATTCGTGCCGCGCGGCGTTCTTGGGCGGAAGGGTTTCATGAGCATGACGCAGAGTTTTCGCATGTATCGCACCGTGGCAGGCATTTCCTTTGCCTGCCTGGCGCTGAGCGCGTGCACCAGCCCGACCTATGGTACGGGCAAGTCTGCAAGCGAACAGCTCCTGGACGATCTTGGTAACGCCACCTCGATCACCGGTGATCAGACCAAGCGGAATGTGAAGTACAATCCGCGCCCGGGTCTTGTCGTCCCGGCCCAGGCCCGTGCCGAGCAATTGGCCCAGCCACAACAGAGCCTTGCCAACCGCGAGACCAATCCGCAGTGGCCGGAAACCCCGGAAGAGGCACGTGAGCGTCTTCGTGCGGAAGCCGAGGCCAACAAGGACAACCCGAATTATCGTTCGCCGCTCTTGGCTGGCAATGGCACCAACGGCCAGATGACGGAAACCCAGAAGTGGGAAGCTTTCCGCAAGGCCAAGGCCGATGCGCAGGGCGGTACGGTGGTCAACACCAACACGCGCAAATATCTGACCGATCCTCCGGTCGAGTACCGCAATGTTTCCCAGGATCAACTGGCCGATCTCGGCGAGCCTGAGCTGAAGAAGGAAAAAGAGCGCAAGAAGAACGCTGCTCTGGCCGGAACCGGCAAAAGCTGGTGGAACCCCTTCCAGTAATCCTCCCAAGGTCCATCTTACAAACGCGACGCTTCTGACGTCGCGTTTTTGTTTTCGGTATCTTTGTCTACGGAGTTTGTCGTGACGCTGCTGATCAGGGACGCGATTGCCGCCGATGCGCCCACCATTTTGCGCTTCATTCGTGGGTTGGCCATCTACGAGAACGCCGAGCACGAGGTGAAGGCCACTGTCGAAAGCATTACGGCCTCCATTTTTGGTGAGGGCTCCGTCACCTCTGCTCTCATCTGCGAACGCGAGGGCCAGCCGATCGGCTTCGCGGTCTGGTTCCTCAGCTACTCCACATGGCTTTCCCGGAACGGCCTTTATCTAGAAGACCTCTACGTCACGCCCGATGCGCGTGGCTCCGGCGCTGGGAAGGCGCTATTGAAGCGTTTGGCTGCCATTGCAGTGGAAAAAGGCTGCGGTCGCTTCGAGTGGAGCGTTCTGAATTGGAACGAGCCGGCGATCCGCGTCTATCAGGCCATTGGTGCCGAGGCGTAGGACGAATGGGTGCGGTACCGTCTTTCCGGTGACGCGCTCAAGGCTTTTGCCTCAGGCACTTGATGGTCAGCGCCTTCAGTCGCGCTTGTTTTGAAAGAAGGCCCGCAGGATTTCGGCGCTCTCCACCTCGGCAAAGCCGGAATAAACCTCCGGTGCGTGATGGCAGGTCGACTGGTTGTAGAAGCGAACGCCGCTTTCCACGCCGCCGCCTTTCGGGTCGTTTGCGCCATAATAGAGACGGCGGATGCGGGCAAACGAGATTGCCGCCGCGCACATGGTGCAGGGCTCCAGCGTGACGTAAAGATCGGCACCGGGCAGCCGCTCCTGTCCAAGCTCTTCGCAGGCCATGCGCATCACGGCGATTTCGGCATGGGCGGTAACGTCGTTCAATTCACGCGTGCGATTGCCGGAACGGGCAAGCACGCGGCCTTCATAAACGAGGACGGCACCGATCGGCACTTCGCCACGCGCACCCGCTGCCTGCGCTTCTTCCAGCGCAATGTCCATGAAATGCGTCGTTTCCGCCATGCTTCTTGCAATTTCCTCTTAACCGTCGCCGCGTGACCTGATAGGACACGGCAAACAACAGGCAAACAACAAATGACATTCAAAGACAAGCCGAAGCGCGCCGGTGGCAAGACGTTCGACCGTGACAGGAAGCCGAAATCATCGGCAAAGCCGTCATCTGACGCGTCGGCGGGACGCGACAAGAAGACTTTCAAAGAAAAGCCGGAAGCAGCAGCCGTGGTAGAAACGGTCGCCTCCAAGCCGGAACGCATTTCCAAGATCATGGCGCGCGCAGGCGTGGCCTCGCGCCGCGATGTCGAGCGCATGATCATGGAAGGTCGCGTGTCTTTGAACGGCGTGAAGCTGGATAGCCCGGTCGTCAATGCGACGCTGGATGACAAGATCGAAGTCGATGGCGTCCCGATCCGTGGCGCTGAGCGCACGCGGCTGTGGCTCTATCACAAGCCTGCGGGCCTCGTGACCACCAACTCCGATCCGGAAGGCCGTCCGACCGTCTTCGACAACCTGCCAAAGGAACTGCCGCGCGTTCTCTCGATCGGTCGTCTGGACATCAACACCGAAGGCCTGCTGTTGCTCACCAATGATGGCGGCCTGTCCCGTGTGCTTGAACTGCCGACCACTGGCTGGCTGCGCCGCTACCGCGTGCGCGCCCATGGCGAGGTCGATCAGGCAGCTCTCGACAAGCTGAAGGACGGCATCGCTGTTGACGGCGTGCTCTACGGCGCGATCGACGCGACGCTTGACCGCACGCAAGGTCACAATGTCTGGATCAGCATGGGCCTTCGTGAAGGCAAAAACCGCGAAATCAAGAACGTGCTCGGCGCCCTTGGTCTAGAGGTCAACCGCCTGATCCGCGTGTCCTACGGTCCGTTCCAGCTGGGCGATCTGCCGGAAGGTCATGTCATTGAGGTTCGCGGTCGCATGCTGCGCGACCAGCTCGGACCGCGCCTGATCGAGGCTGCCGGCGCCAATTTCGATGCGCCGATCTATGATCACAAATCCGAAGAGGACGAGGAAGAGGCGCCCGCCAAGCCGGCCAAAGCCGAGTGGGGCAAGCAGGCTGCCGGCGACCGCAACCCGCGCGATGGCGACGAGCGCTCTTCCGGTCGGTTTGATGGAAAGCGCTCCGATAAGCCTGCTGGCAAGTTCGCGCCCAAGGCAGGCGGAAAGCCCGGCGGCAAGTTTGCCGGAAAGGGCAGGGACGAAGCCGAGACCGATGATCGCGGTCCGAAGCGTCCGCCGCTTGGTAGCAACCGCACCGCCAATGTCTGGATGGCGCCTGGCGCCAAGCCGACCCGTGATGGCAAGGCCCGCAAGCTCTCCGCGCGTGCCGAAGCCGAAAGCGCTTTCAAGCAGCCATCGGCACAGGCCGAGGCCCGCCGCGCAGTCGTGCGCCACGCCGATGATGAGGGCGAATGGATTCGTTCCGATTCGAGCAACGAGGCAGGGCGTGATGAAGGTCGCGGTCGTGGCCGTGGTGATCGCTCCTTCGGCGATCGCAAGCCACGTGAAGCGGGCGATCGTCCCGCGCGTGGTTCGTTCGGGGATAAGCCTCGTGGCGAGCGCAAGTTCGGTGATCGTCCCTTCGGTGACCGCAAGCCGCGCGAAGATGGCGAGCGCAGTGAGCGCCCACGCAATGACCGCCCCCGGGGCGAAAGATCCTTCGGCGAAAAGTCCTCCGGCGACAGAACCGAGCGTTCGGATCGGCCAGCCCGTTCGTTCGACGATCGTCCTGCCCGTACTGACCGCTCCTTTGGTGATCGCAAGCCGCGTGAGGACGGCGATCGTCCAGCACGCAGTGAACGTCCCTTTGGAGACAAGCCCCGCGGCGCAAAGCCTTTTGGCGGCAAGCCCTCCGGTGGAAGACCCTCTGGCGGCAAGCCTGGCTTCGGCAAGCCTGGCTTCGGCAAGCCACGCGGTGAACGCTCCGAAGGCGGCAGCGGCCCGAAGGGCTTTGGCGGCAAGGGCGGCAGCAGGGGTTCCGGCGGCAAGGGTCAAGGTGGCAAACCATCAGGCGGTGGCGGTCGTGGTCCCGGTGGCAAGCCATCGGGCGGTAGATCGTCCGGTCCAAGAGGCGGCTCGCGAGGGAACGGCGCGTAATGCGGATCGTTGGCGGTGAGTTTCGCGGCCGCAGTCTGGCCGCGCCCAAGTCGAATGCCATCAGACCCACGATCGACCGGACGCGGGAAAGCCTGTTCAACATTCTGAGCCATGCTTACCCCGAAAGCCTGGACGGCACCCGCATTCTCGATGTTTTCGCAGGCACCGGTGCCGTTGGTCTCGAAGCGCTCTCACGCGGCTGCCGTGTTGCCCTTTTTGTCGAAAACGGCGTCGAGGGCAGGGGGCTTTTGTGGGAGAACATCGATGCGCTCGGTCTGCACGGCCGCGCCCGGATCCTGCGCCGCGATGCGACAAAGCTTGGTGGGGTCAACAATATCGAGCCCTTCGACCTTCTCTTCGCCGATCCGCCCTATGGTCAGGCGTTAGGTGAGAAGGCCTTCCAAGCCGCCCATCTCGGCGGTTGGCTCGTGCCTGGTGCGCTCGCAATTCTGGAAGAACAAGGCGATGTGGCCGTGATGGTCGATCCCGTCTTCAAGCCGCTGGAAAGCCGCACCTTCGGCGATACCAAAATGCATTTCTACCGCTACGAGCCCTGAAGCACCTCAGTGGACGCGAGAGGAGACCTCCGCGTCACTGTCCTGTCGTCTTTATGTCATAGAGCCAGTCTCAGGATGACCGTCGCGACGCTTTGCCGAGATGCTCTGCTGAGACGCGACCGCATGACAGGAAATGAGGCTGTTCTCGTGGCTGCGAAGAAAAAGAAACTCTCCGACAAAAAGCGTAAGCGCAAAGAAACGGCAACGGAAAGAAGCGATCCCACCTTTGCGGTCGCTTTCGGTGGCGGCGGTGCACGTGGCATCTGCCACATCAATGTTATCGAAGCAATGGATGAACTCGGCATTCGCCCAAGCGCCATTGCTGGAGCCTCCATCGGCGGCATCATGGGCGCCGGTATGGCCGCCGGCATGAGCGGCAAGGACATTCGCGATTACACGCTTGCGCTGATGGGTAAAAAGGGCAGCGTGGCGAACAAACTCTGGAGCCTTGGCCCTGCCTCCATGCGCCATGCCGCCTTCGGCTTTCGTTTGGGCCAGTTCAATCTTGAACTCATTCTCGATGCGCTTTTACCCTCTGCACTGCCGCGCGATTTTGCCGAACTCGGCGTTCCGCTGAAGGTGATCGCAACCGACTACTACGCACAGATGGAAGTCATCTGCCAGGACGGCGATCTGCGCCAGGCGCTTGCGGCCTCCGCCGCCATTCCAGCCCTCTTCATGCCGATCCGCATGAATGACCGCATCATGATCGATGGCGGGATCTTCAACCCCGTTCCCTACGAGCATCTGCTCGACGATGCCGATATCGTTATTGCTGTCGATGTCGTGGGCGGACCGGAGGGGGACGGCACCACCATGCCAAACCGAATCGAAAGCCTTTTCGGCGCCAGCCAGTTGATGATGCAATCGGCCATCGGCCTGAAGCTGCGCATGCGCCCGCCGCATATTTTCCTGCGCCCGCCGGTCAACCGTTTTCGTGTGCTGGATTTCCTCAAGGCCCATGAGGTGCTGGCCGAATCGGATGGCATCAAGGACGACCTGAAGCGGCAGATCGACATGCAGATTGAGCTGTTTCATCGGGGGCGTGGCCTGGATATCTGAGCGCTTCTGCTCAAATGCAGGTGAAATGGCGCTTTGACCTTGATGCGGCAAAAGCTCGGCCATAAATGAAGGTCAACGAAAGGCCCGCCTCATGTCCTCAGAAATCGATTCTTCCAAGCTTCTCGACCGTGCAAGCGAACTCGTCACTCTGGCCAAGCGCGCCGGTGCCGATGAGGCGGATGCCGTCATCGTGCGCTCCCGTTCGCAGTCGGTGGGCGTCAGGCTCGGAAAGGTCGAAAGCACAGAATCCTCCGAGAGCGACGATTTCTCTTTGCGTGTCTTCGTCGGAAAGCGGGTTGCGAGCGTTTCGGCCAATCCCGGCTTCGACCTGAAGACGCTTGCGGAGCGCGCCGTTGCGATGGCCAAGGTTTCGCCTGAAGATCCCTTTGCGTGTCTTGCCGACAAGGAGCGTCTTGCAACCTCCTATGACGACCTTCAATTGTTCGATCCCACGGAGGTCTCCACCGACCAGCTTCGCGATGCGGCGCTGGCAGCAGAAGAGGCAGCGCTTGCGGTGAAGGGCGTGTCGAACTCCTCCGGAGCCGGTGCCTCGAGCGGCATGGGCGGCTTGGTTCTCGTCACCTCTCATGGCTTTTCCGGCAGCTATATGGGTAGCCGTTTCGGCCGCTCTGTCAGCGTGATCGCTGGCGAAGGTACGAAGATGGAGCGCGACTACGATTACGACAGCCGTCTTTATTTCGCCGACCTCGATGCCCCGGAAGACATCGGACGCCGGGCGGGCGAAAGGGTTGTCAGGCGTGTTAATCCAAGACAGGTCGATACCGGCAGCAACATCACGGTCGTCTTCGATCCCCGCATTGCGCGTGGCTTTGTCGGCTCGATTGCGGGCGCGATCAATGGCGCATCGGTGGCGCGTAAAACCAGTTTCCTGCGCGACAAGATGGGCCAGCAGATCCTGAAAAAGGGCCTGTCCATAACTGACGATCCGCAGATCATCCGTGGCCCGTCCTCGCGTCCGTTCGATGGCGAGGGCGTGCGGGGTGAAAAGCTGGTGATGATCGAGGATGGTGTCTTGAACCACTGGTTCCTCTCCACCTCGACCGCGCGGGAAATCGGCTTTGAAACCAATGGTCGTGGCGTGCGAGGCGGGACCTCCGTATCGCCTGCGTCCACCAACCTGGCTTTGGAACCTGGCGACATCTCGCCGCATGACCTGATCCGTCAGGTGGGCACGGGTTTTTATGTCACCGAACTGATCGGCCACGGCGCCAATATGATCACCGGCGAATATAGCTGTGGCGCAAGCGGTTTCTGGATCGAGAACGGGGAAACCTCTTTCGCCGTCTCCGAGGTGACGATCGCGTCCAACCTCAAGGACATGTTCATGCGTGTTACACCCGCTAACGACGTGGACCGCAAATATGGTGTGGCAGCACCCACGCTTGCCATCGAAGGCATGACGATTGCGGGACGCTGACATCGCCATTCGGCGGTTGCTTTCGCGTCTTGCTCATGCGCATGTGAAAGCACAAATGGAAATGTGCGACACGCGCAGAACGACGGTATGATAGTTGAGACTTCTGGAGCCGATTGGCGCTCCGATCTGGACCTTGTTTTGAACGCCTCCCGCGAGGCTGGACAGGAGGCCCTACGGCATTTCCGTAAGGACCCCGAGGTCTGGTGGAAAGATGGCGGTCGCTCGCCGGTGAGTGCCGCCGACTATGCCGCCAATGAGATCCTTGAGAGACTGCTTCGCTCGGCTCGCCCGGATTACGGCTGGCTGTCGGAAGAAAACACCGATGATGACAAGCGCCTGTCGCGCGATACGCTCTTCGTGGTCGATCCGATCGATGGCACCCGCGCCTTCATCAACGGCAAGGACACATGGTGCGTCAGTGTCGCCGTGGTTCATAGGGGCAGACCCGTGGTCGCGGCCCTCGTGGCGCCGGCGCTGGGTGAGGAATTCACGGCGTTTCATGATGCGAGTGCTGAAAAAAATGGTGGGGTGCTTCGGACCACTGAAGCCGCCAGTGGACCGATCCAGCTTGCCGCTCCCGAGGAAGTGATCGCGCGCCTTCCGTCAGACTTCAAACCATCGGTTCGGCGCATCCCGCACGTACCCTCGCTGGCTTATCGCCTCGCCATGGTAGCCGACGGGCGGATCGATGGGACGCTTGTCCTGCCGAATTCGCATGACTGGGATCTTGCCGCCGCCGATTTGATCCTGCAGCAGGCGGGCGGTCAGCTTGTCGATCTTGACGGCAAGCCGTTGATCTACAATCGCGCGCAGGTCAAACACGGCGCTCTCTGTGCCGCGGCGAACCACATCCTGCCGACCCTGTTGATGCAGCTTGGGCGATCGGCCAGAGGTTGATTTTTACGTCAAAATCCAGCAGATGAAGGCTTCCTTGAACGCCTTTGAGAAGAAAGAAGAGACGACAGGACATGACCGAAGCGAATAACAAGAAACAGCTCCTTCACCTCGTATTTGGCGGCGAACTCGACAATCTCCAGGAAGTGCAGTTTCGCGATCTGAAAGCACTCGATATTGTCGGCATTTTCCCGGACTACGCGACGGCACTCGGCGCCTGGAAGTCAAAGGCACAGCAGACTGTCGATAACGCCCACATGCGCTATTTTATAGTGCATATGCACCGTCTTCTCGACCCCGAGAGCAAATAACGGCTTTCCACCCACTTGTTCTCCACTATAATCCTTCATGCATATTGGTAGTGCATCCCCCGGTCGGGGGTGCACAATATATTGGGTATTGAGCGACAATTTTTTTGCCGAGACCCGATCATAACAAAAAAGACGCATTTTCATCAGAAGTAGCCGGCCACGTTAATCGGGGGAAAAGCATTGCGCAGAGTGATCGAGGGCAGCATCGTATGAACAGCCGGATCGCACGTTTTGCCCTGTCGGGTTACAGAATGGCGGGAATGGCCGCCTATCCTTTCGCCCGGCCCTACCTGTCCTACCGGGCCGCGAAAGGCAAAGAGGATAAGCAGCGGCGTCTTGAACGGTTCGGCTATTCGAGTGCCGAACGCCCACGTGGCCCGCTGGTCTGGTTTCATGCGGCAAGTGTCGGCGAAACCCTGGCGCTGATCCCGCTCATTCGCGAAATCCGCAAGCGTGACATCCATGTGCTGTTGACCACCGGCACGGTAACCTCGGCCGATATCAGCCGCACACGGCTTGGCAACGATGTCATCCACCAATATGTGCCGCTCGACATCAAGATCTGCATCAATCGCTTTCTCACCTATTGGGCTCCCGACGCCGCCATCACCGCTGAATCTGAGATTTGGCCGGTCACGATGATGGAACTGGAGCGTCGGCACATTCCGCAAATCCGCGTCAATGCCCGCATTTCCGACCGGTCCTTCGACCGGTGGAAGCGCTATTCCGATTTTGCCGAAGCGTTGTTCAGCAAACTGGCGCTGGTCGTCGTCCAGTCGGATGTGGATGCGGAACGTTTCAGAGACCTCGGCTCCTGGCCGGTGATCACGTCGGGCAATCTCAAGGGCGACACTGATCCGCCGCCTTGCGATCAGGCGCAGTTGGACATCTACAAGCGCCAGATCGGCAACCGGAAGACCTGGGCAGCGATCTCTACCTTCGACGGTGAGGAGAAAGCGGCAGCCACCGTTCATGCCGCGATCAAATCCCGCAATGGTCAGTTGACGATCATCGTTCCGCGCCATCCGGAACGGGCGGATGAGATCGAGGCCATGCTCAAGGGCATGAACCTCAAGGTGGCCCGCAGAAGCCGCAACGATGTGATCACGCCGGAAACCGATATCTTCCTCGGCGACAGCATCGGAGAAATGGGGCTCTATCTTCGTTTGACGGAGTTGGCATTTGTTGGACGATCGCTGATGGCGGAAGGCGGTCAGAACCCGCTGGAGCCCGCCATGCTTGGCTGTGCGGTTCTGTCCGGCGCCCATGTGCAGAACTTCCGCGAAGCCTATCAGAAGCTTCTGCGCTCCGGCGCTGGCCGCATCATCCGCGATGTGGAGATGCTGGCAAAGGCGGTACACTACTTGCTGGCCAATGATAACGAGCGCTACAAGATGATCGATGCCGGAGGCCGGGTCATCCAGGACATGCGCGGTGCGCTATCGCTGACGCTGAAGGCGCTCGAGCCCTATATCAACCCATTGACGGTGTCTGCCAAGCTCCAGCCACGCAGCGCGGTGGGCTGACGCCTTGGGCCAGAACAATTCGATGAAGTCCGCCGCCGACATTGCCGCCGTTCTTTTCGATAAGGACGGCACCCTGATCGGCTACGACGCCAGTTGGGGTCCGGTCAATCGCGAGTTGGCAGCAATCGCCGCTGAAGGCGACGCAGAGCTTGCGGACCGTCTTCTTCTCGCCTGCGGCATGGACCCGGTCACCGGCCATGTCAAACCGGACAGCTTGCTGGCAGCAGGCAATACGGCGGAAATTGCAGCCGGCCTGATTGCGGCCGGATCGCCCTGCGCCCTGCAACCTCTGACGGAGCGGCTGGATCGGCTGTTTACCGAGGCGGCGGGCAAGTCCGTTGCCGTGACGGATCTGCAAGCCTTCTTTGGACGGCTAAAGGACAGAGGTTACAAGCTCGGTGTCGCTTCCAGCGACAATGAGGCCTCCATTCGAGAACTGGCAAAACGCTTCGGCTTCGATGTCTATCTCGATTTCGTTGCGGGCTATGATAGCGGCCATGGCGTCAAGCCGCAGCCGGGCATGGTGCTGGGCTTCTGCGAGGCGACCGGCCTGAAGCCTGAGCAGGTGGCGGTCGTCGGCGACAATAATCACGATCTGCATATGGGCCGCAATGCGGGGGCGGGGTTGCGCATTGGTGTGCTGACAGGCACCGGATCGCGCGAGAGCCTGGCTGCCGATGGCGATTATTGTTTCGATGATATTACGGGGCTCGAAGCCCTGCTGCCAAACCGCGCTTTCGTCTGATTTCGGACAGCTGTGCCGGTATCCTCACCCTGTCGCATGTCTTTGTCACAAAAGGGCTGGACACTTTTGCGCGACATGCTTTAGCTCTTGCTACCATAAAATGTAACTGGGATTCATAGGCCAATGGTTTCGGAAGCGCCGCCCTTCTGGTGGAGAAAAGCTGGCTGGGAAGCCTGGGCTCTCAGCCCCTTTTCCTATCTCTATGGCCGGGTGGCGGGCCATCGCATGAAGACGGCAAGACGAGCCTCGGTTCCTGTTCCGGTCATCTGCATTGGCAACTTCACCGTGGGCGGTGCGGGCAAGACGCCAACGGCGATTGCTATTGCACGCGCAGCACTCGACAAGGGACTGAAGCCCGGCTTCCTCAGCAGAGGTTATGGCGGCACGCTGGACGTAACGACGCTGGTCGATCCGGATCATCATCGCTCTGCTGCCGTGGGGGATGAACCACTCCTGCTTGCGCGCGAGGCGACGACGGTGATTTCGCGCAAACGCGTCGAGGGCGCCGAGCGTCTGGTCAAGGAAGGCGTCGATCTAATCATCATGGATGACGGCTTTCAGAGCGCGAGATTGACGCTCGACTACGCCTTGCTTGTCATCGATACCCGGCGCGGAATCGGTAACGGCCATCTCGTGCCGGGTGGTCCGGTGCGGGCACCTTTGGCCGAACAGATGCGCCAGGCCAACGCCATTTTGAAAGTCGGGGATGGAAGTGCCGCGGATGGGATTATCCGAACGGCAGCCCGCGCGGCAAAGCCGGTTTTCGTCGCATCGACCGAGCCTCGCCCGCTCCCAGGTTTTGCCGGAAAACGCGTTTTGGCCTTCGCCGGTATCGCCGATCCCAGCAAGTTCTATCGGACCGTCGAAACCTTGGGGGGCCAGATCGTCATTGAACGGTCGTTTCCCGATCATCATCAGTTCAGCGAGGACGAACTTGCCGATATGGTGAAGGAGGCGAAGGATCTTGATCTGCTGCCGGTAACGACGGCGAAAGATGCCGTGCGACTTGCGGGCCTTCCCGGACAAGCAGCAGAGCTTCTTTGGAGCGGCCAGGTGGTCGAGATCGATATGGTCTTCGACGATCCAATGGCAGCGTCGACAATGATCGATGCGGCTGTCGAAAACTGCAGGACGCGGCGTCTTTTGCAGAAATAAAGCGCTTCCCTGTCACGCGCATCAGCGAGTGCAAGGAACAATCGACCGTTGCAACTCTTTTACCCCTCAGTGAAGCACGAGTTGGGCTCCGATCCGAGGAGGAGAGAGATTATGCAGCATACGAATGTGGAGAAGAAAACATTCACCCCGCGCGAAACCCGTCAGGGCTTTAAGGGTAAGCCGGTCCTGGTTATTCTTGTCGTCAGCCTGTTTCTAGCAATGGCAGTATGGCTGGCCGCGGAAATCTGGGGTGAAAGCACTGCCCCTGCGACAACGGAGACGCCACCGCCTCCGGGTCCTGCAACGTCGAGCCAGACGGTCAATCCGGGCGCGCAGGGCAGCCAGACTTTCGATAACAACCCGCCATCCGGCGCAACGCCGCCGACGGAAGGTGTTGATCGTAACCCTTCGACACAGGCGCCGTAAGGCAACTCGCCAATCTTGACGAGGGTCGAGGTCGGTAAATGATTGAGGGACATCCTTCAGCAAACAAAAAAGCCGGAGCAAATGCCCCGGCTTTTTTCCTGGCTGCACCGGTGTCAGGCGGCTTTCTTGCCAGATGCGTTGAGAGACGCTGTTGCAAGCGACGATAGGTCTGCGTCGGTCTTGGTCTCTTCCTTCAACGTCGCGTCCAGCAACTGGACTGCCTGCTTGTGACCAAGCTGCTCTGCCCATGCCTTCAGCGTGCCATAGCGGGCCATCTCATAATGTTCGACGGCCTGTGCCGAGGAGATGAGTCCGGCATCGAGAGCCGGGCTGCCCTTGAAGTCTTCCATGATCTCTTCGCCTTCGGCGATAATGCCCTGGATTGCTTCGCAGGTCTTTCCCTGAGCGCGCTTGCCGAGAAGTTCGAAGATTTCCTGCAGGCGCTCGATCTGGCCCTGGGTTTCTTCCTTATGCTTCTCGAATGCTGCCTTCAGCTTGTCGCTGCTGGCCGCCCGCGCCATCTTGGGCAGCGCCTTCAAGATCTGGCGTTCTGCAAAATAGATATCCTTCAGCGTGTCATAAAAAAGATCGTCGAGCTGTTTCTCTGCCATGTTTATCTCCCAGGTGTTGGTGCTGATGATCGCACGGCACACCGAACATCAGCGCACCTTTATGGTTCCGGAGATAGCAAGTTAAAGGTGAGTGACACCTTCTGCGTCAATCGACGACAAGGTGAGGCACGAAGCGCGAGAGGTTGGTGGTGATACGGCTTTCATCCTCGCGAATGCTGAGGCCGCATGCCACGTCCCCAACGATCCAGCTTCCGAGAATGGCATGGACATTGTCGACATCGAAAAGCGGCGCTAGCGCCTGCACGACGTAACCTTCAGCGCCGTAGATGCCGGGGTTTTCAACAACCAACTGCTGGTCTTCAAACAGGGAGACGCTCTCGCCCTCCCGCGAGAAAAGCGGTTTGCTGACGTAATCGGCGAGGTTTTGCGCCCGCGGATCGTCGGCAAAATAGCTCGGCAAGAGATTGGGGTGTCCTGGATGGCGCTCCCACAGAAGCGGAAGGATGCCTTTGTTGGAGAGAATGGACTTCCATAAAGGTTCGACGAACACGCCGCCTGCCGTTGGAAGGTGCGCCGAAAAAGGCTCCTTGAACATCACTTCCCACGGATAGAGCTTGAAACAGCGTTCGATCAGACGGTCCTGAAGGTCGGTAAAGCGTCCGGTTCGATCCACACCGATATCGCGGATATCGATGAGTTGCACCTGATGACCGGCCTGTATGGCGCAGTCCATCAGATAGGTCGTGGTGCCGCGATCCTCTTCATTGTCCAGGAGCGTGGAAAAGTGAAAAACGCCCTCAGACGGGAACTGGCGAAACGCCTCCACGAGGCATTCCTGAAGAGAATTGAACTGATCGGCGTCCTCGGGGAGCGTGCCTGCAGCAATCTGGTCGGTCAGCCAGTCATATTGGAAATAGGCGCTCTCGAAGATCGAAGTCGGCGTGTCGGCATTATATTCGAGAAGCTTTGCCGGACCCTTGCCCATATAGGCGAGATCGAACCGGCCATAGAGATGCCGGTCGCCCCGAAGCCAGGACTGCCTTACCGCGTCTCGCATCTCGTCTGGAATTTTAAGCTTCTCAAGCGACTCCTCGCTGGTAACGACATCCGCCACAAGGTCCATGCACATCTCATGGAGTTCCTGCGAGGGCGCTTCGATGTCCTCTTCGATCTGCTCGTAATTGAAGAGGTAAGCCGCATTGTCGACCCAGTAGGGCTCTCCATACATTTCATGAAACCCGAAACCGACGGATTTTGCCTGTGCGCGCCAGTCGGGTCTTTCAGGAAGGGCGATGCGTTTCATTTAACTGCCATAATGGCTGGACGAGCTCCAATGGCCAAAACCGCTCCGTGCGGTTGTTTCCGGGACGCCGTAGCTGACATTCTTCAGGAAGCGATAGGAGTTGCTGCCAGCTTGGTCGCCTTGGCTTCGCGCGACCATGGCGGTGCCTTGCCTATCCTTATAAACGGCCGAGCCGCTGCCGGAGCGAAATGAACCGCCGCCACCGCCGCCGCCGCTGCCTCCGCCACCGCCACCGCCGGAGCTGGCTGCGGCTTCCTCTTCTTCTTCCTGCCGCTTGCGATCCGCATAGTAATCTGAAACCGAGCGAACGTTGCGCGCCAAGTAAAATCCGGTCAGTGCCGGAATGAAGGGCGCGATATCCTGCCCTGTCCGTGGAGATCGAGTACACAGTCCGCTGCCGAAGCTGTCTTCGCAACTCGCCTGATCGGCAAAACGCGGCGCGTTCGCTTTGTAGTCGGTCGTCGCGTCGCGAAAGGCCACATCGCAGACATCCGCACCGATCCCGCTCATCACGCATTGCTGCGTCGACTTGAAGACGAAGGCATCAGGAGGCTGTTCGCCGCAGCCTGCGAGTGCCAGCCCCGATACCGTGATCGTTCCGAGTGCAAGAACCGGCCTTGCGTGACTTCGCATCCGTCTTTTCATGCGAAGTCTCCTCAGTAGGTCATGCAGGCAGCGTTGAGGATGCCGATGATAAGCGCGATGCCGCCGCCCCACACGCCCGCGGACACCTCGCCTCTGCCGATCTTCTCATGAATGCCGGGCAGGCTGGCGCGCGCCACATAGAAGGCCAGGATCTGCACGACGATGCCGATGATCGACCAGATGATGAAGTCGATAATGTTGACGGAGTTGGCAGCCGCCGATGCCATCGGCAGGCCAAAGCCTGCAAGCGCGCCCAGAAATGCGATCGTGGCGGAGAGATTGCCGGAGCGTATCAGCCTCATTTCGTCATGCGGCGTCAGCCGCGTGTAGATGCCGGCAAACACCGCATAGGCAAGCAGTCCGAATGCGAAGTAGCTAAGAAATGCAGGCAGCCCCGCAACATATCCGAACATATCGGCTCTCTCACAATGACGAGTTGGACATCAAGGCTTGTGTGTTTTTTGCTTCAAGCGCGCTTCTGGTTCGGTAGAGCGCCCGCCCGTTTTTCCGCCTCCACGGAGGCCGCGGCATCCGCGTAAGGCTCCTGGCGTACAACGCTCCAATAGCGCAATTCATCAACCGGAATTTGAACGCCCGTCATGGCGCAAACCACGTAGGAGCCGGTCTGGACGATACGCAGGTCGCCATCGAGATATTCGATCTTCGCTTCCCTCTGTCCACCGTCAAATCTGTTCATGCGCGTGCGTCTCCTCGGTCTTCTCATCTTGGGATGCGATCTCTATTCCTACGCAGCCTGTAATTCTAGTAGCCTCAGCTTCTGCCGAAGAGCTTTTCGATGTCGGCAAGTTTCAGTTCGATATAGGTGGGACGGCCATGGTTACACTGGCCGGAGCCTGGCGTGTTTTCCATCTGCCGCAAAAGCGCATTCATTTCCTCCGGCCGCATCCGCCGTCCGGAGCGGACGGAGCCATGGCAGGCCATGGTGGCAGCAACATATTCCAGCTTGCCGGACAGGCTGCTTGCCGTATCCCATTCGGCGATCTCATCGGCCAGTTGCCGAACGAGCCCCTGAACATTGACTTCGCCCAGCATGGCTGGCGTTTCGCGAACCGCGACCGCGCCTGGTCCGAAACGCTCGATGGCAAACCCCATCTTGTCGAAGCCTTCCGCATGCTCCATCAGTCGGTCGCAATCCTCTTCGGGAAGATCGACGATCTCGGGGATAAGCAGCACCTGCGAAGCGGGCCGTTTGGCGTGCAGCGCCTTGCGCATCTCCTCGAAGACGAGCCGCTCATGCGCGGCATGCTGATCGACGATCACCAACCCGTCCTCGGTTTGGGCAACGATGTAATTGGCATGGACTTGTGCGCGCGCTGCCCCCAAGGGATAGCGCGACGGCTCGAGAGTAGCGACAGGCTTTTCATCCGTGTGAAAGACGTCTGACCGGGCCGTCGGCATTGTGATGTCGATAAATTGCGACTGCGCCGGTTCGCGCAGAGCCAGCCCATCCGACATTTCCAGCGGCCGGGATGGGGAGTTGGCAGGCGTCCAGGCCTGTGACGCGTAGGGTCTGACTGCCGACGGGCTATAGCCAGGCCGAAATGCGCTCATCATCTGCGAAGCACCCGTGGTCGCGGCGCGGTCGCCCTCGCGGGAAAGGGCTTGGCGGATGGCGCCGACGATCAATCCTCGGACGAGGCCGGGGTCGCGAAAGCGCACATCTGATTTCGCCGGATGCACATTGACATCCACCAGCGCCGGATCGAGCCGGAGCGACAGTACCGCAACCGGGTATCGGCCATGCGGCACCGTCTCGGCATAGGCGCCCCTGATGGCCGAGAGCAGCAGCTTGTCCTGCACCGGGCGACCGTTGACGAACATATATTGATGCGCGGAGTTACCACGGTTGAAGGTGGGAACGCCGGCAAAGCCGGTAAGCTCTACATCTTCGCGCACGGCATCGATCTCGATGGCATTATCCTTGAACTCGGCCCCAAGGATCTGCGCCATGCGGGCGAGATGGTCGTCCCCGGTCGATGGCAATTCCAGCGTCGAGCGATCCGTGCCTGAAAGCACGAAACGGATATGCGGGAAGGCAATCGCCATGCGCTTGACGATTTCTGTGATGGCGGCAGCCTCCGCCTTCTCCGTCTTGAGAAATTTCAACCGGGCCGGGGTGGCGAAGAACAGGTCGCGCACTTCGACGATCGTACCGGTATTGGCTGCCGCGGGTCGCACCGTCGAGACCTTGCCGCCGGTAACCGATATGATCGCGCCTTCGGTCGCGCCTTGCGCGCGACTGGTGATGGTCAACTTAGCGACAGAACCGATCGAGGGGAGGGCTTCGCCTCGAAAACCAAGCGTGCGGATATCGTCGAGTGTCGAGGAAATCTTCGAGGTACAATGCCTGCGGATCGCGAGTTCGAGGTCGGGCGTGGACATGCCACAGCCATTGTCCGTGATGCGGACCAGGCCTTTGCCACCGCCCGCCGTGGCGATCTCAATCCTGGTCGCTCCGGCATCGATGGCGTTTTCGATGAGTTCCTTGGCGGCGCTCGATGGGCGCTCGATCACTTCACCCGCGGCGATCTGGTTGATCAGGGTTTCTGAAAGCTGCTTGATGGACATGCTGCCATTCTCGCGGATTCGTGGGCGTAACGAAAGAGAAATCGCACCTCTCCACCGAAAGCGCGCTCACTGTCTCGCCAATCCAGGATTGTTCTTTTTTCAAATTTAAGAGGTCTTTAATCCCGAAACGATATCACTGATCCTGCTTGAATGAGTGATTTATTTGTCTTTTCAGGATGCTTGATAAGGGCAGGACGGAAGCGCTGGGGCCGTCTTGTTTGATCCCGAAGGACTGTCGAGCATTTTGCCCGCATGTTCCCGTTATATCCAAAGCCTATTGCTATTGCAGGTTTTCAAGATGAATTGAGCGCGTTCTCGAAACGTGTGTAGGGAATTGTCATGAATGATTTAGCGCCAGACGGCGTGGCCATTCAAGCAGCGATGCTAGACGCTATTAGCGATGCAATGTCTGCAGCGATTCTCATCTATGATCGTGACGACAACCTTGTTTTTGCCAGCCACCGTCTTTTCACGCTCCTGCCGCTCGAGAAGGCAGAGGTGGCACCAGGCGTAAGACTGAAGGATGTTTTAGGCGCAATCTACGATCGCGCCGGCTTCGGCGAGGTGTCTTCGCGTGGCAACCGTGTTGATCGCGAAGAGTGGATCGCCAAGAGCCTTGCGGCTCATTGGGCGGAACGGTCCGAAACGGTGGAGCAGCGCCCTGGCGACAGATGGCTGCGTTTCACCAAGCGGCGCGTTCCTTCCGGTTTCTGCATTTGCGCCATCGCCGATATCACCGAGCAGAAAAGACGCGAGGAACATTGGCGCGCCGACATCGAACGCGTCCAGATCACCGAGGAAATCCTCGACAATCTGCCGCTGTCCATCTTCGTGAAGGACAAAAACCGCATCTACTCGGCCGTCAACAAGGCTGGCTGTTCTCTGATCGAAACGTCCCCGGACCTGATCCTCGGTCGCAATGTCTTCGATATTCATTCGGATGAGCTTGCTACACGCATCGACGCGATGGACAGGCAAGTGCTTGAGACCGGCGTGCCGGCCATCCTGCCGGAAATGGTCACGCTGTTGACGGGCGACGAGATTCTCGTCATCACCAGAAAGCACAGGGTCGGCAAACCCGGTCAATATTTTCTCGTGACGACGATGGATGACGTCACAGCCTTTGCCATGACCCAGCCGGATGGCAGGCGTATTATCCCGGGGCTGGAGCATCTCTCCTTCCTGCGCAGTTCCTATATGGACGACGAAAACCATCAGGCTTCACTGGTGATGAAGGGCCGTCGCGTCCTTCTCGTCATGCCGAATGCCGAGGCGGGCCAAGCGGCCTGCAAGCGATTGTCGACGATCGGTGTGGATTGCGCCGTTGCCGTCGGCCTCCAGGAGCAGGAAGCCTTTTTGAGCCTCTCCGCATCCATGGGTGTCAAGATCGACCTAGTTGTGGTTGACGTGCAATTGCCGCTCGAATGTCTGGACCTGCCGACGACATTCGGCATCGGCGTGATGATGGCGGATGAGTTCGAGATCGGCAGTTCGCTGGTCAATATGCTGACGCATCATTTTCGTTCGCTTGAAAACACGCAGCAGGGCAGGGGCAAGGACGACGATTGGGTCGTTATCAACAGCGATGACGAATCGCTCAACCGACCAAGGCTCGATGTTCTCGTCGTCGAGGACAACAAGATCAACCAGATCGTTTTTTCGCAGATACTGGAAGGTCTGCAGATCGAATACAGGCTGGCGCCGTCCGGCAATGAAGCGCTGGCGCTCTTCCAGTCGGAAAAGCCGTCGGTCGTGCTCCTGGATACCACGCTACCGGATATCGATGGCTTTGAGGTTGCTCGACAAATCCGCAGGCTGGAATCCTCGACGGGCGAAAGAACACCTTTGATTGGCGTCGTTCCTTTGGCTTTCGAGGGAGATCAGCGTGCCTGCCTCAATGCCGGCATGGATGAAATGTTGCTCAAACCAATTAGTCCAGATATAATCGATATGTTGCTGAAGCGTTTTCTGCCGCGTTTCTCTCACAGCCTTCATGGATGACCGCACACATGTTCGTGGTGGTGGGATCTCGTATTCGCGGCGATATTCTTTGTTAATTGCGGGCCACCGATAATAGCGACCAACCACAGGCCCACAGGATATGTGAATGAACCCGCCCGCGCCGACTCTTCCGCTCATCAGCCAGCATGAATTGCAGGCGATGGCGTATAGCGATCCGCTCACGGGGCTCGGCAACAAGTATCGCCTGCGTGATAAGATAAAACTGCTTGCGGCTGAACGGGCCGCCGATCCCGCGCCGTTTGCTGTCGGCATCGTCAATATTGACGGATTCAAGCCCATCAACGACCTGTTCGGCGCGCATGCCGGAGACGAAATTCTCTGCCAGGTAGCCCATCGCCTGAAGGCCTGCATGATGGATGGCTCGATCGTCACGCGCCACGATGGCGATGAGTTCGCCTTCATCTTGCCGCTTATTTTCGAGCGCAGCGGTGCAGAGCGCATCGGGCAGATGATCAAGGACGTGTTGTCGGCACCCTACGATCTTGGCGATCGAAACGTGCGCCTGTCCTCCTCTTTCGGCTTTGCCATCCATCCCTTCGCAGGTGAGGAGTTCGAGGACTTGATGAAAAGCGCGGAAACCGCGCTCTATCGCTCGAAGCGTCGCGGACGCGGCCAGATCACCGTCTACTCCCGGGAGATCGCCCAGGAGATGAAGCGCGCCACGCAACTGGAGCAGGCACTTCGAAACGCGATCATCAGCGACACCATCGACGTGCACTTCCAGCCTATCGTCAGACTGGCCGATAGCACGGTGATCGGTTTCGAAGCTTTGGCGCGATGGCATGATCCGGATCTCGGTTTCGTGCCGCCGGATGTATTCGTGCCTTTGGCGGAGGAGCGTGGCTTTATCGACGCGCTGTCTGAGACCCTGCTGCGAAAGGCCGCGGAAACCGCGTTGTCGTGGCCGCGCGAACTTTTTCTCTCCTTCAATCTCTCCTCCGCTCAATTGATGGACCCATCGACAGCGGCCAATATTCTTTCCAGTCTGCGTCGCGTCGGCCTAGACCCCCGCCGCCTGGAACTCGAAATAACAGAGACCGCGGTCATGAGTTCGGCGGATACTGCGCAGCGCATTATCTCGGAGCTTCAGCATGCGGGCGTGCGCATCTCTCTGGATGATTTCGGAACCGGACAATCCAGCCTGGGTCGCCTGCGTGACTTCACCTTCGACAAGGTCAAGATCGACCGCGCCTTCGTTTCCCGCATCAGTACCGACCGCCCCTCGGAGCACATCATCAAGGCGATCGTCGCCATGTGCGATGGTCTCGACCTCGAGGTCGTCGCCGAGGGGATTGAAGATGGCAGCGAGGCCGAAAAGTTGCGCGGGCTTGGTTGCGCCATGGGGCAGGGCTATTTCTACGGACGCCCGGCAGATGCCGCCTCTACTCGCCGCTACCTGAACGACAGCTATCGCGTAGCCAGCGCAGATCTGAACTGATCTGATGGTTCTAGGGGCGAGGGGTCTTTGACGACCGCCTTCGCACCCACTTCGTCTTTGCCGTATCGCGCGAAGCCGATTTCTAAAAGCATTTTCTTATAATCTGAGGACGCCATTAATGCACCTGGCGCCCTCTTAAAGCGCGTCGCGGTCTTTCAGATCGCTCCGGACGCTTTAGGTTCCTGTCTTGTCACATGTCGGCACCCGCAAAACCGCTACACACTTTTGCGCGACATGCTTTAGCTCGCAAATCTTACAGCTTGTAGATCCCGTCGAGCCTGCCCTTGACGGTAATGCCGAGATCGAAGGTTGCGCCGTGCATTGGGTTGTCCTTGATCTCGTTGTCTTCCAGTCCTTCGCATGCGGACGTCACCAGCAGGCGGTCCGCCGAAGCGGCGAAGAAGGCCGGGCAGGTCGTTCTAGATGCCGGAAGCTCGTAATGGTCGGTGTGCCGGCCGGTTGGATCATAGCAATCGACAGCACCTTCGCCCCAGCGTGCGTTCCAGATGTTGCCCTCGGCATCGCAGACCGCCCCGTCAATGCCGCCTTCGTCCTCGGATCGATCGAGGAAGATGCTTGGAACGCCGGTCGGAAGTCCGGTTGCGGGATCGAGCGCCACTGTCATCAACCGGTTCACATTGGTGTCGACAAAGTAGGCCGTCGCGCCATCCGACGAAAAGCAGATGGCATTCGGAATGCTGATCGCGTCGAAAAGCGTCGTTACGACGCCCTTTGCGACGTGGTAGATCGCCCCTGCGCCATCCTCGGCCTTTTTGCCCATGGTGCCGATCCAGAGCGCGCCGCTTTGATGCACCCTGCCATCATTCGACCGGTTGCCGGGCTTGTTGGGCTCGAAATCGACATGCAGCGACAGTTCGCCCGTGGAGCGGTTGCGGATGAAAAGGCCATCTTCCGTTCCCAGCAACTGCCGCTCCGCATCGATGGCGGCGACCACGCTTGCCATGAAGGGCAGGGACGTAACGTTCTTCTCGCCCGATGCCGGGTCGAGCTCATGCAACTCCTTGCCGATAATGTTCAGCCAGCCGATCCGCTTGGAGATCGGGTCGAAGCTTGGCCCTTCGCCCAGCATCAATTGCGTGCTGTCGAGAACCTTCCCCTGAAACGGGTGATTGGTCGCCATATATCTTATCCTCCCACTGCCACGTCATAGGCCTTGATGGTGATCTCTGCCCGCTCGCGGGCCTCGCTTGCACTCATACCAGGCTTGTAGAGACTTGTTCCCAGGCCAAACGCCTTGATACCGACACTCGTATAATCGGAGAAGTTCTTGTCCGATACGCCGCCGACCGCTGCGACCAGCGTGTCCTTCGGCAAAATAGCGCGAATGGCATTGATGCCCGACGGCCCTAGCACACTTGCGGGGAAGAATTTGAGGCCGGTCGCACCGGCTTTCAATGCGAGCAAGGCCTCGGTCGGCGTGAGAACACCCGGCATCGTCACCATGCCTTTGTCGCGCGCCGCCGTAATCACGGCGGTATCGACATTCGGGCTGACCATCAGTTTTCCACCGGCTCTATCCAGCCGTGCCACGTCATCGACGGTCAGAACAGTCCCGGCACCGATCAGTGCATCGGCGGGCGCAAGCTTGGCTGCGATTTCAATGGAGCGGAAAGCATCCGGCGAGTTCAACGGAATTTCGATGGCGCGAAGGCCGCTTTCCAGCAGGGCGACAACGACGCCCTCGGTCTCTTCAGGACGAATGCCGCGCAAAATGGCAACGAGCGGGTATTTCATTTCGGGAAAGGGAACGTACACGGGTTTGAAACTCCTCAGTGCCAGATGGATGTCGCAGCGGCAATCAGCCCCCGGCGAACCGCATCATCGGCGTCAATGGTGATAAAGTCGATGGAAAGAGCGTGGAACGCGGCCTTGTAAAGTTCACCCAGGCCGCCTGAGGCGATCAGGATGACGGAGGAATCGCGCGGTGCACTGGCATGCGCACCGGCAATTTCCAAGCCGATCAGCGTTCCGGAGAGTTTGGCTTTCGCATCCGTCGCAGAAAGACCATGCAGCAATTGCCCGGAACGCAAGGTGAAGAAGCGGTTCGTCGCCATTTGCGGATTGTTGTAAATGTCGATCACCGCATTGCTGAACGCGGGAAGATCGCCGCTGAAGGGCTCTGCGTCCGCCATGGCGTGGGACAGGATCGTGTGCTTCGAGACGACATCGAAAATCTCGCCGGTCATAAAGGTCGAAAATTGCGTGACGTTGAGATCCCTGACGCGAACCCATTTCGAATGGGTGCCGGGCATGCAGACGAGCTGGGCGCCGGTGCGATGATCGGTCGATAGCGCTCCGAGAAGTTGGGTTTCCTCGCCGCGCATCACATCTGGCATACCTTCTGCCCTTTGCGCGAGACCGGGAAGAATGCGGATATCGCTCTTCTGATCCGGAACGCGGGTCGCACGATCCATGACTTCGGAGAGACTGGCGGGAACGTCCACATAGCCCGCCTCGATCCAGCCCTGCCGTGCCCCTGCCATGCCGCAAACAATCACGGGCAGGCCTTCTGGTGCGGAGATGGCTGCAAGATGCGATGCCAGAACCTCAGCAAAGCCCGTGTGCATCGCCGTCGTCATCCCTTCGGAACTGCGGCGCTCGGCAAGAACATCGCCCGATCGGCTCAAAAGCCACAGGCGAAAGCTCGTCGTACCCCAGTCTACGGCAATGAATGCAGCATCTGACATTATAGAAGACCTCCATCGATAATCATTGTTTGTGCGGTCATGGCGGCGGAGGCATCCGAAGCCAGAAAGAGGCAGGGACCAACGAGGTCCTCACCGGTCAAAGTCCGCTTGAGGCACTGTCGGTTGACGGTATGGGTGATGGCCTCGTCGGTCAGCCAGAGGTCCTTCTGCCGCTCGGTCACGATCATCCCGGGCAGGATGGCGTTGACGCGGATGTTTTCAGGCCCAAGCCGGCCCGCAAGGCTCTTCGTCAATCCGATAATGCCCGCCTTGGCCGCCGTATAGGCAGGTAGCTCGCCCATATTGAGCAGATAGGAAATCGACGAGAAATTGATGATGGAGGCGCCCGGTTCTTCTCTCAGATAGGGGAGTGCGGCTTGCGTGACGAAGAAGACCTGCTTCAGATTGACAGCTTGGTTCGCATCCCAATAGTCGCTGGTGACGGTGTCAATATCGTGTCGGTCGTCCCAGGCGGCGTTATTGATCAGAACTCTGATCCCACCGAGCGCGTCCCCGGCCGCTTTCACGGCCTCTGAAAGTTCAGCCTGGTTCCTCAAATCCGCCTTGAGGAAGAGTGGTGCAGTGCTGGCTCCCGGCGAAAGCTTGTCGACAAGCGCTTCGCTTGCCCGCACATCGATATCGATGAAAGCGACCTTTGCGCCAATGCGGACAAATGCCTCCACCAGGGACGCACCAATACCGGATCCGCCTCCGGTGATCAGAACACCTCTGTTGGAAAATTCTGGTGGCGGGCTGAAATGGCTGTTCATGACGATATCAACATAAAGGTTGAAAGTTCCAATATTTGGAACTAAGTTTTATTAAATGGAATAATCGCCTTCTGTTGCTGGCTATGTCAAGCGCAGGCGTGCGGTCTTCGGAGAAAATCTGGTGCCCACCTCTCGTGACGATGGAAACAAAGACAGTTCGACTGGTACGCTCGGCAAAGCCATTTCCGTTCTCGAGATGGTGGTGATGGCGCCAGAGCCGCCCCGTTTTACCGAGATACTGAAAAAAACCGGCCAGCCCCGTGGGACACTGCACAGGCAATTATCCCATCTGGTGGAGGAGGGGCTTCTCGAGCAAAACGGCGATCAATCCTATAGTGCCGGTATCAGGCTGCTGAAATTCGCGGCCAAAGCCTGGAGCGGGAGCGATCTGCGCTCGGTGGCAGCGCCTCACTTGCGTGCCTTGCATGAAGAGACCGGCGAATCCGTCCATCTTGGCGTCATTCGCGGCTCTGAGATCATCTATCTCGACAAGATCGACGGTAAGCACGCGGTACGGATGTATTCGCAGATCGGCCGCACCTCGCCGCTCTATTGCACCGGCGTCGGCAAGGCGGCCCTGTCACTCTTTGCGCAGGACGAGTTGCTCAAAACCTTCGAGGCCCTGTCGCTGAGGTCTTTCACGCCAAACACGATCATCAGCGTACCGGCGCTGCTGGAGGAGATCGAGACAATACGCGAGCACGGCTATGGCTTCGATCTTGAAGAGCATGAGCAAGGCATCCAGTGCATCGCAGTCCCAATCGAGACGAACAGGCCGGGGCTCTATGCCGCGATCTCCGTGACCGGCCCGGCGTACCGGTTGACGAGGGAACGACTGGAAAGCTGGGCTCCGCTCGTCAAAGAGATTGCGAGACGTATTTCCGCTGACGCGGCACTTCGGCTTGCACCCAGCCCCTGAGGTAGAATTTTGCTCATCTTCATAACGGCTTACAACCCGGCAAAGGCGGTGTACGAACCTGTACCAACTTTCATTTGCGTTAGACTTGTATTTTGCTAACGATAGCAGTCATCTTTTTTTCTTGGCCCTTTCTTAATGTAGCCCATTATAAAGAACTTGCGAATGCCGGTCGCCGAACCAGAAAAATTTTCTCCTATGGGGGCAGACAGCGTCTCCGAACTGACGTGCCTGGAAAGTCAGTACGATGTGTTCCGTTTCATGAAGCGCGTGACGGAAAGCTGGGGCATGAAGGCCTTCATGGTGATGAACCTGCCCATGCAGATGTCGCTGACACTGTCGCAATGCACAGTTATCACCAGTTGGCCGGCGGACCTGCTGCAGCAGTATGACAATGACGGGCTTCTCGTCGACAGTAACGTCTACAGTGCCCTGAAGAAGGCGAGCGCGCCTTTTGTGGTCAATCAGGATTTCAGGGGTCACGGTCTGCGCCCGGTTGTCGCAGACAAGTTCAAAGACCTGTTTGCCCGTTTCGATATGGTGAATTCGGTCTGGTGTCCCGTTCAGGATATGACAGGCATGCGCGGTGCGGTGTCGCTCTCGGGAGCCAAGTCATCCTTCTCTCGCTCAGAGGTGGCGGAAATCTTCTATCTGGCGGCACACGTGTATGGCCATCTCGCCCATGTCCGAAGCCTGGACTCACGAATCAGCGACACATTAACCGACCGCGAAATCGATTGCCTCAACTGGACTGCGGCGGGAAAAACAAGTGCCGAGATCGCCGATATTCTCACGCTTTCCGAGCATACCGTTAATCATTACCTCAATCGCGCGACAAAAAAGCTCGATACCGTCAATCGGACCCAGGCTGTCGCCAAGGCACTGCGTGTAGGCTTGATAAAATAGGGATTTTTTCTTTTTCCTGTTGTTATCCGGGGCGGTGTGGGTGATCCTGCATCTCTCGGCAAAGAGGAGACTGATTTGGCAGGAACACGGCGCTTCAGGGCAGCGTTTTCTCCTACCGTAGACTGCGCTATTCTCGTCGCAGCGTTTGAAAAAGGTTTTGCCGCCGACGAAGGCGTCGCCCTTGAACTGATCAGAATGAACGGACCGCGCGATATTCTGGGCGCGTGGTCTTCAGCCGAACTCGATGGCGCACATCTATCCGTCTCGTTGCCGGTTGCTCTCGCTCTACCATCGGCTGACGTTGAAGCCGATCTCATCGTTCCCTTCATTCTCGCGACCGGCGGCTCTACGCTCGTGGTCAGCTCTCTACTATACGATGATCTGGTCGAGCAGGGTATGAAGATCCCGGATCCAGGATCGGTTGCCCGTGCGCTTTCTCGCGTTGCCATGGCGCGTCAAAAAGCCGACCTGCCACCCCTGATCTTCGCCACGGAACACTCCTCGTCGACATCGACCTACGAGCTTCTCTATCTCATTGCCAGCACCCGCCTGATCGGCAAAGACGATGTGACGACCGTGGAAGCGGCACCCGCCAACATGCCAAGCCTGCTGCGAGACGGCAGCATCGACGGCTTCTATGTGGGTGAGCCCTATGGAAGCGCGGTCACGATGGAAGGGGAGGGGCGGATCGTCACCACCAAATCGCATATCTGGCAAAATGGGCCCGAAAAGGGGCTCGCCGTTTCGAGGCAGTGGGCAGAAACGAATGAGCAGACGCTGCACGTGGTCCTGCGCGCCTTCTATCGCGCAGGCGAATGGTGTGCCTCCGCCGCAAACAGGGAGGAGCTGGCCGATCTTCTAGCCTCGCCCACCTATCTTGACTGTGAGATCGACCACGTTCTTGCCTCTCTATCCGGTTTCATCCCGCACTCGCCCGCCCGATTGCTGGAATGCCACGACTTCTTCTGCGTGAGTGGGAATGCTGCGAACTTCCCATGGCAAAGCCAGGCTCTCTGGTTCTTCAACCAGATGATCCGCTGGAACGAATGCCCGCCACAGGCCGCCGCTGCCGAGAGCGTTCGAGACGCCGCTGCCGAAGTCTTTCGGCCGGACATATTCCGCAAGGCCGTGCGACCGATCTTCGCGCCGGTGCCGGCGGCGAATATGAAGCTGGAAGGAACGCTCAACACGCGGGTCTATGTTGGCGCCGATCGCGCACCGCTTCTTCTCGGGCCGGATACCTTCTTCGATGGCGAGATCTTCGATCCTGAGAGCTTTGCCACCCATCACGAAAGCTGATGGCGCTTTCGATCGAGATCGTCTTGGTAGCGACCGGCCCCCGGTGCCTCATGACGCATGCCGATTTGCACGGCGATGCGTTTCTCTGTTAAACCCGATGCGCTGATATTGGCGAATAGCGTGGGCTCCCTTATCTAACCCTTGCTGAAGCGGATGGGGTTGGGCATGGCACAAGCGGATAAAAAACAGATCGAACAGGCTCTGGAGCAGGTCATCTATCCAGGGAGCGACAAAAGCATCGTCGCACTCGGCATGGTCTCGGAAATCTTCCTGAGCGATTCGAAAGCCTACTTCTCCCTTACCGTGCCCGCAGATCGCGCCAAGGAGCTGGAGCCTCTGCGGCTTGCGGCGGAAAAGGCGACACTTGGCGTTCCAGGCGTCAAGGCAGCCGTGGTGGCTTTGACCGCCAATAGCAGGCCGAGCAACGCCTCAAATACCCCGGCGCCAAAGGCCCGACCGGCAGCACCGAGACCTGCGCCACAGCAGGCAAAGGCTGGCGTTCCCGGCATCGGCTCGATCATCGCGGTCGCCTCCGGCAAGGGTGGGGTTGGAAAATCCACCACCGCCGTCAATCTCGCTTTGGGTTTGCAGGCGCTGGGTTTGCGCGTTGGCGTTCTCGACGCCGATATTTACGGCCCTTCCGTCCCGAGGCTTCTCGGCATATCAGGCCGACCAAAGCAGGGCGAAGGCCGCACCATCATGCCAATGGAAAATTACGGCCTGAAAGTCATGTCCATGGGTTTCCTCGTGGATGAGGAAGCTGCCATGATCTGGCGCGGGCCTATGGTGCAATCGGCCCTGATGCAGATGCTGCGCGAAGTCGTCTGGGGAGAACTGGACGTTTTGGTTCTCGATATGCCGCCCGGAACCGGTGACGTGCAGTTGACGATCGCCCAGCAGGTGCCTCTGGCAGGTGCTGTCATCGTCTCCACGCCTCAGGATCTGGCACTCATCGATGCGCGCAAGGGCATCACCATGTTCCGCAAGGTCGAGGTGCCCCTTCTCGGCGTGATCGAGAATATGAGCTACTTCATCGCGCCGGATACCGGCAAGCGATACGACATTTTTGGCCATGGCGGTGCGCAAGCCGAGGCGGAGCGTATCGGCGTTCCATTCCTGGGTGCTGTGCCTCTGACCATGTCGATCCGCGAAACGTCTGATGCCGGGACGCCGATCGTCGTCTCCGAACCGGATGGCCCACAGGCGCAATCCTACAGGGAGATTGCACAAAAGGTGTGGACAGAGATTGGAAGAGGCACCGCCCGCACGGCGCCGAAGATCATATTTGAATAGAACACCTTGAAAATCTTACGGAAAATGGGCCGATATCGATGCACTGACTGCATATCTATCGAGCACGGCAAGCAGGCCCGCAAGATTTAGGCTGAGTAAAAAGCCTATTAGTAGCTTGTATTTAATGATTTTTTCTTAAGTGTTGTGAGTGCAGACGCAACCCAGCCTAAAGCCTTAGACGAAAATACCGCTTGATTCTTTACCCTGTTGGGAGCATAGCCCGGCGCCGTTTGAACCGCAGTCTTGCTCATGCGTTTGCGGACGCTACGGATGATGTGTTAGATCGACCAGCCGATGACAATCGGCGCCGCGGACCGGAGAAACTGATTGATAAAAGCCTATCGCTCGAATTGCGAGGCGATCAGCCTGTCTGCTGACGGGGATCTTGCGCATTTATCCGAAGACATCGTCTGGATCGATCTCATCAACCCTCACCGTGACGAAGAGAAGCGCGTCGAAGCCCTGCTTGGCGCCGAGCTTCCGACGCGCGAGGATTTGAAGGATATCGAGCCTTCCAGCCGCCTCTATACGGAAGACAATAATGTCTTCATGACGGCGTCGCTCGTCTGGAAGGCAGATTCGTCCGATCCCCAATTGACCGACGTTGCTTTCATTCTCGTCGGAAACCGGCTGGTGACGATCCGCTATGCGGAGCCGAAGTCGTTCAATATCTTCATCGCCGCCATCACCCGCACGCCGCATGAAATCCGCAGCGGTGCGGTTCTGCTTTTGAAGCTGCTCGAAACGATCGTCGACCGGACGGCCGAAATTATCGAGAACACTGTGGTCGGTATCGACCATGTTGCGAAGGGAATCTTCGGCGGCGAGGCGCGCAGTAAGCGCAAGGAACCTCGCTATCTGGAAGACAAGATTGCTGAAATCGCTTCCTTCCATCGCCTGGTCTCGAAAGTGCGCGACAGTCTGACGTCACTTGCGCGCGTCCAGTCTTTCCTGCACGCGACGACCCTCGTTCAGGAGGACAAGGATGCCAAGGAAATGGGAGCGTCGATCGCGCGCGACATCCATTCGCTGTCCGAGCACGTGTCCTACATTTCCGGCAACCTGACCTTTCTGCTGGATGCATCGCTTGGCATTATCAATGTCGAGCAAAACGCCATCATCAAGATTTTCTCCATCGCTTCGGTGGTCTTTCTGCCACCGACGCTGGTGGCCTCCATTTACGGAATGAACTTCGCGCGCATGCCGGAATTGCAGTGGGCCTATGGCTATCCGCTTGCAATCTTCGTTATGCTGATATCGGCGATCATCCCGTTTATCGTTTTTCGCTGGAAGGGCTGGCTTTAAAGGCCAGGATTCATATGCCTAATGCGTTTGAAAAAGACATGCTCGATAAGCCTGACGTCGAGGACCGCCACCAGCAAGGCCTGTTTGCGGCCATGCTCGGTTCCATCGGCGTCGTGTATGGCGATATCGGCACGAGCCCTCTCTATGCGTTCAGAGAAGCGCTGAAGCCGATCTCCCAGGACGGGCTGACGGAGGCTGAAGTCATCGGCCTTATCTCACTGATGATCTGGTCTCTGACGATCATCGTCACGATCAAATACATCTGTTTTCTGCTGCGCGCGGACAATGATGGCGAAGGCGGCACGCTCTCGCTTCTTGCTCTCCTGATGAAGAGAGCAGGCGCTCGGCGCAATTTTCTCATCATGCTCGGCCTGATTGGTGCTGCCCTCTTCCTGGGCGACGCGATGATCACGCCCGCGCTTTCGGTCCTTTCCGCCGTGGAAGGCCTGAAGCTCGTGACGCCGCAGATGGATGAATTCATTATTCCCATTTCGCTTGTCATTCTGGTCGGTCTCTTTGCCATCCAGTCCCATGGCACAGAAATCGTCGCAAAGTTCTTCGGCCCGATCACAGCCGTCTGGTTCATCGTGATGGGCCTTGTCGGGCTCCTGCATATCTCCGATGACTATAGGATCCTCTATTCGTTCAATCCGGTCCATGCCGTCGAGTTTTTGATGAATGAGGGCTTTTACGGCCTCGTCGTGCTGGGTGCAGTCTTCCTGACGATTACGGGTGCAGAAGCGCTTTATGCCGATCTGGGTCATTTTGGACGCAAGCCCATTCAATGGGCCTGGTTCGCGCTGGTCTTTCCCGCACTCACGCTGAATTATCTCGGCCAAGGCGCACTGGTTCTGAAGGACCAGTCGACCATGTCCAACCCCTTCTATCTGATGTTTCCGCAATGGGCGCTGCTGCCGGCGGTTATCCTTGCGACGGCTGCCACGATCATCGCCAGCCAGGCGGTCATCACGGGTGCCTTTTCGATGGTGCGCCAGGCGATCAACCTCGGCTACCTGCCGCGCATGGAAATCCTCTTCACCTCCGAGACCAACACCGGGCAAATCTATCTGCCGTCCGTCAACACGGTGCTGCTCTTTGGCGTCGTCGCCCTGGTGCTCACCTTCAAGAGTTCCGATGCGCTCGCCACCGCCTACGGCATCTCCGTTACCGGCGCGATGGTCGTGACCAGCCTGTTGTTCTTCCAGTTTGCCCGCAGCCACTGGAAATGGTCGCTGCCGCTCACCCTCCTGGTGGTTCTGCCCTTTATCACGCTTGAATTGATCTTCCTCGGTGCGAACCTCTTGAAGATCCACGACGGTGGCTACGTGCCGGTCCTGCTGGCTATCGCCTTTACCGTCATCATGATGACGTGGCAGCGCGGCTCCAAAATTCTCTTTGCCAAGACCCGCAGAACCGACGTGCCGCTGAAGGCCTTCGTCGCCTCCGTAGAAAAGGAAAGCGCGCATGCGCCGGTGCGCATCCCCGGCACGGCAATCTTCCTGACGGGCGATCCCGAGACGGCACCCGCCGCCTTGCTGCACAACCTCAAGCACAACCACGTTCTGCACGACAAGAACGTCATCCTGACGATCCGCACGGAAGATACGCCGCGCGTTCACCCGGACAAACGCTACACCATGACCAAGGTCAGCGAGCGCTTCGTCGTGGTGGAATTGCATTTCGGCTTCATGGAAACCCAGAACGTCACCCAGGCACTCGGCTATCTGCGACGCACTGGCTACAAGTTCGACATCATGTCGACCTCCTTCTATCTGGGACGTCGAAAACTGGTGCCGGATTCGAAGTCCGCCATGCCTGGATGGCAGAACAGGCTATTCATCGCTTTGGCTGAAAATGCTGCTGACCCATCCGATTACTTCCGCCTGCCGACAAACCGCGTCGTCGAACTGGGCTCACACGTGGTCATCTGAGCCCTCGTTGTAAAAGCCGTTGCACGCGTCGCTTTCCGATGGAGAGCGGCGCGTTTTAGTATCTGGCCACACATTAATGTGAGGTGGCTTTCAGAGGCGCCTCGTTAACCAAGCATCAAGGTTAATGAGAGATTATCCGGTTGTGTAGCAAGTCGTTTGCGTGTGTCCGGAGTCATGGTTTTGCGTTCAAGAAAAGTATCGCGTCGCGGGCCCCTCATTGCCTATGAGAAGTGGACCTCGCCTATTGTCTTTGGCCTTGTGGCCTGGCTTGCGTTCCCCTCCCTTGCAGCGCGTGCCGATCTGGCTTCGCTTCTTGCCGGTCTTGACGCTGGCGGCGAACAGTGGCGCATGGTGCTGACCAACTCCCCAGCGGGTTCCGTCCACAATGCTTCCCTGGCCTTCAATGATGCGAGCGATACCGCCGCCATCACCGGCGCAGGCATGACGCTTCCCGATGGCCGCAAGGTTGCTTTCGTCACCAAAAAGGGTGGCCATGAGACGACGCCCGATAGCGAACGCGTCAATCGCGCCGCCAAGAAGGGCAGGGTGATCGCCACCGAAGTCATGCAGCCGCCGAAAGCCTTTACCGCCGGCTCCGTTCTTCAACGCACCAGCATGATCGACATCGAGCCGCTGAAGCGCAAGGATCGCACCGCCTTCGTCAAGCCGAAGAAGAGCAAGGAGATCGAGCTGGCCTCCTTCTATTTCCGTCGCGATGAGAAGAAGGCCGACAGGACGGTCTCACCGATGTTGGCGGATCTGGTCACCAACCGCACCCCGGATATATTGGCGACAGCCTATGCGCCGCCGGAGCCAGACTTCGCCCGCGAGTCGCCCTTCGACGCCATCCTGAAAAAACCGGATACCGGCCGCTTCATCCCGCCGATCACGCCAGACGATCACGCCTGGGCTGCGACACCGCTGCCAGCGGAAGCCTTCTCCGCGGCAGAGCAGCAATGCCTGGCCTCCGGCATCTATTTCGAGGCCCGAGGCGAGTCGATCAAAGGTCAGGCGGCTGTCGCCCAGGTCATTCTCAACCGTGTGCGCAACCCCGCCTATCCGAAAACCATCTGCGGCGTGGTCTATCAGAACAAGGACTGGCGTAACCGCTGCCAGTTCTCCTTCGCCTGCGACAACATCAAAGACCGCGTCAATTCCGAGCGGCACTGGAAGATGGCGCGTGAAGTTGCCATGGCGACGACAGCCGGCAAGATCTGGCTGAGCGAAGTGGGCTCTGCAACCCATTATCACGCCATTTATGTCCGACCCGCCTGGGGCAAATCCATGAAGAAGGTCGGCAGGATCGGATTGCATGTCTTCTACCGTACCTATGGCGGTGGCTGGAGCTAGAACGTTTCCATTTCACAAGCGCGCGCTGTCGCGATCACGCGGATTTGCCTGCAAAACTCGTGTCAAAAATGCCGATTCCATCAGCAAACCGTGCCAAGAATCCGTGCTTGTCGTTCAAGCGACTGATTTTGCTTGGAAAATTTGTGCTGAAACAAGCGCCGACGGTGCCTTGACTAGCGAAGTCCCTAAAACTATGTTGCGCGCGACTTCAGAGCGGGCTGGAACAGGCTAAAAGCCCTGCCGTTTACAACTCCAAAGGGTTCTGGCATCGCTGGAACGGAGATAAAGGGCAGGATTTGAAAATGACCGGCAACCGTAACGATAGTCTGGACGAGCGCCGCAGGCGCCTTGCCGAGGGATTGGCCAAGGTTCATGCGGAGGACGAAGCGGAGAGGCGGACGGAGCAGAGCGCGGAGGAAAGCCGGAAAGGCTTTGCGATGGCGATCAAGCTCTCTTCGGAGTTCATTTCCGCAATTATTGTCGGCGCGATGCTGGGTTATCTTCTGGACTATTTTGCCGGCACGTCGCCGTGGGGGATGATCGTTCTTCTTCTTCTCGGTTTCTGTGCGGGCGTATTGAATGTCCTGCGGTCCGCAGGGGTAGTGGCCAAGTCGCCGCTTCTCAAGGACGGGCTGGGGAAAGATCAGGGTGGGGAGAAAAACGGCTAAAGCCGCTCTTTCCATGGAATATAGATGCGAGGTGCCGCGGTTTTGCGGCAACAGGTAAAGAGGGCAGCCGGTGGCAAACGATCCGACTCATCAGTTCTTGGTGCAGCCGATTATCCCGATCAACATCGGTGGCGTCGATTTTTCGTTCACCAATGCGTCGCTTTTCATGGTCGCAACGGTCGCTGCGGCGTCGGGCTTCCTTTATTTCGCAACGTCGAACCGCGGTCTGATCCCAGGTCGCATGCAGTCCGTTGCTGAAATGTCCTATGAGTTCATCGCTTCGATGCTGCGTGAAGGTGCAGGCAAGAAGGGAATGGTCTTCTTTCCCTTTGTCTTCTCGCTCTTCATGTTCGTGCTGACGGCCAATCTCCTTGGCATGTTCCCGTATTTCTTTACGGTCACCAGCCAGATCATCGTCACCTTCGCGCTGTCCTGCCTCGTCATCGGAACGGTCGTCGTTTACGGTTTCTATAAGCACGGTCTGCACTTCCTCGGTATCTTCGCACCGTCGGGTGTTCCGGCAGTCCTTCTGCCTCTGGTTTCTTCCATCGAGGTCATTTCCTTCCTCTCGCGTCCGATCAGCCTTTCCGTTCGTCTTTTCGCGAACATGCTGGCAGGTCACATCACGCTGAAGGTGTTCGCAGGTTTTGTCGCTTCCATGAGCGCGCTTGGCGCGATCGGTGTCGGCGGAGCGATCCTGCCTCTCCTCATGACGGTCGCCATGACCGCTCTCGAATTTCTCGTCGCCTTCTTGCAGGCATATGTCTTCGCGGTACTGACGTGCATGTACCTGAACGACGCCGTGCATGGTGGTCACTGAGAAGTAAAGTCGCTGGCCCCGGAACCGGGTGTCAAAAAACAGCCGCAACAACCATTTCAAGGAGCTTAATATGGAAGCGGAAGCAGCAAAGTACATCGGCGCAGGTCTCGCATGCCTCGGCATGGCTGGTACGTCCCTCGCTCTCGGCCGTATCTTCGGCGATTTCCTCTCCGGCGCACTGCGCAACCCGTCTGCCGCTGACAGCCAGTTCGGCCGTCTGGTATTCGGCTTCGCCGTTACGGAAGCTCTGGGCATCTTCTCGCTGCTCGTTGCTCTCCTTCTCCTGTTCGCTGTCTAATAACAGCATCAGGTTTGGATCACGGCTCGCAAACGGCGTGCCGTGATCCTTCGCATTTGCAGTACCCCTGGAGGTGAGCATGTTCGTGACCGAGGCTCTTGCCCAGTCAGCAGCGCCGTCAACCGGAACGACGACGGAAACACCCGCTGTCGGCCAGACGGCCCCGGAAGCAACGCATACGGAAACCGGAGTGGCGCATGACGCCGGTCACGGGTCCGGCGTATTTCCGCCATTCGATTCGTCGACCTACGCATCCCAGCTTCTGTGGCTGGCGATTTCGTTCGGCCTTTTCTACGTGCTCATGAAGAAATTCATCGTGCCGCGCGTCGGTGGCATCCTTGAGGATCGTCATGGCCGTATCGCACAGGATCTCGATGAAGCCTCCCGGCTGAAGTCCGAGGCTGATGCCGCGATCGAAACCTATGAAAAAGAACTTGCCGCAGCACGCGCCAAGGCCGGATCCATCGCATCCGCTGCCCGCGACGCTGCAAAGGCAAAAGCCGATGCGGACCGCGCAGCAGTCGAAGCGGAACTGGCTGAGAAGCTTTCCGCTGCCGAAGCGCGTATCGCGTCCATCAAGCAGCAGGCCTTGGCCGATGTCGGCACAATTGCTGAAGAAACCGCGACCGCTGTCGTCGATCAACTGATCGGCACGAAGGTCAAAGACACCGATGCCAAGGCAGCTGTTGCCGCGGTATCCGATGTGAAGGGAGCTTAAGATGGCGTTTGATGCATCATTCTACGCACTCGTAGGCCTTATTCTCTTCTTCGTGCTGATTGCCTACCTCAAGGTTCCAGGCATGCTGGCAAGCTCGCTCGACGAGCGCGCCAAGAACATCACCGAGGAACTGGCGGAAGCCAAACGCCTGCGCGAAGAAGCTCAGCATCTGCTGGCGGAATATCAGCGCAAGCGCAAGGAAGCGGAAGCGGATGCAGCAGCCATCGTTGCTGCGGCCGAACGCGAAGCCGCCGCTCTGACCGCCGAAGCCAAGGCGAAGACGGAAGAGTTTGTCGCTCGCCGTACCGCGCTTTCCGAGCAGAAGATCAAGCAGGCCGAAACAGATGCGATCGGCGCTGTTCGCTCTGCCGCAGTCGACATTGCAATCGCAGCGTCTGAAAAGCTGATCGCCGAAAAGACGACGGCTGCTGCCAAGGGCAAGCTGTTCAAGTCTGCCGTCGGCGAAGTGAAGTCTCGGCTGAACTAAGCCCAGGCGCGATCTGCACGCATTGAATATTCAAAACCCCTTCGGGTCACCCCCGAAGGGTTTTTTTGTTGTTATGCTCCTAAGATCCGAAACCGAAGGCACCATCACCTTTCACAGAACGCCGCACAGAGTGTGCGGCGGTTTCGCGCGGCATGCTTCAGGCACAAGCATTGGCGCCAACAGGACCGTCCGGATATTGCCCGACCGCCAAGTATTGGTCTTTGCTTATGTCACGCGAAACAGAGTGGCATAATAGAAAATTCCTCAGCGCTAGGCATTGTTGCTCTTGATCGTCAGTCTCGGAGGCCAGGGTCGCTTACTTTATGAAACGTTTAAGATAAAAATAACATAAGATATAACTTAATTAAATATAAACCTTATTTGATAATATTTAGTCTTAAGCGTCGCGGGCAATCCAGTTGGACCAGTCTCGCGCCCTTCACTGCAAATGATTTGTAGCGAGGCTTTAAGCCGGACACGCGTCCAAGATCATGACCATATAGTTATTTGGGGAAGACACTATGAAACTATCGCTTGGCAAGGTTCTTGCGGCGCTGTCCGGGATCATGATTCTTGTGGCGGGTGTGCAGGGCGTCTCCTCAATCAGATCCATGTTGCAGATCGAGGACGGGATCGACGTTATCGTCCGTCAACGAGTTCCAGGTTTCATCGTTATTGGCGCTATCAATGCCGATATCGGCAGCATTAGAAACGCGCAGGGCGCCATCGTTATTGCAGATCCGGACGCGCGGGCCGATTTTCAGGCTGAATTATCCAAGGCAGATAGTGCACTCACTGCAAAGCTGAAGGAATACCAGGAATATCTCGTCGATGATGCGGATAAGCAGCACTTCGAAAGCTTCAACGCGCGCTGGGCCGCGGCCCAGGGCAAGTGGGCGCAGGTACTGGCCCTTGTCGAGGCCAATAAGATGGACGAGGCCAGATGGCTGTTTTCCGGTGGCGCGTTGAATGCTTACGACCAAGCCAAGACCAGCCTTCAGGAGGCGGTTGACGACATCGAGATGGATGTGCGTGCTGAGGGCGATGTGACCGTCGCCACCGCCGGTACGGCGATCACACTCAACTACATCGCGCTTGCCGTCGCGATGACCATCGGTCTGGGTGCCGCGATCTTCGGCAATCGTTACATCGCAAGGCCGCTCGTGCAGATGACGGCAGTCATGCGCAGGCTGTCCTCCGGCGATACGCGGATCGATATCCCGGGCCGTCACCGCAAGGACGAAATCGGCTCCATGGCGGAGGCCGTCGAGGTCTTCCGTCAGGGCGCTATCGAAAACAAGCGGCTTGAGGCCGAGTCGGAGCAAAACCGCAAGCGCGCCGAAGCAGAACGGGTGGAGGCGCAGCGAAAGGCTGAAGCTGACGCAGAGGAACGACTGCGCGTGGCGACATCGGGTCTGGCGGCAGGGCTTCGCCGGCTTGCCTCCGGGGATCTGGCATTCCGTCTGAACGAGACCTTTGCGCCTGATTTCGAGCCACTCAGAACCGACTTCAACCACTCCATTCAGCAGCTCGGTAATACGCTGACGGAAATTTCGCGCGCGATCGAAACGATGAACAGCGGAACCCGTGAGATTGCCGAGGGCTCGGCAGATCTCTCCCGGCGTACAGAGCAGCAGGCTGCGACCCTCGAACAAACCGCTGCGGCACTGGATGAGATCACCGTCAACGTGGCGAACTCCACCAAGCGCGCCCGGGAGGCGACAGGCGCTGCAAGCGAAGCCAACCAGGCCGCGAAGGTCTCCGGCAATGTCGTTGCAGCGGCAGTCGACGCGATGCAGCGTATTGAACATTCCTCTGGCCAGATTTCCAATATCATCGTGGTCATCGACGAGATCGCCTTCCAGACCAATTTGCTGGCGCTGAACGCCGGCGTCGAGGCGGCACGCGCTGGCGAAGCTGGCAAGGGCTTCGCAGTCGTTGCTCAGGAGGTGCGCGAATTGGCGCAGCGTTCTGCCCAGGCCGCCAAGGAAATCAAGGAGCTGATTGGCAAGTCGTCGCATGAGGTGGAGAGCGGCGTGAAGCTGGTTCAGCAGACCGGCGATGCGCTCAAGACGATCAGTCACCACGTCGAAGCCGTCAATGAGCACATGGGCGCGATTGCCACCTCATCCCAGGAACAGGCGACGGGTCTTTCGGAAGTGAACACAGCCGTCAACCAGATGGACCAGACGACGCAACAGAATGCCGCCCTCGTGCAGGAAACCACCACCGCAACCTCTGCACTGGCGACAGAAAGCGAGAGGCTGCGTGCGCTACTCGAGCAGTTCAAGCTGGCCGATCACGCGCAGCAAGGTGCCAACCGAGAGGGCTATATGCGTATGGCCGGTTGATGGACGGAAAGGCGCTCTTCAACCACCGGGGAGAGTGCCAGCCTATCAGGCGACGTCGGCTTCGGCAGCATCCTGCCGAAGCGGCCGAAAGCTCATTCGATGAAGTGAGCAGGCGCCATGGGCTTCGATGGCCCGAAGGTGCACGGGCGTTCCGTAACCCGCATGAAGCTCGAAGCCGTAGGCGGTATGCACAGTCCCGGCCCGCTCCATCATCCGGTCTCTTGTAACCTTGGCGATGATCGACGCGGCAGCAATCGACAGGGATCGCGCATCTCCCTTGGTCACGGCCTTTGCTTCGCAAGACATGCCCGGCGGTTTGTCGCGCCCATCGGCCAACACCAGCCGAGGCGCAAGCTCAAGCCCAAGGACGGCGCGGCGCATGGCATCGAGGCTTGCGCGCAGTATATTGATCCGGTCGATCAGCACCGGACCGGATGACGCAACGGAGACGATCGAGGTTTCCACGATCTTCGTAAACAGCACTTCCCGCTTTGCCTTGGTGAGCTTCTTGGAATCATCAAGGCCGTCAGGAATATTGTCGGGATCAAGAATGACGGCGGCGGCAACGACCGGACCGGCCAAAGGGCCTCGGCCAGCCTCATCGGTCCCGGCCACGGGCCACAGGCCGCGCTGGCGTGCTTCTAGCTCCATGCTGAAGTCGGGGCTCGCCGGAGCAAGATCGAACAGGGCAGGAGAATCGGATGCTGTGCGTCGCTTCATGCGGCGGAAACTTGCACAGACACCCGATCTCCCGCAAGCCCCCGGTGCGGCGATAGACAACCCGTAGGGCGTGGTTGTCATCCATGGCTCAAGAGGCCAGGGTCGTTTTCCTATAGGGCGGCGGAAAACGAGAAATCGCACGCGAGGCGGCGGAACCGGGGGCAATGCCGGTACGTCAGGGACGCGCACCGAACATTTCTTCGAAGAGGGGCTTCACAGCCGTGGTTTCGGCGCAGCTCTGTGGAGACGCGCCAAGAACCCATGTCGTAAGCGGTAGCTGGACCGAGCGTCTCCTTCCTTCAAAGCAAGGAGAGCTGCACGCCGGCACCGCTGGGTGGGGCAAAGAGATCGTCACGCAGCTGGATGCCCCTGCGAATGAGACCGAGCCTTTTAGTCGCCATTTCGAAGCGGCGGCTGATCTGCCACGCATAGGGTCCAGCACCCTTCATGCGCTTGCCAAACTCCGAGTCATATTCCTTGCCGTCGCGCATGGAGCGCACCAGCGACATGACATGGCGGTAGCGATCCGGGTAGTTGCGCAGCAACCAGTCACGAAACAGCGGGCTGACCTCAAGGGGTAGACGCAGCAGCACATACGAGGCCTCTGTCGCACCGGCGGCTTTACCAGCCTCCAGCACCAGCTCGATCTCATGATCGTTCAATGCTGGGATGACAGGGGCCATCATCACGGCCACTGGTATGCCAGCCTCCGTAAGCGTCTTGACTGCCTCCAACCGTTTCGATGGCGTCGAGGCGCGGGGCTCCATGCTGCGGGCAAGTTTGCGATCGAGCGTTGTCACCGAAATGCCGACCTTGACGAGACCCTTCTTTGCCATGGGCGCCAGAATATCGATGTCGCGCGTGATCAGCGCCGATTTCGTGACAATGGCGACCGGATGTTCCGCCTTGGCCAACACCTCGAGAATCTGGCGCATGATCCGCCATTCCTTTTCGATCGGCTGGTAGGGATCGGTATTGGTGCCGATTGCAATCACCCGCGCCTTGTAGCCCGGCTTGGAAAGCTCGCGTTCCAGAAGCTTGGCGGCGTCCGGCTTGGCAAAAAGCTTCGCTTCGAAGTCGAGGCCGGCCGAAAGTCCCATATAGCTGTGCGTCGGACGGGCGAAGCAATAGATGCAGCCATGCTCGCAGCCGCGATAGGGATTGATCGATCGGTCGAAGGGGATGTCAGGCGATTCGTTGCGGGTAATGATTGTGCGCGGCTTTTCCACCTGCACATCCGTCTTGAACTCCGGCAGTTCTTCGATGATGTCCCAGCCATCGTTAAAGGCTTCATGCTGCAACGTCTCGAAACGACCGCCAGGATTGATGCCCGCACCTCTGCCGCGACGACGATCGATTTCGATCCTCAGGCCAGAGTCATCTGCCAGAGCATTGGCAATATCCGGCGTATGGCCCGGCTGATAGGCAGCCTGCCCCGAAAGCACTTGGTGTCTCATCTGATGCTCCTGACCGGCCTGCGCCAGCGAATTGGATGAAACGATTCCTACGCTAAATATGAGAACAATACAAGAACAAAAGAACTTGGTAGCGCTTTCTCGCGCGGTATGCTGCGCGAGGAGGAGCGCTGCAAAGCAAGAAACAATGGAACTGTCCTGCTGCATTGCATCATTTTGCCGGGTGCCACGACAGAAAATCCATTTGGGTTTCCATGGCGATGCTGTAGGAACTTTATCGTCTGGAACGCACCACAAGTGACGAGAACATGCTGACAGTCATCATGGAATGCCGAAACCAAGAGCCCGAGCTTGCGCATACGCTTTCGGCGCTGGTGACGGGCGCCGTGAAGGGTTTGATCAGCGACGTCATTATTCTCGACCACGCCTCACACGATGGCTCGGCGCGGGTCGCCGAAGCTGCCGGTTGCCGCTTCCATCAGCGCTGGGAGATCGGCGATGTCATTCAATCGATCCGAGGCGAGTGGGTGTTGCTGATCGAGCCGGGCAGCCGTCCGCAGGGCGGCTGGATTGAAGATATTCTCGAATATATGGCGCTAAACGAGCGGCCCGCGCAATTCTCTCCATCGCGCTATTATAAAAAGCCTTTTCTGAAGCGACTGCTTCGCCGCGGTCCGCCACTGGAATTCGGCCTGTTGCTGCGCAAGCAGGATGCGCTCCAACTCGCGAAATCCGGCCTTCCGCCGAAGGAATTTTCAAAATCCCAGAAGCCGCGCAGACTGACCGCGGAGTTGGTGCCAGCATGGGCGCTGCGTCCAACGCGATAGGGATCAGCCCTTCGTGCGGCGCAGATGCTCGTCCAGCCGTGGCATGATTTCCACGAAGTTGCACGGCATGTGGCGATAATCAAGCTGCGCTTTCAAAATGCCGTCCCACGCGTCCTTGCAGGCGCCTGGTGAACCCGGCAGAACGAAGACGAAGGTTGTGTTGACAAGCCCGGCGGTGGCGCGTGACTGGATGGTGGATGTGCCGATCTTGTCATAGGAGATGCGGTGGAACACCTCTGAGAAGCCGTCCATGCGCTTGTCGAACAGGGGCTCCAGGGCTTCCGGCGTCACGTCGCGCCCGGTAAAGCCCGTGCCACCCGTGGTAATGACCACATCGATTTCATCCGACAGCGTCCAGCCTTGCACCTTTTCGCGAATGGCGCCTACGTCATCGGGCACGATCGCACGATCCACAAGACGGTGGCCTGCCTCCTCGATCCGTGCCGCCAGCGTGTTGCCGGATTTGTCGTCCGCCAAAGTGCGCGTGTCAGAGACGGTCAGAACGGCGATACCGACCGGAATGAATTGCCGCTCTCCACCCGTGTTCTTCTCACTCATGACGCTCTCCCTGCAATCGTTCTGGTCTCTTGAACATACCATCCGGGCTTCTGTTCCCGAAGCGATGCTGCTGCGGCCTCCGCTTTCTCCCAGTCGGAAAAAATGCCGAAGCATGTGGCGCCCGAACCGGACATGCGCGCAACATCCGCGCCCTGTGAATGAAGCATTGCCAGCATATCACCGATCTCCGGCAGAAGCTTCACGGCTGGAGGTTGCAGATCGTTTCTGAGCGCGTCCATCATCGAAAGCCAGGAGTGTCCTTGATCCTCAAGCGGTGCGGGAAGGGGTGCATTCTGCTTCTCCTTCAGTAGCCGGAAGACATGCGGTGTCGAAACCCCCTTGAGCGGGTTGACCAGCACCAGCGACAATTGAGGAAACTGCGGAAGAAGCGTAATCTCTTCTCCAATCCCCTGTGCGATCAGTGGCTGGCTGGCAAGACACATCGGTACGTCCGCACCGAGTATCAACGCCATGTCGTTCAAGGTCTTGTCGTCAATATGCAGTTGCCAGTGGCGGATCAATCCACGCAAGGCTGCCGCGGCATCGGCCGAACCGCCGCCAATCCCAGAGGCGACCGGCAGGTTTTTCTCCAGGTGAATGGCAACGGGCGCTGGTGTGAGCCCGCTTTTCTGCACATGGCCGCGAAGGAGATCGCGCGCCTTCAGCACAAGATTGTTGCTCGCATCCGACTGAAGAAGCTCCGAGGCAAATCGCCCGGAGATCGAAAAGCTGTCTTCGGCGGCACCGCGAATGCGGACGACATCGCCTGCTTCGGTAAAGGTCACCAGCATGTCGAGGAGGTGGTAGCCGTCCTCCCTTTGCCCCGTCACATGCAGGGCAAGGTTGATCTTTGCCGGAGCGGCATCAACAGTATCGACCGCTCCCTTCCCATCAGTCGGATCCATCCGAGGTCAGGATTTTTTGTCCGGGGCAGGGGCCGGCGGTGCAGGTGGCGGGGGAGCCTGATCCTTTTTCGCGGTGTTCTCCGCGTCCTTTTCCAACGGCGGCAGGCCGTTGGCGATCTTTTCCTTCACCTTCGCCTTGTCTACATCGTCGCTATCGCCGATCAGCGCGCGGTTCCACTGGTAGACTGCTTCCAGCTTGCGACCGACACGCCAATAGGCGTCACCAAGGTGGTCGTTGATGGTGGGGTCCCCGGCGCGAAGCTCGATCGCACGTTCCAGTTCGGTTACGGCTTCATCGAAAGCGCCAAGACGATAATGCGCCCAACCGAGCGAATCGACGATATAGCCGTCATTGGGGCGAAGCTCCACCGCGCGGCGGATCATGTCGATGCCTTGGTCGAGGTTCATGTTCTTGTCGACCCAGGAATAGCCGAGATAGTTCAGAACCTGGGGCTGTTCCGGGTTGAGCTCTAGCGCCCGCTTGAAGTTCGGCTCTGCCTTGTCCCACTGCTTCAGACGCTCATAGGCAATGCCGCGCTGGAAGAAGATCGTCCAGTCGGACTTCTTCGGGACCGCGCCGATCACCTCGACAGCCTTGTCGTAATTGGCAGCCATGGCGGCATAGTCTTTGGCGTCCGACAGGACGGCGCCATAGGCGAGGTAGGAGCGAATGTCGTCAGGATCGGATTCGAGCAGCGCCTTCAGATGCTGGCGCGCCTCATCGACCTTGCCGGTCTGTGCCAGTGTCAGGCCAAGCTGCAGCTCGGAAATGCGATGCATCGGCGAGTCGGCCGGCACTTCGCGATAGAATTCGATGGCGCGCTCGGCCTGCTTCTGCGCCTCGGCCAAGCCGCCAAGAAGGATGAGCGTATCGGCACTCTTCGGGTCGAGTGCGCGCGACGCCTGAAGATAGAGCGTGACGATCTCCTCCGCACCTTCGCGGTTCAGCGCACCGGCAATCGAGAACATCACGGAGGCAGCGCCTTCAACGGCGGTCTGAACCTGCTGGTCCGGCTTTTCACCCTTTTCGATGCTCTGGCGCAGCGCCTTCAAGGGCGCGTAATTCGGAGCAAAACCGTCGCCGACGGCAATCGTGTCCAGCGCCTTTTGCTTGTTGCCAGCTTTCGCCTCCAGCCGCGCCAGTGCCATGACGGCGCGCATATAGGTATCGGTTGCGGTCGCGCCGCCTTCACGGTCGGCCACCGCTTCGCTCAGGCTCTTGCGAGCCGCGTCCGTGTTGCCGGTGACGAGCGCAATGGCGCCCGCGTTGTATTTCTGGAAGATCGAGAACCAGCCCGGCCCCTTCATGCCATTGACCATGGCGAGCGCTTCTTTGCTCTTTCCGGCACCAGCGCGCGCCCAGGCAGCAAGAAGCGTATTGACCATGCGGTCCAGATCGTTCGGGCCGCTATATTTCAGGATTTTCTCGGCGGAGGAGAATTCTTTGTGCTTGATGGCGGCAAGTGCACGCACGATCGTCGTCACGCGCTCTACCGAGCTGTCGTCCTTCAGGCTGTCGGCAATCTTGGCGCCGGCCTCGAAGTCGCCGCTCAACAGTTGCGCGATCATCAGGCGCTGGCGAATCTCGGTGTTGGCCGGATCAAAATCCAAAGCCTTCTGGTAAAGGGTGATGGCGGTCGCGTAATCCTGGTCGACATCCGCGGTGCGGGCAGCCAGAAATGCGCCTGAAAAGGTGGTGACCCGACCAGGATCGAACTTGACGGCCTCTTCCGCCTTATCGGCGGGCTTCGTCTCTGCCAGCGCGGCAGAGCCTGCGCCAAGCGTGAGTGCGGCAATGAAGGCCGCGCTGCAGAAAAGACGAAATGCTGGATTGCGCCGCATGAAGGAACCCTTGCTTGTGTGCTTCCGCACTGAAAAATCAGCTTCAAACTTGACAGCGCCGGGCACCACATCTGCCTTTGATCACTGTTAAGGTTGAGATAGACACGCCATCGGAAACCGGAATCGGTTCAGAAAGCGGTGCATCACGTCACGATAGAATGGCTTTTTTGAAGCAGGCCTGCAACAAATTCTGCTGCCGCTCTCCATTTCGCCGACCACTCCTCTTTCGAGGAAAACTCTGCCGCGCCGTCAGTTGACGCGCTCGATGCAGAAGTCGATCACTTCCATCAACGCATCCTTCCACGGGCTCTTCGGCATTGGTGCGAGCGCATCGCGTGCGATCGTGCCGTAATGGTTGGCGCGAGAGATCGTGTCCGTCAGGCCGTTATATTTCTTGATGAGACCGAGCGCGACCTCGAGATTTTCATCCGTGCTCTCGCCATTTTCGATCGCGCGTTTCCAGAAGGCCCGCTCGTCGGTGGTGCCACGACGATACGACAGGATGACCGGAAGGGTGATCTTGCCCTCGCGGAAATCATCACCCGTGTTCTTGCCGAGATCTGCCGATTTGCCACCGTAGTCCAGAACGTCGTCGACAAGCTGAAACGCAAGGCCGAGATTCATGCCGTAGGATTTCAGCGCGCCGCGCGTCGCCTTGTCGGTCTTGGCAACGATCGGTCCGACTTCGGCAGCGGCCGCGAAAAGCGCGGCGGTCTTGGCGCGGATAACCTGGAGATAGTCGTCTTCCGTCGTTTCCATGTTCTTGGCGACGGAAAGCTGCAGCACTTCGCCTTCGGCAATCACGGAAGCGGCAGTGGAGAGCACATCCAGCGCGTCCAGCGAGCCGACATCCACCATCATGCGGAAGGCCTGACCGAGCAGAAAGTCGCCGACCAGGACGCTCGCCTGGTTGCCCCAGATGGTGCGCGCGGTCGACTTGCCGCGGCGCAGATCGCTTTCGTCCACCACGTCGTCATGCAGCAGCGTTGCGGTGTGCATGAACTCGACGCTGGTAGCGAGCTTGATATGGTGGTCGCCATCGTAACCGAACATGGAGGCGGAGGCGAGAGTCAGCATCGGGCGCAGCCGCTTGCCACCGGAAGAGATCAGGTGGTTCGCCACTTCCGGGATCATCTGCACATCCGATCCGGCCTTGGAGAGGATCAGTTGGTTGACGCGTTCCATGTCCGGACGGGTCAGATCGACAAGCGGCTTGACGGATGCGAGTTTGTTTTTGCTTTCTTCAAGCGGTATGACGACGCCCAACGGAACGGACTCCTATTCGATTTCGGTTTGACAATAGAAAGCGACGATGGTGGCGGCAAGTGTGGAATCGCCTCATGACCTTCAAAAATATGGGAATGCGGAAACTCATTGATGCGTGAATTGATCCGAACAAACGATGCTGTCCTGCTTTCTTTCGCAGAAAGCCTGATGAAGGATGCCGGCATTCATTGCATGATTGCCGACCAGGGCATGAGCATTCTGGAAGGTTCGCTTGGGCTTCTGCCCCGCCGTTTCCTCGTCGAGGCTTACAGGTCAGAGCAAGCGCGCCGCATCCTCATCGATGCGGGCCTTGCCGACGAACTGCGAGACGAGGCCTGATCAACGATGACGTCGGAGACCGTCGACGCATTTCACCGGGGTCGGTTTCATCTGGTCCAGCCGAAGGGCAGGGGACACAGGGCAGGCATGGATGCCATGCTGCTTGCCTCGCTGGTGGCAGATGACCAGCCGTGCCGCGTGGCCGACCTTGGTGCTGGCGCCGGTGCAGCCGGATTTGCCGTTGCAGCGCGTCTGGAGAATGCCGAAGTCACGCTTTTCGAATATGCCTCCGAGATGGTCGATTTCGCCAGGCGCAGCATCGCGCTTCCGGAAAACGCACACCTTACGGATCGCCTAACCGTCCATCAAGCGGATGTAACCTTGCGCGCCAGTGCCCGTGCCGAAGCCGGCCTTATCGATGATCATTTCGATCACGTCATCATGAACCCGCCTTACAATGATGCGGGAGATCGCAAGACACCGGATGCCTTGAAGGCGCAGGCCCATGCCATGACGGATGATCTCTTCGAGCATTGGATCAGAACGGCAGGTGCCATCTTGGCGCCGGGTGGGCAGCTCTCCCTGATCGCCCGCCCCCAATCGGTGGCCGATATCATCTCCGCATGCGGGCGCCGCTTTGGTGGGATGGAGATTACCCTTATCCATCCAAGACAAGGAGAAAACGCCGTGCGAATGCTCGTGACGGCGATCAAGGGCTCCCGCGCGCGTCTGACCTTCCGCGCGCCGTTGATCATGCATGAAGAGGACAGCCACGCCTTTTCAGCCGCTGTCGATGATTTGAACAACGGACGAGCCGCCTATCGCCGCAATCACAAAACTGTGCGCTCTTCTGGCTGAAACCGCTGGCGAAAAACGCTATCCGGCAAAACGAATTTCCAGGGCCACCATTGCGTTTGCGAGCGCGATACATACATCCCTTTTCGAGATAAACGACGAAGAGGATGAAGATGGCCGGGTTTTTGAAGCGCATTGTTCCGAAGCGATTTCGCAAGCAGGAATTGGTCGTGCCGGTGGTGCGCATGCATGGCGCGATCATGGCGGGTGGCAGCCAGCTTCGCCCGGCTCTCAACCTCGCAGGCTATGCGCTACTGCTCGACAAAGCCTTCGGCATGAAGGATGCGCCGGTCGTCGCCATCTCACTGAATTCTCCTGGCGGTTCGCCGGTCCAGTCGCGGATGATCTACAACCGCATTCGCCAGCTTGCCGAAGAGAAGGACAAGAAGGTTCTCATCTTCGTCGAGGATGTCGCAGCCTCCGGCGGCTACATGATTGCACTGGCCGGTGATGAGATCATCGCCGATCCCACATCCATCGTCGGCTCCATCGGCGTTGTCTCCGGCGGCTTCGGCTTTCCCGAAATGCTGCGCAAGATCGGTGTGGAGCGCCGCGTCTATACGTCCGGCGAAAACAAGGCGATCCTCGATCCCTTCCAGCCGGAGAAGGAAGGCGACATCGAGTACCTGAAGTCGCTCCAGTCTGAAATCCACAACGTCTTCATCGACATGGTCAAGCTTCGCCGTGGCGCGAAATTGAAAGACGATCCGGCTCTGTTCTCCGGCCTGTTCTGGACAGGCATGCGTGGCGTCGATCTCGGCCTCGTCGATGGCCTCGGCGACATGAAGGACGTGCTGCGCCGACGCTATGGTGAAAAGGTTAAACTGCAACTGATCAGCGGTGCAAGAAACCTGTTCGGTAAAAAGGTGCCGGGTGTCGATCTTTGCGCACAGGCAATCGCTGCCTCCGCCGCTTCGGGACTTGCAGAAGTTGCCGAAGAAAAGGCATTGTGGGCCAGATACGGATTGTGATGGACGCGATTTAAATGGCCCAATTGATAACGCTCGCCCTGCTCGTGATCGGGGCGATCATCCTCTACCGGCGATTTGTGACGGATGCCGAGAAGCTGTCCGCCAAATCGAAGCGGCAGGAGAAGGAGCGCCAGACGGGCGCGACCGGCACCTTGGTCAAGGACCCGACGACGGGCGAATATCGCGTCAAGAGAGAAGACGAGGTATAAGAGGAGGCGTCGTTCGCTGGCCGCGATGATTGCCATACTTGCTCATCGTGACAACTTCCACGACGAACCGACAAGCGTGAGGGCGCAACCGCGGCTACCAGCCGCCACCACCGCCGCCGCCGCCACCAGATCCGGAAAAGCCGCCTCCTGAGAAACTCGATGATGACGACTGTGGAATCGTCGCCGAGATGGTTGACGCCACGGAGGACGAGAACGGACCGATCCAGTCGCTGGGGCCTTTCACGAGACCGTAGTACCAGCCCGGCACATAGTTTTCGGAATCCTCTGTCGCTTTTGAAAACCACCTCTCGAATGCCTCGGTCCAAGGTTCCTCGACATTGAGCGCCACTGCATAGGGCAGCAGTGTTTCAAAATGCTGCGGCGACATTGTCGGCGCCCCTTGCATGTTCATCCGGTCTTTTTCCGCGACACGCAGATAAAGACGCAAGCCTTCAATCTCATCCATGATTTTGCGCCCGAGCGGTGTCGGAGCACCCATCAATGAGAAGAAGAGTAGGTTGATCAGGACGATAAGGCCGGCGGCGCCAAGGCCAATCGAGTTTGGATCGTGAGTGATCTCGAACCAGGCGGCGCCGATGATGTAGCCACCGAATGCGACGATCCCGTATGCCAGCAGCGATAACAGCGCAATCCCGCCGAGCTTGTCCTTGAGTGATGCCTTAGGGTGCAGGAGGTCCCCGATCCAAATCGTTAATAGCGCGATCATTACTGGCACACATACGTAAGCGACGAGCATGAACTCCCACATGTTGTCTTTGTGTTGAGAGAAATACACCGTTCCAATTACAAAGGCGGCGCTGACAAGGAAGCCTACCGCGCTGTAGATGATGTTACTCTTGAAGTACCTGCCTTTATGTTCCTTTTCGACAGCAGCGAAAAAACGCTTTCCCATTTTCTCAACGGCCCTGCCGGTATCCTCGTTAATGGTGAAGCTATGACTGGGTGGCCCGATGGTCGTGAGCAGTGTTTTCTGGCCGACAGGCAGGCTGTCGTCCATTTGCTTGTGAGTGCGATGCATAATGATGGCGTCGTCCAGATTCTCGATCTCGACATAGCCTTTGACGGCAAGATCGAGCGCGCTGGCGGAAACGGCCGTCCAGCCATCTTCTTCAAAACCCTGATGGTCGATATAGTTCATCAGCCCGGGTGAGATACCCTCAGGCGGGTCCCAGCGCGGCACGACGATCCCCGCGGCAGGATCTCGGCCAACCGCGTGCCACGCCTTGAAGTAATAGGCCAGTACGACCAGCAGACCGACGCATCCGATGATCATCGTCTTATGATCGCGCATCCACCATTCACGCTGTAGTACAGTGGACAGTGTATCAAGCACACCCTTCGGCAGCTTCACCGCCACTGTCATCCCTTCGCCCTTGCTGAAGGGGCGGGTCGATACGAACGAGATCCTGTTGCCTTTGGTGAAGGCGTGCGCATCCTTGCCCACCGCGCCGAGTGGGCCGGTGAAAAATGCGGTCTCGCTCGGGCTTGTTCCTTCCGGCAACAAGATGGTGGCAGAAACATCCCGCATCGGAAATTCCCAGCCAGTGCCTGTCACGTTCCAGGTCAACTCGTCATAGGTGTCGAAGTGGCGGATCTGTCTGTCCGTGGTGTAGGTGATTTGAAAGACATGATCGCCCTTCGTCAGTAGGCGATCGGCGTCGCCGACATAGATGCGAATACCGCCATCAATCCATTTCGTATCCCAGTATTCCACCGCACCGTCACGCTTTACCGAGACGATATTGAAGCCGACTTTGGTGAGCTTGCCGTCAGCATCCAAAGTGTAGAGCGGAAAATCCCGATAGATACCGTGCTTGATGCGATCCCCTTCTGCCCTGGCCTTAATGGTTTCGGTCACAGTCAGCTCGCCATTTTTGGCGATGGTGATCGTGGAATCGTAGGAGAGTATGAATTCTTCGGCGGAGGCCGGCAGCACCATGGCGAGAAAGAAAAACAGCGCAAGAAATCTGGCAAAAGTGGTCGTCACGTAAAGTCGTCTCCAGATGTCCGGCTGTCGTCAAGTCGTATAGAAATGGTGGATGGCGCCAGGCTTTCTCAGCAGCGGGAGCGGTTGGTGCCGTCGGGATATTGCTGACATGACGTCCGCCCTGCGAAGCAAAGTCCGAGATATCGAAGCCTGGGCGTCTTACCAGCCGCCACCACCACCGCCGCCACCGCCAGAGCCGGAAGAACCGCCGCCGCCTGAAAAGCTCGATGAGGAGGAGCTGGGCGGTGCCGGAATGGTCGAGGCAATCGTGGAGGCCATGGAGGAGGAAAATCCGCCGATCCGGTCGCCAAAGCTGTTGTAGTTGCCGTTATACCAGGTCGGCGCATAGGCCGCAGCACCGGCGGACGCCGCGGCAAGCCACGTCTCGAACGCTTTGCTCCAGGGCTTCTCCACACCAAGCGCCACTGCATAGGGCAACAAAGTCTCGAAATGCTGTGGCGACATCTGCGGCGCGCCCTGCATGTTCATGCGGTCTTTCTCAGCCACGGTGAGGTAAAGCCGTAAGCCCTCGATCGCATCCATCAACTGCCGGCCAAGCGGTGTCGGCGCGCCCATCACGAGAACGAAGAGCACATTCAAAAGCACGATGAGCGCCAGCGCAACGACCGCCAACGTGTTGGCATCATGGACGTGATCGAAAAAGATGCGGCCAACGACGCCGGCGATCAGCGAAAAGATCAGAAAGCCCGAGATGGCCATAAAAACGATGCCGCCAAGGCGTGAGAGGACGCCGCGTCCGCGACGGCGCTGTTTGCCGTAGATGGTGGCGCTGACGGCAAAGAACACCGCCGCCATCGACAGCGAAATGATGGTACCGATATCGCCTTCATCGAAACTGCCAAAGATCAAGGCGGCGACGATGACGCCAAAGCTGAGGACAAGTCCGCCGACGATATAGCCGCTATTGCTCCTGTAATATTTCCCGCGATGCTCTTTTTCGATGGACGAGCGGAAATCCAACCCGACTTTCTGTACCGTCTCGCCATTCGCCTTGTCGATCGTCAAGCTATTGCCGGGAGCACCGATGGAGGACAGCAGTGTCCGTTGACCGACCGGCAAACTGTTCTCGATCTTCTTCTCCGTGCGGCGAATGATCAGGCCGTTCTTGAGATCTTCGATCGTGACGAAGCCTTTGACCGCCAGATCGAGTGCCGTCGCAGACAGCGCAGTCCAGCCACCGTCTGCAAAGCCGCGGCCATCGACGTAATTGACAAGCGCAGGCGACAGGCCCTCTGGCGGATGCCAGCGCGGCACGATCACGCCCGCTGCCGGGTCGCGACCAACGGCCACCCATGCTCTATAGTAATAGGCAAGAACGATCAGCAGACCGAGACCGGCGATGATAAGGGCGAGGCGATCGCGCAGCCACCATTCCCGCTGCTGCGAGGCGGAGGGTGCATCCAGCACACCCTTCGGCAGCTTCACGGCCACCGTCATGCCTTCGCCCGGATAGAAGGGGCGGGTGGAGGCGAAAAACACATCGTTGCCTTCGGTCAGGATGCGCGCGTCCTTGCCCGTGGCACCCAACTTGCCGGTGAAGACCGCCGTATCGCTGGGTCTTACGCCCTCCGGCAAAGAGATTGTCGCGGAGATTTCACGCATCGGAAACTGCCAGCCATTGCCGGTGACGTTCCAGGTCAGCTCGTCGTAGCTATCGAAATAGCGGATCTGCCGATCGGTGGTGTAGGTGATCTGAAAGATGTGTTCGCCGGTGGGAAGAAGGCGATCGGCATTTCCGGTGAAGATGCGAATGCCGCCGTCGATGTTTTCCGTGTGCCAGTCTTCCGGCGCGCCGTCGCGCTCCACCGAGAGAATCTTGAAGCCGACCTTCGTCCGGTTGCCGCCCTTGTCGAGCGCATAAAGCGGGAAGTCGCGGAAAATGCCGCGCTTGATACGGTCACCTTCAGCCCGTGCCGTGATGGCTTCTGTCACCGTCAGTGTCCCGTCTTTGGCGACATCGACGATGGAATGATAGGAGCTGATGAATTCTTCGGCGGAGGCGGGCAGCACCCATGCGAGCAAGAGGCAAAGCCCGAGAAGTCTGGCGAACATGGTCTTCACGTGCGATCTCTCCAGATGGTGTGTGCTTCTCGAGCCGATCCGTAGCGCCAAGCGCGTTTTAAACCGGCTTTTCCACTTCCTGATAGGTGACGCCAAGCGACGCCAGCGCCTTCCAATATCCCGGATAGGTCTTGCCCACGCAGGCGGGATTCTGGATGCCGATGCCGCCCGTCTTCAACCCCGCCAGCGCAAAGCTCATGGCGATGCGGTGGTCGTGGAATGTGTCGATGGAAGCGTGAACCGCCTGTCCCGCCAGCGCCGGATCGGCATGAACGATCAAGTCGTCGCCCTCTTCATGCGCAAGACCGTTCCTGATCTGATTAAGACCAAGAGACAGCGCGCGGATACGGTCGCATTCCTTGACGCGCAGATTGGCAATGCCGACGAAGCGCACTGGTGTTCTGTTATAGGCGGCCAGCACCGCGATGGTGGGAATGGCGTCCTGCATCTGGCTGCCGTCGATTTCGGCGGGCAGGTTGGGGAATTGCGCCATGACCGCATGCGCCTTGGCATCCGGCTGGGTGAAAGCTTCGGCTGGCGTTCCGATATCGATCTTGCCGCCGGTCAGCAACTCCGCCCCCCAGAGATAGGTCGCAGCGGATGCGTCGGGCTCGATGTGAAAATCCGTCGCCTTGTAGCCGGTCGGGTATACGCGCCATATGGCATTGCTGACGCGCTCAACCTTGGCGCCGAAGGCTTCCATGGCGGCAACCGTCAGATCGATATATCCTTTCGCGCCGATATCTTCTCCCGCCAGAATGATGTCGAGCGGCTGCGCGCTGCACGGAGCGGCCATCAGAAGCGCCGAGACATATTGGCTGGAAAGATTGCCGTCGATCGTGACACTGTCCCTGGTGAAGCCTCGGCCATTGCCCTTGACCGTGACAGGCGGGCAACCGGTCTCTGCTGCCGCCTCGATCCCCAGGGCTGTCAGTGCGTCCACCAGTGGCTTGATCGGACGCTTGCGCATATGCTCGTCGCCATCGACGACGACCGTGCCGTTTACCGATGCGACCGCCGCTGTCAGGAAGCGCGTCGCCGTGCCGGCATTGCCCAAGAAGAGTGGCTTTTCCGGTGCGGTGAGAATGCCCGAGCTCTCAACGACGAAGCTCGTCGCGTCCGGCTCCGTCACAGTCACACCCATCGCCCGCAAGGCTTCCGCCATGTACAGCGTGTCGTCGCTTTTCAGCGCGCCTGTCAGTCTGCTCGTACCTTTGGCAAGGCCCGCCAGAAGCAGCACACGATTGGTGATGGATTTGGAGCCGGGCGGCTCAACCTTTCCGGAAAGCGGTTGGCCGGGCGGGGTGATGGTCAGTTCGATCATGTCTTTATCGTCTTCTCGCCAGCAGACTGGCTTTCAAGTCTCAGAATTTCACGGTGGGAACGGCGCGATCCGCCTCGTTGGTGATTTCGAAATAGGGCGCTTTCGCAAATCCGAATTGGCCGGCGATCAGGTTGGAGGGAAAGCTTTCCACCTTGACGTTCAGGTCACGCGCAGCACCGTTGTAATAGCGGCGAGACATCTGGATTTCGCTTTCCAGCGTTTCGAGCGAGCGCTGCAATTCGACGAAATTCTGGTTGGCCTTGAGGTCGGGATAGGCTTCTGCCAGAGCGAAGAGCTTTCCGAGAGCCTGACCGAGCAGGCCTTCCGCCTTGGCGCGCCCCTCGACATCCCCCGCTGGCACAGCCTGCGCCTGGTTGCGCAGGGAGACGACCTCTTCAAAGGTGCTTTTCTCGTGGGCGGCATAGCCCTTCACCGTTTCGATGAGATTGGGGATAAGGTCGGCGCGGCGCTTCAACTGCACGTCGATGCCCGACCACGCCTCTTCCTTCATCTGCCGCGCTTTGACGAGGCCGTTATAGGTAAAGACGATATAGAGCGCGACAAGCGCAACGATGGCCAATGCGGTGAACATGCAAGCTTCCCCCTCACGAAATCCGGCGAGCCGCACCCATCAGACGCGCCCCGCTTCACCACCTGACTGTTGAGCGCAAGAAGATGAAGACCGAGATCGATCTTCATCACGCGTCGCGCTTAAAGGCGTCAGGCCGCCTTGTTCCAGTTCAAACCACCGGCATCCGTCATCAGGAAGGCTTCACCGCAGGCCTTTGCCAAGGTGCGTACCCTCAGAATATAGCTCTGACGCTCTGTCACCGAGATTACGCCGCGCGCATCCAAAAGGTTGAAGACGTGCGATGCCTTGATGCACTGATCATAGGCGGGAAACACACATTTGTGCAGCATCTGGTTGGCGTTGTCGCCGGGTGCACCGGCAGCCAGAAGCGCCTGACACTCCTTCTCGGCATCGATGAAATGGCGATGCAGCATGGCCGTGTCGGCATATTCGAAATTGTGGCGGGAATATTCCTGCTCAGCCTGTAGGAAGACGTCGCCGTAGGAAATCTTTTCCTCGCCTTCGCGGCCATTGAAGTTCAGGTCGTAGACATTGTCGACGCCCTGGACATACATGGCGAGGCGCTCGAGGCCATAGGTCAACTCACCCGCAACCGGCGAGCATTCAATGCCGCAGACCTGCTGGAAGTAAGTGAACTGCGACACTTCCATGCCGTCGCACCAGCATTCCCAGCCAAGACCCCAGGCACCCAGCGTCGGGCTTTCCCAGTCGTCCTCGACGAAGCGCACGTCATGCAGAAGCGGGTCAAGACCGATCGCCTTCAGCGAGCCGAGGTAAAGCTCCTGGAGGTTGGAAGGGTTCGGCTTGAGAATGACCTGATATTGATAGTAATGCTGCAAGCGGTTGGGGTTCTCGCCATAGCGTCCATCAGACGGACGGCGGGATGGCTGCACATAAGCCGCTTTCCATGGCCTCGGACCAAGCGCACGCAGTGTCGTTGCCGGATGAAACGTACCCGCGCCCACTTCCATATCGTAAGGCTGCAACACGGCGCAGCCCTTGTCCGCCCAGTAGTTATGCAGCGTCAGGATCAGCGCCTGAAAGGAACGCTTGGGGTTCATATGGTCTGGAACGTCGGTCATTGCGGTCATCTTGGGTCAAGAGAGGATAAGTAAGCACTTACTTCGATTGCGGACAGGTGCCATGGCAAGGGTTGCGGGTCAAGAACTTCCGTCACGCTGTAGCGGTAGAGCAGAGTACCGTCTCGCGACGCTCGTTCCGATATTTACATTGTGCATCTGTCGCAAATTTTGCTAGCAGAGGCCAACCGAAAAATCCGAACCCGAATATCTCTGACACCGGAAAACCAATATGCCCGATCTTCTGCTTGAACTCCGCTCCGAGGAAATCCCTGCCCGTATGCAGCGGAAAGCGGCTGGCGATCTGAAGAAGCTCGTCACCGATGCGCTGGTGGAAGCGGGCCTGACCTATGAGGGTGCACGCGAATACTGGACGCCGCGCCGCCTGACGCTGGATATCCGTGGTCTGACCGCACGCTCTGTCGATGTGCGCGAGGAGAAGAAGGGACCGCGCACCGACGCCAATGAAAAGGCGATCGAAGGCTTTCTGCGTGGCGCGGGCCTGAGCGATATTTCTGAGGCGCAGGTCGTCTCCGATCCGAAGAAGGGCGACTTCTATGTCGCGATCATCAACAAGCCGGGTCGCGCCGCCGAAGAGATCATCGCCGATGTGATGCCGGGTATTATCCGCACCTTCCCCTGGCCGAAATCCATGCGCTCCGGTGCTGCGTCCATGCCCAAGGGTTCGCGCTATGGCGGCATCGAAGGCAAGGGTTCGGAAAGCCTTCGCTGGGTGCGCCCGCTGCAATCCATCGTCTGCCTGTTCGGACCAGAACATGATGAGACGCAGATTATTGCCTTCGAGATCGATGGCATCGTCGCCGGTAATGTTACCTATGGCCATCGCTTCCACGCGCCGGACGCCATCACCGTGCGCCGCTTCGATGATTATGTCGCGAGCCTCGAAAAGGCGAAGGTCATTCTCGATGCGGAACGCCGCAAGGATATCATCCTGCATGATGCAAAAGACCTGGCTTTCGCCAACGGTCTCGACCTCGTGGAAGACGAAGGCCTGCTGGAAGAGGTCTCCGGTCTGGTCGAATGGCCGCAGGTGTTGATCGGCACCTTCGAAGAAGACTATCTGCAGATTCCGGCCGAGATCATCCGTCTGACGATCAAGACCAACCAGAAATGCTTCGTCACCCGTCCGCAAGGCGCCGAAGAAGGCCTGTCGAACCGCTTCATTCTGGTGTCCAACATCCAGGCGAGCGATGGCGGCAAGGAAATCGTTCACGGCAACGGCAAGGTCGTGCGTGCACGCCTGTCGGACGCCAAGCACTTCTGGACGCGCGATCAGGGCGATCTGCCGGACCTCGAAACCTTGACGGACTCCGCGAAGAAATTCGACCTCGATCTTAACAAACCGCTCGACCAGCGCATGGCAAAGCTCGACGCACTGAACGTCACTTTCCATGCCAAGATCGGCACGCAGGGCGAGCGCGTCACGCGTATCCGCGAACTGGCAAAGCAACTCGCGCCCGTCATCGGCGCCGATGCCGCCCTTGTCGACCGCGCCGTGGTTTTGGCGAAGGCCGATCTGCGCACCGAAGCCGTTGGCGAGTTCCCGGAACTGCAGGGTCTGATGGGACGCAAATATGCGCTCTTGCAGGGCGAAAACGAAAGCGTCGCTGCGGCAATCGAGGATCATTACAAGCCGCAAGGCCCGTCCGATCGCGTGCCGTCCGACAAGGTGGCAATCACCGTGGCGCTGGCTGACAAGCTGGATACACTTGCTGGCTTCTGGGCGATCGATGAAAAGCCAACCGGCTCCAAGGACCCGTTTGCGCTACGTCGCGCCGCTCTCGGCGTCGTGCGCATTATACTGGAGCGCAGCGTTCGATTGCCGCTATTGACGGTCGTCAAGGACGCCGATCTTCTCTCCTTCTTCCATGATCGTCTGAAGGTATATCTGCGCGATCTTGGCGCCCGCTACGATCTGATCGAAGCGGTGCTGACGCCGGACTCCGATGACCTGTTGATGGTGGCCCGCCGTGTGGAGGCTCTGACCGCCTTCATCACCGGTGAGGATGGCAAGAACCTGCTGGCCGGTACCAAGCGCGCGACGCAACTTCTGGCCGCCGAAGAAAAGAAGGGCACCGTTGTTGCCGATGGCGTAGCGGACGACCTCCTCAAAATCGATGCCGAGAAGGCCCTTCATGCCGCGATCAAGACGGCTTCTGCCGATGCGGCCAAGGCTGTTGCGGCGGAAGACTTCCGCTCTGCCATGCAGGCGTTGTCTACGCTGCGTGCGCCCGTCGACACTTTCTTCAACGACGTTCTCGTCAATGACGAAGACGCTGCCATCCGTGCCAACCGTCTGGCACTGCTGAAAGCGATCCGCGAAGCCACCGGTACAGTCGCGGATTTCTCCAAGATCACGGGATAAGAAGGTTCAGCGCTGATGACGTCCAACATCCTCATCAGCGCCTGTCTTCTCGGCCATGCCGTCCGATATGACGGCAAGGGCAAGCCGCTTCATCACCCGGCCATCGAGCGATGGCAGGGTGAGGGCCGTCTCGTGACGATCTGTCCGGAGATGGCTGGCGGCATGCCCGTTCCACGCCCTCCTGCGGAAATCGAAAACGGCGCGTCCGGATTGGATGTCCTGGAGGGCAGGGCGCGCGTGCTGGAGATCACCGGTGCGGATGTAACGGACGAGTTTATTGCTGGGGCAAACAAGGCTCTCGCCTTCGCGACACAGCACGGCTGCGCCTATGCCCTGCTGATTGATGGAAGCCCGTCCTGCGGCTCGATCGCCATCTATGACGGGACGTTTTCAGGCGTCAAACATGCGGGGCATGGCGTGACGGCGGCCCTGCTGTCACGAGCGGGGATCAAGGTATTCTCGCATACGGACATCGACCGTCTCGACACCATCACCCAATAAAAAACGCCGGAGAAGTCTCCCCGGCGTCCTTCAAATCAACTGTATTTATCGCGATCAGCTTGCCATGCGCATCTGGCGCGCCATGCCGTGTAACGAGCCGGACTGATGCTGGGATACGCGGAAAGTACGGATCAGCGTCAGCAATTCCTCGGTATCATGCGCCAATGCCTCGGCAGACGCCGTCGTCTCTTCGGCCATGGCGGCGTTGTGCTGCGTGGCAGCGTCCAGCTGGTTGAGCGACGAAGAGATGGAGCGCAGCGTCGTGTCCTGTTCGGCAGCAGAATGCGCAATCTTGCTGACGATGTCGCTCGCCGACTTGATCTGATCGGAGATCCGCTTCAACGCGTTGCCAGCTTCGCCGACAAGATGAACACCGTTTTTCACCTGGTTTGAAGAACGGGCGATCTGATCCTTGATCTCCTTTGCGGCGGCGGCGGATTTCTGTGCCAGCTCGCGCACTTCCTGCGCAACCACAGCAAAGCCCTTGCCTGCCTCGCCAGCACGCGCCGCTTCGACCCCTGCGTTCAGTGCGAGCAGGTTTGTCTGGAAGGCGATATCGTCGATGACGCCGATGATTTTGGATATCTCGTTGGCCGACTGTTCGATGCCGCTCATCGCGCCAATCGCCTGCTCGACAATGGTGTCGCTATGGTTTGCATCGCTGCTGATGGAGGTGACGCGTTTTGCCGCCTCGCTGGCACCATCGGAGGTCTGACGCACGGCCACCGTCAACTCGTCCAGAGCCGCGGATGTTTCCTCGAGATTTGCGGCCTGCCGTTCGGTGCGCTGCGACAGTTCGTTGGAGGCCTTGCGAATTTCTTCCTTCGAGCCGCCAATATCGATGCTCTTGGCATTGACCTTCGCCATCGCCGCATCGAGATGTGAAATCGCCTCGTTGAAGTTGGCACGCAGATCTGCATAGCGTGCGCCGAGATCGCCACAGCGAACCGTCAGGTCACCCGCAGCCAGCTTTTCCAGGGCCTCGCCGATGGTGGAGACCACGCGGGCCTGAAGCTCTGCTTCGTCGCGCTGCATGTCGATATTGGTCTGGCGTTCGGCATCGAGCTGCGACTGCTGCTCTTCCTGGCGCCTTTGCATCGCGTGACGTTCGCGGATCTTCTGCTGAAGAGACTCGATCGCCTTCGCCATCATGCCGACTTCGTTCTTCATTTCAGTATGAGGAATGGCGATCGACACGTTCTCATTGGCAACGTCTCCCAGGGCGCGATGGATTTTCGCGAGCGGACCGGTAATGCCTTTGATGACGTAGAAGGCGAGAGCAATACCAAGCAGGAACACGACGAGCCCAAGCGAAACAGCTTTGATGACCGTCGAACGAACCTGCGCCTGAAGATCGTCGACGTAAACGCCGGTGACGACAACGACCTGCCAGGGTTCGAAGGCCATGGCATAGGAACTCTTCAGAAAGGTATCGCCTTCCTGGCCGGGTTTTGGACCGTAGAAGCTTGTCTCACCGCCGCCTGCACGGCCAAGTCGCACCAGTTCGTCGCGATAGTTGAAGCCTTGAGAATCCGGCTTGCCCTTGAAGCTTTGACCGACACGCTTCGCATCCGGATGGAAGAGCATCTTCACATCGTAGTCATAGCCGAACATGTAGCCGTCCGGCACGAACTTCATCGATGTCACGATGGCGAAAGCCTGGCGTTGTGCCTCTTCGCGGCTCAACGTCCCTGCTTTTTCCTTGTCATAGTAGGATTGCAGGATCGAAATCGAAGACTGAACCTGGGTCCTCAGCATATTGTAACGCTCTTCATAGATGGCGTTGACCGATGACTTGATCTGAAAATAGGTCGCCAGTGTAAACGCCGCCATCAGTGCGATGACAAGCAGGATCAACTGGCGTGAGATTGGGAGGTTCTTCATCGACGCTCTCGAAATGAAGGGCGGCCCCTTCAAGGCGCCCTAAGACTTAATCTTCGTCATATGGAAGCACGCAATCCAAGTTCGCGGCTTCTTATATAAAAGAAGTCTCACAAACAGCTTTAGAATTGATAAATGTTCAAATATATGCGTTGGAAAAACAGTTTTTCGGGAGCTCAGACGTCAACTATATCTGTTGATGCCACAACCGTGAGCCGCGACCACGATGGTTGACCCTGTCGCGATTAATGAGAGGGACGTATCGACATCAAAGTGATGCTATCCAGTCCATCGGCACCTGCCAAGACAGGCTGGTCGTGCTGGGTGAGCACGGGACTGCCCTCGAGCGCGGTCTGATGTTCCACCGGGGTAGGCGAGTGCTCGGCAACTACCGCTTGGGAATGGTCTTGAGGCAGCCATAGAGGATTGCTGCTGACGAAGGTTACGGGCGAGCCGCCGAGCCACGCTTCGGTCCGAACCGTCTCCTTGCGGCCATCAATGTCACGCGTCGATATGTTTTGCGTTCCGCGCTCCAAAACAGCCTTCGTGAGCGCCTTGCTCGCCACGGGGGCGGAAGAGCATGCGTCGCAGGTAATGATCAGCACGCTTCCATTCGATGTCTTGCCGCCATGCAGAACCTCGATTGAGGATGCCATCGCCGTGCCGCCGATGAACATCATGCCCGCCGTCAAAACAATTCTAAACATACGCAACCCCGTAGCCCGCGGTCTGATCGCCGCTTTAAACAACCGCGATCCTACGAAGTCTTCCTTTCCATCCGGTCAGGATATTTGGTAAAAATTGAACGAAAGGCCGATTTCTACCGCGCCTCACGCGCCACAGCCTGCCAACCGATATCGCGGCGGCAGAAGCCGTTTTCCCATTTGACCGCATCGACCAGCTCATAGGCGCGTGCCTGCGCTTCGCTGACCGTGCTCCCGAAGGCCGTGACGTTGAGCACGCGCCCGCCGGTGGCGACGAGTTGTCCGTCCTTGAGGGCGGTGCCGGCATGAAACACCTTGGCGTCCTCGCTCTCCTGCGGGATGAAGGCGATGGGCGTGTTCTTGTCGTATGCTGCAGGATAGCCTTTGGAGGCGAGAACCACGGTCAAGGCGGGGTCGTCGCGCCATTCGGCCGTGACCTGATCAAGTGTACCAGTGGCGGTTGCGTAGAGGATTGGAAGAAGGTCGCTCTTGAGGCGCATCATCAGCACCTGGCATTCCGGATCGCCGAAGCGCACATTGTATTCGATGAGTTCCGGGCCCTTCTTGGTTATCATCAGGCCTGCGAAGAAAACGCCTGAGAACGGATTGCCGTCCTTTGCCATGCCCTCGATCGTCGGCTGTATGATCTCGCGCATCGTGCGCTGAACCATCTCGTCGGTCATCACCGGGGCAGGGGAGTAAGCGCCCATTCCACCCGTGTTGGGTCCGGTATCGCCGTCGCCGACGCGCTTGTGGTCCTGTGCGGTTGCCAGTGCCAGCGCCGTCTTGCCGTCGGACAGGCAGAAGAAGCTTGCCTCTTCGCCGTCCAGAAAAGCTTCGACCACCACTTCCGCACCGGCAGCGCCGAAGGCGCCGTCGAAGCAATCGTCGACGGCGGCGAGCGCTTCCGCTTCGGTCATTGCGACGGTCACGCCTTTGCCTGCAGCGAGCCCGTCGGCCTTGATGACGATCGGCGCGCCCTGCTCGCGAATATAGGCCTTTGCCGGCTCGGCGGATTTGAAGCGCTGATAGGCGCCGGTGGGGATGTCGTAGCGCGCACAGAGATCCTTGGTGAAGCCTTTAGAGCCCTCCAACTGTGCCGCATCTTTCGACGGACCGAAGGTGGCAAAGCCTGCCGCGCGAAGATCGTCCGCCAGACCGGCAACCAGCGGTGCTTCGGGGCCGACGACCACGAAGTCGATGGACTGTTTGCGGCAGAAGGCCACCACTGCAGCGTGGTCTTCGACGTTCAGCGACACAAGTTCCGCATGTTCGGCAATGCCGGGATTGCCGGGGGCGGCAAAGAGCTTGGTCAGTTGAGGGGACTGGGCAATTTTCCATGCCAGCGCATGCTCGCGTCCACCGGAACCGATCAACAGAACTTTCATGCTCGACACCCCTGTTTCCAATTTCTTGCGGCGTTAAGGGCAGGGGGGCGAAAGGTCAAGGCAAAAGGCAGTCCGAGGCCGCCGCTTTTCTGTGGAATCGCCTTGTCTCTGTGTTGTCATGCCACAATCAGCCTCTATGTTCGGGCAGCTTTCAAGAACAGGTCAGAGACCCTTATGTCCGCAGACAATGCCCGCCTTCCGTCCCTTATTGCCTCCGAAATCAACGCCCGCGCCGAGCAGGTGAAGGCGGCGATCCAGCTTCTGGATGAGGGGGCAACCGTTCCGTTCATTGCGCGCTATCGTAAGGAGGTGACCGGCGGTCTGGACGATACGCAACTGCGAACTCTCGCCGAGCGGCTGTCCTATCTGCGGGAACTGAATGCCCGCCGCACATCGATCGTCGAATCCATCAATGGTCAAGGCAAGATGACCGATGAGTTGATGCTGAAGATCATGCAGGCGGTGACCAAGGCGGAACTGGAAGATCTTTATCTCCCCTACAAGCCGAAGCGCCGCACGAGAGCGGAAATTGCTCGCGAACGTGGCCTCGGTCCTCTGGCAGAAGCGATCTGGGACACCCGTGCAGCCGATCCGGCAAAGCTTGCGGAAGCCTATGTGAAGGGCGAAATCCTCGATGTGAAGGCGGCACTTGAGGGTGCGCGCGATATCGTCGCCGAAACCATGACAGAAAATGCAGACCTCCTGAAGCGTCTGCGCGACTATATGCGCCAGAACGCCATGCTCCGCGCCAAGGTGGTGGATGGCAAGCAGGCAGCAGGCGAAAAGTTTTCGGATTACTTCGACCACACGGAAAAATGGGCGACGGTGCCTGGCCACCGGGCGCTTGCCATGCTGCGCGGCTGGAACGAGGAAGTTCTGACCCTGACGATCGATGTGGATGCTGACGATCCGTCGCCGGTAAAGCCTGCACAGCGCACCATCGCCGCTGCTTTCGACATCCGCAATACCGGTCCCGCCGACCAGTGGCTGACAGAGGTGGCGGGCTGGACCTGGCGCGTCAAGCTCTCCATGTCGCTGTCGCTCGACCTGATGCGCGAGTTGCGCGAGCGGGCGGAAGAAGAGGCGATCCATGTCTTTGCGCGCAATCTGAAAGACCTGCTGCTCGCAGCACCCGCTGGCTCGCGCCCGACAATGGGTCTCGACCCCGGTATTCGCACAGGCGTCAAGGTTGCCATCGTGGATGGCACCGGCAAGCTGCTGGAAACCACGACGGTCTATCCGTTTCCGCCGAAGAACGATATTCGCGGCACGCAGGCCGAGCTGGCCTCGCTCATCCGCAAGCACGGCGTCGAACTGATCGCCATCGGCAACGGCACCGGTAGCCGCGAAACCGAAAAGCTGGTGACCGACATGCTGACCCACATCAATGGGCCAAAGCCCACGAAGGTCATCGTCTCGGAAGCTGGAGCTTCGGTTTACTCCGCGTCTGAGCGCGCTGCGGCTGAATTTCCCAATCTCGATGTTTCGCTACGCGGTGCCGTTTCGATTGCCCGTCGTCTGCAGGATCCACTTGCCGAACTCGTGAAGATCGAGCCGAAGTCCATCGGCGTCGGGCAGTATCAGCACGATGTCGATCAGGGCAAGCTGTCCCGCTCTCTCGATGCGGTGGTGGAAGATGCGGTGAACGCCGTCGGTGTCGATCTCAATACGGCATCCGCACCGCTGCTCGCGCGGGTCTCTGGTCTTGGAACCTCGATTGCCGATGCCATCGTGCTGCATCGGGATCAGGTCGGGCCATTCGCCAGCCGCAAGGAGTTGTTGAAGGTGCCGCGTCTTGGCCAGCGCACCTTCGAGCAATGCGCCGGCTTCCTGCGCATACCAAATGGCAAGGAGCCGCTCGATTCATCCTCCGTCCACCCGGAAGCCTATGATGTGGCAAAGAAGATCGTCGCCGCCTGTGGGCGCGACCTCAGAACCGTCATGGGTGACAGCGCCACTTTGAAGGCGCTCGACCCCAAGCGTTTCATCGATGATCGCTTCGGCCTGCCGACCGTCAAGGACATCATCGCCGAGCTGGAAAAGCCTGGCCGCGATCCACGCCCGAGCTTCAAGACCGCGACCTTTGCGGACGGTGTGGATGAAATCACCGACCTTAAGCCCGGCATGCTGCTGGAAGGCACTGTCACCAACGTGGCTGCCTTTGGCGCCTTCGTCGATATCGGCGTTCACCAGGATGGCCTGGTGCATGTCAGCCAGTTGGCGGATCGTTTCATCAAGGATCCGCATGAGGTGGTGAAGGCCGGAGACGTCGTCAAAGTTCGCGTGGTTGAAGTCGATGTAAAGCGCAAGCGGATCGGTCTCACGATGCGAAAGGACGGTGGCGAGGCAGCGCCTCAGCCGATGCGCGAAAAGGGCAATGCCAACGCCATGCGCCACGCCAGCGCAAAGCCGAAAGACCGTGCGGAGCCTGCGCAATCCGGAGGCGCGTTGGCAGCGGCTTTGGCGGAGGCCATGAAGCGCCGCTGATTTACATAAAATGGCTCTTACTTACTGCGCAAGGGCCGTTTTGTTCCACGAAATCAATCAGTATTTTTGAAACTACCCCGTCTTGCAACTCTGTAAGAAAGAGATACGGTAACAGGGACTTGATAAGTGAGACTTAGCTTATTGGGGGTAATATGGCCTCGTCTCTGCATGCCCTGCTTGATAAAATCGTCAAGACCGGAAACCTGATCGTCACGGGTCCAAGCGGTCTTCAGTCCTTCGGAGACGGACGCGGCAAGCGCGTCGCACTGAGCTTCAGTGATGAGCAGGCGATGGACGAAATCGCCGCCGACCCGGCACTGAAGCTTGCCGAAATGTACATGGAAGGCCGAATGTCGGTCGTCGAAGGCGACATCTACGACTTCCTGGCCTTGGTCAAAAGCAATACGCTCTCTGAAGCCTTGACCTTCGGCATGGTCTGGCGCGGCATGGCGCGCATCATCGCCTCGCGCATCAAGATGCATCTGCCCGTCAATCACAACAAGCAGAACGTCGCGCACCATTATGATTTAAGCGCCAAGCTCTTTGATCTTTTTCTCGATCAGGACTGGCAATATTCCTGCGCCTATTTCAATCCTCCAGGCATTTCCCTGGATGAGGCGCAGGTGGCGAAGAAGCGCCACATCGTCGCCAAGCTGATGCCCGAGCCGGGGCAACGCGTGCTTGAGATCGGCTCCGGCTGGGGCGGCATGGCCATGTATCTGGCTGAAAGCTCCGGCGTGGATGTCACCGGCGTTACGCTCAGCGAGGAGCAACTCCGCGTCTCGCGGGATCGGGCGCAAAAAAGGGGTTTGACGGACATCATCCGCTTCGAGCTACAGGATTACCGCTACCTTCCGCCGGACAAGAAGTATGATCGTATCGTCTCTGTGGGCATGTTCGAACATGTTGGACCGACGCATTACAGGGAGTACTTCCAGAAGGCAGCGGAAGTGTTGGAGGATGACGGCGTCATGCTGTTGCACTCCATCGGCCAACCCTATCCGGCACTTGCCACGAACCCGTTCATCGAAAAATATATTTTCCCGGGCGGCTATATTCCCTCACTGGCCGAGGTTCTGCCAGCCATCGAAAAGACGGGGCTGCTTGTAAAGGACATCGAAATTCTGCCCATGCATTACGCGCATACGCTGCGCCACTGGCGCGAGCGTTTTGTGGCAAGGAAGGCAGAAGCTGTGGCGCTTTACGATGATCGCTTCTTCCGCATGTGGGAATTCTATCTGGCTGGCTCGGAAATGGCCTTCACCCATGAGAACTTCCACATCTTCCAGATTCAGCTTGCCAAGCGCGGTGGGGTGGTGCCCGATAATCGTGATTACATCGCCCGCAACGAGGCAAGATTGATGGAGTTCGAGAAGACGCGGGAACCCCTGGAAAAGGTGGTTCTTTGAGCGGCGCTTTTGCTGCCTCAACGAACATAAGGACAGACCCTAACAAAAGCTGAATCCAGCTACCGCCCCGCCAGCCAATGCGGTAGAAGTCCAGCATGGTTCATAACAGCGATCTTTCCGGCCGCGTTTCGGACGCGCCATCCAACAATTGGGTCTATCGGATCTTGCCGAGAGGCCTTTGGCCCTATGCGCAGCTTGCCCGGTGGGATCGGCCCATCGGCTGGCAGCTTCTGATGTGGCCGTGCTTCTGGTCGGCGGCGGTTGCCGCCAATGCGGCGCAGCAACTCGGTACCTTTTCCTGGTCCACCTTGCTCTTCCACCTCTTCCTGTTTTTCGCCGGCTCGGTCGCCATGCGCGGTGCGGGCTGCACCTACAATGATCTGGTCGATCACAAGATCGATATGGCGGTGGCACGCACCCGGTCGAGGCCGCTGCCCTCCGGCCGCGTCACACGCATGCAGGCTAAAATCTTCATCGTGGCGCAAGCGCTCGCGGGCTTGGTGGTGCTGCTGTGCTTCAACAGCTTCGCCATCCTGCTCGGCCTGTCATCGCTGATTTTCGTGGCGATCTATCCCTTCGCCAAGCGCTTCACCAACTGGCCGCAGTTTTTCTTGGGGCTTGCCTTTTCCTGGGGCGCACTGATGGGCTGGGCCGCTCAGTTCGGATCACTGAGTGTCGCTCCCATGCTGATTTACGGTGCGGCTATTGTCTGGACGGTCGGATATGACACGATCTACGCGCATATGGACAAGGATGACGACGTGGCCGTCGGCATCGGTTCGACTGCCCTTCTGTTCGGAGATAGGACACATGGCTGGCTGGTGGCCCTTTATGGCACAGCCGCGGTGTTTCTCTTCCTTGCATTCGCAATCGCGAATATTAACCCGCTCGGATATGCAGGTCTGATCGTCGCCACCGCGATGCTTTTTTATCAGATAAAGGCTCTGGACATCGGCAATGTTGAGAAGTGCCTTGCACTCTTCAAATCCAACAACCGCGTCGGCCTGTTGATTTTCGCAGGCTTGATGTTGCGGCTCATTTTTGGATAACGAAAAGCCCGGACGCGGGGCGCGCGTGCCGGGCTCAGTTCGTCCGCATTCGAAACGTCGGCTGAACGACGGCGTCAAGAGGATCAGTTGCGGGCGATGATTTCCTTGCCTTCGATCCGCATCGTCAGACCGAGCGAGCCGGTGCTGCGGCGCACGAGGAAGCGAGGACGGCGATCGGCGAAGTAGGAATGGCGGCGACGCGGGCGCGTCGATTTCGTCCGGACGTGGCCGATATGCTCTTCGAGAGGGCGGGCGACGCCGTCGGCTTCCACCATCAGCATGGGAATGTTGTACTTTTCCGACCAGCTGCGCCAATCGGCTGCGATGTCGCACAGGTCATGCGCCACCAAGAGCGGGATGCAGAGATCCGGATCGTCGTGATGAAGTTCAAGCGTCACCGTCACGCCGCCATTGCCATGGTCGATGGCGCGGGCTGCAACACCCTTGAATGCCCGTGCAGGCAGGGCGAAGGACAGCGGCAGACCGCTGGAATGAAGAACCTTGCGCAGAACGGCACCGCGCTCGTCAAGCGTGATATCGACATCTGACGAACCATTGCTGTTGCCATAGGTCAGCTGCTGCGGGAACCGCGTCGGATCGAGCCGGAGAGTTGCGCCTGCCCATTCGGGCTTCAGAACGGTGTTGTTCATATCATGCTATCCTTGTTTTACCTGAGAGCCGTTTCATGGCCTCGTCCGGGACTTTTCGTCCTCTGATAGGTGGAAGATAGCCAGCGCATCTTCGAAACAGCTTAAAAATCGAGGTTAAGAAAACTTTGCATTCCCAAATGGTTAGCAAAACCCAGCCGCTTAAGGTTTCAGATTCCTGAATTGGGACGGTGGCGCGTCGTTCGGCCCACAGGTGGCACGGCTCGACGAAGTCTTGAGAAAAACGCCAGGGATCGGCCTGAGCGCATGTCTTGACAAGCACTTCAACAGGTGTGAGGGAGAGCGGCAATAGCCAATGCGGCGAGAGCCAAAAATGAGCGTGGACGACCGCTCTACAGCATCGAAACACGATGCTGAGATGGAACGCGGTAGAGTGCTCGTGCGCCCGGAGAGGCGCTTTGTGATTTAAGAGGCAACAACCTTGCCGGGGTTCATGATGCCTGCCGGATCGAAGGCTGTCTTGATACGACGCATCAGGTCCATCTCGATTGCCGGGCGGATGGCTGCCAGCTCGTCCCGCTTCAACTGCCCAATGCCGTGTTCCGCGGAGATGGACCCACCGAAGGACAGCACGATACCGTGGACGATCTCGTTGATCTCTTTCCACTGGGCAAGAAAGGCGTTCTTGTCGGCACCAACCGGCTGGGAGATATTGTAATGGATGTTGCCATCGCCCAGGTGCCCGAAGGCGCAGATGCGGGCGCCGGGGATGGCAGTCATGACGGCTCTTTCCGCTTCGTCCATGAAGGCCGGAACATGGGAAACCGGAACGGACACATCATGCTTGATGGAACCTCCTTCCGGTTTCTGCGCATCCGACATGCTTTCGCGCATATGCCACAGCGCCTGACGCTGGGCCTCCGAGGACGCGATCACGGCATCCTGGACAATCCCCGCTTCAAAACCCTGTTCCAGCAGCGTTTCCACCATGGTCTGCGCAGTGTCAGCCGAGTCGGAGCTGGAGATATCGATCAGCGCATACCACGCATGCGGCGTTTCGAGAGGGTCGCGCACGCCGGGAATATGTTTCGCAGTAAATTCGACGCCGATCCGCGGCATGAGTTCGAAGCCGGTCAGCGCCGAGCCACAAAGAGTGGATGCGCGCTCGAAGAGTTTCAGCGCATCCGCCGGAGAATTGAGACCGGCGAACGCCACCTGATGGCCAAGCGGTTTTGGGAAGAGCTTCAGGACCGCGCCGGTGATGATGCCGAGCGTTCCCTCTGAGCCGATGAAGAGATCACGCAGATCGTAACCCGTATTGTCCTTCTTCAACCGGCGCAGGCCGTTCCATATATCGCCGGTGGGCAGAACGACTTCCAGGCCAAGGCAAAGCTGGCGCATATTGCCATAGGCGAGCACCGCCGTACCGCCGGCATTGGTGGCGAGATTGCCGCCGATGCGGCACGAACCTTGCGAGCCGAGTGAAAGCGGGAACATCCGATCGACCTTCTCCGCCGCCTTGTGGACCTCGTCCAGAATGCAGCCTCCATCGACGACAATCACATTGGCGACGGGGTCGATATCGCGAACCTTGTTCATCCGTTCCAGCGACAGGATCACGTCACTTCCGCCATTGCGTGGCGTCTGCCCGCCAACAAGGCCGGTATTACCGGTCTGCGGCACAATCGCTGTGCCCGTTTCGCTTGCGAGTTTCATGATCGCGGCAACCTCTTCCGTCGTCGATGGACGTAACAGAAGCGGCGAATTCCCATGGTAAAGACCGCGGTTCTCGACGAGATGCGGTGCAAGATCGGAAGCGTCCCGCAGCGCGTTTTTCTCGCCGACGATGGCGGCAAAGCGCGAGAGCAGTTCATCGGACAGGGCTGTTGGCGTCATGAGAATTCCTCCAGTATCGTGTCAGGCAAGGTCAGGATCGCGGCGCAGCCGCGCGCTCCAACCTGTCATTGATGGCTTCGCCAAGGCCCCTATTGGGAATAGACGCCACCGCAATGGTGGTGGCACCGCTCGCATCGGCACGTTTCAGATGGTCGAAAAGATTGGCCGCAGCTTCTGCAAGATCACCGCTTGGGCTGAGATCGAGCACGGCAACCGCATCGGCTTCTCCCGTTAGCGGCTTGCCGCCGAAGCGGATCAGAGCTTCGCCTTCCTGAACCGAAGTCGCATTCAGACGCACCGCTGCACCCGGTGCATAATGTGAGGCCAGCATGCCAGGCGCTTCTATCGCCGCAGAGGCGGTTACCGGTCTGACGATCTCGACCCCCGCCACGCGTTCAATCTCATCCGCCACCAAGCCGCCGGGCCGCAGGAGGCGGACGCAGCCGTCGCTCTCGACCTTGATGATGGTGGATTCGACGCCGACGGGTGCTGAGCCGCCATCCAGAATAAGCTCTATCTTTTGACCCAGGTCCGCCTCGACATGGGCCGCACTTGTCGAGCTGATCTTGCCGGAGCTGTTGGCGCTGGGGGCTGCAAGCGGCCGACCGAGCCTCTCGATCAGCGCACTGGCAAAGCCTTTGGGAATACGAATGCCGACGGTGTCGAGACCGGCTGTCGCCAGGGAATGGATCGGGCTCTCTTGTCTCAGGGGCAATATCAGCGTGAGGGGTCCCGGCCAGAAAGCATCCGCCAGTTTGCGTGAGATCGGATCGAAGATCGCGTGTTGCTCCGCCATCGCCATGTTTGCCATATGGCAGATCAGCGGGTTGAACTGCGGACGCCCCTTGGTCTCGTATATCCGGGTGATGGCTGCGGGATTGGTCGCGTCTGCTGCAAGGCCGTAGACGGTCTCCGTCGGTATGGCGACAGGGAAACCTGCCTCGATGACACGGACCGCTTCATCCAATGCCTCTTCCGGCTGCTGCTCGATATGGATTTGTCGCGCCATCTCTGAAGGCCCTTTCCTTGGGAAAGGCTCTTAAAGCATGTCGCGTGAAAGTGTGAAGCGGTTTTGCGATAGTGACAGGCGAAAACGATAAAGATTATAGCGCAAATGGCGAGTTCGAACGATCGGACAAGGGCCTCACAATGCACGGATGATTTTGCGCAACTCCTCCGAACGCGTGCCCAATATCAATACGTTCTTCAAGGCTTCTTTCGGGTCCTGTGTCTGGAACAGCAGGCCGCCGCGATGAATGGATGTGTCGATCGCCACGGACTTGCCGCCACTTTGCGGCTGCATCGCGACGGCGAAATACATCCGCGACCGGGTCTGGTCGATCTTTTCGAAGAAATGCTCGTCGCCGCACAGTTCCGCAAAGAAATTGGCGAGGTAAAAGGACCATAGGACCGGTCTGCTTTTGTCGAAACGGGTGGTGGAGGCCGTCACATGGCAGTAGCCGAGATGAGGAGTGCTGTCGATCAGCTTGTGAGAGACCATATTGGGGAAACGGATGCTGGGGTGGAAGCCGTTCAGTCGTGAATGCGTCTTGGAGCCGGCATCCTGCAAGCGGCGAGCGGTGATCTCCGCGACCTGTTCGTGGCTAAGATATCGCTTGCCGCCTTGCGGCAACGTCTCTTCAAAGCGACCGATGCGCCCGGTGCGCAAAAAATCGGAATGCGCGGTTTTCGACCTTGTCGGGGGGGCGACCTTGCCGGACTTTGTGTCTACGTAGCGGATACGAGTTTCCTTCTCCACAGCCATATCCTCTTTGAAAGATATACGCTTTTTAGCCGACTAGAGTTAATATCGCGTTTCCGGTCTGTCGGTGGCGTGTGTTGCAGCGCGCTGGAAGCCGAAGTCTTATTGCGACGACCAATCGTTTGAATTACCCTCTAAGCCACTGTTTTAAATTCAAAAAAAATAAAGCAGTACTTTTGCGGACGATGTCGCAATTTGTCGCCAATGCGGGACAGAATGTCGCGCAATGTGGTGCTGGAAAAAGGCGTCAATGATTAGATCAAATCACACCATGCGGCCGGGATTGTTGGGCGGCTGCAGTATTACTCGAGGACATGGCCATGGAACTGCGTGAAACCGTATTGCGCCAATTGAAGAATCGCCGCGAAGGCTTCAGCCTTGAGCAGCCATTTTATACCGATCAGGATTACTTCCAGCTCGACATGGAAACCATCTGGTATCGCGATTGGCTGTTCGTCGGTCACGACTGTGAAGTGCCGAAGTCCGGCATGTATTTCACCGTTCAGGTCGGCAATTATGCTGTCGTGATCGTTCGCGGCAAGGATGGCACGATCCGCGCATTCCACAATTCCTGCCGTCACCGCGGTTCACGCGTCTGCACCAGCCAGAAAGGCCAGTCGGCCCGTCTCGTCTGTCCTTACCACCAGTGGACCTACGATCTGGATGGCAAGCTCCTTTTTGCCCGCCACATGGGCGAAGACTTCAACAAGGAAAACTTTGGGCTGAAGCCGGTCGCCTGCGAAACGGTTGCCGGTTATGTCTTCATCTGCCTTGCAGAGCAGCCTATGGATTTCGCGCCGGTTCGTGCGGAAGTCGAAGCCTATATGAAGCCGCACCGGGTGTGGGAAGCCAAGGTGGCGCATGAAAGCACCATCATCGAAAAGGGTAACTGGAAGCTCGTCTGGGAAAACAACCGCGAATGCTACCATTGCGCGGCCAACCACCCCGAGCTTTGCCGCACCTATCCGGAAAACCCGAGCGTGACGGGCACCGATGGCGGCGCAAGCGACCCTGAAATCGGCGGCCACTGGGCGCGCTGCGAAGCGGCAGGTCTGCCAAGCCGTTTCAAGATCGACCCCAAGGGTCAGTTCCGCGTGGCGCGCATGCCGCTGATTGGTGAAGCGGAAAGCTACACCATGTCCGGCAAGCCTGCGGTTCGTCGCCCGCTGTCTGACGATGTCACCATCAGCCATATCGGCGCGCTGCTGCTCTTCCATTACCCGACGACTTGGAACCACTTCCTCGGCGACCACATGATTTCCTTCCGCGTGCTGCCGCTTGGCCCACAGGAAACCATGGTCACGACCAAGTGGCTTGTTCACAAGGATGCCGTGGAAGGCGTGGACTACAATCTCGAAGACCTGACGCATGTCTGGAACGAGACCAACGATCAGGATCGCCAGATCGTCGAGGAAAACGCCTTCGGCATTCGCTCGCCCGCCTATGAGCCAGGTCCTTACTCCATGGAGGACGAAGGCGGCGTCATGCAGTTCGTCAACTGGTATGCAGACTTCATGATCGACCGGCTGTCCGGCGACAAGAAGAAGCTTTCCGCAGTGGCTTGATGCAGATGACCATGGCCGTGACCTATAAGCATATCGATGAGATGAAGCCCTGGAGCGACAAGCTTCACATGCTGGAATGCATTTCGGTTACCCCCGAAACGCCGGATGTGATGACGTTCCTGTTCCGCTCCACTGACACCAACTGGTTTCGCTATATTCCGGGCCAGTTCGTGACGCTGGAACTGCCAGTAGGCCCCGAGCCGCTGTTTCGGACCTACACGCTGTCTTCCACGCCGTCTCGTCCCTATGCGGTGGCCGTCACGGTCAAGGCTCAGAAGAACTCGATCGGCACCCGCTGGATGTTCGATAACCTCAAGCCGGGGATGAAGATCCGCGCGCTTGGTCCCCTGGGTGACTTTTCTTATGTGAAGCATCCGGGCGATAAGTATCTGTTCATCTCCGCAGGCTCTGGCGTCACGCCGATGATGTCGATGGTGCGCGACATGTGCGATCGCGCGCCGCACAGCGATATCTCGTTTATCAACTGCTCGCGCACACCCGCCGATATCGTGTTCCGCCATGAACTCGAATATCTCGCACGCTATATGCCGAACCTGTCTCTCGGGTTCATCGTGGAGTCCTGCGGTCGCACCGATCTGTGGTCGGGCCTGAAGGGCTTCGTCGACAAGGCCAAGATTGCGCTCTTGTCTCACGACTTCATGGACCGCACGGTATTTTGCTGTGGCCCTGAGCCGTTCATGGCGGCGGTGAGTTCCATGCTCGAAGCCTCCGGTTTCGACATGACACGCTATCATCAGGAAAGCTTCGCGCCGGCCGCGCCGCCAGTTGCCGTTGGTGAAACGGCGATCGAGGCGGATGGCGAGGCGCTGACGACGGTCGGCTTCACGCTGTCCGGCAAGGACGTGCCATGCCAGCCGGGACAGACCGTCCTGATGACTGCAAGAGCGGCCGGCGTTCGCATCGGTGCGGCCTGTGAATCCGGCATCTGCGGCACCTGCCGCGTGCTGAAGCTGTCCGGCGAGGTCGAGATGAACCACAATGGCGGTATTCTCGATGAAGATATTGCGGAGGGCTATATTCTGGCCTGCTGCTCGAGGCCGCTGACTGACGTCAAGGTGGAGGCGTAAAGCCTCCTCCTCCCACCTTTTCGTTCCTGCAGTTGGCAGTCATTGCCATGATCCATGGAACGAGTTTGTAGTTTTCCCGTTTCTAAAATGTCTGAGGCTGTGTCACTGCGGGCCGTTTCCGCATTTCTGCCGAAAGATATAAAAACAGCACAACATCAATGTGCAGAGAAACGGAGGAAATTCATGCTGAATTTGCGGAAGACGAGCCTCGCCACCGCTCTAGTCATGGTCCTGACGAGCTTTACGCCATCGCAGGCCTTTCAAGTTCCCACACCCATTCCGGCACCCGTTGCCGGTCAGAATCAGGTCGTAGACATCCAGTATCGCGACTGGCGCGACCGTCGTGAATGGCGTCAGCGTCACGGTCGTGACTGGCGCAACCATCGCGAATACCGCCGCCAGGGATTTTACAACGGCCACCGCGGCTATCGCGACCGTCGTCCGGGCTACCGTTATCACAATGGCTACTGGTTCCCGCTTGCAGCCTTCGCGGCTGGCGCGATCATCGGTGGTGCCACCAATCAGGCCCGTCCGTCTTACGGTAGCAACCACCAGCAATGGTGCGCCAACCGCTGGCGGTCCTACCGTGCCTACGACAACAGCTATCAGCCGAACAACGGCCCGCGCAGGCAGTGCGTGTCGCCCTACAGCTAAGATGCATGATTTGGATGGCCCGGCTCAGCCGGGCCTTCCGTCGCTTGGGGCAGTAACCCGTTCAAGTATCTGTGATCGTTTCGTTAATGCTGCATTCAGGCTGAATTTCTTAACTTGAATATAAGGCGAGTCCACGCCGTTAAAAACTGGATAAACAGGAGAATAATCGTCGTAGTTCACCCCATCCGTTTGTGTATCCGGATGTGAATGGAGAAGGTAAGATGAAGACTTACATGAAAGCTGCTTTGGCCGCTGGCCTCTCTGCTATTGTTGCTGTTGGATCTATTGTTCCAGCTCAGGCTATGCCCATCGTGCCTGCTGCGCCGGTTGCACCTCAGGCGGACAACAATATCGTCAACGTTCAGTATTGGCGCGACCGCGGCTATTATCGCGACTACGGCCCGGGCTACTATCGCGGCCACCGCGGCTACCGCGATTACCGTCCTGGCTATCGTCGCCACAACGGCTACTGGTTCCCGCTTGCGGCCTTCGCCACGGGCGCCATCATCGGCGGTGCGCTATCTCAGCCGCGCGAAGTCTACCGCCCCGTTCCGGAGTATCGTCCGCGCCCGGTCTATCGTGAATATCGTCCGGTCGTCCGCGGTGGCATGAGCCAGGCGCATGTGAACTGGTGCTATGGCCGCTATCGCTCTTATGACGCCTACAGCAACACGTTCCAGCCCTATCACGGCCCACGCCAGACCTGCTATTCGCCGTACCGCTGATTGAACGAAAATATATAATTTATAAGGGCCGTCCCGCACTTGCTAGGCGGCCCTTTACATATGCGAAGAGACACAAGACGCCCACGCCGAAAGCGCATCGTGATTTTCTCGGATTTGCTCCCTGCGCTTTAGCTCTTTGTTCTATCGCGCGTCGTCATCGCAAAACCCCTGCACAGTTTTGCTTGAGCCCTGCTTTAGATGATGCCGACCCGTCGCAGCAGGAACCAGGCAAGAAGACTGGAGGCGACGATAAAACCCGCTGCATAGAGCGTTCCGTTTCCGCCATCGATGAAAGGTAGGGCGCTGGTGTTCATGCCGAAAAAGCCTGTGACGAGCGTTGGCGGCAATAGAAATGCTGTCATGATTGACAGGATGTAGAGATGCCGGTTCGTCTCCGACGAAAGCTTGGAGTCGATTTCTTCATGCAGCAGACGGGCTCGCTCCTGAAGCGCATAGACATCGTAGTCGACAGACTCCAGCCGGCTCGTCAGCCGTCCGGCAATCTCCTCGAAGCCAGCCGGCATTTCATCCTCATCCGCGGCTGAGGCGCGCCGCATCAATGTCAGCACGGTTCGAAGATGACGATGCAGTCGCACGACGGTGCGACGGACGGGTGCCAGCCTTCTCCGCTCGTCGCGCGGGGCAGCGGCGTAGACGTAATCCTCGATGGCGTTGAGTTCTTCCGTCGTCTCCATCACCAGGTTGATCAGGCTGCGCTGAAACTCGGCCACCAGTCCCTCGAAGATGTGCGACGGCGTGCTGAAGCGCTTCGGGTTCTTGTCGATGGCAGCACGCAGCCGATCCACCGACCGCAGCGGCTGAAGCCGTGTGGTGATGACGAAGCGATCCGTCAGAGCAAAATGCAGCCAGCCCAGATCGCGGGTTTCCTGATCGAACTCGCGCTGAAAATCCACCAGCGTACCGTAGAGCGCGCCCTCATCGACGGTGATGGAGGGGTGCGTCTCATGTGTCGTCAGGATCGCGCGAATGTTCTCGTCGAAACCGGGAATAGAGTCCAAAAACGCAACCACCCGCGTGTCCGCCAGGTTGAGATGCAGCCAGAAGAAGCCTTCGCTGCTTTCCATGTCGCTCCACTGGGTGGTTGGTGCGAGGCGTGTACAGAGCTGGCTCCCTGGCTCGAAGCGATAGGCCCAGACGAGGCCGGGAATGGCTGGGTACTGTATATCCATGTCGCGTTCCTGAAAGGCGGGCCTGAGTACGCCAGAGGCCATGCTGCTCGAAGGGTCGGACATGCAGATCAGAGTTTTATGACAGTTTCATAACAAGGGTGATCTTGCCGACCGATAGGCCTGAAAATCGGACTCGTTTCTCGGGCCTACAGCTTGGTTCAAGCAAAAGTGCGCGCCGGTTTTGCGGTGACGAGATGCGACAACAAGGACCTGAAGTGTATGAGCGATTCTGAAAGATCGCGACACGCGTTAGGCGTGAGTCGAAGAGATGGAACGTCCTTCGCAGGCTCTGAAGAACACGTCATCCCCGCGAAATTTCAAATTGACGTTTACGTAAAAATCAATTAGCCCGTAAGGACATTGCATTGTAGGCAGACGCTTCGGGAGGAGGCAGGATGTATACCGCGCCGGTAGACGATATCGCTTTTACGTTGAAACACGTTGCAGGGCTGGGTGATGCTCTTCAGAGCGGTGCGCTCGGTGATCTCGATGAAGATCTCGTCGATGCCATTCTCCATGAGGCAGGGCGTTTCGCCACTGAAGAGGTTGCCCCGCTGGCCGAAATCGGCGACCGCCAGGGCTCGCGCATGGTGGACGGTGAGGTTCGTACGCCCGATGGATGGGCCGGTCTCTATCATCGCTGGGCCGAAGGCGGCTGGAACGGCCTGACGGCGCCAGAGGAATTTGGCGGGCAGGGTCTGCCCCATATGCTCAACGTTGCGGCGCTCGAAATGTGGAACTCCGGCTCCATGGCGTTTGCGCTCTGCCCGACGCTGACGATGGGTGCGATCGAAGCCATCACCGCCCATGGCAGCGACGCGCTGAAGGCCGTCTACCTCGAAAATCTCGTCAGCGGCAAATGGACAGGTACCATGAACCTGACCGAGCCACAGGCGGGCTCCGATCTCGCCGCACTCAAGACCAGGGCCGAACGGGCCGACGACGGTACCTACCGCATTTTCGGCCAGAAGATCTACATCACCTGGGGCGAACACGACGCCGCCGAAAACATCATCCACCTTGTGTTGGCCCGTCTGCCGGATGCGCCAGCTGGAACGAGGGGCATTTCGCTCTTCCTCGTGCCGAAGTTCTTGCCCGACGCTGCCGGCAATCCGGGTGAGCGCAACGATTTGTTCTGCCATGCGCTGGAGCACAAGCTTGGCATTCATGGTTCGCCGACCTGCACGATGATCTTCGGCGATGGCCGCTACGGTCAGGAGAAAGGGGCGATCGGCTGGCTCGTGGGCGAAGAGAACAAGGGTCTCGCCTGCATGTTCACCATGATGAATAATGCCCGCCTGGCCGTCGGCATGCAGGGCGTGGCGATTTGCGAAGCCGCAACCCAGAAGGCGATCCAATACGCCAAAGAGCGGACCCAGGGTAAGGCGCCCGGAACGACGGCAACGGGCATGAGCCCGATTATCGAGCATCCGGATATTGCCAGAACGCTGCTGACCATGAAGGCACTGACGCAAGGCTCGCGCGCCATCAGCTTCGCCTGCGCCCACGCGATCGACATGAGCCATGCGGAAAGCGATGCAGGCACTCAGAAGTTCTGGCAGGAGCGTGCGGCGCTTTTGACGCCAATTGCAAAGTCCTTCTCCACCGATGCCGGTGTGGACGTTGCCTCGCTCGGCATCCAGGTCCATGGCGGCATGGGCTTCATTGAGGAAACGGGCGCGGCCCGCTATCTGCGTGACGCCCGCATTGCACCGATTTATGAGGGCACCAACGGCATTCAGGCCATCGACCTCGTCATGCGCAAGCTTCCACTCTCCGAAGGCCACCACGTTCGCGGCTTTATCGAAGAGTTGAAGGCCATTGCCGAAGACGTTCGTGCATCGAACAAGCCGGAACTGGGCGAAACCGCACGCTACCTCGACCAGAGCATCGCCGATCTTGAGGCTGCCACCGACTGGCTGCTGGACGCCCAGGCCAAGGGAGAGGCAGGCGCCGTGCTGGCAGGTGCGACACCCTACCAAAGGCTGTTCGGTCTTGCATTGACGGGCGTCTATCTGGCCAAGGGCGCGCTTGCAGCCGTTGAAGACGGGCAGGGTACCAAGCGTACCTCGCTTTGCCGTTTCGCTGCGGAAAATCTTTTGGCAGAAACGGCTGCGTTAAAGGATCGCGTTGTCTCGGGTGCCGCGAGCCTCGAAGCCGCACGCGTCGTTCTTGGGTGAAGGAAGTATCGATGTCCGAAGATCATATCCTTCTCGAGCGGCCTCAGGTCGCAGCTGGCGTGCAGGTCATCCGCTTCAATCGGCCGGACAAGAAGAACGCCATCACCGATGCGATGTATCGCAGCATGATCGAGGCGTTGAAGGCCGCCGATGCGGATGAAGACATCCGCGCAATCGTCTTTCTCGGCACGCCGGGATGCTTCTCCGCCGGCAATGACATGGCTGATTTCCTTGGATTCGCCATGTCTGGTGGCAAGGGACGGCTCGCCGCAGCCGATTTCCTGCACACGCTGGTCAGCGTGGAAAAGCCCATCGTCTCTGGCGTCGATGGCCTGGCCATCGGTATCGGCACGACGCTGAACCTGCATTGCGATCTGACGGTCGCCTCCAGCCGAAGCCTGTTCAAGACGCCCTTCGTCGATCTGGCACTTGTGCCGGAGGCCGCCTCCAGCCTTCTCGTGCCGCGCATTGCCGGCCACCAGCGGGCATTCGCGCTTTTGGCGGCAGGTGAAGGCGTCTCGGCCGAGCAGGCTATGGCGGCGGGCCTGATCTGGAAGGTCGTTCCCGAGGCGGATGTCGAGGCGGAAACCTTGAAGATTGCCGCCAACCTGGCGTCGAAGCCACCGCAGGCGCTGAAGATTGCGCGTGATCTGGTGCGTGGCGATGTCGATGCGATCCGAGCCCGGATCGACGAGGAGATCGTTCACTTCGCCGCTCAGCTTCAGAGTAGTGAGGCACGCGCTGCCTTTGAGGCATTCATGCGCCGTTAAGTCTCTTGAGAAGAAGGTGTCGGTCTTTACGGAACGGGAAGTGTTTCCGCTTACTCGATCGACATCTTTACTTGGGAGAAGGCCGCCATGATGCGCAAAACCGCTCTTGCAATGATTGCTATACTGTCGCTGTCCGGCGTCGCGGATGCCGGGATGCTGTCCTCGCCGATGATGTCGTCCCCAAGAGACAGTGATGTCGTGCAGGTGCAGGATTTAAATAGCAGCTCGCCACGCAGCAATCAGAATCAGAATAACGGGTGGGATCGCCGCCAGCCGCGTTTCGTCTGCGTCATCACGCCGCCGGACAGTGCCGAGCGTTCACGCCCCTATGTCTGCCCGGTTCAGCAGGGCCGTGTCGGTGGCCGTTGCCGCTGCTCCGGCGTCGTCGGCAGCGGCAGTATCGATACGGCGTGGTAAAGCGCGTTACTTTTCCAGCGTCGCGACCGCCTCGACATGCGGCGACCAGAGGAACTGGTCGATCGGCGTCACGCTTGTGATGCGATAGCCGCCTTCGACCAGGATGGAGAGGTCGCGCGCGAAGGACAGCGGATTGCAGCTGACGGCAACGATCTTCTTGACCGTGCTGCGGGCAAGTTCCTTGCATTGCGCTTCCGCACCCGCTCGTGGCGGATCGAAGACGACGGCGTCGTAAAGCTTCAGTTCCTTGGCGATCAGGGGATGACGGAACAGGTCGCGCCGCTCGATGGTGACCGGCTTCAAGCCGGGTGTGTTGCGCGCGGCAAAATCGAGCGACTTCAACGGCTTGTCTTCCGCTTCCACGCCATGCACCTTGCCGACACGCGCCAGTCTCAACGTGAAGGTGCCGGTGCCGCAGAACAGATCGGCGATCCGCTTCGATTTGCCCACATGCGCCACGACGCGATCGGCCATGGCCTCTTCCGCCACCTTCGTGGCCTGGACAAAGCTGCCGGCGGGAGGGGCGACCTTGACGCTGCCGAATTCGATCACCGGCTTTTGCGGTTCGATGAGAATTTCGCCGGAGAGCGATACGCGGGCGATGCCGCGCATGGAAAGAACCGTTTCCGTTAGCGCACGGCGCTGTTTGTCATTGACGGACTTGATGCCGTCCACCGCAATATCGAGCCCCGAAAGCGTCTCCATCACTGTGATGCGGAATGGCTCAGCGTTGGATGCCAGTGGCAAGCCGATCGCACGGATCGCGTCGAGCCTCGACACGATGGCCGGGGCTGCGATGGGACATTCCTCAATCGCAACGATGTGGTGACTGTTGGCCTGGCTGAAGCCGAGAAGAAGTCCCTTTTCGGTTTTGCGCGCGGTGAAGACAACGCGACGTCGCTCACCTGGCCGGCAGATCACCAGCGGATCGACCTCCACATCCAGACCCTTCGATCGGAGGGCAGCAACGACGAGATTCCGTTTGAAGTCGTGGTAGGGCTCGTCTTGCACATGTTGCAACGAACAGCCGCCGCACGTGCCGTTCTTGCCATCCGGTCCGAAATGGCGACAGGCAGGCTCGCGCCGATCCGGCGATGCTTCCGTAATCGACATGATGGTGCCCTGGTCCTTCACCCGGGCAATCGCGACCGTTTCTCCTGGAAGCGTAAAAGGCACATAGACCGTGCCCTCTGGACAGTGCGCGATGCCATCGCCCTGCGCGCCGAGGCTCTGGATCTTGACGGTCTGCGTGCTCATGGCTTTCTGCCTCCGAGAAGGAATTCTACATTGCCATCCCCACCTGCGATGGGGGAGGGGATGAGGCCAAGGCTTTCCCAGCCAATGTCTTCGGCGAGCCAGCGCTCGAGCTCTGCGGCAACCTGCGGAGCAGTGTCCGGCTCTTTCAACAGGCCTGCCTTGCTGATCGCATCCCGGCCGGCTTCGAACTGCGGCTTGACGAGAAGAACGGCGAACGCGCCGCTCGTCGCCAGATCGAGCGCCGGCGCAAGTGCAAGTTTCAATGAAATGAAGGAGACATCCGAGACGATGAAGCTGATCTCGCGGCCGTCAATATCGTCTTGCGTCAAAAACCGCGCATTCAGCCCTTCGATGCTGGTCACGCGCGGATTGTTCTCCACCCGCGGATGGATCTGTCCATGACCCACATCGATTGCAGTCACATGGTCCGCACCGCGTTCCAGCAGCACCTCCGTAAAGCCGCCGGTAGAGGCGCCCACATCCAGGCATTCATGGCCCTTCGGATCCAACGTGAAGTGATCGAGTGCTGCGACGAGCTTTAGGGCGGCGCGTGATACATAATCCTGCGCCGGATCGTCGATCGCGATAACCGCGCTCTCGGCAAAGCAGAGGCTCGGCTTGGTGACGATCTTGCCATTCACGCTGACGGTGCCGCGCGATACGGCATCGCGCGCGCGGGAGCGACTGGCAAACAGGCCCTTGGCGACCAGTAGCTGGTCCAGGCGTTGATTTTCGGATGTTTTGGTCATGGAGAGTGTCAATGACGGCCAATCGGGCGCAGCGCAAGCGGTTTGTGGCCCGCTGCTGAGGAAGACTTCGTTTACCCTACGCAATACTGCCTGGGTTTGTTTTTTTAGAACCATCGTATTTAAGTAAAAATCAACCGCTTTGCAGCAATTTGCGAAGCTGAAAATCCCGTCGCTGACATGAAGGTTAGGCCGGAAAATTTCTGGTTCGCGCTCTGATGATTGATGCGCGGTCCCGTGTCGAAAAAGAGTTGTCGATGTTTCTCAAAAATTTGCCTATCAATATCAAGCTGATCATGACCTTCGTCGCCTTGATGGGTGTGTGCCTTGTGGCCTCGGCAGTTGTCTTTTTTCAGACTCTGGACGCACAGCAGCTGTCCGAAACGCAAACCCGTACAGCGCAACTCATGCAGACGGTGGACGAGGCGAAGGCAGCCATGCTCGAGCAGGTCGTCAATCAGCGCGGCTTTCTTCTGTTCCGTAGCGACAGCACCTACAAGGATGTGTTTGCCCAGCGCGACGTGATGCTCGCAAAATTGAAGGAGGCACGCGGATACGCTGCCGACCAACCCGAGATTCTGAAATCCATCGATGAGATGGAAGCGACCGCCACCGTCTTTTACAAGCAGCTGGCAGAGCCGCAGATGGCAGCCCGCAAGACGACGGAAGCACCGGTTTCCGAAATCATCGAAATCGGCCGCAACCAGGCCAAGGGTCAGGTCGATGGCTTCCGCGCTGCAGCCGAAAAGATCAAGGAACAGCTCAACGCGCTGACCAAGTCGGAGATCGCGGCTCAGCAAAGCGCCCAGGCCAATCTGCAATATGCACTGCTCGGCGGTGGCGCTGGGGCGGGCCTCGTTTCAGTGCTGCTGATCTGGGCGCTATCACGCGCCATCGTCACGCCCATCGTCGGCATGACGGATGCCATGGGCCGTCTGGCAAACGGCGATAACAATGTCGATGTTCCCGCCCTGGATCGCGGTGACGAAGTCGGGAAAATGGCAAAGGCTGTTCTGGTCTTCAAGGATGCCGCTATCGAAAAGCAGCGCCTGGCGGGTGAAACAGATCGCATGCGCTCCGCGACTGAAGCCGATCGTCTGCGTAACGAGGCTGAGAAAGAGCGCGCCGAAGCGGAACAGGTTTTTGCTCGTGAAGAACTTGCCAAGGGTCTCCAGGCACTGGCCGACGGTAATCTCGACTATCGTATAGAAAAGCCATTCACACCGTTTATCGAGCCGCTTCGTTTGAACTTCAACACGTCGCTCGACAGCCTGCAGCAGACATTGCGCAAGGTCGGCGAGAATGCTGCCGCAATCCATGCCGGTGCCGCTGAAATGCTGTCTGCAGCCGACGACCTGTCGCGCCGCACCGAACAGCAGGCTGCCTCCGTTGAAGAGACCGCTGCGGCGCTGGAAGAAGTGACCACGACGGTTCGCGACAGCGCCAAGGGTGCCGAAGAGGCCGGCGCTCTCGTGCAGCGCGCCCGTGCCGGTGCCGAACAATCCGGTGCAGTCGTGCGCCGCGCCGTGGCCGCCATGCAGGAGATCGAAAAATCCTCCGGCGAAATCACCAACATCATCGGCGTCATTGATGACATCGCCTTCCAGACGAACCTGCTCGCACTGAATGCGGGTGTGGAAGCAGCGCGTGCGGGCGAGGCAGGCAAGGGCTTTGCCGTCGTCGCTCAGGAAGTGCGTGAATTGGCCCAGCGCTCCGCCAATGCAGCGAAGGAAATCAAGTCGCTGATCAGCAACTCCAGCAAGCATGTTGAAAATGGCGTGGGCCTCGTCGGCGAAACCGGCAAGGCGCTGCAGATGATCGTCGCCGAGGTGGAAGAGATCAACACCCATGTGAGCGCGATCGTCACCGCCTCGCGCGAACAGTCGACCGGCCTGCAGGAAATCAACACCGCCGTCAACACCATGGATCAGGGGACGCAGCAAAACGCAGCCATGGTCGAACAGCAGACGGCCGCAAGCCACTCGCTCGCCCGCGAGGCCGAAGCCCTCACAAGCCTGATCGGCCAGTTCAATCTGGGCGCAGGTGCGGCTACACGCGTTGCGTCCTTTACATCAAGTCCGGCTCCGACTGCGCCACGCGCAGCGCCCGCGGCTGCAGCAAAACCCGTCTATTCGACGAAGCCAAGCTTTACACCAGCGGCAGTCAAGCCAACGGCCCGCCCGGTCGCGTCGCCTGCACGCGCACTTGGTAACACGCTTGCAAAAGCATTTGGGGCGCCAGCTGAGACACCTGCCTTGAAGGCAAGCGAACAGAACTGGGAAGAGTTTTAAGAATAGGGCGCGCTACTCCTAAGTAACGAGTGGCGCTCTGTCTTCTCTGATCTACGCATCGTGCTTTCTGAAAATCGATTCCGATTTTCGGGCCTACGCTTTAGGCTGACTTGGATGTGAGGGCGAGTGGTTCTTGCACCCGAAACCGGCTATCCAAATCGTCTATCTAGGGGCGGACACGGTTCCGCCCCCTCACTTGTCGCAAGGCTTGATGGTACAAGTCCGTCTAAGCCCTGCTGAAATGACCGATCAAGGTCTCAAAGAACAGTTCCCCCAAAAGCCGTCTTCCATGCTGCTCAAGACGATACTATCCGCAGTCTCTGCGGCATGTCTTTCCAAGCCTCTCCTGTTTGCGTCTTTGTGACGGAGCAAGGGTGCCGCCGCCTCTCAGGCAAATAGCGTCCGAGCCTTCAGTCGTCTTGCGCTCGGCAGTGCTTGCACGTCGGAGAATTGCGCACTCAGTGACAGCGAGTGGTCGCTACGTGTGTCCGGACTGTCTTGCAGAGTGAAGAGGATCATCGTTGTCGTGGAGCAATTGCTCTATTGAGCCGGTGCGCGAACAATTACTAGACGGCGAGTTAAAAACGATACTCTCCACGATGTTCGAAATACGGGCTGTATGATGCTCTCATGCCGAAAACGCAGAGTAGCGCTATAAAGATAGCCCGTAATTTGCGCTTTGTCACATGGTTAAACTTATAACTTGCGGCGCTAGCGGGACCTATTCATTCGATATCTTCGAGGAAGAAGAAAAAAACGACCAGTTTCTGTCGCTATTCACTATCCCATCCATCCAAGACGTCGACGCTGCTCTGATCAAAAAACATCAGATTAAAATTACCTTTCTTTTATTGGGATGCAAATGTTACTGGATTTTTTCGCTTCTTGATGTGAAATATAGTGGGTGAAGGCGACCAATACCTTTTAGATAAATCGCATATATATGTTTTTAACCTGTAGTTGAGTCGAATCTTCAAAAAAAATGGTACATTATATCCTCCTAATTTCTCTCAAAAATACATGAAATTGAAGAATAAGTGTCCGCGAGGAGGCCGGGCGTTAACCCGGTTTTAAAGGTTTGCCTGCTACGAAATAGCCATAGTCAGTTATTCAAGCGGCATCGTTTATTAGCGGCATTCGCAATAGCTAGCGTGGAAAATCCGAGCTTCTCCAGCTCGAATTGCATGATGCGGTTCCTACGCAGGTTCACATGAGCCATGTTCTCAACAATTTCGCTTTATTTGCGCGTGTCGGATTGCTGTCGGTGGGGACAGTGTCAGGCGGCAGATAGGCGCGACCAGTCGCCATTCGGTAAGGGACACGTTCATGACCTCCATTATCTCATCCTTGTCTGCTACGCAGATCTCAAAGCTTTCCACATCGACGATCGCGAGCTTGACCTCGGAAGACGTGAATGCGCTCGACGCCACCAAGATCAAGGCGCTGAGCTCCGCTCAAGTCGGATCGCTCACGACTGCCAATGTCGCCCTTCTGAGCTCCGATGACGTCCGCGCCATTTCGGCTCCCGCCGTCAAGGGCCTCACGCTGAGCCAGCTGGGAGCGCTGAGCACCGCTCAAGTCACCGGCTTTAGCGCGGCACAGGTCGTTGCACTGAGCACCACCCAGATCGAAGGATTATCGACCAGCCAGATCCAGGCGCTGAACGCCACCCAGATCGCCAGCATGAGTTCGGCTCAGGTCGCGACAATCAACAGCGCAGAGCTGGCTCTCTTCAGCACCGATGAGATCGCTGCTATCAGCACCCAGGCGATCGCCGGCCTTTCTGCCGCGGCTCTGACCAACCTGAGCAGCACAAGTGCAGCCGCACTGACCAAGGCACAGATCGCAGTCATGTCTTCGACACAGCTGAACGCTCTGTCATCCGACGCGCTCAACACCTTCTCCAGCGATGAAGTCAAGGCTATCAGCGCCAAGGCGCTTGCAGGCATCACGGTCGGCAAGTTGACCACGGGCAACATCGCAAACCTCAGCGCGACACAGGCAGCAGCCCTGACCACGACGCAGTTTGCAGCGATGACGACCAACCAGGTCGAAGCGCTGAACTCGGCTCAGATCGCCAGCTTGAGCTCTGCCCAACTGGCAACGCTTGATAGCGCCGAACTCGCTCTCTTCTCCACCGGAGAGGTTGCGTCAATCAACGCCAAGGCAATTTCCGGCCTTTCTGCAGCGGCTTTGACCAACTTGAGCAGCACGAACGCAGCAGCACTGAACAAGGCGCAGATTGCCGTCATGTCTACCTCTCAGCTGAACGCTCTGTCGTCTGATGCGCTCAACACCTTCTCCAGCGATGAAGTCAAGGCCATCAGCG